>JANQNP010000028.1 GCA_028279505.1 Dehalococcoidia bacterium
GGCGTTGGGGTGGGGGACGGAGAGGGCGACGTGCGAGAGGAGGCGGTCGGGGTGGGCGTGGGCGGTGGACCAGCTGACGCCGGCGCCGTGGTCGTGGCCCACGAGGTGGAAGCGGTCCCAGCCCTTCGCGTCGGCGAGGGCGATGACATCGGCGATCAGGTTGAGGTACTCGTAGTCCTCCATCGCCGCGGGACGGGCGCCGGGGCTGTAGCCGCGCTGGTCCGGGGCGAGCGCCTGGTAGCCCTCGGCTTCGAGGCGCTCGAGCAGCGGGGTCCACATATGGGAGGTCTCGGGGAAGCCGTGGAGGAGGATGACGGGCTCGCCGCTGCTGCCCGCGGAGCGGGTGCGGAAGGTGAAGCCGTTTGCCGCGATTTCGCCGACCTCGATAGCCACTCGTTGCCCCCGCTCGCGTGCCCTCGGATGTGACGCAGCGAGCCTAACCGGTGGGGGTGGGGCTGTGGGGTGCCCTCGATGGTTGGTGGACTAGCCGGACGGTCGGCTGCCGATGTCCTGCAGGAAGTCGTACAGCCGCGGGACGACGACGTCGGCGTCGAAGTGGGTCTCGAACCGCTGCCGTGCCGCGGCGCTCATTCGGTCGTAGGTCGCCTGGTCGTCGAGCACCTCGATCAGCATCTCGGCGCCGCGGGCGGGGTCGTCGAGGGGCCAGAAGCGGCCCTCGACACCGTCGTCGAAGACCTCGGGCAGTCCGCCGACCGCGCCGGCCAAGACGGGCCGGCCGTACGAGAGGCCCTCGGCGGCGGCGATGCAGAACGACTCGTACTTGGCGCTGTGGACGTACGCCGCGTGGTTCGCGATGAGCGTCGAGCCGTCGGGGACGTAGCCGGCGAAGTCGACGAGGTCCGAGACTCCTCGGGCGGTTGCCTGGGCCTCGAGGCTGGCGCGATCGGGGCCCTCGCCGACGACCGTCGCGGTGATCTCGCGGCCACGACCGCGGGCGGCGGCGACGACGTCGATCAGGTAGGCCTGATTCTTCCGCGGCTCCAGGGTTCCGATGCTGATCACGTCGCGTGCCGGCTGACCGGTGGGAAGCTCGGGTCGCTGGATGAAGTTGGGGATCACCTCGTGGGGCAGCGACGCGGCTGCCGGCACGTGGCTCAGCAGATCGCGGCGACTGTCCTCGGAGACCTCGACCAGAGCGTCGACCCTCGGGATGGTCTTCAGCTCACTCGAGCGGATGTACTTGTCGGCCCAGCCGCCGGCGGGGATCGCGCCCTGGCCGATCCAGGTGCGGGCGACGGACTCGCCGAAGTGGACCGCCATCACGATTCGCTGGCGGCTGTTCCGTCGCGTCTGCAGGACGGCCTGGGCGGCGTTCGGGGTCTGTGCGTAGATGACGGTGGGGGCACCGTCGGCGAGTCGCGCCCTCAGCGCGCGCGCGAGCAGGACCCGATGCCACTTGAAGTACCACCACACGCCGGCCGAGCCGTTGATCGGGTCGAGCACCTTTCGCGGCGCGAACAGCGGGAGTCGTAGGGCGGCCGGGGACGAGAACGAGGTGATGAGCTCGGTTGTGATTCCCCGGGTGTCGAGCTGACGACGGAACTCACGGAAGTGCGTCTGGACACCGGTGATGCCGACCGGTCGCATGACGGAGGCGATCACGATCGGGAGCGTGCCCGCGTCCGTCGGCGGAGCGTCGTTGTGCTGGCTGGCGGTGGTCATGCTCGCTCCCGCCGCTGGCGGCTCGTCTCGCTGCTCCGTTGGTCGTCGTCGAGTCTAGGCTGCTGGATGCTGGATCGAACATGAGCGGGGGGCGCTTGCGTCGGGTTTGCACCGATCGGGCGTTCGGGCGTATGACGTTAACGTAAGAGTTCAGATTTCTTCGCTCGCGAGCCAGCGGCCCGCTGCTTCGGAGGTTGTGCTTGGCTCAGAGCGCCGCTCGCGTTCCCTCTCCGTCGGAGGCGCCACCCACCGGCCCCGGCGCGGGGCCAGAGGGGCCCGACGGCAAGCGACCCTGGTACAACCCGCGGACGTTCGCGGCCTTCGATTTCGAGCCGTTCCGCTGGTACATGGGCGCGATGATCTGGTGGAACGCGGCGATGAGCATGCAGATGCTCGTGCGCGGCTACCTCGCGTTCAACCTGACCGATGACTTTCGATCGCTGGGGATCGTCGGGCTCGGCTCGGCGATCCCGATGCTGCTGCTGTCGCCGTTCGGCGGGGTGATCGCGGATCGCACCTCGAAACGGCTCGTGCTGCAGGTGGGGCAGTCGTTCAGCCTGCTGATCGCGGTGGTGATGGCGGCGCTGCTGTTCGCGGACGTGCTGGAGTTCTGGCATCTGTTCGCGGCGTCGGTGGCGCAGGGGCTGATGATGGCGCTGGTGATGCCGTCGCGCCAGGCGTTCCTGCCTGAGGTGGTGGGGCTGAAGCGGCTGATGAACGCGATCCCGCTGCAGACGGCGGGGATGAACCTGATGCAGATCCTCGCGCCGGGCGTGGGCGGCTTCATGATCGACTGGATCGGCGGCGGCTCGGTCTACTCCGTGATGGCGTTCATGTATGCGATGTCGGTGCTGATGCTGTTCAAGGTGACGGCGATGACGCCGGAGGAACAGGAGGCGGCAGCGGTCGGGGCCGTCGGTGCGGGTCGTGGCCCTCGAGGGGGCCGGGGACCTCGCGGGGGTGGCCCTGGTGGCGGGGGCTCGGAGCGGCGGGGGAGCACGCTGTCGGAGCTGAGGGGCGGCTTCGCCTACATCTTCCGCGATCGCACGGTGCTGGGGATTCTGTCGTTCGCGTTCCTCGGTTCGTTGCTGGGGATGCCGATCCGGATGCTGCTGCCGGGGTACGCGGCCGAGGTGTTCGGGGACGACGGTTCGACGCTTGGCGTCCTGCAGGTGGGGATGGGGATCGGCGCGCTCGGGGGTGCGCTGGCCCTCGCGACGCTGCGGACGGAACGCCGGCGCGGGCTGCTCTTGGCGGGCAGCGCGGTGCTGATGGGCGTCGCGATGCTCGGGTTCTCGGCGACGAGCGTCTATGTCGTCGGGTTCTTCGGACTGCTGGTGATCGGGATCGGTTCGGCCGGCCGGCAGGCGCTGAGCCAGGTGCTGGTGCAGGAGTACGTGGAGGACGCGTACCGCGGCCGGGTGATGTCGCTGTTCATGATGCAGTTCAGTCTGATGTCCGTTGGCACGTTCTTCGTCAGCGTCTACATGGAGCAGGTGGGACCGCAGTTCGCGATCGCGTCGCTGGGCGGTCTGCTGATCGCGTCGACGCTGATCTACCTGACGCTCGTGCCGCGGTTCCGCCGTCTGGCCTGATCTCGCGGCACAGGCCTGATCTGGGTCAGGGTTCCACCTCACTTCCGCGCCTCTCACGGCCGTCTGTTCGGTCCGATGCTCAGACGAACGAAGGTGCACGTCCCTGGACGGGCGTGGGAGTGCGTATGCGTCGAGCGCTACCCGATGTGTTGCCGTGGGCGATCGCCCTGACGGCTTCGACGATCGCGGGAATCCTGCTGCTGACAAACGCCGAGCTGGACGCCCGGTTCAGCCTCGCGACGCCCAGCGGGCACTTCTACATCGTGAGTCCGGTGGCGCTGATCAGCGTCGTGATCGGCGTTGGGGCGGTGTTCGCCGCGCAGCGGACCGCGAACTTGCGGGTGCTGTTGCTGGCGTTGTCGTTCCTGAGCATGGCGTCGATCTTCGCGGTGCACGGGCTGGCGACGCCGGGGTTCATCCTCGACGCGCGCGCGTTCGGCGTGACGGGCTTCTCGTCCCGGCTGGCGTTGCTGGTTGCCGCGGTGTTCCTGGGGCTGAGCGCGGTGCCGTGGCCCGCCCACATCGAGGCGGCGCTGGTGCGCTGGCGGATGGCCGTGATCGGTGGCTGGATCGCGATCCTCGCGGCGTTCACGGGCGTGGCGTTGCTCGCGCCGGAGTCGCTGCCGCCGCGGGTCGTGACGAGCGACGGGTTCCAGAACGCGGCGACGCTGATCGTGATCGCGCTGAGCCTGGCGGCGTCCGCACGCTACTTCCAGGGCTACCGACGGACGACGCGACCGCTGTTCGGGGCAGTGGCGCTGGGTTCGCTGCTGCTCGTCGAGGCGCAGGTGAGCATGCATTACGGGGCGGTGTGGGGCGGCACGTTCTGGCTCTACCACGTGCAGCTACTGGCCGGGTTCACGGCGATCTTCTGGGGCCTCGTCACCGAGTATTCGCGCGGTGACAGCTGGCTCGACGCGATCGGGCGGCTGGGCGAGGGGAACCTCGTCGCGCAGCTCCAATCGGGCTACAGCGAGTCGATCGTCGGGCTGGCCGCGGCGCTCGAGGCGCGCGATGGGTACACGATCGGGCACGGGCGGCGCGTTGGCGCGCTGTCGGTGCTGATCGGCAAGGAGATGGGCTTCTCCGATGGCCGGCTGCGCGCGCTCGCGCAGGGGGCGTTGTTGCACGACGTGGGGAAGATCGGGATCCCGGACGCGATCCTGCACAAGCCTGGCGACCTGACCGCCGAGGAGTTCGAGGTGATCAAGGAGCACCCGGTGCGGGGGCACGAGATCCTCGGGAGCAGCTTTGGAACCGACATCGAGCAGAGCGTGGTCCGTCACCACCACGAGAAGTGGGATGGCACGGGCTATCCCGACGGGCTGGCGGGCGAGGCGATACCCCTCGAGGCGCGCGTGGTGGCGGTGGCGGATGTCTACGACGCGCTGCGGTCGGCGCGGGCCTACCGGAAGGCGTGGGATCGCGACCGAGCGGTGGCGCTGATCCAGCAGGACGCCGGGGTGCACTTCGACCCGCTCTGCGTGGGGGCGTTCATCCTCGTGGTCGACGAGTGGGAGGCGGAGTTCGCGGAGGACGACGCGCTCTACCAGGAACGCCGTGCAGCGGCGTGACGGCACGGCCGGTGCGCCGGGGATGCCTCGTGCACGGCTGCTCGGCTGGTTCGTGGCGGTGAACTCGCTGGCGGTGCTGGCCGCGGTGGCCGGCGCCGGGCCGGCGACCGCCGACGCGGCGCATCAGTTCGCCGTCTGGTGCGGCATTCGCTGATCCGAGGTCCGCGTATCCTCGCGCGATGAGTGCGAGGTCATCGGTACCGCTTCTCTCGATCGTGGCGCCGGCGCCGGTGTTCGTCGAGCTGGTGCGGTAGTGCCGGCGGCCGGACTCGCGGACGAACGGGCGGAGCGGGTCGGCGGGCTCGTCCGCGACGCGTTCGCGGAGGTGCTCGGCGCGCGCCTCGAGGGGTTGCTTGTGCACGGCAGTGCGATGGCCGGCGGGTACATCGAGGGGTACAGCGACTTCGACTTCGTCGTGTTCATGCGCGGCGAGCTCGAGGGCGCGGACAGCCGGTCGCTGCAGGGACGGTTGGGCGACATCGACCGGGGGCCGTTCGGGTACCTGCAGATCAGCCGGGTGGTGGACCTGGACGATCCGCCCGACGACCGGCGCCTGCTGATCGAGGGTGGGTACGCCTCGCTGGTTGGCGAGTACCCGGCGGGCTGGCCGTTGCACGACGCCAGCAGCCTGCGCGAGCAGGGTGCGGAGGTCCTTGCGGGGTTGGCGGCGATCCTCGAACGGGGGTACCGGCACTGGGCGGCTGCGAACGGACCGAGGCGGACGCTGGAGGTGCGGTATCACATGACGTCGCTGAAGCCGGCGGTGCGGGCGCACCTGGTCGCTCTCGGCGAGCCGCCGCTGGAGGTGTGGACGGCCTCGTATGGCGAGCTGGGCCGGCGGTGGTCGGCGCGTGAGCCGGACCCCGGTGGGCGGTTCGAGCGGGTGGTCGCCTCGCTGCCGGGTGCGCCCTCGGAGGAGGCGGGGCTGGGGGACGAGCTGCTGGCGTTGATCGAGGCGATCCGGGACGCGCACTCGTGACCTCGGACGGCCCGTTCTACGTGTCGCTCGCGGATGCGCGGGCGATCGAGTGCAACGGGTGCGGCGACTGCTGTGACTCGCGACGAACGGATGGGTACTGGACCTGGGGGTCGCTGCCCGCCGATCAGTTCGCGTCGCTGAACGACGGCGCGCCCTTGATCATTCCGCTCGAGCGGGAGGGGGACGGGGCGTGGCGCGACCGTGCGGTTCGCTCCGAGGATGAGAGCGAGCTGTTCCCGACGCCGTTCCGCTGTACCGCGTTTCAGCCCCAGGCTGATGGGCGCGGGCTCTGCGGACATCACGACCGCGAGCGGCCCGCGCGCTGTGGCGAGTATCCGGTCCACGTGCCGTACCTGGAGCGGGAGCTGGCGGAGTACGGCGAGGTGCCGCTGAGCACCGGCGAGTTTCCTCGATGTAGCTGGTACGCGATGGTGGTGGTCCGGGACGACGATCCGCGGATCAGCGACGCGCGGCCGCCTGGTCTCGTCGAATGACCGAGCTCGATGACGCGCGGCGCGATCTGATCGCCGAGGATGTCGCGACGGCGTTCGAGCGGCAGTTCGGGGGCGCACCGGCGGTGGTCGTGCGTGCACCGGGGCGTGTGAACCTGATCGGCGATCACACCGACTACAACGATGGGTTCGCGCTGCCGCTTGCGATCGATCGCAGCACGACGATCGCGGCTCGGCCTCGGGACGACCGGACGGTCCATGTGCTGTCCGAGGGGTTCGGCGCGGCGGTGTTAGACCTCGACAGCGACGATCGCCCGACCGGGTGGGAGGGCTACCTGGCGGGGACGCTCTGGGCGGTGGATGCGCAGCGTGGGTGGGATGCGGTGATCGCGTCGGACATTCCGATCGGGGCCGGTCTGTCCTCGTCGGCCGCGCTCGAGCTGGCGGTCGCGCGTGTGGTCGCCGCCGTCGAGGGGCGGCCGTGGCACCCGATCGATGCGGCACACGCCGGTCAGCGGGTGGAGAACGAGTGGCTCGGCGCCAACACGGGGCTGATGGATCAGCTGACGATTGCGCTGGCCGAGGCGGATACCGCGTTGCTGATCGACTGCCGCAGCCTGCAGATCCAGCTGGCGCCGATCCCGGCGGAGGCGGCCGTCGTCGTGCTGGACACGGCCACCCGGCGGGAGGTCGCGGACTCCGGCTACAACGACCGGCGGGCGGCCTGCGAGCGGGCGGCGCATGCGCTCGGGGTGACGGCGTTGCGCGACGCGTCGCTGGCCGACCTCGAGGTGGTCGAGCTCGACGCGGAGGACGCGCGGCGCGCCCGCCACGTGATCAGCGAGAACGCGCGGACGATCGAGGCGGCGTCCGCGCTGGGCGCGGGTGACCTCGAGCGCGTCGGGCAACTGATGGCGGAGAGCCACGTCAGCATGCGCGACGACTTCGAGCTGTCGAGCTCGGCGCTCATGCGATCGTCGACGCGGCGATGGCCGCGCCGGGGTGCCTCGGCGCTCGGATCACGGGCGGCGGGTTCGCCGGGTGCGGGGTCGCGCTCGTGGAGCGGAGCGTGCTGCCGGCGTTCCTCGAGACGGCCGCTCGCGCGTACGAGGCGACGACCGGCGTGGCGGGCGACCTCTTCGAGGTGCTCGCGTCCGCCGGCGTGTCGCTCGAGGTTGGCTAGTCGCCGGGAGCGCGGAGTTCCTCGTGGAGTCGCGTGCGCTGGTTGCCGGCGGCGTCGAAGTTCGATGGGTCGAGCCAGCGCTCGAAGGAGGCCTTCAGGGCGGGCCATTCGGCGTCGGTGATCGAGAACCAGGCGTTGTCGCGGTTGCGACCGCGGTAGACGACGGCCTGGCGGAACTCGCCCTCGAAGGTGAACCCGAGGCGTCGGGCGGCGTTCCTCGATGGGGTGTTCAGCGAGTCGCACTTCCACTCGTAGCGGCGGTAGCCGAGGTCGTCGAACGCGTGGGCCATCATCACGTACATCGCGTCGGTGGCGGCGCGGGTCTGCGCGAGCAACGGCGAGAACTGGAGGTGGCCGACCTCGATGACGCCGTGTTCGGGGTCGATGCGGAGGTAGCTGGCGACGCCGGCGGGCGCGTCGCGTTCGCGGTCGATGATCGCGAAGAAGAGCGGGTCGTCGGGCGTGGCGACGCTTTCCTGCCAGGCGCGATAGGTGTCGAGGTCCTCGAACGGTCCGTACGGGAGGTAGGTCCAGCGGCGGCCTTCCTCGTCGAGGCTGATCGCCTCGAAGAGGGGCTCCGCGTGGGTGGCCGGGTCGAGCGGTTCGAGGCGGGCGTAGCGGCCCTCGAGGACCTGGCGCGCCGGGCGCGGGCGTGGCTGCCAGTCGGGGAGCGGGTCGCCGATCGGCTGGTCGAACTCGTTGGTGCGGTGGCTCATCGGGGTCTCTCTCACGGAACGGGGATGCCGACGCGCGGCATGGCGCGGCGGTCGCGGGCGGCGGTGTTAGGTGGGGTTCGGGGCAGCGCGGCGAGGGTGCGGCGCTACCCCTCGATAGCGACGGGGCGCGAGGCGGTGGCGGCGAGGCGTGCCTCGGCGGTGGGGGCGGGCATGACGGTTGCGGTCGGTCGCGGCATGCGTGGGCCTCGGGGCTGGTCGGCGTGTCGACGGCCATGATGCCAGAGCGGCGTTGTTCGCGAAGGCTGGGGACGAGAGCGTTGCCGCGCTACGGGCAGCGGCTGCCGTGCTCGAGCTGGGCGCCGACGCTGGCGTAGCGGTGGTCGGGCGACCAGGTGACCTCGTTCTGCGGGGCGGGGAGCACCGCGGTGTAACGGTTGGCGTCGAGGTCGAAGAGCGCCTGGGCGCCGAACTCGCCGAGGG
This sequence comes from Dehalococcoidia bacterium, assembly GCA_028279505.1. Taxonomy (GTDB): domain Bacteria; phylum Chloroflexota; class Dehalococcoidia; order UBA2979; family UBA2979; genus UBA6627. The sequence continues at coordinate 8,624 of JANQNP010000028.1, forward strand.
CGATCTGGTTGTCCGAAGTGAGGACGGCCCAGCCTGCGCCGGCCAGCTCGCGGGCCTCGCCGGTGGCGCGGTCGAGGACGCGGAGGGTGCCGTCCGGGGAGCAGAAGCGGTCGGTCCAGGCGACGAGGTTTGCCGTGGCGCTGAGGGCGATCAGCGGCCGAGCGGTCAGCCGTGTCGACGAGATGAAGGTGGCGGTCGCTGCCTCGACGTCGACGAGGAAGATGTTGGCGTCGAGGTCCGGGCCGGTCGCCGGAGTGGCGATCGCGACCTCACCCGGGCCGGCGAGGCTGGCGGCTTCGGCTTCGAAGCGGAGCAGCATCGCGCCCGTCGAGCGGTCGCGGACCTCGAAGGTGGCGGGGGGCCCGTCGGCGAGCCGGACGAGCTGGAGGTCGCCGCGGACGGTCGAGACGAAGGGCTCGCTGGGCGGGTCGAACGGGGGCGCGGGGCGGGCGGCTCCGTTGCTGACGGTGATGGCGATCTGCTCGCGGGCGGCTTCGCTGACGGAGAGGACCGTCTCGTCGTCGATCCAGGGCGCGCTGTCGAGGCCCGGGCCGAGGCGACGTTGTTCGAGCGTCGTGAGGTCGATCAGGCGGACCTCGCCAGCGGGCCGGCTGGTGATCCGGACCCAGGTCATGCGGGTGCCGTCCGGGCTGAAGGCACCTCGGAAGCCGCGACCGAGGTTCGTGACGGTCTGCTCCTGGACGTCGAAGAGGAGGGTGTCGTCGAGTCTCGTGCCGGGGGCGGGCGCGATCGTCGGTGACGGCGCGGGCGGGAGTTGGGCCTCGGAGGCGGCGACGAGCGGCCGAGGGTCGGTGAACAGGCCCTGGATCGGCGTGAGCGGCAGCGGCGTCGGGACGGGGCGCGGGTCGCGTGGCGGCCGCAGCGTGGGGACCGCGGTGGGGGTGGCGCTCGGCGTAGGCGAGGCGGTGACCGCGGGCACGGCCGGGCGCGGGGTGGGGGTGCCGACCTCGATCAGGTCGCGGTTGGTACCGCAGGCGGAGGTGAGCGCCAGCGCGAGGAGGGCGGCCGCAGCTGAGAGGCGCATGCGGGAATCATCGTCGATCTGGCGACGACGAGCGGGACGCGGCTCACGCCGGCGGTTTGCGGTCGCGTTTCGGATACCGGCGCGAGCGGGGTCGCGGGACCCTCGGGCTGTGCGAAGGGAGGACGACGATGCTGCGACGGTTCGCGCGCACCGTCTGGCTCGGGCGCTGCCCGAGTTGCGGTCAGACCTCGATGTTCCGCGGGCTCGGGAGCCTCGTGGAGGCGTGCTCGGCCTGCGGGTTGCGCTATGACGCCGGTGAGGGCGCCTCGATGGGGTCGATCCAGATCGGGTATGTCGCGGGCGTGAAGTTCGCGCTGATCTTGATCGCGGTGGAACTGATCTGGGGGCCGATCGCCGCGGTCGGGCTGGATCCGCTGTTGCCGATCATGGCGCTGAGCACGCTGGCGACGCTGGCGGTCTATCGGCCGTCGAAGGCGCTCTGGGTGCTGGTGCTGTTCCGGTTCGGGTGGCTGCGCTGGAGCGACGGCCGACCCTCGGACGAGCCGCGCGAGACGCCGCCGTTGCCGCTGGCGGGCTAGCCAGGGTCAGGTCGTGACGGTCGCGGTGCTGCCATCGTGGACGACGCCGTCGGCGCAGAGCGCGGCGATCTCGTCGAGGTCGTAGCCAGCTTCGATCAGGACCTCGGAGGAGTGCTCGCCGTAGGCGGGCGCGGCACGGTAGGCGCGGGTGGGGGTGCCGGACATGACGACGGCGGGGCCCATGACGCGCTGCGGGCCGGTGGTGACGTGCTCGAGGTCCCAGAGCATGTGGTCGGCTTGCACCTGCGGGTCGTCGGCCATCTCCTCCGGGAGTTGGACCGGGGCGACTGGGACACCGGCCTCGTCGAAGAGGCGGACCCACTCGTCGACGGTCCTCGTGAGGAAGATCTCGCGGATGCGGGCGCGCCACTCGAGCGCGCTGCGCTGGTTGTCCGGGTCGTAGGCGTCGTAGCCCTCGTCGTCGGAGCGCTCCTCGCCGTAGATGCCGAGCACGTGGCGCATCGCGTCGCGGTTGGTCTTCGTGAGCGCGCCGATCACGATGCCGCCGTCGCTGGCACGGTAGCCGCCGTAGTAGAGACGGAATGCGATGCGGAGTGCCTGGAGGGAGTCGCGCGCTTCGATGATCTTGTCGTACGAGGCGCCCTGATCCTTGACGGCCTGCACGCTGGCGAGCACCTGGTCGCGGACGACGGCGTCGTGGACCGGCTCGCGCATGACCCAGCCGCCCATCATGAAGAGCGAGCTGCGGAGGAGCGACGTCGAGAGCTGTTGGCCCTCGCCGGTCTGGGCGCGGTGGTAGAGGGCGGCGCAGATGCCCATGGCGGAGGCGAAGCCGGTGACGATGTCGGCGACGGGGCTGGAGATCAGGTCGGGCGCGCCGTCGTCGGTCAGCTTGCCGTCGAGCGCCATGAGGCCTGAGTACGCTTGCGCGACGATGTCCGATCCGGCGCGATAGGCCTCGGGGCCCTCTTCGCCGAAGCCGGTGTTCTGCCAGTAGATCAGGTCGGGCTTGATGGCGCGGAGCGATTGGTAGTCGATGCCGATGCGCTCGGCGACGCCGAGGCGGTAGTTGATCAAAACGACGTCCGCGTCGCTGACGAGTCGCCGCATCGCTTCTCGGCCTCGCTCGTCCTGGAGGTCGAGGATGAGGCCGCGTTTGCCGCGGTTGAGGGCCTGGAAGACCTTCCCTTCCTTCGGGATGACGGCGCCGGTGTTGCGGGTGGATTCGCCGCCGGGCGGTTCGATCTTGATGACGTCCGCGCCGAGGTCGGAGAGGTTCAAGCCTGAGACCGGGCCGGCGACGATCTGCGAGAACTCGAGGACGCGGACGCCGGCGAGGGGACCGGGAAACGCCTCGATGGTTTCGAGTCGCGGGTCGGGCATGACGGGGCTCCTCGGGTCGTTGGGCGCGGCTGCGGGGGTAGCGTAACGTACGTGATTTCGGGCTGGTCTCCGGCGAGCGGCGCCACGCGTGGTTGCATGCTCGCGGTACCGTGACCGCCGAATCACGGGTCGCAGGGGGGAGATGGCGTGCGGGCGGAGCTGGAGCAGACGCAGGCGCTGACGTTCGACCTGTTTGGGACGGTGTTGGACCTCGGTGGGAGCCTGACGCCGTACATCGCGACGTTCCTCGAGGAGCAGGGGAGCGAGGCAGATGCGGCCGAGTTCTGGCAGCAGCTGCGGTACCGGCAGCGGATCGAGCAGTACCAGGACTCGCTGGTGGAGCTGGGTCACTCGGGGTACCTGGGGACGGTGGAGAAGGCGTTCTCCTACGTCTGCCGGCTGAACGGGCTCGACCCGACGCGCGACGAGATCAAACGGTGGATGGAGAGCTGGCAGCAGCTCAACGCGTTCCCCGAGGTGGTGCCGGCCCTCGATCGGCTGCGCGCGCGGTTCAAGCTGGTGGCGCTGTCGAACGGGAATCCATGGTTCCTGGACCACCTCGTGAAGAACCGGATCCAGTACGAGTTCGACGAGGTGCTGTCCGTGGAGCTGGTGGGGATATTCAAGCCGTCGCCGGCGGTGTATCGCCGGGCGGCGCGGGAGTTGGACCTCGAGCCGCACGAGCTGCTGATGGTGTCTGCCAACTCGTTCGACGTGATGGGGGCGCGGATGTGCGGGCTGCGCGGTGCCTACATCGACCGCTACGGGCTGCCGTTCGAGGACACGGAGGCGCGCTACCACCCGGACGTGACGGTGACCGACTTCACCGCGCTTGCGGACGCCCTCGACACGTGACCGCGGAGCTCGGCCGATGACCGCAGAGCTGGCGTTCGTCGCGGCGACGGAGGCGGACAGCGACCGGCTGTCCGACATCATGCTCGGCGAGCCGGGGCAGCTGACGACGGACGTGGGGATGCGGCTGTTCGGGATGAGCGACCACCGCAAGGCGCAGCGGCTGTGGCGGATCATCAACCGCAACGGCGAAGCCTGGCGACACGTCACCCTCGCGAAGTCGGGGGGCGAGACGGTCGGGATCCTGATGAACGCGTCGCTGGACGTCTCGCTCAGCGCGTCGTTGCTGCTACGGGCAACGCTGATGTTCGGTCCGTTGTGGCTGCTGCGGCTGCCGGGGCGGATGAAGCTGCAGCGGCGCGTGCAGACGGAGGGTCCCGCCGGGGCGTACAGCGTGAGCGAGCTGCATGTCGCACCCTCGGCGCGTGGCGGCGGGATCGGGGCGGCGCTGCTCGTCGAGGCGGAGGGGCAGGCGCGCGCGGGCGGGCACGACGCGATGACGCTACAGACGCTGACCGAGAACCCGGCGATCCACCTCTACGAGCGGTTCGGCTTCGAGGTGGTCGAGACGCGCACCGACCCGGACTACGAGGCGATCGCCGGGGTCGGCGGCTACCACCGGATGGTGAAGCGGCTGGCCTAGCTCGGCGGTTCGTCCTCGAGCAGGTGCTTCTTGAGGCGGTCGAAGGTGTCGTCGGAGACGCCGTTCGAGGCGAGCAGGTCGGCGACCGATCCGTGCTCGGCGCGAACGCCCTCGAGGAAGCCGAGCATCTTCTCGGCGGGGGTCTCCATGCGCGCGACCATCTCGTCGCGCGTGCCCTGGGGCGGGCGGCCGACCTCGCGGAGGTAGTTGATCAGGCCGTCGATGTCGGCGTTGCTGCGCTCGTACTCGTGGGCGATCGTCTCGTCGTCGACGCCGATCAGCTCCATCGCCATCGCGACGAGGATGCCGGTGCGGTCCTTGCCGGCGGTGCAGTTGATCAGCACGGGGTAGCGATCTTCCTCGGCGAGGAGCTCGATGCCGCGGGCGAAGCGCTCGGCGGCGCCGACCTTGAGGTAGTGGAGGTAGCGGTCCGCGGTGATGCCGTTGCCGTGGAGGCCGTTCAGCTCCGCCGTGAACTCCGCGAGCGGGACCTCGGTGCGGAAGATGGAGTGGAAGACGACGGAGGCGGGCGGGTCGTCTAGCCGGTACTCGACGGCGCCATTGACCTCGTCCGGGTGCCGGAGGTCGAGGATGGTCTGGACGTTGGCGGTGAGCCAGGCGCGATCGGCCTCGGTGGTGCGCTCCCAGGCGCCGGCGCGGTAGAGCCGGCCGTCGCGCATGCGCGCGCCGGAGGCGGTGGCGTAGCCCTGGACGGCGCGGAGGTTGTGGAGCGCCTCCATCGGGATGAGGTAGTCGGGGGTGGTCATTGGCGCCTCCATGATTTCTTCAGTGCGATCGGCTAAAGCATGGACGATTCGCGCCCGGCCGTCCCGTGCCAAGCACGGGTAGGGCATCCTTATCGACACAGAAAGGATCGGCGATGGCTAAGGGGCGAGGCGCGATGGTGCTCCGAGCGGTGGGGATTGAGCCGACAGGAGGCGCCGCCGGTCATAGTTACGCAAGTGGTGACTGTGACGGAGCAGGTACTTGTCTCTGCGCTGCGGCGCGCGGAGGACGCGACTATTTTGGGCTCCAGTTCCGCCGCGATGGATACGAGAGGCTCGAGAAGCTGACCCCAGAGCTGCAGGCAGCTGGCTTCGCGTACTACCACGCTGACAAGGGCCCAGACGATCTTGCGGCCCGGATGGCTCAGGGGAAGCCGATTGAGTACGTCCGAGACGTTGGCGCATCGAGCGATCCACCCGAGCGATCAAGCATCAGGCTCGTGCAGCTCGCATGCGAACGGATTCGAGAGCTTGCGTAGGTACCAACCGATCAACCTCTTGCCCGTTCGGCTCTTGGCATGAATCTCCAGATAGAGAATGCGCGTGCGGTCACCCTCGATGAGGAGCGGCCACGCGCTGAGTCCGTACTGGTGGTGAACGGGCGGATCGTGGCAGTGGGGGACGCCTCGGAGGTTGGCGCGCTGGCGCCGCCGGGGACGGCGACGCTGGATGCGCGGCAGCGGGTGGTGGTGCCGGGGTTCATCGAGACGCACGCGCATCCGCTTCCGGCGGCGGTGTCGCGGATGACGACGGTGAACTGCGGGACGCCGCCGAACCGGACGATCGAGGATGTGCTCGACCGGCTGGCGGCGGCGGTCGCGGAGACCGAGGGCACGGCACCGGTGCGTGGGACGGTCTACGACGACTCGCTGATCGCGGATAACCGGCACCTGACCCGCGACGACCTCGACCGGGTGTCGACGGAGACGCCGATCGTGGTGACGCACGTGAGCGGGCATCTCGCGTACGCGAACTCGGCGGGGCTCGAGGCAGCCGGGATCGAGGAGGGGACCGCGGATCCGGAGGGTGGGCACCTCGCGCGGGACGAGTCGGGCCGTCTGACGGGCGTGTTGTACGAGACGGCGCTGCGGATGACGGCGGGGGTGATGGTGCGCCCGGACCGGGAGCAGCAGATCGAGGCGGCGGGCCTTGCGGGTCGCGAGCTGGCGAAAGTGGGCGTGACCTCGGTGCACGACGTGACGCCGTCGGCGAACCTGTCGAACTCGCTGGACGTGTATACGGAGGCGATCCGGCGCGGGGCGTTCGCGCCGCGGATGCGGATGTGCCTGCCGTACACGGGGCTGAGCGGGCGACACGGGCAGTTCGAGGCGGTGCCCTACCTCGAGAGCGCGGGATGGCGGACGGGGTTCGGGAACGACCGGCTCGCCGTGGGGATGATGAAGGTCACGCAGGACGGGTCGCTGCAGGGGTACTCGGGCGCGCTGACCGAGCCGTACCACGACCGGCCCGACGAGACGGGGATGGTGCTGATTCCGCAGGACGTGCTGGACGTGGTGGTCACGCAGGCGCTGCGAGCGGGCCTCCAGGTTGGGATTCACGCGAACGGGGACCGGGCGATCGATTCGGTCCTCGATGCGTACGAGCGGGCGCTGGGGGAGCACCCGGTGGAGGACCACCGGCTGCGGATCGAGCACTGCCAGGTGGTGCGGGAGGATCAGCTCGACCGGATCGCGCGCCTCGGCGTGCACGTGTCGTTCTTCAATCTGCACGTCTACTACTGGGGCACGCGGCACCGTGACCGGTTCCTCGGGCCGGAGCGCGGAGCGCGGATCTCGCCGCTACGCTCGGCGCAGGACCGGGGCATCACGTTCGTCGGTCACTCGGACTGGTGGGTGACGCCGGTGGATCCGCTGTTCAACGTGCACGTGGCGGTGAACCGCGAAACGCGCGAGGGCGACGTGCTGGGGCCCGAGCAGCGGATCGACGCGGAGGCGGCGCTGCGGATGATGACGATCGACGGCGCGCGGCTCGCCTTCGAGGAGGATGAGAAGGGGACGATCACGCCCGGGAAGCTCGGGGACCTCGTGCTGCTGTCGGACGATCCGTTGGCGGTTGATGGCGGCGCGATCGACGACATCGAGGTCGAGACGACGATCGTCGGCGGCGAGGTGGTCTACGACCGCGAGCGGGACGGCGGCTCGCGGCGCGACGAGCGGTTGTCTCGCGATCCTCGGCGCGACGAGGCGTACGTGTGACTCACGGCTCCCGCACCCTATCGGGCGATGGTTTCCAACCTCGCTTGGCTGTCTGCCGTTTCGGGATCGACGCCGACATCCAGGTCATCGCGGGACCGGAGTAGCAGGCCGGCAACGACGGCCAGCGCACCCGGGGCCCCGATCAACGCCCACCCCCACAGCAGTGCGCTGATCAATTCCGAGATCGTGTCATCCTCCCAGAGCCATAGTGTCGCGCTGTCGATCCCAGTCAGGATGAGGTGAGCGCCTCCGAGTAGCAGTAGCGACGAGGACACCGCCTGGCGACGTCTTGGACTCCTCCCGAATAGGACGAGAATCCCCGCGAGCGACGTTGCGACCAGCGGAATCTCGACGACTCCGCCGCCCGGAATCGCGATGAGTGTCGCGATCGGCAGTGCCAGGACGAAGCCGACAATGCCCGATCCGAGCGCGGCACCTTCTCGACCTTCGTTGAGCGATTGCTCCAGCGGTCTGCTGAATCCTCCAGTCGATTGAAGGAGCACGAGTGCGATCGGCGTGTATCCGACCGCCATTGCCAGGAGGAGCCAGGGTTGCGCCTCGATCCATCGGAGCGCTCGATCCGCACGTTCGAGCTGGAGTCGCACCTCCTCAGACAACGGCTCCCGATGACGACAGTCCACGTGATCGGCGACGAGTGGGTCGCCCAGGCGGGCAACGCATCCTTCATCGCGCGCCGCGAGTAGCACCAACGGACCTGAGAACCTGATCTCGTCCGCCGCGTTGCGGGCGATCAACGATCCGTAGTTGGTCTCCGTGCGGTGTGTGAAATCGTCTGGACGCACGGTCTCGACGAAACGATCGCCGGGGCCGAGCGTGGTTGCGTCGGTTCGATTCGCCGGGCTCGACTGCTGAGCCTCCGCACCCTCCGCATCTTCGATCGTTACCCACAGCGTCTCGTCGGTGGTGTTCTCGATGTGGAAGTCAAAGGGAACCGGACCGCAGCCGATGAGCAGTAGCGCGACGACGCTCGCTAGAGCGGCGACCCCCGTCCTCCGAAGGCTGGGCCGTTGCACTACAATCCCGTCTCCCAGTTCATTCGCCTCCGGGCCCCGCGGCGGCCGACCGCCAGCGCCCGTCACCCTTACTACGACCTGACGTAACAGGTGGATCCGCGAGTAGGACGGCGGCTCCGATGCGACGAACGACCGCACGCGAACCCCGCCCGTCCGAGGCATACTTGTGACGAGCGATGAGGCACGGCCGGTCTGCGTGATCGTGGGGGTCGGGCCGGGGACCGGGGCCGCGCTGGTGCGTCGATTCGCCTCGGAGTACCGGGTGGCGATGATCGCGCGCTCGGTCGAGCGACTCGAGGCGCTGGCGGCCGAGGTGGAGGGGGCGGTCGCGTACCCGTGTGACGTCGGGGACGGGGAGGCGTTTGTCGAGACGCTGCGGCGGATCGGCGAGGAGCTGGGCGCGCCCTCGGTGGCGGTTCACAATCCGGTGGTTGGGGCGCGGGGGCGGTACGACGAGCTTGACCCGGCGATCCTCGCGGAGTCGCTGGCGACGAACGCGATGAGTCTGTTGCATCTCGCGCAGGAGCTGGTGCCTCGGATGGTCGAGGCCGGCGAGGGGATGCTGCTCTGCACGGGGAGCACCGGCGCGTACGAGGGCAGCGTGCCGATGACGGGGTACGCGCCGAGCCGGGCGGCGCAGCGGGTGCTGGCGGAGTCGATCGCGAAGACCGTGGCGGGCGACGGGGTGCACGTCGCGTACCTCGTCATCGACGGGGTGATCGATACGCCCTCGATGCGGCGGGTCTACGCGGATGAGGCGGACGACTTCTTCATGACGCCGGAGGTTGTCGCCGAGGAGTGCTGGCGGCTGGTGCACCAGCCGCGGTCGGCGTGGTCGTTCCGGGCGGAGATCCGGCCCTCGCACCGGGGTTGGTGAGGCCTCGCGGAAGGAGGGACGCGGGCGAAGCCCGCGGCTCTGTTTCGTCCCACCCACCCGCCCGAATCCGAAACGAACGGGGTCGCGACACCCTCGCGCCTGCGGCGCACCCCTGCGGGGCCGGGTGCCGCTCCCCCGTTCGTTTCGGAGCGATCTCACGAGGGGCTCTGTGACCCTGCCGGTCCTCGGGGTCAACGCCATCGTTTCCGGGTTCAGACTCCGATGCCAGGTCCCCGACCGGCGGGGCGAACGCGGGTCGCGCCGGGAATCGCCACTCCATCGCTGCCGGCCTACGGGGTGGCGTTGCAGTCACCCGCGACAGCTGTTCACGGCGTGCGGGGAGCTCGTTCCGCCGACTCGCGCGGGTCCGGACGGCGCAACGCTTGGCCTCTCGGCCTACCATCCGCGCATGACGAACGAAGGCGGCGAGCCGATCAGGCCTGGCGATTCGGCGACGCGGACGCTGGTGGTGACGCCGGAGATCGTCGAGGCGTACGCGCAGATCACCGGTGACCGGAATCCGCTGCACTTCGACGAGGCGTTTGCCGCGGGGACTCGCTTCGAGGTGTTGATCGCGCAGGGCGGGATCGCGACCGGGATGTTGCACGCCCTCGTGGCGATGGATCTGCCGGGCGCGGGGTCGGTGTTCCTCAAGCAGGCGTGGACGTTTCCCAACCCCGCGCGGATCGGGGACACGCTGACGGCGACGGGCACGGTGCAGTCGTGGCGGGCGAACCGCGCGATGGGCGTGATGTCGTTCGAGGTGACGAACGAGCGGGGCGAGACCGTCCTCGAGGGGGACGCGACCGTGATGCAGGTGGCGCCGGGCGACTAGCCAACCCGGGTCGCTACGCAGCCCAGACGACCGCGCCGAGCAGCGCCATCAGCAGGCCGGTGACGAAGTAGACGATCTCGGTCTTCGACCAGCCGTCCTGGTCGGCGAGGGTGCGAGCCTCGATGGCGATGAAGCCCATCAGGATGGCGCCGGCGAGGATCGACACGATCGCGCCCGTCTCGCGGTCGATGAGGGTGAGGGCGGTGGCGGCCGCGGCGCTGCCGCCGACGGCGATCGCGAGGATCAGGCCGGGGCCCGCGAAGCCGCGGAAGGGGGTGTTGCGGAGGATCGCGGGGGAGAAGCGATCGCCCTCGAGGCCGGTGACGAGCGCGATGCCGCCGCCGATCGCGGTGACGGCGACGAAGAGGTCGAGCACGACGAGAGCGATGTGCGCGGCGTCGGCCATTGCTAGCGCCCCACCCCGGGCCACGACCCGAGGATCCATGCGATGGCCGCGACGCTGATCGCGCCGACGCGCAGGCCGGTTGCCCAGTCGCTCTCCCAGATCGCGATCGCGACCATCCAGGGCAGCAGCGCGATCCACACGACGACCTGCAAGACGAGCGGCAGGTCGCGGCTCCACTCCCAGAAGCGGTCGATGGTGCCGGGCGAGGTCATCAGCATCACGCAGAGGATCGCCCAGCCAGTCACCATGATGATCAGCCACGCGATTGCCATGATCCGCCTCCCTTCCTGCTTGTTCGCGGGGTGCTGCTGGTGCGCGACCTGTAGCTGAGCCATGTCTCCCCCTCGCGTCCGGCGATGCTCGCAACGGGACCCGGGACCGTGGAGGGCACGAAGTCCTCGGCTGGTTGGACTGAAGGCCCGGCGGGGGAACGCGGGCGCGGGCGTTCCCCGCTACTGCGGCGTCCGATCGCGTGTTCAACTGGTGGAAGGGCGTTCGCCCCTTGACCCCAGCCTGCGACCTCAACGCCCGATCCGGGAGCCGATCATCGAGACCTCAACCGCCGACGCCCCGGCGTCCTCCGCTGCGCCTTCCTCGATGCCAGGCGGCGCGGAGCGCGCCGTACGCGAGGACATTCGCAACGTCGCGATCATCGCGCACGTCGACCACGGGAAGACGACGCTCGTCGACGCGCTGCTGCAGCAGTCGGGGCAGCTCGACGCGCGGGCGGAGATCGTCGAGCGGGTGATGGACTCGGAGGATCTCGAGCGGGAGAAGGGGATCACGATCCTCGCGAAGAACACGGCGGTCCGTGTTGGCGACGTGAAGGTGAACATCATCGACACGCCGGGGCACGCGGACTTCGGTGGCGAGGTCGAGCGCGGGCTGACGATGGTCGACGGGGTGCTGCTGCTTGTCGACGCCTCGGAAGGGCCGCTGCCGCAGACGCGGTTCGTGTTGCGCAAGGCGCTGGAGCGACAGCTGCCGATCATCCTCGTGATCAACAAGGTCGACCGGCCGGATGCGCGGATCGCGGAGGTGGTCGACGAGGTCTACGAGCTGTTCCTCGACCTCGATGCGACCGAGGAGCAGATCGATTTTCCGATCGTGTACGCCGTGGCGCGCGACGGGCATGCGTCGCTCGACCCGGAGGTGCGCGGCACCGACCTCGAGCCGCTCGTCGATCTGCTGCTCAGTCACATCCCGGCGCCGACGTACGAGCCCGGGCACGGGCTGCAGGCGCTGGTCACGAACCTCGATGCGTCGCCGTACCTCGGGCGGCTCGCGCTGTGCCGGGTGATCAACGGGACGCTGCGACGCGGCGAGCAGGTGGCGTGGTGCCGCCGCGACGGGACGGTGGAGCGCGCGACGCTCAGCCAGGTGTTCGTGACCGAGGCGCTCGAACGCGTCGAGGCGGAGTCGGCGGCGCCGGGCGACATCGTGGCGATCGCGGGGATCGAGGAGATCACGATCGGGGAGACGCTCGCCGACCTCGAGGACCCGCGGCCACTGCCGGTGATCACGGTCGACGAGCCGAGCCTGTCGATGCTGATCGGGATCAATACCTCGCCGCTGTCGGGGCGCGAGGGGAGCCAGCTGACGGCACGGATGCTGAAGAACCGGCTCGACGCCGAGCTGATCGGTAACGTCTCGCTGCGGGTCGAGGACTCGGAGCGGCCGGACGCGTGGATCGTGCAGGGGCGCGGCGAGCTACAGCTCGCGATCCTCGTGGAGACGTTGCGCCGCGAGGGGTTCGAGCTGACGGTCGGGCGACCGGAGGTGGTTACTCGCGAGGTGGACGGCAAGCTCCACGAGCCGGTGGAGGCGCTGACGATCGACATCCCGGAGGACTACCTCGGCGTCGTGACGCAGTTGCTGGCGCTTCGCAAGGGGCGGATGACGCAGACGGTGAACCACGGCACCGGCCGCATCCGGATGGAGTACCTGGTGCCCTCGCGCGGGTTGATCGGCTTCCACACGGAGTTCCTCACCGAGACGCGGGGGACGGGGATCGCGCACCACGTGTTCCACGGCTACGAGCCGTGGCACGGCGAACTGAAGGGGCGCCCGACGGGGAGCCTCGTGGCGGACCGTCGCGGGGCGACGACGACGTACGCGCTGATGAACCTGCAGGAGCGGGGCGTGCTGTTCGTCGGGCCGGGCGTCGAGGTCTACGAGGGGATGATCGTCGGGGAGAACGCGCGCCCCGGGGACATGGACGTGAACCCGACGCGTGAGAAGAAGCTGACGAACATGCGAGCCGCGGCGGCCGACCAGACCGAGAAGCTGGTGCCGGCGCGACCGCTCTCGCTCGAGCTGGCGCTCGAGTTGCTGCGCGAGGACGAGTGCCTCGAGGTGACGCCCGAATCGATCCGGCCTCGGAAGGTGGAGCTCGACGGGACGAAGCGGGCGCGGGCGGCCTCGAAGCGCGAGGAGCGTGGGTAGGGCGAGGCGCCGACGGCGCCGGGGCGCCGCCGGATCTCCTCGAGGGTCCCTACGGCGCGGGCGGGCGGATCAGGCCGAAGTGGTTGCCGTCCGGGTCCTGGACGTTCGCGAACACGAGGCCCGTGTCGCCGACCTCTTGCGGGCCGACCAGGACCGTGCCGCCGAGCGCGGTGACCTGCGCGCAGGTGGCAGCTGCATCGGGCACGATCACGCTGAAGATGGCGTACGCCTCGGGCGTTCCGGGCGGCGCCTTGGTCACGCCTCCCGGCAGCCCAGCCGTGGTCATGCGGTAGTCCGGGCCGCTGGGGCCGTCGTTGAAGCTCCAGTTGAAGAGCTTCGAGTAGAACGCCTCGGACCGCGCCGGATCGGTTCCGGCGATCTCGAACCAGCCGATCTGTGCAGGGGTGTCTGACATGGTGGATTCCTCTCGATGATTAGGAAATAAACGTTTCCGGAATTCCGTGTTGCCGACTATAGAATGTCTATTTCCGGAATGCAAGCTTTCCGATATAGTTGCGCCATGACCGAAGCCAGCACGCAACGCCCGGAGAAGTCGCGGGGTCGCAAGCGCGACAGCGAACGCACCGACGCGATCCTCGAAGCCGCCGTTGAGCTGCTGCTCGAGGTCGGGTACGACCGCCTGCGCGTCCAGGACGTGGCGGAGCGGGCCGGGTCGGGGACCGGAGCGATCTACCGGCGCTGGCCGAACAAGGAGGCGCTGGTCGCCGAGGCGATCCGGCAGATGCCGGATGAGCCGGCGCCGGTCACCGACGACCCGATCGCGGATCTGCGGGCGTTGGTCCTGGAGGAGTGCCTGAGGAAGGTCGAGCGGCCCGACCTGGTGCCTGGCCTGATCGCGGCGATGCGATCCGACGCCCGGATCGACGATGCCGTGAAGAGCGTCTACAGCCAGCGGAACATGCTGAAGGCGGTTGGGCGCGTCGTCGGTCCGGACCACCCGTATCTGATGCTGCTGGCGGAGCTCGCCGCGGCGCTGACGCTGATGCGCGTCACGTTCAGACCGGAGCCGCTCGATCCCGAGGCGACGACCGACGAGATCGTTTCGTTCATCCAGTCCGTCGCGAGCGGAGCGCCGCCGGCAACCGACTGATCGCGGCTCGGGCGGGGTCGCGGCTCCGAGAACCCGGGTAGCGTAATTCGGTCGGGACGCCTCGTACGGTGGCCCCATGCAACGAGCAGAACGGATCCACGAGCGCGGGCGGCCGCCGCATCCGGATGTGCTGACGCCGGCGGAGTTCGAGGTGCTCGGGCACCTCGAGCGGGGGCTGAACAACCGGGCGATCGCGCGGGCGCGCGGGACGACGATGGACGCGGTGAAGTTCCACCTCGCGAACATCCGCTCGAAGTTGCAGCTGAGCGATCGTGACGAGCTAGGCGAGTGGGCGAGGAGCCAGCGAATGCGAGCGAAAGATCCGATGGTCGTGATCTACGTGGCGGACCGCGAGCGCGCCGGGCGGTTCTACACCGAGGCGCTGGGGTTCGAGACGGTGGTCGACGAGCCGAACGGGTTTCTCCAGCTGGCGTGCGATGGGCTGCGGCTCGGGCTGCATCCCTGGCGTGGGTTCGAGGGGCTGTATCAGCGCACGGGGAAGACCTCGGCGGAGACGAACGCGGAGTCGTGGGACCGCGACTGGGCACCGGCGACGACGCTGCACCTCGGTGTCGCGGACGTGGATGCGGCGTGCCGCGCGGTGCAGGCCGCCGGTGGGACGCTGGTGCGGGTGGCGGACAAGCCGTGGGGCGATCGCCTCGCTGAGGTGGTCGACACGGAGGGGAATCCGTTCGAGCTGTCGGGGCCGACGTCGTCGTGATGTCGGCCGATCCTCGCGCGGGCCGGCGGTGCGGCTGAGGCCCTCGTTGGGCGCGGGTTTGACATCAGTCAGCGAACGCGCTTGGATCATCACTCACGTGTTCACGCGAAGGAGGGTTTGATGAGGCTGCTCGATATCCCACGACCCCCTTCCGCGCGCCCGTCGGTCGATGGAGCGGCTCCTCCCGGAGCGATCTCGCCCAATGACCGACCCGCTCATGGGCGAAACGTCGGTTAACCACCAGGCCGACCGCTCGCACTGGAGCGACTGACCGTCCGGACGAGGTCCCGGGCGCCTTCCCATCCCAACATCGACGAGGTCACCGCGCCGCAGTGCGCCGTGACGACTTCGGCCCCCGCGCGGCTCTACGCCGCTCCGAGGCCGACGGAGAGAACGGGGTCCTCGTGACCACGCAAGCATTGGACGCCGGACCGGCGTCGCCGGAGCGCTCCCGCTGGGAGCGGATCCGGAGCAACCGACTGTGGCACTACATCGGGCTGAACTGGAAGCGGTATGCGCTCGGGCTGACGCTGCTGACGATCGCGGCGTTCTTGTCGCTGGCGCCACCAATCGTGCTGCGCGAGGCGATCGACGCGCTCAAGGAGGGCACGACCGGGAGTGCGCTCGTTCGGTTCGGGGCGGTGCTGATCGGGCTCGCGGTCCTCGAGAGTGGGATTCGCTTCGTCGGTCGCTGGTACGTGTCGGCGACGGCGCGGCAGATCGAGTACGCGCTGCGGACGGACCTGTCGGATCAGTTCATGCGGTTGGACCGCGGGTTCTTCCTGCGGTCGCGGACCGGCGACCTGATGGCGCGGGCGACGAACGACCTGCAGTGGGTGCGCGACCTGCTGGGGCCGACGTTCAACGAGATCTGGCGGACGTTCGTGATGGCCAGCGTGGGGATCGTGTTGCTGTTGCGGATCGACGTGCAGCTGACGCTGATCGCGATCGTCTACATGCCGTTCATCGTGGCGCTGGTGATCTTCCTCGAGACGGGGATGGTGGCGCGGTTCACCGCGGTGCAGGACCAGTTCGGGGTCTTGACCAACCGGGTGCAGGAGAACATCAGCGGGATCCGCTCGATCAAGGCGTACGCGCAGGAGGAGGCGGAGATCGCCACCTTCGCCGGCGAGAACCAGGAGATGATGCGGCGCTCGATGGCGTTCATGTACTACGCCGCCGGGTTCTTCCCGGTGATGATCTTTGCGACCGGGATCGGGACGGGGCTCGTGCTCTGGTTCGGCGGCCACGACGTGGTCAACGGGAAGATCTCGATCGGTCAGTTCGTCGAGTTCAACGCGTACCTGGCGCTGATCGCCGCGCAGCTCGCGGGCCTCGGATGGTTCGTCTCGGCGTGGCAGCAGGGGACGGCGAGCATGGGCCGGATCTCGGCGGTTCTCGCCGAGGAGCCGGCGATCGCCGATCCGCCGAACCCTCACTCACCCTCGGAGGTTCGAGGCGAGATCGAGTTCCGCGGGGTGACCGTGCGGCACGAGCCGGGCGGGCCGGCGGTCCTCGATGGGCTCGACCTGCACATCGAGGCGGGGACGACTGTCGCGATCGTGGGCGAGACGGGCAGCGGCAAGACGACGCTGATCGACACGCTGGCGCGGCTGATCGACCCGAACGAGGGCGGCGTCTTCGTGGACGGCGTTGACGTCCGCGAGTGGGCGCTGCGCGACCTGCGCGCCGCGATCGGGTTCGTACCGCAGGAGGCGATGCTCTTCTCCGAGTCGCTGCGCGAGAACGTGGCGTTCGGCCGCGTCGACGCGTCCGACGAGGAGATCCAGCGGGCGGTCGAGACCTCGAAACTGTCGAACGACCTCGAGCAGCTCGCGGACGGGCTGGACACGGTGATCGGCGAGCGCGGGATCTCGCTCTCGGGCGGTCAGCGGCAACGGGCGACGTTGGCGCGTGCGCTGGTCGCAGACCTGCCGATCCTCGTGCTCGACGACGCGCTGTCGCACGTCGACACGCACACCGAGGAGGAAATCCTCGAGGGCCTGCGCGTGTACATGCGGGACCGCACGACGCTGATGATCGCGCACCGGACGTCCGCGCTCGCGTCCGCCGACCGGGTGGTGGTCCTCGATGGTGGGCGGATCGTCGAGGACGGCACGCACGAGGAGCTGATCGCGCAGGGCGGGGTCTACCACCGGCTCTACCAGCAGCAGCGGCGCTTCGAGGCGCTCGTCGAGGAGGGGATCGTCGTCGATGAGGCGGTCCTCGAAGACGACGCGCCGGGAGCGTCCGACGGGAACGACCAATGAACGAGTTCTTCGAGGAGGACGACGCCGCGATCGGCAAGGTCTACGACCGACAGATCGCCGGTCGCCTGCTCAGCTACCTGAAGCCGTACCGCCGTCTGCTCGCGCTGACGGTGGTGCTGATGCTCGTGGGAGCGCTGCTGACCGTGGTCGGCCCGCTCCTGGTGCGCTACACGATCGACAACCAGATCGACCAGGGGCGGACCGACCGGCTGGGGCTGCTGTCGCTGCTGTTCCTCGGGCACCTGCTGGTGGCGTTCGTGTTCCGGTACACGCAGGACGCGCTGATGGCGTGGATCGGGCAGCGCGTGATCATGGACATGCGGCTGCAGCTGTTCACGCACCTGCAGCGGATGTCGGTGTCGTACTTCGATCGCAACCCGGTCGGCCGGCTGGTCACGCGGGTGACGAACGACATCGCGACGATCGAGCAGGCGATCTCGGTAGGGGTCGTGACGATCCTCACCAACCTGGTGATGCTGAGCGCGGTGGTCGTGGCGATGCTCGTCCTCGATTGGCGGCTGGCGCTGCTGATGTTCGCGTTCCTGCCGCCGCTGATCTGGGCGACGCAGTACTTCGCGATGAAGCAGCGGGACCTGTTCCGCGAGCAGCGGATGTGGCTCGCGCGGATCAACGCGTTCCTCAACGAAACGATCTCGGGTGTGGCGGTGGTGCAGCTCTTCAACCGCGAGCGCGAGTCCGGGCGGCGGTTCGACGTTCAGAACCGCGCGTTCCTCAGCGCGAACCTGCGGTTCGTGTTCTGGTACGCGGTGTTCGAGCCGGTGGTCGTGCTGTTCGCTGCCGGGACGACGGGGGCGCTGATCTGGTACGGCGGGGAGCGCATCCTCGATACGTCGTTGAGCCTGGGGACGCTGGTCGCGTTCAGCCAGTTCATGGGGTTCTTCTACTGGCCGCTGCGCGAGCTGTCGCAGCGCTACACGACGCTGCAGCAGGCGATGGCGTCGGCGGAGCGGGTGTTCGGGATCCTCGATACTCCCGCAGACCTCGTGGACGTCGAGGAGCCGCGGCACCTCGGGAGCCGGATCTTCGGGAAGATCGAGTTTCGCAACGTGTGGTTCGCGTACGACAGCGAGCCGGGCGCCGAGCACTGGGTGCTGCGCGACGTGTCGTTCACGGTGCAGCCGGGTGAGTGGGTGGCGGTCGTTGGTGCGACCGGCGCCGGCAAGACGACGATCCTGTCGCTGCTCACGCGGTTCTATGACGTGCAGCGGGGGCAGATCCTCGTGGATGACGTTCCCATCGATCAGCTGCCGCAGCGGGAGCTGCGGCGGCACGTGGGGCTGATGCTGCAGGAGCCGTTCGTGTTCACCGACACGATCGAGGAGAACATCCGGCTACGCGACACGAGCATCTCCGGCGAGCAGGTGCGCGCCGCCGCCGAGCAGATCGGCGCGAGTGGCTTCATCGAGCGGTTGCCGGACGAGTACGACACAGAGCTGGCGGAGCGCGGGGCGAACCTGTCGACGGGGCAGAAGCAGCTGCTCGCGCTCGCGCGGGTTGCGGCGTTCAACCCGGAGATCGTGCTCGTGATGGACGAGGCGACGGCGAGCATCGACCCGGAGACGGAGGCGGTGATCCAGGCGGGGATTCGCGAGGTGATGACCGAGCGCAGCTCGATCGTGATCGCGCACCGGCTGAACACGATCCGCGCCGTCGATCGGATCGTGGTCCTCGATCATGGCGAAGTGGTCGAGGAGGGTTCGCACGAGGAGCTGCTCGCCCGGGGTGGCCAGTATCACCGACTGTACGAGCTGCAGTACCGGGACGATGTGCTCGTCGCGGGTGGGTAGCCGAGGTGCCCCCTTGCGTACGAACGCGTTGTCGACGGTGGGAGGAGGGATTCTGGGAGGCCGATCGCATCGCCGTGAAGTGCGAGGCGCCGCGCCCGACAACGTCCCGGCTAGAGGTCTTGTGTAGCCCTGTCGATCGCCTTGAGGGCTGGCCTGAGCGAGCCAATCGCAAGCAGCTGCCCCTCAACGACCGCGAACGAATCCACGGAGAGGACCGCAACTCCTGCGATGACTTTGAGTCCCTTTTTCGCCAGACGAACGAACCTTCCGCCTCGTTGTGCCTCGGCTTCCTCGCGAAGCAAGACTGCCAACGCTCGTACGCGCTCTCGAACGGCCTCCGCTTCTGGGAGGTCGCCCGGATCAACTGGCCCGTCGACATCATCGAATACGAGCGCCGTGATGATTGCGGCGCTCGGGCCCTCCGCGCCGTCATCGATCAAGAGCTGTCCCTCGTATTCTAGGAACTCCTCATCCGTGACTAGCTGGTCATCTACGATGTCGGCGTTCTCTCGCACTTGATCCCAGCTCGCCCAGATCTCAGCGCTCTCCGCCAACTCGTCGAGCGCCTCGAAAATCTCGCCGTCACCGAGGGCTAGACGTGAGAATCTTGCCGCCCATTCCCGGAATTGGGCGACGGCGGCTACGTGTTCAGGCAGAATTGGCATGGCTAGTCCTATGGCACGAATGAGTGCGTTAACGGTGAGGGTAACGGCTAGGCCGCTATCGCGGGTGGGTAGCCGCTAGCATCCTCTCGGTCGCGGGCACGGAGCCCGCGCTGGGAGGAGCGAGCGATGCGTCTCGAGGGCAAGTCGGCGATCGTGAGCGGCGCCGGGAGCGGGATGGGCGCGGCGACGGCGAAGTTGTTCGCGGCCGAGGGCGCATCCGTCGTGGTCGCCGACGTGGATGAAGTCGGTGGGCAGGAGACGGTGGACGCGATCACCGCGGCGGGCGGGACGGCGCAGTTCCTTCGCACCGACGTGACCGCCGACGAGGATTGGCAGGCCGCTGTCCAGGTCGCGGAGCGCGACTACGGGAAGCTCGACATCCTCGTGAACAACGCGGGGCTGAGCAGTAGCGCGTTCGAGGATCCGATGGACCTCGAGGGGTGGGACGCGATCATCGGGGTGAACGCGACGGGGGTGTTCCTCGGGACGCGCGCGGCGTTGCCGGCGATGCGTCGCGCCGGCGGCGGGTCGATCGTGAACATGTCGTCGATCCTCGGATTCGTCGGGGCGGACAACGGGCATCCCGCCTACTCGGCGTCGAAGGGGGCGGTCCGACTGCTGACGAAGTCGACGGCGGTGAACTACGGGCCGGAGGGGATCCGGGCGAACTCGGTGCACCCGGGGTTCATGCCGCCGATGAAGTCGGGGAATGTGCCGAACTCGCTCGGGCGGCGGGAGATCGCGGTTCAGAACACGCCGCTGCGGCGGACGGGCGAGGTCGATGAGGTGGCGTACGCGGTGCTGTTCCTCGCGAGTGACGAGGCCTCGTTTATGACGGGGACGGAGCTGGTCGTGGACGGCGGGTACATCGCTCGCTAGGTCGGCGAACGCGCCGCTTGAGCTGCGAGTTGGCGCAGCCCGTGGCGCTGCAAGCTGGGCTCGTCCCGCACGACACCAGCGTCGACGGCGTGCAGGGGCAGAACTCGTTCGTAGAGGCGAGCACGGGCGCGGATCGCGGTCCGCTCGTTCGATGCGTACTCAGCGAGCACCTGGTCGGCGAATGACCACCCGTAGTGCCGGCCCAGCGAGGCGAAGTCGACCGCTGGATCCGCGATCTGCGGGCCGCCGAAGTCCAAGACCGACGATACGATCCCTCCTCCGTTGACGATGATGTGCTCGGGTACGAGATCGGCGTGGATGAGGCGTTGCGGGATTCCGCCGCCTGACGTCGTGACGGCCCATTGCTCACGCAATCGCTTGAGGTACTGCCGCGTCGCTGGACCGAAGCGGTCATCGTGCCAGGTCATCCACTCCTCGTAGCGGCGCCACTTGTTGCGAGCGGTGATGCCGCACTCGCGGACTTGCTTCAGCGGTGTTGAATGCAGCTCAGTGAGGAACTGGCTCAGCTGCGCCGCGAGCAACGCGCGACGTCGACCGCGGTTCCGTTCGCGGGCGGCGTGTTCGCCGTCCGCGAATCGATACGCCGCGGCGGCGATCACACCGCCACTATCGAGAACGAGCTCCGCGTCAATGGGAACCGGCAGGCCTCGTGGTGTCAGCAGTCGGTAGAGGCAGGTCTGTCGCCTCATCTCCTCGGTGGCGCCAGACCGCCGAGGGACCCGTACCAGCCAGTCGCCGTCGTCGGACGGGACGCGCCATGCCACGGCGTTCCAGCCTTGCCCAACACGCTGCGCCTCCGACACGCGCAGCGAGGGGCGCCACTTCGAGAGGTGGCGGGCCACATCGGGTGGTAGGTGCGGCATTGTCGCGATCGTCGGTTGCTAGACCGCGGCGGTGCCGTCGGGGGCGAGGCCCTGGGCCGGGGTGGAGAGGAACGAGGAGCGGAACTGGAGGCCCCAGCGGCCGTCCTGCTTCGTGAAGATCCAGAAGGTGTCGAAGCCCTCGTACTCCGTGTCGTCTTCGCGGCGGCGGGATTCGCGGAGGGCGAAGTGGACCTTGTCGGGGCCGGACTGGATCGCCTCGATCGAGAGGTTGGTGGTGTGGTGCCAGCCCTCGGCGCGGAGGTTGGGGGTGAGGGCGTCCTGCGAGGCGGCGAACTCCTCGGCGGTCGGCCATTCGTGGAAGCGGTTAGCGGCCGTGAGGCGGACGTGGGGGAAGTGCATCTCGGCGACCATGCCGGCTGAGTCGCGGGCGTTGAAGGCCTCGTGCCAGCGCTCGAATGCTGCTTCGGCCTCGGATACCGGGTCGCTCATCGTTGCCTCCTCGCTTCGCCTCGGTTTCGAGTAGCCGCTCGCGCTGGTCGCGGTCCTCGCGCAGCGACGGCGATGCTAGCTGGTCTCGGTGGTACTTGATCGTATCGCTGTTCCGAAACGGTGATACGATTCGCCAAGCTCGTAGCAGAACTCGATCGCGGGGGAGGGTGTCGGATGACAACGCTGGTGAGTTACCGCCTCAAGGACGGGGTCGCATCGATCACTATGGACGACGGGAAGGTCAACGTGATGTCGCTGGCGATGCAGGGGGAGCTGCATGCGGCCCTCGATCGCGCCGAAGTCGATGGGGCGGTGGTGCTGCTCTCGGGGCGGCCGGGCGTCTTCTGCGCGGGGTTCGATCTGCCGGTCGTGCAGGCGGGCGGCGCCGAGTCGACGGCGATGGTGCGCGGCGGGTTCGAGCTGTCGGAGCGGATGCTGTCGTTCCCGCTGCCGATCGTGATCGCCTGCAGCGGGCACGCGATCGCGATGGGGTTCTTCCTGGTGCTGTCGGGCGACTACCGGATCGGAGCGGCGGGTGACTTCAAGCTGGTGGCCAACGAGGTGGCGATCGGGCTGACGATGCCGGAGGCGGCGGCGGCGATCGCGCGTCAGCGGCTGACGCCGGCCGCGTTCGAGCGGGCGATGACGGTGTCGGATGTCTTCACGCCGGCGAACGCCGTCGAGAGTGGTGTGCTCGATCGCGTGGTCGAGGCCGGGGACCTCGAGGGTGTCGCGCGCGAGGTGGCGGTGGGGATGACGGCGCTCGACATGGTGGCGCACGCGGCGACGAAGCGGCGCGTGCGCGCCGATTCGCTGGCGGCGATCCGGCGTGGCATCGAGGCGTACGCCGGGCTGTCGGCGGACGACTAGGCGAGGGCGCGACGGTGCCGAGGGCGAAGCAACGCACGCCGGAGCTGCGGGCGCACATCCTCCGCGTCGCGACGGCGACGCTGGCGAATGAGGGCGTCGCCGGGTTCACGACGCGGCGCGTCGCGAGCGACGCTTCGACGTCGCTGCCCGCGGTCTACGAGCTGTTTGGGGACAAGGGCGGGCTCGTGCGCGAGCTGTTCTTCGAGGGGTTTCGCCAGCTCCGGGCGCAGCTCGACGAGCTGGAGGTGACGACCGATCCGGTCGCCGACCTCGTTGGGGTCGCCAACACGTTCCGAGCGTTCGCGCGGGCGCATCCGGCGTTGACGGCGGTGATGTTCTCGCGTCCGTTCGCGGACTTCGACCCAGGGCCGGAGGAGCTGGCAGCGGGCAGTGCGGTGCGCAACTTCGTGGTCGGGCACATACGGCGATGCGTCGAGATGGGGCTGTTCACCGACGATCCGACGGACGTGGCGCACGTCTTTCTGGCGATGATCCAGGGGTTGGCCACGCAGGAATCCGCTGGCTGGCTGGGCACGACGCCAGAGTCCGTCGACCGCCGCTGGGAGCTGGGGCCGCTGGCGTTTCTGGCCGGGCTCGTGCGGATCGAGGGCCGGTAGTTGGCCCTCGACGTTCGCCCTGGTGCCGGTCGCGGCTAGCCGGCCGCGACGCCTTCGGTGCGCACCACGCCGGATGACACCAGCGTTTCCAGTCGATCACCGAGGCCGATCTCGCCGAGGATCTCGGCGGCGTCTGAGCCGGGCGTGGGTGCCGAACGGCCCGGGACGAGCGGGGTCCTCGAGAGGCGGGCGGCAGGGCCGGTGGTCGTAACGGGGCCGCGCTCCATGTGCTCGCGGGTGACGCTGAGGCCGTGTTCGATGACCCAGGGGTCGAGCATGAGCTGGCGCGGCTCTTCGACGACGCGGTGGGCGCCGGCGCCGGCCGCGACGAGCCTTGCTACCCACTCCTCGACAGTGCCGGTCGCGATCGCGGTCTCGAGGGCGCGTTCGAGCGCGTCGCCTTCGAGCGCGGCGATGCCCTCGAGAGCTGCGCTGGTTTCGAGACGTTCGAGGTCGTCGGGGCGGGCGCCGAGGAAGAGCCAGCCGTCGCTGGCCTCGTAGGCGCGGTGGAGCGGGCCGTCGCCGAGGGCGTTCTGGCCGCGCGCCTCAGTCCACTCATGGCCCTCGTAGTCGGTGATGAACTGGGTCTGGAGTGAGACGCCGGTGTAGGCGAGGGCGCTGTCGATGTGCTGGCCCTCGCCGGTGCGGTTGCGGTGGAGGAGGGCGAGCGCGACGCCGTAGGCGCCCATAAAGCCGGTGCCGTAGTCGTTGATCGCGTTGGTCTGGAGCGTAGGCGGGCCGTCGCCGCCGAAGCGGACCTGCATGCCGGTGGCGGCCTGGGCGAGCTGCTCGTGGCCGGGGCGGCCGGCCCACGGGCCCTCGTGGCCGTAGGAGTTCAGCGAGGCGTAGACGATGTCGGGCTTCCGCTTACGGACCTCGTCGTAGCCGATGCCGAGGCGCTCGGCGACGCCGGCGCGGTAGTTCTGGACGATGACGTCGGCGCTGTCGACGAGCTGCCAGAAGACCTCGCGGCCTTCGTCGGACTTGAGGTCGAGCAGGATGCTGCGCTTCGCGCGGCTGACGTCGGTGAAGAAGATGACCGATTCACCGCGGTTCGGGGCGTCGATCTTGATGACGTCGGCGCCGCACTCGGCGAGCGTGCGACCGGCCGTGGGGCCGGCGAGGATGATGCAGAGGTCGAGGACGCGGACGCCCTCGAGAGCGGCGCGGAGCTCATCCTCGGATGGTGCCGGGGCCTCGGTGGGCTGTTCGGCTTGCTCGAGGATCGAGCCGCGGTCCGCGTCGAGGGGGCGGCGCGGGCGGATGGCGCCGGGCGTGCCGGACATGCGGACGTTGAGGCCGGGCTGTGAGGTCTTGCCGAGCACCGGGTCGTCGACGTCGACGATCGCCCTCGAGGCGCGGGCGTGCTCGTGGGTGAGCCACTCGGCGCTGGTGCGGCAGACGGTGGCCTCTGAGCCGGCTTTGGCGATCAGGTCTTCCCACTCCTGCGCTGTGCGCGTCTTGAAGAGGGCGATGAACTTCTCGTCGAGTTCCTCGCGGCGCTCGGGCTCGAACAGACCTTCGCCGGGCCAGTGGGCGATGCCGGCGAGCTCCATGAACTGCGGGACGTTCTGGTTGCCGGAGTGGAACTGGACCCAGCGCCCGTCCTTGCACTCGTACTGAGTGGTCGTGAGCCCAGAGAAGCCGCGGATCGAGAACGGGTGCTGACCTCGGTAGCCGAGGGCGCCGAACATGCCGTCGAAGAGGGGTACCTCGATGGTCTGGCCGCGGCCGTCGCGGTCGCGGGCGATGAGGGCCATGCCGATCGCGGTGGCTGTCTGGAAGGCGGCGTAGCTCGAGGGGATGGGGACGGCGGTGTAGACCGGGCGCGGGGAATCCTCGACTTGGAAGACTCCCCGAGCGAAGTAGGTGGCGGTCGCGGCGCCGACTACGCCCTCCCAGGCGCGGATGTCGCGGCGGGGATCGTCCGAGGCGAAGCCGGGGAGCGAGGCGTAGATCAGGCGCGGGTCGGCCTCGGTCGTGGCGGCCGCGCCGAGGCCGAGGCGATCCATGACGCCGGGGCGGAAGTTCTCGATGACGACATCGGCGGAGGCGATGAGTCCTCGGGCGGTGGCGAGGTCGGCCTCGGTCTTGAGGTCGAGCACGATGCTCTGCTTGCCGCGATTCCAGGTGGCGTTCGCGGGGGCGTCCCAGACGGGGCCGCCGGGCGGGTCGACCTTGATGACGTCGGCGCCTTGGTCGGCGAGGAGCATGCCGGTCATCGGGCCGGCGATGTACTGGCCGAAGTCGATCACGCGGATGCCGTCGAGCGCGCCCATGGTTCCTCCCCGGAAGTGGTCGGTGTCGGCGCAGACTAGCGCTTCGGCGTTCGGCGCGTAGGGTCTGTCATTTCTGAAGGCCGCGACGCTGGCATCCTGAGACGATGTTTGCGCCGTTGCTGATTCTGAGCATCGATCGGGTTCGCCCAGCCGCTGTGTCGCGGGTGGGGCTGACCGCGCTGATTGCGACGCTGGTGGCTCTCGCTGCGAGCGGTTGTAGCGGGGAGGAGGCGACGCCGACCTCGACGGCCGCGTCGCCGACCTCGGAGGTGGGCGCGACGGCCGAGGCGCCGTCGGCGACCACCACAGCGATCACGCCGCCGCGGCCGCTGATCCCGGACCTGGGGGTCTGGGTGATCGATGCGGAGACCGCGGAGATCGTGAAGCTCTACGAGCTGGACGACGCGCCGACGCGCGAGCGAGCGGAGCCGATCTTCGCGCCCTCGGGGGCTGTCTGGGTCACCGATGACGACGGCGCCGCGCGACGCTATCTCGCGGACGGCACGGTCACGGAGTCGGTCAGCGACGGGGTCGTATTCGAGACGATCGACCCCGCAGCCCGTGCGGTGTTGTCCGACGATGGTGCGCTTCACCTCGATGTGGACGGGCAGCGTGAGGCGATGGGTGACGCGGTCATCGCACCGTTCGTGTCGCCGACCGGGGTGGCGGTGGCGTACCTCGAGCGGGTTGGGGAGGCCTCGGTTGATCTCCTGGTCGCCGTGCCGGGCGGCGAGCCGATCGTCCTCGCAGCGGGTGTTCAGCTCTGCGCGTGCGACGATGCGCCGGCTCCGGCGTGGTCGCCGTCCGGCGAGTTCATCGCGTTCAGCGACTTCGGTGGGGCGAGCGACGGTGAGGATGATCGGGGGACGTACGTGGTGCCGGTCGACGGTGGCGAATCGCCGACGCAGGTCGTCGCCGATCCGCGCGCGCTCCTCGGATGGGTCGCGTCGGACGACGCGACGCTCGCGATCCAGGTGGTGTCGGAGCCCCGGTTGTTCGATGCGGCGAGCAGGGAGTCGCGACCGCTGATGGCGCCGGGGCAGGTCGCGCGGGGTACGGGGCGGCTCGCGGCGGACGGGGCGCGGGTGCAGATCTGGACGCCCGATGGCGGGACCGCCCTCGTGGACCCGGCGTCGGGCGAGGAGCTGGACCGCTGGTCGGAGCGCGGGATTGCGACGCTGACGCCGTTCGGGCCGGCGCTGGCGGTGCTGGGTCCGGAGCTGAACATCGCGCCGATCCCGGGATGCTGGGGGGTCTGGCTCGAGCACCCGAGCCTGCCGGAGGCGGAGTGCGTGCTCGGGGCGGAGCGGGCGCTGTGGTCGCCGGATGGTTCGATGCTGGCGCTGCTGAGCGATCGTGGGCCGTTCGATCGCTGGCTCGAGTTCTGGACGTTCGGCGACGCGGCGGCGCGCGTGCTGGTACCGCCGACCGCACGGCTGGTGGAGTGGAGCGACGACGGACGCTTCCTGCTGGTGACGTGGGGTTTCGAGATGTCATGACGGCCGGGTTGCGGAGCTCGGGGTCGGCGGTCCAGCGTGGGGGCGGGCAGTAGTCGAGGAGCGAACGCGATGAGGCAGCGAGTTGGGGCGGCCGCGGCGGTGCTGGGCGCGATGCTGGCGGCGGTGGTGCTACTGAGTCCGCTGGGGAGCGTGCAGGCGCAGACGCCGGTGCCGATCTCCGCGCCGATTGGTGGCGGGTTCAGCGGGGTGCCACCGCGCGACGGCGGGACGGCGCTGCTGATCACCACGGAGATGTCGAGCGCGACGGGGCTCGCGGCGACGCTGCGCGACGCTGGTTGTCAGACGCAGACGCTGTCGGCGATCGAGGGTGGGCTCTGGTCCTCGTTCGTGGCGGGGGCGCCCGATTTCGTGAACGCTCCGTTCCCGGTACTGCTCGCGGCGAACACGCCGTTCTCGGTGCGCTGCTTCGACGTGACGCCGCTGGTCGATCCGCCGAGCGCGACCTACGGACTCGCCGACGGCGACGTGACGCTGACCGACGGGGTGTCCTCTGTTCCAGCGGCGCCTAACTCGGCGACGCAGATCGTCACCGAGCTGACGGTCCGGCAGTCGTATGCCTACCTCGATGGGGACGCGATCGCCGACGCGGCGACGGTGATCCGGCAGCAGCCGGGTGGGTCGGGGACGTTCTCGTACCTCAGCGTCGTGCCGAGTGGCTCCGTTGGGACGGCGCCGACCGTGTTCCTCGGCGATCGGATCATCGTCGAGCGGCTGGCCGCGGGGAACGGGCGCGTCACGGTGACCTACCTCGATCGGTCGCCGGGTGAGCCGTTCGCGGCGCCGCCGACGGTGCCGGTGACGCGGGAGTTTGTCCTCGAGAGTGGCGCGCTGGTCGAGCTGGGCACGGGCGTCTGCGAGACGACCAACCTCGACGACCTCGGTTCGTTCGTGTTCGTGACGACGCCGGTGCCGGGGACGCAGGTGTTCAGCGGTTTCAGCGTCGAGGGTTGCTCGCGCACCTTTGAGTCGACGGTCAACTGGCGGTTGCTGGCGCGGGACGGTTCCGAGCTGGCCTCCGGGTTCACCTCGGGCGGTGGCGTCGATGGCGCCGGCCGGTTCTCGTTCACGGTGACGTACAGCGGCGTGACGACCGCGGAGGTCGGGAACCTCGAGGTGTTCGAGGTGGACGCGTCGGGTGGTGAGGGGCCACCGCCGCCACGGGTGGTGATCCCGCTGGTGCTGCAGTAGCCGAGCGGAGCGGGCGGTGGCCGCGGCTAGGCCGCGGTCATCGCCGAGTCGGCGCTCTCGATGGCCTCGATGTAGGCGGTCGAGACCGCTTCTTCGGTCAGTTCGAGCGCGGCCGCGTGTTTCGAGACGGCGGTCCAGTCTCCTCGGAGGTATGCGCTCGCGAGGTCGAGGGCGTGCGCGGCCGGGCCCTCGTGACGGACGAGCGCGGCGACGGTGACCGGGGACAACGGCAGCGTGCGCAGCGCGCGGTGGATCGGCTCGCCGAGGAGTGAGTCGATGTTGGCGAAGAGCCCGACGAGGTAGAAGTCGAAGGCCTCTTCGCGGCTGAGGCCGAGTTCACGGGCGAGTCCGTCGCACAGGCGTGCGAGCGTCACGCTGCGATGCAGCAGGTGATCGGAGCCGCCGACGATGGCGCCCATCACGGTGAAGGTCGCGGCGCGCCGGATCTCAGACTGTCCGAACATCACGACGACGTCGCGCATCGAGGTGATCCGGCGGTTGAGTGCCCTCGCCGGGGCGTTGGCCTGGCGGAGGAGCTTGTAGGTCAGCGACGGGTCGGCCTCGACGGTGCGGGCGACCTCGTCGATGTCGAGCTCGGGTTTGCTGACGACGTCGAGCAGACGCACGTGGGTGGGCTGGAGGCCGGGGAGCGCGGCGCGCTTCACCGATTCCGGGCGGCTCAGATAGTAGCCCTGGAAGTAGTCGAACCCGTGCGCCATCGTGAACTCGAGGTCCTCGCTCGTTTCGACCTTCTCGGCGAGGAGCTCGTAGCGGTGTCCGCGAGCGGCCTGCGCGATCGCGATGATCTGCTCGCGGTCGGCGCCCATCAGATCGACCTTCACGAGCGTGGCGGCGTCTCCGAACGCCTCGATGCGCTCTTCGTCAATGACGTCGTCGAGGGCGACGCGGTAGCCGTCCGCGACGAGTTGCTGGCAGATCTCGACGACCTCGGGATCGGCCGGGATGTCCTCGAGGATCTCGATCACGTAGCGCTTGGCGCTCAGGAGGGTGGCGCTGCCGTTGAGGAGGAGGTCGCGGGTGAAGTTCACGAACAGCGGGCGGCCACCGGCCAGCGAGCGGAAGGTGCCGATCTCAGCGGCCTGGCTGACGAGCTGCGCGGTCGCGGAGCTGCCGTCGATGAACGTGGCGCCACCCGCGTCGGAGTCGCCTCGGAAGAGGAGCTCGTAGGCGCGGACGGCACGGCGCCGATCGAAGATCGGTTGGCGCGCGATGAAGAACGGCCGCTCGGCCGGTGCTTCCAGCAGGTCCTCCGCCGCCGCGGAGGCGTGTGGAGCGGACATCGCGTTCGACCTCGCCATCGCCACGCGGGTTCCCCGCGCGCGTTCACCCGATTCATCGGATTGTCGACGGCTCTCCGGTTTCGTTCACCGCGCGCCGGACCCGGCGACGATTCGTCCGAAGATCATCAGGACCGACACATGCGGATCACAGGGAATCGACCGAGAGGGCAGCGAGCTTCGCGACGTTGCAGCTAGCTGATTGGGGCGGCTAGCTGAACGGGGCGGCGGCGAGCAGCGTCGCGTGGACGCCGTCCTCGGTGCTCGTCTCGTCGCGCGTCCAGGTGCGATCGTTGAGGTGCCAGGCCTGGCGGCGATCATTCAGCAGGAGCTCGAGGGTGTCTCGGAGCTGCTCCTGGAGCGCGGGATCGCGGATCGGCGTGAGCACCTCGATCCGCTCGTCGAGGTTGCGCTTCATGATGTCGGCGCTGCCGATGAAGGACTCCGGCTCACCGTCGTTCTCGAAGCGGTAGATACGTGAGTGCTCCAGGAAGCGGCCGATCACGCTGACGACGCGGACGCGGTCGCTGAGACCGGGCAAGCCGGGGCGGAGGCGGCAGATGCCGCGGACGGCGAGGTCAACCTGCACCCCGGCCTGAGACGCCTCGTAGAGGAGCTGCGTGAAGCTGGGGTCCTCGAGGGCGTTCATCTTGAAGATGACCCGCGCGGGGCGGCCGGCGCGGGCGTGCTCGATCTCGCGGCGGACGCGTCGCTCCAGCTCCGACCGGAGGTTGAACGGGGCGACGAGGAGCGTTGAGGTGTCCGGCTCGCGCGAGAAGCCGGTGAGGTCGTTGAAGACGGCCAGGAGGTCGGCGCAGATCGTCTCGTCCGCGGTGAAGAGGCCGAGATCGGTGTACACGCGGGCCGTGCGCGAGTTGTAGTTGCCGGTGCCGATGTGGCCGTACAGCTTGACGCCGCTTGGCTCCTCGCGGACGACGAGCGAGATCTTGCTGTGCACCTTCATCGAGGGCGAGCCGTAGGCGATCTGGACGCCGGCGTCCTCCAGGCGGCGCGCCCATTCGAGGTTGTTCGCCTCATCGAAGCGGGCGCTCAGCTCGACGACGACGGCGACCTGCTTGCCGCGGCCAGCGGCGTCGATCAGCGAGCGGAGCAGCGGCGAGTCGGGCGAGGTGCGATAGAGCGTCTGCTTGATCGCGAGGACGCTCGGGTCGCGGGACGCTTCCTCGACGAAGCGGGCGACCGACGCGTCGAAGGACTCGTAGGGGTGGTGGACCATCACGTCGCGGCTGCGCAGCGTGGCGAAGAAGGTGCGGTCATCCTCGATGTGGAGGAACGCCGAGGGGATCTCGGGGGTGAAGGGCGGGAACGAGAGCGAGCCCATCGGCAGCGAGGCGATCTCCATGAGGTCGGCGAGGCCGACGAAGTGGTCGGAGCGGGTGACGTCCTCCTCGTCGAGTTCGAGTTCCTCGACGAGTAGCTCGAGGCGGTTGTCGGGGATGTCGCTGGCGGCCTCGAGGACCACGGGCTCGGCGAGGCGGCGCATCCGCAGCTCGCTCTCGATGAGGTCGCGCAGGTCCTCGGCCTCCTCGCCGGGGCCGCCGACGACGGCGCTGCGGAGCACGCGCACGACCTGCCACGGCGAGACCTCGGCGCCGGCGAAGAGCATCTCCAGGTGGGCGCCGATCAGCTCCTCGATGGGGACGAAGCGGCGCTCGCCGGCGTCGATGAAGCGGGGGCGGTTGGCGGGGATCTTCACGCGGGCGAAGTGCCAGGTCTGACCGGGCTCGCGGACGCCGAGCGCGAGCGAGAGGCTGCCGCCGGAGATGAACGGGAAGGGGTGGGCCGGGTCGACGACGAGCGGGGTGAGCACCGGGAAGATCGAGCGCACGAAGTAGTCGCGCAGCTCGTCGCGCTTCTCCGCGTCGAGCGAGTCGTAGCTGACGATCTCGACGCCGGCCTCGGCGAGCGCGGGGCGGAGATCGCGCTCCCATGTCTCGTTCATCTGCTGGTTCGTCGCTTCGCAGCGGTCGCGGACGAGCTGGAGCTGCTCCTGGATCGTGAGGCCGTCGATGGTCCGCACGTGCGGGTCGTTCCGCATCTGCCGGCGGAGCCAGCCGACGCGCTTCGAGTAGAACTCGTCAAGGTTGCTCGCGGTGATCGCGAGGAACTTGACGCGCTCGAGGAGCGGGTTCCGCGGGTCGCAGGCCTCTGCGAAGACGCGGTCGTTGAAGTCGAGCCAGCTCAGCTCGCGGTTCTCGAAGAGTTCCGGATCGTCGAGGTCGATCTCGACCGGTCGCTCGACGAGCGTCGAAGCCGTTTGGGGCTGTAGATGGGGAGTGACCTCGGGCATCGGGACTGACTCGTCCTTGTCCAAGTGGGGCGTCCATCCAGCCTAGCGATCCCGGCGCCTCTCCGGGATTTGAGCTCAGCTGGATCGTGATGTGCGTTCGTTAACGTTCGTCGATCCATCGCCCTTCGAGCAGAGTCGATGGCCGGGTCTTACCCGGACCTTATGCCCAGAATCTTACCGTTCGATCCACGCTCCACCGAGCGAAAGGATCTGCTGATGCCCCGAACCCGGACGCTGGCGTTGATCGTTGGCGGGTTCGCCGCCCTGGCGATCACCGGCGCCGCGATGGCGCACCCCGGACTTGGCTTCGTCGACCGCGTGGACGTGCTCGCGCACGCCCTGGGCGTGTCCTCCGACGACGTCGAGCAGGCGAAGGAGGACGGCACGCTTCGCGACCTCGTTGGCGACCTCACGCTCGACGAGCTGGCCGAGGCTTACGAGGCGGAGGCTGGCGACGCGATCGACGAGGCGCTGGCCGACGGGTCGATCACACCTGAGCAGGCGGAACGCCTCGGTGAGCTGGCCGAGGGCCAGCCCTTCGGAGGGTTCGGCCGCTTCGGCGACTTCGACCGCGAGGCGCTCGGCGACCTGCGCGCGGCGTTCGCCGCGATCGAGGTCGACGCGGTCGCCGTCTATGCGGACGTGCTGGGGATGACCGCCGCCGAGGTCGAGGCGGCGAAGGAGGATGACACGCTGCGCGAGTTGCTGTCCGAGGTCGATCCCGTTGTCCTGAGCGCCGCGCTGATCGATGCGCGAGACGCGGCGATCGACGCAGCCCTTGCCGCGGGCGACATCACCGCCGAGCAGGCCGAGCTCCTGCGGGAGACGTCGTTCGGCTGCTTCGGTCACGGCTCGAAGTTCCGCGGCGGGTTCGGCGGCCGAGGCGGGTTCGGTGGCTTCGGCGGATTCGACGGCTTCGGTCCTCGCGGCGACCGGGCGCCCGCCGATTCGGACACGAGCATCTCGATCTAGTTTGTCCTCCCTGATCGGGTTGCCAACGGAACGGCCCCGCATCCGCGGGGCCGTTCTCGTCAAGCGGGACCGGGCGGTCAGCCAGGCGGAGTGCTCCTACGCGGAGTGTTTGGCGGGGATGCGGCCCATCCGGCCGGCCTGGTAGTCCTCGACCGCCTGCACCAGCTCGTCGCGGGTGTTCATGACGAACGGGCCGTACCAGGCGATCTGCTCACGGATCGGTAGTCCGCCGAGCAGGAGCACCTCGAGGTTCTCCGTGCGGCTGTCCTGGAGCGGCGCGCCGTTGACGATGACGTCACCGCCGCTGCCGAAGACGGCGAGCTGTCCCTCGCGGATCGGGGTGCCCTCGGGGCCGACGGTGCCGTCACCGACGAGGACGTATGCCATCGCGTTGAAGTCGCTCCGCCACGGCACCTGGAGGCGGGCGCCCGGACTGATCGAGGCGTGGGCATAGGTGATCGGCGTGCGGGTCGCGCCCGGCCCTCGGAAGCCGCCAAGCTCGCCGGCGATCAGGCGCACGAGGGCGCCCGCGTCGTCGGAGGCGAGCAGCGAGACCTCGCCGGCCTCGATGTCCTGGTACTGAGGGGGCGTGAACTTCTGCGCGGCGGGCAGGTTCACCCAGAGCTGGATCCCGTGGAACAGCCCACCCTTCGCGACGACCTCCTCAGTCGGCATCTCGGAGTGCACGATGCCGGCGCCCGCGGTCATCCACTGCGTGGCGCCGTCCGTGATCAGGCCGCCGTCGCCGTTCGAGTCGCGGTGCTCCAGCACGCCGTCGAGCATGTAGGTCACGGTCTCGAACCCGCGGTGCGGGTGATCCGGCGCGCCCTTGGCTTCGCCGGGTGCGTATTCAACGGCGCCCATGTGATCGAGCAGGAGGAACGGATCGGCGAGCCGGAGGTCCATCTCGGCGAAGGCACGCCGGACCTCGAAACCTTCGCCCTCGAGGCCGCGCGGCGCGTCGAAGATCGCCTCGGCCGGGCGCGCGGGGGCATCGCCCTCGGAGCGCGGGATACGGGGGAGCTGGGTGGGGTCTTGCACGCTGACAGCGGGCATTGGTCGTTCCGTTCTCGTTGCGACGGGTTCGTAACTAACTTACCACATGTAAGTGACGGTATTTCGCGCGCCATCACGGATGACGATGACCTCGCCCCGGATGGCCTCGGACGTGGCTCCGGGCTGAGGGAGTCGATTGGCCGAGGTGGCACAATCCTCGGGCGCGCACACCGATGGGACGGATTCGCTGATGACGATTCGCAACCTCGAAGCGTTGTTCGAGCCGCAGTCGGTGGCGCTCATCGGCGCGAGTCCGCGGCAAGGATCGCTCGGGCAGTTGCTCGCGCGGAACATGCGGCGTGCCGGGTTTCGAGGGCGGATCGACTTCGTGCATCCGCGCGCGGAGGAGATCGAGGGGCAGGTCAGCTACCCGGACGTGGCTTCGCTGCCGGAGGTGCCGGACCTGGCGGTGATCGCGACGCCGCCGGATGCGGTGGCCGGGATCATTGGCGAGCTGGGGGAGCGGGGGACGCGCGGGGCGGTGGTGATCACGGCCGGCTTCGGGGAGGGCGGGAGCGCCGAGGGGGTGGCGCGGCGACAGGCGATCCTCGACGCCGCGCAGCCGCACCTGCTGCGGATCGTCGGGCCGAACGGGGTCGGGCTGGTGATCCCGCGACTGGGCCTCGATGCGAGTTTCGTGCACCTGCCGGTTGCCGACGGCGGGCTGGCGTTCGTGGGGCAGTCGGGCGCGGTGATCGTGGGGGTCGTCGACTGGGCGCAGCCGCGCGGGGTGGGGTTCTCGCACCTCGTGTCGATGGGCGACATGGCGGACGTCGACTTCGGTGACATGCTCGACTACCTCGCGCGGGACCCAGGGACGACGGCGATCCTGCTCTACATTGAGGCGGTCACGAACACGCGCAAGTTCATGTCGGCGGCGCGCGCGGCGGCGCGAGTGAAGCCGGTGATCGTGATGAAGGCGGGACGCCACGAGGAGGGCGCGCGGGCGGCGGCGTCTCACACCGGCGCGCTCGCGGGGAGCGACGCGGTCCACGACGCGGCGTTCCGGCGCGCCGGGATGCTGCGGGTGACCTCGCTGCGTGAGCTGTTCGAGGCGGCGGAGCTGCTCTCGGATGGGGTCGAGCCGCGAGGCGACCGGCTGGCGATCGTGACGAACGGGGGCGGGTTCGGGGTGCTCGCCACTGACGCGTTGATCGAGGAGGGTGGTCGGCTCGCGGAGCTGGACCCGGCGACGATCGCGGCGCTGGATCGGGTGCTGCCCGCGACGTGGAGTCGGGCGAACCCGATCGACATCATTGGCGACGCGCCCGGCGAGCGGTACGTCGAGGCGATCGGGCATGTGCTTGACGATCCCGGCGTGGACGCGGTGCTGGTGATGAACTGCCCGACGGCGGTCGCCTCCAGCTTCGAGGCGGCCGAGGCGGTGGTGGGGGCGCTCGCCGACCTCGATGGCCAGCACGACGTGCCGGTGATCGGGGCGTGGATCGGGGACAGCGCCGAGGCGCTGCGCGCGCGTCGCCTACTGGACGATCACGGCCTCGCGGTGTTCGAGACGCCGGATGAGGCGGTGGGCGCGTTCATGCACGGGGTGCGCTACTCGCGGGCGCAGGCTCAGCTCCTCGAGACGCCGCCGGCGCTGGACGCGGATCAGCTGCCCGACCGCGACGCTGCGCTCGCCGTAGTGGACGGCGCGATCGCGGAGGAGCGGGAGTGGCTCAGCGAGCACGAGGCGAAGGGCGTGCTCGCCGCCTACGGGATCCCGACGGTGGAGACGGTGGTCGCGCGCGACCTCGATGAGCTGACCGCGGAGGCCGACCGGCTCGGGTACCCGGTGGTGGTGAAGATCCTCTCGCCGCAGATCACGCACAAGAGCGACGTCGGTGGCGTGGCGCTCGACCTCGGGAGTGCCGAGGCGGCACGCGATGCCGCGCGACGGATGGTCGAGCGGGCGCGCGCGGTGGCGCCGGACGCGACGATCGAGGGGTTCACGGTGCAGCCGATGGTCGAACGGCCCGGCGCGCAGGAGTTGATCCTCGGAATGACCGAGGACGCACAGTTCGGTCCGGTGCTCCTGTTCGGGCACGGCGGGACGGCGACGGAGGTGATCGCGGACCGGGCGCTTGCGCTGCCGCCGCTGAACCTTGCGCTTGCTCGACGGCTGATCGGGGAGACGCGAGTGTCGCGGCTGCTCGCCGGGTATCGCGATCGCCCACCCGCGGACCTGGAGGCGATCGCTGAGACGCTGGTGCGGCTCTCCGACCTCGTGGTCGATCGGCCGGAGATCGTCGAGCTCGACATCAACCCGCTGCTCGCCGACGAGCGCGGCGTGCTCGCGCTCGATGCTCGGATCCGCGTCGTGCCCGGCGGACGGGAGATGCCGCTCGCGATCAGCCCTTACCCGGCGCATCTCAGCCGGGCGGTGGTGGTCGCCGAACGGCCGATGATGCTGCGTCCGATTCGACCGGAGGATGAGCCGGTGGTCCGTGAGGCGATCCCGGAGCTGGATCCGGAGACGGCGCGCCCTCGATACCTGGCGCCGGTCGCGGATCTGTCGCACGAGACGGCCGCGCGGCTGACGCAGATCGACTA
The DNA here is from genome assembly GCA_028279505.1 of Dehalococcoidia bacterium. GTDB lineage: Bacteria > Chloroflexota > Dehalococcoidia > UBA2979 > UBA2979 > UBA6627. The sequence goes on from JANQNP010000028.1 coordinate 45,094, forward strand.
CGACCGCGAGCTGCTGCTCGCGGTGATCGAGGGGCGGCGGTTGATTGGCCTCGGGCGGTTGGGCGCCGATCCCGACAACGTGCGGGCGGACCTCGAGCTGTCGACGCTCACGGACGAGACGCGCGAGGACTCGCTGGACGCGCTCCTCGATGCGTTGATCGCGGAGGCGCAGGTGCGGGGGATCGGCACGCTGAGCGTGCACCTGGACGCCGAGCGGGTGGCGGCGGAGCGCTACCGCGCGCGTGGGTTCGCACCGCCCGAGGTTCGGGGGGACCTCGAGGAGTGGACCGCGGTGCTGGGTGCGGAGGCGTGAGGCGGACGGCGCTCGTAGTTCCGGTGCCGGAGGCTGAGCCGCTGGTCGCCGAGCATCGCGCGCGACACGATCCGTCGGCAGCCCTCGGGGTTCCCGCGCACATCACCATCCTCGTGCCGTGGGTTGGGGCGGAGCAGGTGGCCGAGCCGGATCGTGAGGCGATCCGCGCGATTGCGGCGCGGACGGCGGCGTTCGAGTACGAGCTCGGGGCGTTCGGACGCTTCGAGGGCGGGACGCTGTTCCTCCGACCGGATCCGCCGGAGCCGTTCGTTCGGCTGACCGAGGCAGTCGTTGGCCGATGGCCCGATCACCCACCGTACGAGGGGGCGTTCGCCGAGATTGTTCCGCATCTTACGGTGGCTGAGTCGGCGGATGACGCCTCGGTCGCGGCGATCGAGGCCGAGGTCACGCCGCACCTGCCGCTCGTGGCGACCGCGAGTTCCCTGCTGTTGCTCGTCGAGGAGCCGGACGGGCGCTGGGCCGAGGTCGAGCGGATGCGGTTCGCTTAGTCGGTTCCGAGGTGGTTCGGCTGGTTCCTCAGGCCGTTCTTAGGGCCGCCTCAGGGCGGCCTTATCGCGTCCTCCGACCATTCGTGCATCAGGTGATCGAGCACGAACAGGGGCGCGTCATGGCTCACCTTCGCGAGCACACGGACACGGGACGGATCGGCCGGCGACGGCTGCTGCAGGGCATGGGGGCGGCTGGCTTCGCGGTCGTGTTCGCCTCGGCCTGCCGAGGTGGCGGCGAGGAGTCCGAGGCGGCGACGGCGACCTCGACGATTGCCGAGGCGACCGCAGCCGCTGGCGCATCGACCGCTGAGACGACCGTGGTGACCGCCGGGCTGGAGACGGCAAGCACGGCGATGCCCGTCGGGACCAATCCGTTCGACGATTACCGCTATGACAACGCCGCGACCGGGACGCAGGTGCGGATCTGGGTGCAGGACGGCGTGCGCTACATCGAGGCGAACGGGTTGCCCGATCACGAGACGGGGACGTTTCCGAACGCGAACAACCCGAATGCGATCAGCGAGCAGTCGTATTCGTTTCAGGTGCCGGCTGAGCCATCCGTCGCTGGAACCTCGACGGCGAACGGGATCCTCGACCGGTTCGGGATCGCGATCAACGGGGTCACGTTCGATCCGGGTGCGGCGGAGTTCTGGAACGGCGACTTAAGCTCGGGGTGGCAGCTCGAACCCCTCGCGAGTGGGATCGACCTCGGGGAGGACGAGAGCAACGCGCACGTCCAGCCGACCGGCGGGTACCACTACCACGGGATGCCGGAGGGGATGATCGCCGGCGAGTCGGGCGCGAACCACTCGCCGCTGATCGGGTTCGCGGCGGACGGGTTTCCGATCTACGCGCGATACGGGTACGCCGACGCCTCGGATGCGTCGAGCGGCATTGTGCGGTTGCAGTCCAGCTACCGGCTGAAGTCGGGGAACAGGCCGGACGGTCCAGGTGGCACGTACGACGGCAGCTACGTCGCCGACTACGAGTGGGTGCCGGGGAGCGGCGACCTAGACGAGAACAACGGCCGCAGCGGGGTCACGCCGGAGTATCCCGGCGGCACGTACTACTACGTCGTCACCGACGACTTTCCGTTCATCCCTCGGAGCTTCGCCGGCTCGCCGGATCCGGGCTTCGCGCGGGCCGCGACTCCGGGAGGCGGCCCGCCGCGTCTCTGACGTGAGGGGCCGGCAGCGCTGCTTCGTGGATAGAGTCGATGTGGTTGAGCCAGCCACAGGCGGGCCAGATCGACTCATGAACGGAGCAAGCGACGATGGCCGGAGACCTCAGCTACTTCTACATCCCCGTCGCGGATCGACAGCGAGCCGGGGTGTTCTTCTCGGCTCTGCTCGGGTGGGACCTGACCGAGCGTCCCGGCGGCGACGGCTACCAGATCGACAATACGAGCCCGCACGGCGGCATCGTCGAGGGGCGCGAGGGCAACCGACCGCACGTCTACTTCCACGTCGACGACATCGACCACGCCGTCGAGCGGATCCAGCAGCTCGGGGGTTCGGCGTCGGAGATCGACCGGTTCGAGGAGGGCGCCAGCGCCGAGTGCGTCGACGATCAGGGCACGGTGTTCGGGTTGTTCCAGCCCGCTCGCTAGGTCGTCGTCGCGGGGCTAGCGGCCCTGGGCGAGCAGCGTTCGGATCTCCTGGATCTGACCGCGGTGCTCGGCCTCGTGTTCGCGCAGGTGGTGGAGGATCCACTCCGGGGTTCCGCCACCCCTGGGGACCTCGCGGTGCCGGCGGAAGTCCTCGTGGGTGAGGTCGGCGAGGTCGGCGCGGAGGTGCTGGCGTACGGTCGCGAGGCGGGCGAGGTGCTCGTCGAGCGGGATGCCGCGCACCGGGGTGAGCCGGCCGTTCTCTTCGCGCACGTCCTGAGGGAAGAGCGGCGAGGACCAGTCGGGCATGGGCTGTTCGAGGATGTCGCGGTAGAGCCAGTCACGCTCGACGGCGGCGACGTGATAGAGCAGGGCGCCGATCGTGTTGCCGCCGCCGATCGGGATCGCGTCCACCTGTGACGGTTGCAGGCCCTCGACGGCCTCGAGCGTCCGCGCGCGGGTGTCGTCCATCATCCAGAGCGCGGCGCCGAGGTGCGGCTCGACGCCGGGCGTCGGGTGCACGACATGGTCGTTGCTCACTGGCGTCGCCTCTCTCGTTGGCGGTCGGGGCTAGGCGGTGGCGGCGACGCGCGCGTGCACCGGGGTCACGTCGACGGGCAGCGACTCGAGGCCGCGGAGGACGATGTGGTCCTTGTAACGCGGCTCCGCCGAGAGCCGCAGCGTCTCGTAACGCGCCAGCAGTCGCGAGAACGCCACCTGGCCCTCCATGCGCGCGAGCGGCGCGCCGAGGCAGTGGTGGATGCCACGGCCAAAGGAGAGGTGCCGCTTGCTGCCGCGCGTGATGTCGAGATCCTCGGGATGCTCGAACTCCTCGGGATCGTGGTTGGCGCCGCCGAGGAGCAGGATCACCTGCTGGCCGCGCTTGATCAGGTGGCCGTCCCATTCGACGTCCTCGAGGGCGGTTCGGCCGTTCGTCTGCACGGCGCTGTCGTAGCGCAGCAGCTCTTCGACCGCGGATTCGATCAGCTCCGGCTCGCGGCGGAGCCGTTCGAGCTGGTCGGGGTGCTTCAGCAGGGCGAGGAGGCCGTTGCCGATCAGGTTGGTCGTCGTCTCGTTGCCGGCGATCAGGATCAGGCGGAGCGTGACGAGCAGCTCCTCGTGGGTGAGCTTGTCGCCGGCCTCCTCGGCCTCGATCAGGCGGCTGATCAGGTCGTCGCGCGGCTCGACGCGGCGCTGCTCGATGATGCCCTCGAAGTAGCGGCCGAGCTCCTCGTTCGCGACGTCGGCCGCGGCGAGCTCGGGGCCGGTGATCGTGGGTTCGAGGGTGCGCGCCACCTTGTCGGACCACTCCTTGAACCGCGGCATGTCCTCGGGCGGGACGCCGAGCATCTCGGCGATGACGGTGATCGGGAGCGGCACAGCGAGCGCCTGGAGCATGTCGATGTGGCGGCGGCCGCTCGCCGCCTGGGCGTCGATGTCGTCGAGCAGGTCGTCGACGAGCGCCTCGATGCGGGGGCGCAGCGCCTCGATGGCCTTCGGGGTGAAGGCGCGGGTGACGAGCGAGCGCATCCGGGTGTGGTCGGGCTGGTCGATCATCAGGATCGAACGGGCCTCGTTCAGGTTCGCGGCGGTGTCGTTCGCGGGGACGTCGGCGTTGCGCGAGTCGTTCGAGAAGCGCTTGTGATCGCGGAGGATCGCGTCGCAGTCCTCGTAGCGGGTGAACACCCATGCGTTGGTCAGCTCGCTGAAGTGGATCGGGTCCTTCGCGCGGAGCTGCTCGTAGGTGTCGGTTGGGTGCTGGTGATAGCCGTCATCGAGGGGGTTCCAGGTGGTGCCGGACTTCACGCGCTCCTTGAGCAGCGTGCCGCGGATGTAGAGCGGCTGGGCGACGCGCGCGACGGCGCGACGCAGGGATCGAATGGCGGACATGAGCGCCTCCTCGGTGACATTTGAGTCTATCCATCACGGCGAGGGCGCGGCGTGGTCTCAGATCAGCTCGGTGATGCGGTGTACCACCCGATCGGGGGTGTGCTGGCTCCGGGCCGGAAGGCCACGGCGGCGTCCGTCGACCCAGATGCCGAAGATGCCGTGACGTTGCGGCGCCGCGACGTCCCATTCGAGGTTGTCGCCGACGAACCAGGTGGTCGCCGGGTCGGCGTTCATCGTGTCGAGGGCGTGCCGGTAGGCAGCGTCGTGCGGCTTGCCGAGGCCGAACTCCCCTTCGATCTGGATGTGGTCGAAGTGGTGTTCGAGGTCGAAGCGTTCGATCTTCGGGCGCTGTTCCGCGCTCGTGCCGTTTGTGACGAGGGCGAGCCGGCGGCCCTGCTCGCGGAGCGCCTCGAGGACCTCGATGGCCCCCTCGAAGAGGCGGATGCTGTCCTCGCGGCGCGCGCGGTAGCGCGCGGACATCTCGCGAGGCAGGTCGGTGCGGACGGGGACCTCGAGGGTGGCGAAGGCCTCGGCGATGATCGTGGCGCTGGCGCGGATGAGGTCGCGGCGACCTTCCTCGGCGCGGTCGTGGTCGGCCCAGAAGCGGTTCGCCGCCTCGTTGATCGCGCGTTGCAGCGCGTCGACGTCGGCGCCGGTCTCCTCGCGCACCTCGAGGCAAGTGAGCCGCCAGCATTCGGCGGAGTTCGACGAGAAGTCGATGATGGTGTCGTCGAGGTCGAAGAGGATGACGCGCGGGTCGTCCATGGCAGCACCTTCGCTGGTGGTCGATCGTACCGTCCGCGCCGACCGACCGTCCGGTTGTTGGGCCTCGGTGGTGGCGCGTCGTTGTAGAGTGCGCGCGCGGCATGGCTCGCGCGGGGACGGCACGACGATGGGTGACTACGAGCTGATCGAGGTCGATCGCGACGGCCGCGTCGGGATCGTGCGGTTCAACCGTCCGGAGCGGCTCAACGCCTGGACCCAGGAGGTTGGGGCCGAACAGCTTCGCGCGGTGGCGGAGTTCAACGCGGACCCGGGGATCGCTGCGATCATCCTCACGGGCAATGGGCGCGCGTTCTGCTCCGGCGCCGATATCTCGATGTTCCGCGAGAGCATCGAGAGCGGTGAGCGGACGGGAGAACGGAACCCGGATACGCCCCGGTCGAGTTTCGCGGGCGACTGGATCGCGGCCTGCACGGAGGGGAAGCCAGTGATCGCCGCGATCAACGGGGCTTGCTACGGGATGGGCGCGACGATGGCGCTGCCGTGCGACGTGCGGATCGCCGGGCATGACGCACGCATCTCGTTCCGCTTCCTGCGGATGGGTGTGACGCCGGAGCTCGGGTCGACCCACTTTCTGCCGCGCCTCGTCGGCCTCGGTCGCGCGACGGAGTTCGTGCTCACGGCGCAGGACATCGACGCCGCGACCGCCCTCGATGCGGGTCTGGTCACGCATGTCGCGCCCGAGGGGGAACTGATGGCGGTGGCGCACGAGGTGGCGGCGAAGATCGCCGAGCACCCGGCGCCGCAGATCCAGTCGGCGAAGCGGATGCTGCAGGCGAATGCGATCGAGGACGACATCGGCGAGGTGCTCGAACTCGAGGGTCAGCTGCTCGATGAGGCGTTCGCCACGGCGGAGCATGCCGAAGCGGTGGCGGCGTTCATGGAGAAGCGCGAGCCGCGCTTCTACGCCGACTAGCCCAACGCCGTTGGCGACGCTCCGGCGCGCACTGATCGCGCGCCTGGGGAGGTGGGCGGCTAGGCCTCGGGGGCTGCTTCCTCGAGGCGGACGCGGTAGGCGAGCGGGCCGCGGAAGAACGGCGTGTCCCACCACTCGACGTCCTGGTCCTCGATGGGGGCGAGCCAGGCGAAGCGGTTCAGCACGCCCTCGACCGCGGCGGCGGCTTCGATGCGGGCGAGGTTGGCGCCGAGGCAGGTGTGGATGCCGCGGCCGAAGGCGAGATGGTCGCGGCTGCCGGTGTCGACGTTGAAGCGCTCGATGTCGAAGTCGGCCGGGCACTCGTAGTGGGCCGGGTCGTGGTTGGCCGCACCGTAGATCACGAGCAGCGCCTGACCCGCTTTCACCTCGGTGCCGGCGAGCGTGGTGTCGACGTGCGCGCGGCGGTAGAAGCTCTGGATCGGGGCCTCCCAGCGGAGCGCCTCTTCCATCGTCGCGGCGAGCAGCTCCGGATTGGCGCGCAGGTGGCGCTGCTGATCCGGGTTCTCGGCCAGGCCGCGGATGGTGTGGTTGATCAGGTTGGTCGTCGTCTCGTTGCCGGCGACGAGTAGCAGCACGAGGAAGGCGACCAGCTCGATGTCGGTGAGCTGCTCGCCGTCGACCTCGGCCTCGACGAGTCGGGTGATCAGGTCGTCGCGCGGGGTCTCGCGGCGGTCCTGGACCTGCTGGAGGAAGTAGAGGAAGAGCGAGTCCTCCTCGTCGACCTCGACCTCGGCGTCTTCGCCGGCGACGGACTGCTGGACGCCCTCCTCGTTGAAGCGGGCGACCTCCTCGGCGGTGTACTCGCGATCCTCGTCGGGTTCGTTCGCCAGCGCTTCCTCGGCGGCCTCGGCCACTTCCTCGAAGCTGGCGTAACCGTGCTCGGGGATGCGCCCGATGCCCTGGACGATGCGGTTGGACCAGAGCTTGAACTGCTCGAAGAGCTGAGGCGGGACGCCGATGATCTCGGCGATCATCTGGACGGGCAGCGGGTAGGCGAGGTCGCCGACGATCTCGAGTTCACCGTCGCCGCGCTCCTCGACGGCGTTCAGTAGTTCGGTGACGTACTCGCGGATGCGCGGTTCCCAGGCCTCGTCGATCGTTCGCGGGGTGAACGCCTTGGAGACGAGCGCGCGCAGCTTCTTATGCTCCGGCTCGTCCATGTTGATCATCGAGGGGAACTCGGGGTGCTCGAGCTGCGGGCCACCGAAGACGCTGTTCTTGCTGGAGAAGGTCTCGTGGTCCTCGAGGACCTGCTTCGCGACTTCGTAGTCGGTGACCATCCAGGCCTGGATCTCGTCGCTCCAGACCAGCGGCGCCTCGGAGCGCCAGGCGTCGTAGCCGGGGTAGGGGCACTCCTTCATCTCCGGCGTGAACGGATTGGTGTTCGTCGTTGTCATCGGTCGCCTCCCGCCGCGGTGGACCATCAGAGTGTATGGCGAGCCGCCGGGCGTGACGCAGCCGCTAGCGAAGCGGTTTCGCGGGGTTCCCGACGACCGTCGTGCCGGCCTCGACGTCGCGGGTGAGGACGGCTCCGGCACCGACCACCGCGTCGCGGCCGACGGTGACGTTGGGCAGGATCGTGACGCCGGCGCCGACGAACGCGCCGTCCTCGATGGTGACGCCGCCCGGCATCGTGACGCCCGGCCCGAGTTGCACGGCGGTTCCGAGCACGCAGTCGTGGTCGACGGCGCAGTTGGTGTTGACGATCGAGAAGTCGCCGATGGTGGCGTGCGGTCCGATCACGGCGCCCGGCATCAGCGCGGTCCCGCGCCCAACGCTCGCGAACGGCGAGACCGACGCCAGGGGGTGGGCGATGGCCTCGAGGCGATGCCCGGCCTCGAGGATTGCTTCGGCGATCGGGCGTCGCCGGGCGTTCTGCGCCATGGCGACGACGAATGCGTCGCACGCCTCGATGTGGTCGGGCCAGGCGTCCGGGCCGCCGAGGACCGGACGGTCGGAGACCGTGGGCTCGGTCGCGCTGTCGTCGAGGACCGCGACCACCTCGTGACCCGCGGCCTGCGCGGCGTCGAGGATGACGCGACCCTGGCCGCCGGCGCTCATGATGACGATGAGCTTCGACACGATTCGCCTCCCAGGTGCGCGGGCCTCGATGCCGAGCCTCGATGCTATGTCGACCGGCGCGGGCGGCCGCGAGAAACCCATCTTTCGATGGATACCGGCGGGGATGCGCGGTGCCTAGCTTCGATCCGACGGACGGATCGAAGGAGGTGAGCGGTGGCCGAACTGGCGCTGGTGATCAAGAGCAAGGCGCAATCCGGGAAGCGCGATGCGGTGCGGGCGCTGTACGAGGAGCACTTGGCGCCGCTGGCCGAGTCGAACGAGGCGCAGGAGGTGGTCGTCTGGTGCGACGACGACCAGGATCCCGACGCGTTCGTGCTGTTCGAGCTCTATGCCGAGCGCTCGGCGTTCGAGGCGAACGCGGGGTCGCCCGCGTTCGGGGCGTACATGGCGGCGGCGGGGCCGTTGCTGGCCGGGCAGCCAGAGGTGCAGATGGCGACGCCGCGCTGGTCGACGGGGGTCTAGTCGGGCGGTTGGGCCTCGGTGGGTTCGCGGTCCTCGGGCGCCTGGCCGAGCCAGGCGGCGACGAGCTGGGCGCGGTTGGAGTAGCCGGTCTTCTCGAGGACGGCGTGGACGTGGTCCTTGACGGTCGCGAGCGAGATCGAGAGCGTGTCGGCGATTTGCTGGTTGCGCATGCCGGCGGCGACGAGGGCGGCGACCTCTTGCTCGCGGCGGGTCAGCGCCTCGAATGCCGCGTCGCGCCGCGGTCGGAGGTAGACGAGCGGCGGGTCGCCGCTGCGGTCGATCGTCAGGTCGACGTCGAGGTCGCGCGCGAGCGCGGCAATCTCGGCGATCGGTACGCCGTGAGCCGACGAGTCGATTGCGCCGAGCAGCGCGCGGACGCGGGCGCTGGTTTGTTGGTCCAGCATTGTGCGCGGAAGCTATCACGGCTGCTTCACTGAGCCAGCGTGGTTGGAGGATGCGATGGATGAGCAGGAGCTGGTCAGCGCGTACTTCAGCGCGATGCGCCGCGGCGCCGAGGCGGAAGACGAGATGATGGCGCTGTTCGCCGACGACGCCGTCTACGTCGAGCCGTTCTCCGGCGCGCCGCGTGAGTCGGTCGGGCGGGAGGCGATTCGCGGCACGCTGCGCGCCGGGTGGGCGGAGCCGCTGCCCGATATGGTCCTCGACGTTCACGAGATCGAGGTGACGGAGCGCGGGGCGCGCTCGCGCTGGACCTGCACGTCGCCCGCGCTGCCCGGTCCCGCCGAGGGCGAGGACCTGTACACGATCGAGGACGGCAAGATCACGCGTCTTGAGGTGCGCTTCCTCGAGGGGTAGCTCCTGACAACCCGTTGTCACGGTCCCTCGGTAGGCTGCCAGCCGCGGGCAGCCCCGAAGGAGGAGCGCAATGGCGAGTTGGCGAGAGCTGGAAGCGGCCGAGCCCGAACTAGCGGCAGCGGGGTGGGCGCTCCTCGGGCGGGGGATCGCGTACCTCGGGACGGTGCGACCGGACGGTGGGCCTCGGGTGCATCCGATCACGCCGATCCGGTCGGGGGACGAGCTGTACGTCAGCGTGGGGAGCAGCACGACGAAGGTCCGCGACCTGCGCCTCGATGCTCGGTTCGCCCTCCATGCGTTGCCGGGCGAGGACGACGAGGAGTTCTACCTCGCGGGCGTGGTGCGCGAGGAGACTGACCCTGCCGTGAAACGGCAGGCGCACGAGGACGCGATCTTCACGCCTCGGGAGGAGGATCCGCTGATGGCGTTCGACATCGACCGGTGCCTGTGGAGCCGGTGGATCAACGTCGGACAGCCGGACACGTACCCGGAGCGACGGGTGTGGCGGCCCAGCTGAGAGGGGCGTGAGTAGCTGGGTGCCGAGGGACGTGGACGCCTAGGAGGGGCGCGTCTAGGATCGGCCCATCCAGCGCAGCCGCGTCGCGAGACCGGGTCGTGACGTTCGCGGGAGTGCGACACGCATGACGTTCGTGATCACCTCACCCTGTATCGGCACGCAAGACCAGGCGTGCGTCGATGCCTGTCCGGTGGATTGCATCCACTTCGAGGACGGCGCCGATCAGATGCTCTACATCAACCCGGTCGATTGCATCGACTGTGGCGCGTGTCAGCCGGCCTGTCCGGTCGACGCGATCTTCCCCGAGGGCGAGGTCCCCGAGAGCGAAGCGAAGTTCATCCAGATCAACGAGCTGTGGTTCGACGACCCGGCCGCCGCGCGTGCCCAGGTTGGGGGCGACGCGCCCGCTGCCGCCACGCCAGCGCCCGCCGCCGAGGAGCCGGCCGCTGCGGAAGCGCCGGCAGAGGAGGCTCCCGCCGCCGAGGCAGCTCCTGCGGCCGAAGCGTCGGCGGAGGAAGCTCCCGCTGCCGAGGCCGCACCGGCGGAGCCCGAGCCGGAGCCGGAACCCGAGGAGATCGCGCCGTTCCGGCAGGTCTCCGCACCGAGCACGGTTGGCTCGGCCGCGCGGCCGTACCGGCCGTCGCCGGTCGGATTCGTCGCGATGGCGCTGTTCGCCGGCGTCTTCTACGCGATGTGGGTGTTCCCAGGTCCGGAGCTGCTGACGATCGCCGACGTGGAGATCGGGGCGACCGTGGTGCTCGGACTCCCGCTCGCGATCATCGTTGGCCTGGTGTTCTTTGTCAGCCAGTGGTCGGCATTCAGCCGGTTCGCCGCGGCGGGCCCGCGCCGGACGTCGAGCTGGCGTGAGGGCGAGCTGGAGTGGCGCCGCAGCGAGGAGTCGCGCCGCGCGGAGCTGACGACGATCGTCAACCAGATCGCGGAGGATCGCTTCGCGTTCCCCAACGAGGAGAACCCGGAGCTGCGCACGTACGTGAACCTGCCGGAGCCGCAGATGGCGATCCAGGTGCAGGGCGGGATCGAGAAGCTGCTGCCCGACATCGTGGTGCTCGACAAGCCGGGTGGGCGGCCGAAGCTGATCGCGCAGGTCGAGTCGAAGGAGACGATGACCCGCGAGCAGGCCTCGTACGTCTGGGCTCGCCTCGAGATGAAGGACGCGCCGCTGCTGCTGTACGTGCCTTCCGGCATGGCGGCGGTTGCTCGCGACTACGCGAAGGCTGCCGGGATCTCGAACGCCGAGGTTCGGACCTGGCGCCGGTTGCCGCAGGGCATGAAGGTGCTCGAGCTGAACTAGGCAGCCGCTCCGGATCGAGAACTAACGAGACCGCGCTCAGCGCGGTCTCGTTCGTTTCGCGGGCGCTCACCAGCCGCGGCGCGACCGTTCTACACTCCGCGCATGAAGCAGATGGATCGCCAGCTCCTGATCCTGAACCGCCTGCGGGCGGAGCGGCCGCTGCGCGCGATCGACCTCGCCGAGGAGTGCGAGTGCTCGGTGCGGACGATCTACCGCGACATCGACGCGCTGAGCGCCGCCGGCATTCCGGTGGCGGCGATGCCGGGGGAGGGCTACCGCCTCGTCGATGGTTTCCATCTGCCGCCGATCGCGTTCAGCGCCGAGGAGGCGGCTCAGCTCATGCGGGGCGCGGAGCTGGCGCGCGACCTCGGGACGGCCGAGCAGGAGGATGCGCGTCGCTCCGCCACGGCGAAGCTGGAGGCGGCGCTACCAGAGTCGACGTTCAGCGAGCTGGCGCGGCTGCGCGAGCGGGTCCGGGCCGAGCCATGGCCGCGACGACTGCCCTCGAAGTGGCTCGGGGTGCTGTTGGAGGCGACGCTGAGCGACCGCGTGGTACGGCTTCGGTACCACTCGTTCCGCGGCGACGAGGTGACGGAGCGCGACGTCGAGCCGCACCACCTCAGCTACTACGCGGTGGACTGGCACGTGCGCGGTTACTGCCGGCTCCGCGAAGAGGGGCGGGACTTCCGCCTCGCCCGGATTCAACACGCCGAGCTACTCGACGAGCGGTTCGAGCGGCGTGCGCAGCTGATGGAGTCCCCGGGGGAGGTCGCGGAGCCTCGTGATCCGCCGATCGAGGTCCGGGTCTGGTTTGCGGACTCGATGCTGCCGTGGGTGCGCGAGGAGCTACCGTACGGGTTCGTCGAGGAGGAGCCGGCCGAGGGCGGCGCGGTATTCCTCGTTGAGTCGCACGACCAGCGGCGGTTGCTGCCGTGGATCCTCCGCTGGGGCGCGGCCGCGCGGGTCGTGTCGCCGCCGGAGATCGCCTCCGCGATCCGTGCCGAGTCGGAGGCGATGCTGCGCTCGTACGCCGGCGCGTAGCGCGCCGTTTCACGGGCGTGGTTGCCAATTTCCCGACCGCCGATCACTACTGACAACCCGCTGTCATCGCGCCTCGATACGGTCCGATCTCGAATCGGAATTGCAGAGGAGTGAGTCATGGAAGTCACGAGTTTCAACATCAACGTCACCAGCGAGCACCCGGAGCGGCTCGCCGCGTTCTATCGCGACGTGGTTGGGCTGGAGCAGAACACCGAGATGGGCGAGGGCGCCTTCAACGTGGCCGGCGCTAACTTCATCGTCGACGGTCACAGCGAGACCAAGGGGGAGAACCAGGATCCGCAGCGGACGCTGATCAACTTCTTCGTCGAAGACCTCGCGGCGGAGCAACAGCGGCTCGAGGCAGAGGGCGTGAAGTTCATTCGCAGCGCGGGCAAGGAGTTTTGGGGTGGCGTGATCTCGACGTTCGTCGACCCCGACGGCAACTACGCGCAGCTAATCGAGTTCCGGCCGGAGTAATGGCTCCGCCATCGAGCTCGTCTGTGAGGGAGCGACGGATGATTGCGCAGATGGAGTGGGCCACCGCGGCCCGTGTCGCGGCTACCAGCCCGGAGCAGTTGCTGGAGCTGTTCGATCGACACCTCCGAGACGGGGACCTCGAGGCGCTGGCAGCGCTATACGAGCCGGAGGCGGTGTTCTTCACCGCCTCCGGCGATCGGCTGAGCGGTCGAGATGAGATCCGGGCAGGGCTAGCCGACCTCGTGGCGCTCGAGCCCACGGTCGGGGTGCGTGCCGTACAAGTGCTCTCGGCGGGGGCGACCGCCCTCGTGATCAGCGACTGGTCGATGGGGGTGCGCGAGCTGGGCGGATCGCCGATTCGCGTACCCGGCTCGGGTGCGGCGGTGGTCCGCCGGCAGTCCGATGGCGAGTGGCTGATCGCGATCGACCACCCGTAGGCGCCGGCGCGGCGCGTTCGAGGGCTAGCCGCCGTTGCGCGCGGCCTCGACTCGCCTCGTGAGGATGGCGGCAAGCACTGAGCGCGGCGCCGGCTCCTCCTCGGCGTCATCGACGAGGACGATGCCGTTGACCGAGGCGGTGCGCACGGCCCAGCCGATCAGCGCCGGGCGCTCGTCGAGCTCTGCTTCGTAGCGGGCCTCGAAGGTGGGCAGGTCGATCTCGCCGGCCCGCCACGCCTCGAGGAGTGGCAGGCTCGGCGCGAGTTCGCGGTCCCACTGGTCGACAGCGCCGCGCTGCACACCGGCCGGCCAGGTGCGGGACACCAGGTAGCGGAAGTAGGGCGCGTCGGGCGGTTCGAAGACGGACCCGGTCACGATCGTCGGGCCGTCTGAGTCGGTGGTCACGCCTCGGTTCCTCTCGTTGCCGTCATGGCGCCGGGGAGCCCAAGGTCGGGCGCGCCGACGAGCGACGCCAGCGCGGACATCTCGCCGGCGTGCACGAAGACGTGCGCCGCCGTTCGCGCGACGAGGTATTCCAACGTCGCGCCGACGAGGTGCGCCGGCAGGCCATCGACCGGTTCGGGGACGGCCACGCGCATCAGATCCTCGGTGGTTGCCGTTTCAAGGAATGAGGCGAGCCTGGAGGAGGCGCGCTCGAACGCGGCGAGCGCGTCGTCGAACGGGGGCGGTTCAGCCCTCGTGAGCTGCTCCGTCACCCACGGGTCGACGTCCTCGTGAGTCGCGAGCATGCCGAGGTAGCTCGCGTCACGGGTGACGTGGAGGAGGGTGACGGAACCGGCGTTCAGCCGGCCGATCGCGCCACCTCGGCCGGGCGCCGGGAGCGCGTCGACGGCGCGCCGGAACTCGGTGAGGGCGTCGAGCAGCAGTCCGGCGGCCAACGGTTGCTGGGTGGTCATCCAGGCAGTCTAGCGACCGATCGCGAGCGCAGTCGGGGTGGAAGGACCAGTCGACGAAGCCAGCGTCTCCGCGAGGCGCGGTTGGGAGGCAGCACGCCTCGCGGAGTACGCGGCTGGGTCGGGTGACGCGGAGTTGCGGCTACGCGGCCCGACGAAATCGCAGCGAGGGCGCTTCCGACACTCGCGACCCTGGCGGGTGCGGAGGGGCGAGTCGCGGGAACCGCTCGCGCGGCAAGGTGGGAGTAGAGGCGCGCAGGCTGTCGCGCGCCCACTGTTGAAGCAGGAGCACGGCGGCCCCGCCGATCAGGATTCCCAGAACCATCGTGAAGATCATTGCTACCCCCGGGCTGCGACCGAGCGACCGGTGCTGCGTGCCGCGCGGGCGGGAACCGCGCGTCTCGCAACCCCGTCACACGGCCTCGGAACGGTCGCTCTAGTCGCGGTCGGCGAATAGAACATGTGTGCGTTCCGAACGGGAGTCACTCTAGAACAAGTGTGCGGATCGTGTCAATGCGGCTCGACGTGCGGGCTGCGGTAGCTGTAGCCGGCCTGCCGTCAGGAGCTACGCGGGTGTCAGCAGGCCCCAGTTGGCGGGGTCGAACTCCTCGAGGGAGTCGATCAGGTGATCGGCCTCGTCGAAGACGCCGCGGTCCATGCCAGCGGTGGGGACGGCGACGGTGGTCATGCCGGCGGCGCGGCCACCTTCGACGCCTGAGGGGGAATTTTCGACCGCGAGGCAGCTCTCGGGTCGTTGGTCGAGGCGTTTCGCAGCCTCGACGAAGAGGTCCGGGGCGGGGCGCCCTCGAGGGATGTCGTCACGCGTGACGACGGCCTCAAACAATGAGAACCAGGCGTGCTGGCGCGCTGTGGCAAAGTAGGCGCGCTGCGTGATGCTCGTCGCGATCGCCATCGGTACCCGGTGGCTGGCGAGCCGCCTCACGAGAGACTCCGCGCCAGGGAGCGGCTGGGCGCGTCCGAGGTGACGATCCAGCACCATCTGGCGCTCGGCCAGGAGCTGCTCCGCGCGGACGCGGAGCCCGGACTCCTCGACAATCCCGCGCAGCACTGCGAGGCTCGGCTGGCCGGTCAGTCGCCACCAGAGATCGGTGTCCAGCTCGGCGCTGCGGCGGGCCAGTACCGTGCGGGTCGCGTCCATGTACATCGGCTCGGTGTCGAGCAGGAGTCCGTCGAGGTCGAAGATGACCGCGCGGATAGCTGTGGACGTGATCGAACTCATAGATCGGAGCATAGGCGCTCTGTCAACGCGCGACAAACAGAGCGAAGATCATGCAGACATAACGATGGAATTGAGAAGTAGTGTGGAAATCGGGATCACAGAATGTTCACAATTCAGGGATTACATGACGGATTATGGCGCGTCGAGGGCGCTGATTTATATCAAGAATTAGTCAGCGGCTTGCGCGGATGCGCCTCGGAGGTGGCGTGACTCGGCTAGCCGCGCGCCTCGATGGTGGCCTGGCCGCCGAGGTAGGGGCGCAGCGCCTTTGGCAGCTCGACGCTGCCGTCCTCGAGCTGGTGCTGCTCCAGCACCGCGGCCACGGTCCGAGGCATACCGAGGCCGCTGCCGTTCAGCGTGTGCAGGTGGGCGACGGAACCGTCCTCGGTGCGGTAGCGCAGGCTGGCACGGCGAGCCTGGAAGTCGAGGAAGTTCGACACGGAGGAGACCTCGAGCCACTCGCGTGCGCCCGGCGCCCATACCTCGATGTCGTACGTCATGGCCGAGGCGAAGGTGAGGTCCTCGCTCGCGAGCCGGAGCACGCGGTAGCGGAGGCCTAGCGTGCGTACGGTCTCGAGCGCGTGCTCGAGCAGGGCGTCGAGGGCCTCCCAAGAGTGGTCGGGTTCCTCGAAGCGCACCATCTCGACCTTGTCGAACTGGTAGCCGCGCTTGATGCCGCGCACGGCGCTGCCTGCGCTGAACTGCTCTCGGCGGAAGCAGGGACTGTAGGCGGTGTGGTGAATCGGCAGTGACCCGGGCTCGAGGATCTCGCCGGCGTACATGTTGGTGACGGGCACCTCGGAGGTGGGGATCAGCCAGCGGCCGTCCGTGGTCTGGAACATGGTGTCGGCGAACTTCGGGAGCTGGCTCGTGCCGACCAGCGCCGCCTCGTTCACGAGCGCCGGCGGGTAGACCTCGCTGTAGCCCTGCTCGCGATGCAGGTCGAGCATCCACGCGATCAGCGCGCGCTGCAGGCGGGCGCCGTCGCCGGTCAGCAGGTAGAAGTTGGCGCCCGAGAGCTTCACCCCACGCTCGAAGTCGATGATCCCGAGGGCTTCGCCGAGCTCCCAGTGCGGCTTGAGACCCGGTTCGTCTTCCGGGTTGGGCCACTCGGTGATTGGGACCGGGGTGTCGACGCGTTCCTCGGTGCCGGCCGCCGGGTCGCCGTGGAGGACGACGACGTTGGCTTCCTCCGCGCCGATCGGGACGTCCGCGTGGAACAGGTTGGGGACCTCGAGCAGGCGTTCGTTGAGCTCGGCATCGATCTCGGCCAGCCGGGCCTCGAGGTCATCGAGCTTGCCGGCGACGGCGCGCTGCTCATCGATCAGCCGTTGCCGCTCGTCCGCGTCGCTCGCTGCGCCGATCGCCTTGCCGGCACGGTTGCGATCGGCGCGCATCGTTTCGACCTCAGTGAGGAGCGGAGCGCGCTCTCCGTCGAGTTCGAGGATGCGGTCGATCGGCGCCTCGGCGCCTCGCTGCGCCGTCGCCGTGCGGATCTCGTCGGCGCGCTCGCGGACGGTCTGGAGGGGCAGCATCAGGGCGCTCCGACCGCAGCGGCGCTGGCCGCTCGCTCCGCCTCGATCGCCGCGATGCCCTCGAGGCGGACGTCCTCGCGCGGGGCGACGGCGCTGTCGGAGCCGTCGTGGCGCAGGGGGATGGCGTCGCGCAGCTCCGGCGCGGTGACCCACCGCCACTCGTGGCCGTCGCTCGGCAGGTCGATCGCGGCGCCGGGGACCGGACGCGCGAAGTAGATCAGGTCGATGTGCTGATGCGCCTCGCGCAGGTTGCGGTCACCCTCGGGCAGGTCGTAGACGCCGATGTTCACCGGCGGCGGGAGCTGCGCCGGGTGGTCGTGGGCGAAGCGCGGTGCGGCGTTCAAGATCTCGGCCTCGATCCCGGTCTCTTCGTGGATCTCGCGGAGGACGGCCTCGATCGGGTCCTCGTCCGGCTCGATGTGTCCGCCGGGTGGGAGCCACACGTTCAGGCGGTGCCAGTGAAGCGCGGTCCGACCGTCGTGGGAGAGGAAGCCCGTGACGGTGAAGTGGCGTTGCATTGCGGCGGAGCGTAGCAACGGCCCCTGTGTGCAGCAATGAACGGTCGCCTCGTCTGAAGTTGGGGCGGCCAAGGGCGACGAGCTAGCCGGCCTGTGGGACGCCGTCCACGAGCCATGCTGGGTCGAACGCCTCGAAACTGTCGATGACCGCGTGTGCGGTCGCCTGTGCATCTGGCACGAACGTGGCCTGGCGGAGCTGGACCACCTGCATGCCGGCGGTCGACGCGGACATCAGGCCGTGGACCGAGTCCTCGATGGCGAGTGCGCACGCGGGCTCGACGCCGAGCTCCTCGGCGGCGTGGAGGTAGAGGTCGGGCGCCGGCTTCCCGTGCGCCACGTCGCGGACGGTGATGACGACCTCGAACTGGTCGCGCAGCCCGGCGGCGCGGAGCGTCGCATCGGTCCAGTCGGGCTGGGTCATCGTGACGACGGCGGTGGCAAGGCCTCGTTGGTGGATCGCCTCGATCAGTGCCGGGGCGCCGGGCATCGGGTCGATGCCGTTGGCCTCCAGCTGCTCGAAGAAGAGCTCCGACGACCGTGAGCGGATCACGTCCTCGGGAATCTCATAGGTCTCGTGGATCCAGGCGACGAAGCCATGCGTGCCGATGAACCGCTCGTACTCGGCCATCGGCAGTTCGCGCGGCGCGACCAACGCCTGGGCGGTGGCGTAGTGGAGCGGCTCGGTGTCGACCAGGACACCGTCCATGTCGAACACGACTGCCTGGAGCGACGTGCAGGGCGTCACGGGCATCAGACGATCGGTTGGCGCGGGTACTCGCGCTCGATCAGCTGCTTGAGGTTCCAGATCGACTCACGGAGCGCCTGCGTGCGTTGCGGACGCAGCACGGTCAGCTCCAGGAAGGGCCCGAGCAACCCGCCACGGGGCTCGAACGCGGCGTCGACTGTCAGGTGCACATCCTGGGCGGTCTCCACGTGAAGCGCCCAGCTCAATTCGGCGATCTCGCCGCCCGCGCCGTTGCGCGCGTAGCGGACGCCGAACTGGTCGCTGTCGTCGACCGTGAGCCGGCCGGCTTCGCGACGGCCGGGCAGGGAGAGCGTGAACGTCAGGGTGTCGCCGTTCGCTTCCACGTCACGGAAGTGGCTGCCGAGCCAGTCCTCCAAGCTCTCGATTGCCAGCAGGCGGTCGCGCACGACCGAGTACGGCGCGTGGATGTGCACGTCCTCGCGAACGACGCCCAGCCGTCCGGTGGACGGCACGGCCGGTTCCGGGATGAACTCGGCCACCGCTAGGCCTCGGGCTCCGGCGTGCCCTCGGAGGGTTGCTCGCGATCGCGCATCGCGGGGAAGAGGAGGACCTCGCGAATCGAGTGCTCGCCCGTGATCAGCTGGACGAGCCGGTCGACGCCGATCCCCAGCCCACCGGCGGGTGGCATCCCGTGCTCGAGTGCGACGATGAAGTCCTCGTCAGCGAGTTCCGCCTCGTCGTCGCCGGCGGCGGCGTTGCGCGCCTGTTCCAGCATCCGCTCGCGCTGGTCCACGGGGTCGTTCAGTTCGGA
Source organism: Dehalococcoidia bacterium (assembly GCA_028279505.1). Lineage (GTDB taxonomy): Bacteria > Chloroflexota > Dehalococcoidia > UBA2979 > UBA2979 > UBA6627. The sequence continues at coordinate 64,000 of JANQNP010000028.1, forward strand.
GTAGGCGTTTGCGATCTCGTAGCCGCGCACGAACAGCTCAAATCGCTCGACGACGCCTTCCTCGTCGACCTTGCGTTTGGCGAGCGGCGACATCTCCGTCGGGTAGTCGAACATGAAGGTTGGCTGGACCATCTTCGGCTCGACCAGGTCCGACATGAGGTTGTCGAGCGCCTTCGGGTACGACGTGCCGGGGGGCACCAAGATCCCATGGGCCTCGGAGACCGGTTTGATCGCCTCGACGGTTGGGTACTCGACGTAGTCGATCCCCGTCTGGTCCCTTAACGCAGCGCGATAGGTGGTCCGCTGCCAGCCGTGCTCGAGGTCGATCACGGTCCCGTCGGGCTGGAGGATCTGCAGCGTCCCGAGCGTTTCGAGCGCCACGTACTTCACCAGGTCCTGGACCATCGCGGCGACGTCGTTGACGTCCGCGTACGCCTCGTAGGACTCAAGCAGGGTGAACTCCGGGTTGTTGCGGGTGGAGATGCCCTCGTTGCGAAAGACGCGGCCGATCTCGAAGACCTTCTCCATACCGCCCACGAGCAGGCGCTTGAGGTGGAGTTCGAGCGAGATGCGGAGCGAGAGGTCGCGGTCGAGCTGGTTGTGGTGGGTGATGAAGGGGCGCGCGGCGGCGCCGCCGGCCTCGGTCTGAAGGACGGGCGTCTCCACCTCGACGAACCCGCGCTCGTCGAAGAAGTTGCGCACGGCGCGGAGCACCTTCGGCCGGGCGAGCGCGATCTCGCGGGAGCGCTCGTTGGCGATCAGGTCGAGGTATCGCTGCCGGTAGCGAGCCTCAACGTCGGTCAGGCCGTGCCATTTCTCCGGGAGAGGGCGGAGGGCCTTCGTGATGACGCGCCACGAGGCGACCGCGACGGTGACCTCGCCGGTCCGCGTCCGAAACAGCGCCCCCGACACCTCGAGGAAGTCGCCGAGGTCGACGAGCTTCAAGCCCTCGAATGCCTCGCCCAGCACGTCCCGGCGGAAGTGCAGCTGAATCCGCCCGCTGCCGTCACGCACGTCGAGGAAGGCAGCCTTCCCCATCACACGCTGCGCCGTCACGCGCCCGACGACGGTGACGACGACGCCCTCGGTGCCCTCGACCTCGGGATCCGGCTCGCCGGCGTCCTCGAAGGCCGCGACCGCGGCAGCGGCGGTATGGGTCCGCTCGACGCGGGCGGGGTAGGGATCAGCCTCGCGCAGCAGCGCTTGGCGCTTCTCCATCCGCAGGGCGATGAGCTCAGCTTCGGTTGGCATCGTGGATCCACGGTACGAACTGGCGACGTAACGCGCAGTGCCCGGCTGGTTTGCCCTCGGCGGATCGGGGTTGGCCCGCCCACAGGCTGGGCGCGAGGCCGCCGATGATTATGAATGGCCTCGGAGATCGCGGCGCCCACGACCCCGGTTCAGCCAGTGTCGCGTCAACAGGCGCGATCGCGTTGGCACGCCCGCCTACGCCTCTCCTGGGCTACGGCGGCGCTCCTGCTGCTGCCCGCCTTGCTGCTGGCACGGTTCATCAACGCGCCGTTCGAGCGCGACGAAGCGATCTATTCGGTCGTCGCCCAGGGACTGCTCAACGGCGACGTGCTGTACCAGGGCCCCTGGGACCACAAGCCACCGCTGATCTTCGTCTGGTACGCGATGAGCTTCGTCCTCTTTGGCGAGAGCGTCGTCGCGCCTCGGATCCTCGCCCTGGTGTTCTTCCTCGGTTCTACATACACGGTGCTCACGATCGCGAAGCTGCTGCTTCCTCGACGCGACGCCTACATCGCTGCCCTCACGATGGGCTCGACGGCGGGCCTCGTGATGTTGCGACCTGCAGCCAACGCCGAGATTTTCACGACGCTGCCGGCGCTCGGCGCATTGCTCGCCGCGGTACATGGTCTCCGGGTCGGGCGATCTCCCGGCACCGGGGCGTGGCAGTGGTTCCTGGTAGCCGGGCTGCTGAGCGGCTTCGCGGTGTTGACCAAGCAGGTCGTCTTGTTCCCGACCGCTGCGATTGGCCTGACGATCCTCGCCTCGAGCGATCAGCGGGCCCGAGACGTGATGGTCTTCGTCGGCGGTGGGATGATCGCCCTCGGCCTGGTCGTCCTCCCGTTTGTCGTCGCGGGGGGCTGGGACGACTTCTTCTACGCTAACTTCACCTACAACCGACTGTACTTCGCGGCTGATGGGCCTGACCCGCTTACCTCAACCATCCGGTTTGCAGTGATCGCCGCGCCGTTCGTGTTCATCGCACTGCTGGGCGCCAAGCACCTCTGGTCGACCGATCGTCGTCCGGAGGCGCGACTGGTGCTCCTCTGGAGCGTGGCGAGCGTGGCGTCAGTGTTCAGCACGGGGCGGGCGTACGAACACTACTGGGTGATGACCTTTCCGGCGTTGGCGCTGCTCGCCGGATACGCGGCTTCGGCTGGCCTGTTGAGACAGCCGACCAGCCGCTCTCTGAAACGAGTTGGATTCGTTGGCGCACTCGGCGTTACCGGCTTCCTGTCGCTGTCACTGAACCTCCCGCCGTTCCTTCACTCGACGGCCGAGGACCGGCACGTCGCGCAGTACGGCTCTACGGGCGAGCTCGATATCCAGACTGAGATCGTTGCTGGCCGGGTTGCTGATCTGCTGGAACCCGGCGAACGGTTCTACGAGGTGGGCCGTGAGACCGGCATCTATTTCCACGCCGATCTGTTGCCGCCGGTTCGCTTCATGTTCGACCGGCAGTTCTACCTCGATCCCGCGACGCTCGACGAGACGATGGCGAGCCTCCGGTCTGATCCGCCCCGCCTGATTCTGTTGACCCGTCCTCAGGACGATCCGCCCTACGCCGACGGCGTCGTTCCCATCGTCAGTGTCCGAGATCGACTGGTTCCTCCGCAGATCGCGAGCCTGATCGAAGAGCGGTACGAACTCCTCGAGCGGGCCGAGTTCGCGGATGTCTACCGGCTCACTGCGCCGCGCTGATTCGGTTTCACGAACCTCGTCGGTCAACCGACGATCAAGCGACGAATCCAGAACCCCGAAGACTGGACGGCCGAGAGCGATGCGACCTCCGAACGACGCTGCGCGGACAGCTCGTTTACCCCTGACGGTGATCGTCGTCGCCTCGGTGGCGGTGGCGTTCGCGGTTCGTGTCCCATTCTTCTTCTGGCCACTCACAGTCGACGAGGCAGGCTATGCCTACGGCGCGCGATGGTGGTTTGACGGCGTCACGATGTACTCGGACGAGTTGTGGTTTGACCGCCCTCAGGGGATCTTCCTCGCTTACCAATCCGGGATGGCGTTCCTCGGTGGGTCGACCGAGGCGATCCGGATCATCGGAGCCGCCTGGTCGATGGTCACCACAGCCGGGATCGTCCTGGTCAGCTCCCGCATGTTCAATCTGAGGATCGCGGCGATCGCTGGGCCACTCTTCGCGGTGCTGTCGGCGGCACCGCTGATTGACGGCTACGTCTCCAACGCCGAAGTCTTCATGATCGCGGCGAGCACGTTGAGTGCCTATTTCATGTGGCGCAAGCGTTGGTTCACGGCTGGACTGCTCGTTGGCGTCGCGGTCCTCCTGAAGCCGTCCGGTGGGGCGGCGCTCGTGTTTGGGCTCCTTTGGTTGCTTCAGCTTCGGGCACCGAGGCGCGATTGGTTGGCACTGGTTGCCGGTACCGCGTTGCCCCTGCTCCTCGCGTTCCTCCACGGGGTGATCACTGTCGGCGCGGATGACTACCTCTATGCGACGGTGTTCTTCCGACTCAGCACTGGCGGCGAGGGGGACCCGCTCGTACAGCTGTTCGAAGGGTGGTCTAAGGTCACGCCGGTCATTCTCCCACTCGTGCTTGTGGTGGTATTCGGCGCGCGGGGTTTGCGCAAGTGGCCGACCCAGTACCGGTTCTTGTCGCTCTGGGCGGCGACCGCATCGCTAGGCGTCGCTCTTGGCGGCAACTGGTGGGAGCACTACTTCCTGCAGGTGATCCCTCCGCTGACCGTGATGGTCGCTGTCGTAGTCGATGCAGCGGCGGTCGCCGTTCGGGACTCGACGCTGGTTCCGCTGCGGTTCCTGCGACGTGTCCCTAGCTTCAACGCGGCCGTGCTTGCGGGCACGGTCGCCTCGATCGCGGCAGCGGGCGCGTTAGTCGCACCGTGGGCCGTGATGGACCCCGTCGAAGGGTCGTCTCGCCTCTACGACATGACCGGGTACCAACGGAACGAGGAAATCGCCGAGTACCTCGCCGCGCGGACCGGGCCGGATGATGAGATCTTCATCGGCCTCTCGCATGCAAGTTTGGTCTATCTCACCGGGCGGAAGAGCTCAACGCCATATCTCTACAAGCAGCAGACTTCCGAGATTCCGGGAGCGCTCGCCGACATCGTCGACGATCTGAGGGCAGGCACTCCCGCGTATGTCCTCGTGATCCCCACGCAATTGGAGATGCACGATCCGTCCGACTCCATTCGGGATGCGCTCGACGAGCGCTACGTATACGAGCGTTCATTCTGGAGTGCCGAGGTCTGGCGACGACGGTAAGGGCGTTCCACACGCCCTGGATCACGGCTCCCGCGCCACCTCGTTAGCTCCCTCAGGAGACTGAGGTGATGCTCATCTCGATTTCGCCGCCGGGGGTCTTGACGGTGACTTTGTCGCCGCGCTTCTTGCCGACGAGGGCGTGGCCGACGGGGGATTCGTAGGAGATGCGGCCGTCGGCGGGGCTGGCCTCGGCGGGGCCGACGAGCTGGTACTTCTGGCTCTTGCCGCCCTTGGCCAGTTTGACGCTGACGGTGGAGCCGACGCGGACCTCTTTGGATTTGTGGGCGGCCTTCTCGTCGATTACTTCGGCGCGCTCGAGCATGCGCTCGATCTCGGAGATGCGGCCTTCCAGGAAGGCTTGCTGGTTCTTGGCGTCCTCGTACTGGCCGTCGAGCTGATCGGGGCCGAGCTCCTGGGCCTCACGGATTTCTTTGGCGACCTCGGGGCGGCGGACGGTGCGGAGCTCTTCGAGCTCTTCTTCGAGGCGGGTGAGGCCTTCTTTGGTGAGGAGGACCTGTTCATTCATGATCATGGAGTCCGATCCGAAGTGCCCGGCCAGAGCCGGGGTGGTGGAGGGAACCGAGTGTTTTGAGCGTGACCGGAGTGCCGACGCTACCGTTCTGATGGGGCACTCTTCAGCCGGCGGCGATCGTAGCTAATCATCGGTCGATCGGGCAAGTGAGACAGCACACACGTTCGTATCGGCTGACGGCCGTCTGACCGGGCGCCAGTGTTAGGATCGCACATCGATCCGGCTCCCCCGCCATCCCGCTGGAGCGTCGCCACATCGCTGTTCCGTCCGTTTCAAGCCTGAGCGCCTTCGTTGGCGTTGCGGTGGTCGCTGGTGTGGTCGGTGGCCTTGCCGGGGGGTTGGTCGCCCTTCAGTTCGACGACGATCCCGAGGTGGAGCCGGCGGCGCCAGCCGTGGCCGCGCCGACGCGAGCGCTGACGCCGAGCGAGGGCGATCGGATGCGCGAGGCGATCGATCGGGTACTGCCGGCGGTGGTGACGATCGTGGTGGATCTGCCAAGCGAGCCGCAGGACGGCGGCGGGGTGCTGGAGCGGCAGAACTTCGGGTCCGGGATCGTGGTTTCGGCCGACGGGCACGTGGTGACGAACTTTCACGTGATCGACGGGGCAGCGGCGATCTCGGTGGTGCTGGCGACGGGGGAGCGCCGACCGGCGGTGATCGTGGCGGATGATTCGCCGTTCACGGATCTGGCGGTGTTGATCACCGATCCAGCGGGGTTGCGGACTGCTTCGTTTGGAGATTCGGACGGGCTGGACCTCGGGGAGCCGCTGGCGGCGATCTCGAGCGGGGTTGTGACGTTCGAGAACCAGGTGAAGCTGGGGGTGTTCTCGGCGCGGCAGACGACGTTCCCTCGAGACGGGGTGTTGCTGCTGGACATGCTGCAGACGGATGCGCCGGTGAACAACGGCGATTCGGGTGGGGCACTAGTTGATTCGACAGGGCAGGTGGTCGGGCTGCTGACGACGGTGGTCCGCGAGAGCGCGGGGCGGCCGGTCGATGGGATCGCGATCGCGCACTCGTCGAACTCGCTGCGGCCGATCGTCGAGGCGGTGGTGGCGACGGGGGTGAACCCGCGGCCTCGGATCGGGATCGAGCGGGTGAACGCGCAGCACGTGGTGCTGTCACCGGAGCTAGTTGAGGCGCTGGCGGCCGACGGCGACGACGGCGTGGCGTTGCCTGTGTCGGACGGGGCCCTCATCGTGAATGTGGATCCTGGCAGTCCGGCCGAGCGGGCCGGGGTGCGGCCGGGTGACGTGGTGGTAGGCGTCGACGGCGTGGCGGTGGATGCGGACAGCCCGTTCGCGAACCTGGTCGCGCTGGCGCCGGCGGGGGAGGAACTGGATCTCTTCGTGGTGCGCGGCGATGAACAGCTTGTGATTTCCGTCGTGCCTCAACTGATCGCGGGAGTGCCGTCGTGACGAACCCGCCCGACCAGCCGCCGTTCGACGAGGATCAGCCACAGCAGCCGAGCTTGCCGCTCGAGCCGACGCCCGAGGAGACCGGTGAGGTTTCCGAGGCGTCCGAGGCGGTGTTCGAGCCGCCGTGGGAGCCGGCGCCGGACCCGACGCCGCCCGACGGCGAGCGCGCGGCGGCGGCGCCGCGACCGCCGAGTGATCCGGGGCTGCCCGCGCCTCCGCCGCCGATCTCTCGTGCTGGGGCGCCGCCACCGGAGCCTAGTCCGCGGCCGGATTCGATTCCCTCGGAGCGGGCGCGGCCGGCCGGGCCGACGCCGCCGCCCGTCGCTGAATCGCCCGCCGGCGGGCCGCCGGCTGAGGCGAGCGGAGCGCCGATCGAGGACCGCGAACGTCCGTTCGCGCCGGTGATCTTCGACGACGACGACCGCGGGGCGCCGCCGGCGCCGTTCGCGGAGTACGACGACTCGGGCGTGCTGCGCGTGCTCGGCGTGATCGTGCTGCTGGCGATCGTGATCGCGGTGCTGGTGTTGCCGCCGATCTCGATCCTCGATCGCGGCGGCGATGACGGGAGCGGTGGGCTGTCGGTGCAGGCTCGCGACGAGCTGCCGGAGCTGCCGGACGGGTTAGTCGCGGCGAGCCAGCTCTACGACCTGGAGGCCGACGATTCGATCGACGGTCAGAACCTGTGGACGCTGAGCATCAAGCTGAGCGAGGCGACCGAGGACGACCGGAACCTGGCGTTCTACACCCATCGTGATGGGGAGTGGCTGCGGCTGACGAGCGCGTCACTGGTGAACGGCGGCGCCGAGGCTGAGGCCGAGGTGGGCGAGATCCCGGCGAACATCGCGGTGCTGCGACGGACCGCGTTCGAGCGGACGCTCGGGTTGATCGTGGAGGCGGGGGAGACCCCTGACCCGGCGGCGCTGGCCACGAATCCGATCGTGGCGGTGATGGCCGGTTCGCTCGGGATCGGGGACGACGGCGCGGCGGCGTTGACGTCGCTTCCGGATTCGGTCGATGCGGCGGGGCTCGGCGGCACGACGGCGTACCTCGGCGTTCGCGTGGAGCCGGAGGCGCAGCCCGCGCTGGATCAGCTGCTGTCGACGGAGCCGGCGACGGTGGCGCACGTTGGCGAGCTGGTCGCGGCGGTCCAAGGGGCGAACGCCGACGGGCTGTACCTGGCGTACCTGGACGTCGACCGGACGCGGCAGGCGGGTCTGACGCGGTTGGTGACGCAGCTTGCCGGGGAGCTGAGCGAGGCGGGGCTCGGCCTCGTGGTCGGCGTGCCCGCTCCGGCGACGTCGGACACGGGGGCCTACGACTGGGCGGCGCTCTCCGAGGCAGCGGGCGGTCTGTGGCTGAACGCGCCGGACGATCCATCGGCGTACTACGAGCAGCTCGAGACGGTGCTGGACGCGCAGCAGGCCGCTGGCACGGAGCTGGGCGCGGTGTCACTTGTGATCGGACGGATGTCGCACATCCGCGACTCGGCGGGCGTGAGTGAGATCGGTCGCACGGATGCGCTGGGGCGAGCGGCGCAGCTGGAGGCGGGTGTCGAGGGCGGGATTGCGGTGGGCGACCTGGTGTCGTTGACGGCGATCAACACCGCGCAGGAGCTGGGGAACTCCGGGCTGCGCTGGGACGCGCCGTCGCGGACGGTGTCGTTCGCGTTCGCGGAGCGCGGCGGGCCGCGGACGGTGTGGGTGGAGAACAGCTACTCGATGGCATTCCGGCTCGATCTGGCGCAGCGCTACGACCTGGGCGGGGTGGTGATCGCGGACGCGCAGGCGGACGAGACGCTGCCGGCGATCTGGGAGCCGCTGGCGGGGTACCTGGACAGCGGCGCGGTGACGCTGCTGCAGCCGTACGGGCCGTATCTGAACCCGTGCTGGCAGGCGCTGGACGGCGTGATCGAAGGAGAGGCCGGCAACTGCTGGGCGGGCGGCACGGTGAGCGGCGTCGCGACGTGGCGGGCGCCGGGGACGCCGGGGGTGTACGAGGTTCGACTGGTGGTGTCGGACGGCGAGGCGTTCGTCGGCCGCCAGCTCGCGCTGCGCGTGACCGAGGAGGGCGAGCAGCCGGAGCCGACGCCCGAGCCAACGGAGGAACCGTCCGAGGCGACGCCTGAGCCGACGACCGAGGCGACCCCGGAGGCGACGCAGGTCGCTGGCCCCGACCCGACGGCTGAGGCGACGGCCGCGCCGACGGAGGCGCCGACGGAGGTTCCGACCGAGCAGCCGACCGCGGAGCCCACGACCGAGCCGACGGCAACCGCGACGCAGGGTCCGCCGGGGCCGGGCGGCAACGAGTAGCGACGCTCTTGGCGCTGCGGGTGATCGCGGGTTCGGCGCGCGGCCGAGAGCTGACCCAGCCGCGTGGCGCGACGCGGCCGACCTCGGCGCGGCTGCGCGAGGCGCTGTTCTCGATGCTGGAGGCGGGTGGGCTGCTGCGGTCGCCGGCCCTCGACCTGTACGCCGGGAGCGGGGCGCTGGGGATCGAGGCGCTGTCTCGCGGGGTGGAGCGCTGCACGTTCGTGGAGCGCAGCCGCCGGACGTGCGCGGTGATCACGGAGAACCTGCAGCGGGTCGATCTTGAGGGCGGGACGGTGGTCAGTGGGACGGTGGGGCGCTGGCGTCCGGAAGCGGGCGAAGCGTACGCGCTCGTACTGGCTGATCCCCCGTATGATGACGCCGCGCCATGGGCGGCGATCGAGGCCAGCGTCGCGGATTCGTTGACCGCTGACGCCGCGATCGCGGTCGAGCACGAGGCGCGACGAACGCCGCCGGACCAGCTGGCCGGCAGGCAGTTGTGGCGGGATCGCAAGCACGGCGACAGTGCGGTGGCGATTTACCGTCCAGCCTCAGCAGCACGAGAGGACGAGGAATGACGATTGCGATGTATCCCGGCCGGTTTGACCCTGTCACGATCGGCCACGTCGACATCGTCACGCGCGCGTCGAAGATCTTCGACCGCGTGATCATCGCGGTTGCCGAGTCACGGTCGGCGCTGTTCTCGACGGAGGAGCGGCGCGATCTGTTCGCGAACGCGACGTCCGAGCTCCAGAACGTGGAGGTCGTGACGTTCTCGGGCCTCACGGTCGACGAGGCACAGGCGCGCGGGGCGACGGTGCTGGTGCGCGGGATGCGCGCGATCACGGATTTCACGAACGAGTTCGACCAGGCGTTGATGAACCGGAAGATGGCGCCGAACGTGGAGTCGGTGTACCTGATGACGGCGGCTGAGCACATGTTTCTCAGCGCCAGTCGGGTCCGAGAGCTCGCGGGGTTCGGGCGCGATGTGAGCGACCTGGTGCCGGCTGGCGTTGGCGAGGCGATCGCGGCGAAGATGGCTGCGCGCACGTAGCGACCGTTTGCTCGCGGAGCAGTTGCGGAGGACGCTCGACGCGACGACCCAGCCGCTGAGGCAGGGATGCTTCAGCCACCGAGGCAGCGATGCCTGAGCGACCCGGCAGGACGCCCACCAGCGCAGAGGACGACGATGGATCTACTGCACCTGGTCGACCGCCTCGAGGAGCTCGTGGCCGAGGCCCAGAAGATGCCGATCGGCAACCGCGTGATCATCGACCGGCGACGGTTGCTGGATCTCGTGGATCAGATGCGGGTGTCGGTCCCGCAGGAGGTTCGTGACGCCCAGGAGCTGGTGAGCGACCGCGACCGGATCAAGCGCGAGACCGAAGAAGAATCGCGGCTGATCATCGCGCGTGCCGAGGAGGAGGTGGCGCGGCGGGTCGACGAGCATGAGCTGACCGAGGTTGCGCGCTCGCGCGCCCGGGAGATCGCTACCGAGGCCGAGGTGCGGCTCGAGGAGCGGATCCAGCAGGCGAACGACGACATTCAGCGCCGCATCGAGGAGTCGCGCCACCTGGCGCGCCAGCAGATGCAGGCGGCGGACGAGTACGCGCGTGAGCTGCTTCAGCGGCTCGACCGGCAGCTGCAGGCGTTCGTCGGGTCGGTGCAGTCGGGGATCGAGCAGCTCGAGCCAGAGCGTGAGTTGCCGCCGCCGCCGGTGCCCGGGGAGTTTGATCCGGGGCCGGTGGAGCCAGGGAACTTCGACTCCGACGATGCGTTGAACTCGTTGCCGGAGGACGAGGTGGAGGCGGTCACGGAGCCGGGCGCGGTGGAGCCGGAGGCGGCGGCGCCGTCGGCGCCCATCGCCTCGGAGGCGCCGATGGCCTCGGAGCCGGTTGCGCCCGAGACGGTGGCCGAGCCGGCTGCTGCTCGGAACCCGGAGGCGATCGAGCTGCCGGCCGCCGCGGCGGACCGGGAGGCGATGGCACGACCGCCGTTGCCGTCTTCGTCCGACATCTCCGGCGAGGCGCGCGAGGCTCGGAGTGGGTTTGGCCTCACCGGGGCCGGGTCTGCCGAAGGTGGGGACCTAGAGGATCTGCTGGGGCGCGCGCGTGAGACGGCGGAGACGGCGGCGCTCGAGGCGGCGGTGGAGAGTGAGCTTGCCCTCGATGAGGGTGAGGTGATCGATGATTTCGCTCATCCGCCGTTGGATGATGATCCGCTCCAGGGCGAGGAGTTGGCCGCCGAGCGGGCGGCTGAGGAGCGGGCGTCGCGCGGTAACGGGGAGCGGTAGCTCCCCGCAGCCCCTCTCTTCCGTGGTGCGAGTGGCCTCGGAGGCTTGTTTGGCCTCTAGAGGCGCCCTTGGGCCGGGGGCGGGGGAGGGGGCGGGCTCGGCGCCCGCGGCTGTTTGTCCTCGGAAAGCCCGCCCACCCGCCCTAAGGCGAAATGAAGGGGTCGCGACACACTCGCGCCTGCGGCGCGCCCTTCGGGACGTGTGCCGCTCCCCCGTTCATTTCGCCCTGATCTGCGTTCCCGCCGTCGTTGGGTGATCAGCGCTGTGAGCCAGGGGGGCCGAGATGGGGCCGTTCACGGTGGGCCTCCCGCGACGCTCATCCTCGGAGGTCCACCGGTGTTGATCTCGCAACGTGCGAGGCTCGCTCGCCCTTGTGGCGAGATGAAGGGTCGCGACACACTTGCGGCGGCGCCGCATCCGTTCGGAGGGGTCGCCGCGATCTGTCTCGTCGATCAGCCTTGGCCGTGGCGTCTGTTCACCGTGGTCGCCGTCTCCGCTTGTTGTGCGGGTGCGATTCCGTAGACGGTCGCTAATGGGGGTGTCCTGAGGATCACGAGGACCAAGACGGTCGGCGATGAGGTGGTTCAACGCGACTTCGAGATCGAGGTCGCCGGGGAGACGGTGCCGGGGGTGATCTGGGCTCCTGCCGGACGGGGGTCGGCGTGCCTCGCGATGGGGCATGGCGGGTCTCAGCACAAGAAGACCGCTGACGTTCGGGCGCGCGCGATTCGCTATGCGAGCCGGTTCGGGTGGGTGAGCGTGGCGATCGATGCACCTGGTCATGGCGATCGGGTGAGTCGCGAGGAAGCGGCAGAGGAGCAGCGGAAGACGCTGGCTCGCCTGCGGGGCGACGCCGGAGCTGTCTCGCTGAGCTCGGCCGAGAAGAATTCGTACCTGAATGCTCTCGCGGCTCAGGCGGTACCGGAGTGGCGGGCCGCGCTCGACGAGGTGCTGGAGCTGGGGGTCGTGGCCGACGGGGCGCCGATCGGCTACTGGGGGGTCTCGATGGGGACCTCGATTGGCGTGCCGCTCCTGGCCGCCGAGGGGCGCTTCTGCTGCGCGGTGCTCGGTTTGGGCCAACTTCACCCAGACCACGCTGAGTTGGCAGCCGCGGCTCGGCAGATCTCAATACCCCTTCGGTTCGCGCTTCAATGGGACGACGAGATCCGAACGAGGGAGTACGGCCTCGCGCTGTTCGAGGCCTTCGGTGCCCGGGAGAAGTCGATGCACATCAACCCGGGCGGGCACCTCGAGATCCCGGCTGCCGAGGCCGAGTCGTGGGAGAGCTTCTACCAGCGGCACCTCGCCTGAGTGAGTGAGCGAGCCGCTGCTGCACGACCACGCTGAGCGGCGGGGTCGCTCCTCACCAAGGCACGGCGACCGATGCTATTTCACGACGACGTTGAGCATTCGGCCCGGGACGTAGATCACGCGGACGGGCTCTTTGCCGCCGAGGTGGTCTGACCAGCGGGGGAGGGCCTCGGCGGCGGCGCGGACGGCGTCCTCGTCGGCGTCGGGAGGGACGTTGACGTGGTCGCGGACCTTGCCGTTGACCTGGACGGGGATCTCGACGGTGTCTTCGACCATCGCGCTCTCGTCGGCGGTTGGCCAGGACTGGAGGTGGATCGAGTAGTCGTTGCCTCGTCGCTCCCAGAGCTCCTCGGAGATGTGGGGGCAGAGGGGGGCAAGGATCAGGAGTAGCGAGTCCATCGCCTCGGTCCAGGCGGTGCGGTCCACCTCGCCTGCTTCGCGGGCGCGGTGGAGGGTGTTGGTCAGCTCCATCAGCGCGGCGACGGCGGTGTTGAAGGCCTTGTCCTCGATGTCGGTGGAGACGCGGGCGATGGTCTGGTGGGTGGCGCGGCGGATGGCGCGCGCTTCGTCGCTGTCGGGGGCGTCGGTGAACGCGACCTCGGAGGTGGCGACGGTCCAGAGGCGGTTCAGCCAGCGTGAGACGCCGACGATGCCGTCGACGTCGTAGGGGCCGCCCTGGTCCCAGGGGCCCAGGAACATGAGGTAGGCGCGGAAGGTGTCGGCGCCCCAGCGGGCGACCTGGTCATCGGGCGGGACGACGTTGCCTCGGGACTTGGACATGCGGCGGCCGTCGGGACCGAGGATCTGGCCCTGGCTGTAGTAGCGGGTGAAGGGCTCGTCGCCGGGGACGATGCCCATGTCGCGCGCGGCCTTGTAGAAGAAGCGGGAGTAGAGCAGGTGCATGACGGCATGCTCTGAGCCGCCGGTGTACTGGTCGATGGGGAGCCAGGCAGTGGCGGCGTCCCAGGAGATGGCGGCGCCGTCGTCGCCGGGGTCGGCGTAGCGCATGAAGTACCACGAGGAGCACATGAAGGTGTCCATCGTGTCGGTCTCGCGCTTCGCCGGCTCGTCGCAGACCGGGCAGGGCGTGTTGACGAACTCCTCGGAGAGGGCGAGCGGGGATTCGCCGGTGGGGCGGAACTCCACGTCGTAGGGAAGCTCGACCGGGAGCTCCTCCTCGGGGACGGGCTGAATGCCGCAGGAGTTGCAGTAGACCATTGGGATCGGGGCGCCCCAGTAGCGCTGGCGAGAGATCAGCCAGTCGCGCAGGCGGTAGTTGACCTGGCGCTCGCCGATGCCCTGGTCCTCGAGCCAGGTGATCGCCTTCGCGATGGCTTCTTCCTTGTAGAGGCCGTCCAGCCAGTCGCTGTTGATGGCCGGGCCGTCGCCCGTGTAGGCGTCGCCCTCGAAGTCGTCTGGGGGCTGGACGGTGCGCAGGATCGGGAGGTCGTAGGCCTTCGCGAAGTCCCAGTCGCGGTCGTCCTGGCCGGGGACGGCCATGATCGCGCCGGTGCCGTAGGACATCAGCACGTAGTCCGCGAGGTAGATCGGAACGGGCTGGTTGTTGAACGGGTTGATGGCGTGGGTGCCGGTGAACACACCGCGCTTGCCGACATCGCCCTCGGTGGAGAGGCGCTCGATCTCGGTGGCGAGCCTGGTGCGCTCGACGAAGGCCTCCACCTCAGGGCGTTGGGCCTCGGAGGTGATCTGGTCGACGAGCGGGTGCTCGGGGGCCATGACGGCGAAGGTCATACCGAACGAGGTGTCGGGGCGCGTAGTGAAGACGCGGAACTCGAGGTCCTCGTGGCCCTGGATCTTCATGCCGAACTCGGCGCCCTCGGATCGGCCGATCCAGTTGCGCTGCATCAGCTTGACGTGTTCGGGCCAGTCCATGGCCTCGTTGTCGAGCAGCTCCTCGGCGTAGTCGGTGATCTTGAAGAACCACTGCTCGAGCTCGCGCTGCTCGACCAGCGAGTCGCAGCGCTCGCAGCGGCCGCCGACGACCTGCTCGTTGGCGAGCACGGTGTTGTCGGTGGGGCACCAGTTGACGGGGGCGGTCTTTCGTTCGGCGAGGCCCTTGTTATAGAGCTGCAGGAACCACCACTGGGTCCAGCGGTAGTAGTCCGGCTGGGAGGAGTTCATCTCCCGCTCCCAGTCGAACATGGCGCCCATGGCCTTCAGCTGCTCGCGCATGTGGGCGACGTTGGCGTCGGTCCAGTCCTTGGGGTGGGCGTCGCCCTTGAAGGCGGCGTTCTCCGCGGGGAGGCCGAAGGCGTCGAAGCCCATGGGGAACATGACGTTGTAGCCACGCATGCGGTGGTAGCGGGCGAGCGCGTCCGAGGGCGTCATCGCGAACCAGTGGCCGACATGGAGGTCGCCCGACGGGTACGGGAGCATCGTCAGGTGGTAGCGGTTCTCCTTGCCCTCGACGTGGTCGGGGGTGCGGTAGAGCTGGTCCGCTTCCCAACGCGCGCGCCATTTCGGCTCGATTGCGCTCGGGTCGTAGCGGTCGGATAAGTCGGCGGTGGCTTCAGACGTGGTCTCGGTGGTCATGGTGGAGTCGCTCTCCTCGTCAGGTGGTGGAACGCGAAACGCGCCCGACCGGGCGCGCGAGCAGGCGACGTCGCGAGGCGACGCCGCCTAGATAAGGACGAGGAGCAGACGGGCGTTCGTCGTGTTCACCATTGTGGGTTGAGTATCGGCAGCCGCATCGGGGGGCGTCAACACGGCGGACCCTGAGTCACGCAAGCCAGGCGGTGCGCTGGATGGCGTAGTGGACCTCGTCGACCTGGGCGCCTGTGCGATCGACCCGACCGCCTTCCTCGAGGGCTGTGCGGCGCATGCCGAGCTTCTCCATGACGCGCCAGGAGCCGATGTTGCGGGCGTCGGCGCTGGCTTCGACGACCTCGATGGGGAGGACGTAGAAGGCGTAGTCGAGGACAGCGCGGGCGGCCTCGGTGGTGAGACCGCGGTTCCAGTGGGCGGGGGCGAGGCTGTAGCCGAGTTCGGCGCGCGGCGTGGGGCGTTCGCGGGTGAGGCTGAGGCCGCCGACGACGTGCTCGTCGAGGACGATGGCCCAGTTGGGTTCGTCGGTCCAGGGAGTCGCGAGGGTCTGAGCGATGAACTCCTCGGCGTCGGAGCGGGCGTAGGGGTAGGGGACGCGGGGGAGGTGGTAGCGCGACCACTCCTCGAGCTTGGCGTAGGCGAGGACGTCGTCGACGTCGGACTCGATGTAGGGGCGGAGGAGGAGGCGCTCGGTGCGGAGGATGGCGGGTCGGGCGGCCTCGGGCATGTCGAGTGGCCTCGGTCGTGGCGCTAGAGGAGGACGAGGATGACGGCGACGGCGAGGGGGACGCCAAGGGAGACGACGCCGAGGAGCCGGCGTGCCTCGGTGAGGCGGGCGACGGGCTCGGTGGTGGTGACGGCGCGGCGGGCCTGCCAGGTGGTGAGCAGGACGTAGAGGACGAAGAGGGTGCCGAGGATTGCGGCGGCCATCGGGGGGTGTCTCCGTCTCCAGGGTGGGTTGGCGCGGGTCCGCGCGGGCTGCGGGCGGGACAACTGGCCTCGAAGGCTACGGGCTTCGGGCGCCATCGTCATGCACTCCGCGCAGGGCGAGGGTGGCTGCGCGCGCCTCGGTCATGCGCCGCGCTCAGCGGATCGAGGGTCTTGGGCCTCGGGAGGTGGGGGCTAGGGGCTGGTGAGCCGGACGATGGGCTGGCCGAAGCGGAGGACGTAGACCTCGCCGGCGGGGCCGACGCCGAAGGAGGCGACGTTTCCGAGGCCGGTGGCGACGATGACGGGCTGGGACGAGCCGTCGGTGGGGAGCGCCCAGATCTCGCCGCTGCAGAAGTCGCCGTAGAGGTAGCTGCCCGCGATCTCGGGGGTCTGCGCGCCTCGGTAGACGAGGCCGCCGCTGACGGAGCAGCGGCCGCCGGCGTGGCCGTAGACGGCGACGGGGAGGACGGTGCCGTCGCTGGAGCAGCCGCCCTGGAAGCACTGATTGCCCTCGAGGCGGTTCCATCCAAGGTTGGCGCCGCGGGTGGCGATGCTGATCTCCTCGATGGCGTTCTGGCCGACGTCGCCGAGCCAGAGCGTGCCGCCGTCCCAGGCCATGCGCCACGGGTTGCGGAGGCCGTAGGCCCAGATCTCGGGGGCGGCGCCTTCCTCGGAGGCGAAGGGGTTGTCCGCGGGGACGACGTAGGGGGTGCCTGCGGAGGCGTTGCGGACGTCGATGCGGATGATCGAGCCGAGGAGGGTGGTTCGGTCCTGGCCGGATCCGAGCGGGTCGCCGCCGCTGCCGCCGTCGCCGAGGCCGAGGTAGAGCATGCCGTCGGGGCCGAAGCGGATGGCGCCGCCGTTGTGGTTGGAGAAGGGTTGCTCGACCTCGAGGACGACGAGCTCGGTGGCGGGGTCGGCTTCGAACTGGCCGACGGTGAACCTCGAGAGCACCGAGCGGCGCGGGTTGGCGGCGGAGTAGTAGGCCCAGAGGTGGCGGTTACTCGCGAAGGCGGGGTCGAGGGCGACGGAGAGGAGTCCTTCCTCGTTGCCACCGCGGCTCACCTGCGAGCGGATGTCGAGGAGGATGTCCTCGTTGCCGCCGTCGAGGTCGAGGGTGAAGACGGCGCCGCCCTGGTCGGCGACGAAGACGCGATTGCCCTCGAAGGGGGCGAACTCGATCGGGCGGTCGAAGACGCGGCCGCCGAGGGCCTCGGTGGCGGCGACGGGTTGCGGGGCCGCGGGGGCGGTGGGGTCGGCTGGAGCGGCGGTGGGCTCCTCGGTCGGGGCGACCGTGGGCTCGGGTTCGGGGGACGGGGTGGGTTCTTCGGTCGGCGTGACCTCGGCGGTGGGGGCGGTCGTTGGCGTCGCGGCGGCCGGGCCGTCCGCGGGGGTGGCGCTGGCACCGGAGGTGAGCGGCGGGATGGTGGCGGTCGGGAACGGCGTCGGATCGTCGTCGCCACCGCAGGCGCCAAAGAGCAAGGCCACGACGGACACCGTGAGGACGAGGGGCAGGCGTTCTCGGCCCATCAAGCGTCCGATCGTGGCAAGTGGGAGCGGCCCGCCTCTACCACTATCGACTGTTTGGCCGCCCAAAGAAAGGTGGCCGGGCAGCTGTCCAGGTGACGGCTACCGGGATAGCGAGAAGAAGGCCGCGACAATCGACTCGCGGATTGAGCCCTTGGGGATCCATTCGTCCTGTGGTTCAAAGGCGATGACGAGGTTCTCGTACCAGTAGATCCAGCCGCCATCGACGGTGCAGTTGGCGATGGTGGGGCGCGGGGCGCCGCTGGAGGGGAGGATCCAGTCGGCCTTCAGGTCGTCCGAGGTGGGGTAGGTCCAGAGCGTGACGGGCGGGCCGTCCGGGGCGTCGAGGTGGCGGACGTCGGCGGCTCGGCCAGTGCAGCCGATGCGCTGGTGCTGGGGGGTGTACGCGAGTCCGCGCGCGACCATGGCGGCGACGAGGTCGGCGTCGGTGAAGGGGAACGCCTCGACGGCGGGTGGTTGGACCTCGATGGGTGGAGTCGCGCCGGGGGTTGCCGTTGCCGTTTGGGCGGGGAGTTCGGTTGCGGTTGCGACCGGGGTCTGGGTTGCGGTCGCGTTGGGGGTGGGGGTTGCTGTGGGGACGTCCGGGCGGCTCGGGGCTGGAGTGGGCGTGGGGCGATCGGGGCGGGAGACGGCCGGCGCTGGTGTGTCGACGGAGAGGATGACGGGCGCGGGGAGCACGAGCATCGGGGTGGCGGTTGGGATCGCTGCCTGGTCGGAGGTGCGCGTGACGATGTTCGCGTCTTCGCCGGATGCGGACTGGTAGCAGGCGGATGCGAGCAGCGAGGCTGCAACCAGCAGCGGCAAGAGGGTGCGGTGTGACGGCTGCATCTGGTTCGTCCGAATCGCCATCGCGCCTGCCGTGATGGCCTTCTGACTATCGACATCAGGTGCATCGAACCTGAGGCGGGGGCGTGGCAGATGGGCGCCAGATCGACGTCAGCGAGAACGGGATGCGATCAGGCGCTCGTTAGCATCGGCGGGGGGCGGGGCGTCGAATGCGGCGTGAGTGTGCGGCTATGGGGTGTTTATGAGTCGGGTCGTGGTGTTCGTGTTCGATGGGCTGCAGGCCGAGCTGGTGACGCCGGAGCTGATGCCTCGGTTGAGCGCGTTCAGCGCCGAGGGGGTGCGGTTCGAGCGGCATCAGCCGGTGTTCCCGACGGTGACGCGGGTGAATGCGTCCTCGATCGTGACGGGGTGTTTCCCGGGCACCCACGGCCTGCCGGGGAACCGGTCGGTGATCCCGGCATACAGTGCGACCGAGTCGATGAATGCGATGCGGCCGGAGTTCCTGGAGCTGCGCGAGCGGGCGGGGCGGGTGCTGCTCGTGCCGACGCTGGCGGAGCTGCTGGCGGAGCAGGGGCTCGACTACATCGCGACCGGGATCGGGTCAACAGGGCAGTCGTTCGTGCATCACCCGAACGGGGACGCGGCGACGCACGGCGCGACGATCCATCCGGAGTATGCGCTGCCGCTCGGGTTATCCGAGGAGCTGTTCGAGCGGTTCGGGGCGTGGCCGCGCGCGTCGCTGCCGAACACGGCCCGGATCGAGCGGATGATCGACGTCGTGACGGAGTACGTGCTCGAGGAGCGCGACCCGGCGGTGGCGCTGCTGTGGTGTTCGGAGCCGGACGGGTCTCAGCACGGGTCGGCGCTGAACTCGCCTCGGGTGCATGAGGCGGCGCGGGCGGCCGACGCGGGGTTCGGGCGGTTGCTCGACTACCTCGAGGGGTCGGGGCGGGCGGACGAGACGCATGTGTTCGTGACGTGCGATCACGGGCACTCGACGACCGAGGCGATCGTGCCGCTGGCCGAGCTGCTGTCGGAGGCGGGGTTCGCCGGACCGGGTGAGCCGGGCGGGGTGGTGGTTGCCGGGAACGGCGGTGCGGCGCATCTCTACGTGCCCGATGGGGATGAGGCGGTGGTCGACCGGCTCGCGACGTACCTGATGGGGGAGCTGTGGGCGGGGCCGATGCTGGTCGCGGACCGGTTCGCCGTCGAGGGGACGCATCCGACGTCGCTGGTCGGGCTCGACGGGGAGCGGGGGCCGGACATCGCGCTGTCGTTCGCGTGGGATGACCGGGTGAACGAGCACGGGCAGCCCGGGTATGCGTACGTGGCGGCCGGTCGCGTGGGGCAGGGGCAGCACGGGTCGATGAGCCCTCGGGAGCTGCGGACGTACACGGTGGCGCGGGGACCGGCGTTCCGTGCGGGCGCGTCGATCGAGTCGGTGACGGGGCACCCGGATCTGGCGCCAACGATCCTGCGGCTGTTGGGCCTCGAGGTTCCGGGGCACATGGACGGGCGGGTGATCGACGAGGCGCTGGTGGACGGCGACGAGGGGGCGATCCCGTTCCCGGAGGTTCACGTGGCGTCGCGTGTCCTCGATGGGGGCGAGTACACGCAGCGGTTGGTGGTGGCGCCGGCGCGGGGTGGCGGGCACCTGCTGAGCGCGGGGGCGGAGTTCGTGGAGAGCTGAAGGCACGTCGCGGACGCGACCCGCGGCGGCGCTGCGCCGTTCAGACGGCTGCACCCCAGGTCGAGGTGAGCGGGATCGCGATGCCCTCGCAGCTGCGGCGACGGGGCGACGCTCCGACACGTCTCATCCTCGAGCGGTCCATGAGCCTCGTCGGAAGAGGGCACGTGGCACGAACTGCCACTCGTGTGGCGTCATCTGCTACTGAACTGGGCGATGGCACGACGTAACGTCGAGGTCAACGGGAGGGATTACGGGCCTCGAAGGTTGCACTGATTGCCGGTGCGTCTTCGAGATGGGGCGAGCGACCTCGCGACGATCGCTGCCCAGTTCATCCGTGTGACTCAGCGGACGTGGCACGGCGGCACATCGGTCGATCGGACGCTCACGACCGTGATCGAGGAGGTAGCGATGCTCGGGCGACACGTACTGAGAGTCGACGAGGAGACCCTGTCGAAGGACGTGAGCGGCAACGTGTACATCGTGACCGGCGCGAACTCGGGGGTGGGTCTCGAGACGACGCGGCAGCTGGTCAAGCAGGGCGGACACGTGGTCATGGCCTGCCGGAGGCCCGACGCAGGCGAGGAGGCGGCGCAGAGCTTCGCCGGTCTGAAGGGCAGCTATGAGGTCATGAGGTGCGACCTCGCTGACCTGCAGTCCGTGCGCGACTTCGTTGCCGAGTTCCTCGGCAAGTACGAGCGCCTCGATGGTCTCGGGTGCAACGCGGGGATGGCCAACATGACCGGGGAGTTCAGGCGGACGACGGACGGGTTGGAGCTGACGACCGGGATCAGCTACTTCGGGCACTTCCTGCTCACTGAGCTGCTGCTTGAGGTGCTGAAGCAGAGCGCCCCGTCGCGGATCGTGCTGCTGTCCTCCGTCGTTCACGCTGGGAGTTCCCGCGACCGGCCGCAGGTTCACCTGGGCGACCTCAAGTACGAGGAACGACAGCCCGGCAACCTGGCGATCTACACCGAGGCGAAGGTCGCCAACGTCCTCTATGCGATGGAGCTGGCCGAGCGGCTGGAGGGTACGGGCGTCACGACGGCCTCGGTGCACCCTGGCTGGGCTCGATCGAACTTCGGGTCGGGCGCCGGTTTGGGGATGCGGGTCCTCATGGGACTGCTCCGTCCCGTTGCGCGGCTCGTCAACGACAGCAGCGAGGAGTCCGCTCAGACGTCCCTGCACTGCCTGCTCTCAGATGATGCGCCGAAGCACTCGGGGGCGTACTTCAGCCAGCACAGCGTTCTCTATCGGGACCGCGAGTGCCGGCGAGGCGGTTGGCCGATGGAGTCCCCCAACCCCAACGCCAGAGACATGGCGACCGCGAAGAAGCTGGTCGAGCTGAGCTATGGCCTTGTCGGGCTGGAGGGGCGAGTCGAGGCTGCGGAAGCGGCGACCTAGGTCGACCGAGCCTCGACGGGCCCGAGCCCTCGGCCTCGTGCCTTAGTCGCTGAGCAAGCAGGGCAGCGATGGCGCGATCTGGAACTGAACTGGCGATATTTGACAGCCCGACCGCTCACCTCCGTGGCTAGCCTCGGGGACGGATCGCGGGTCTGAAGGAGCACTGGAGATAGCGATGAGCAAGCGGATTCTGATCACGGGTGCGGCGAGCGGCTTCGGCAAGGGCGCGGCGCTGGAGCTGGCGCGGCGCGGTCACGAGGTGATCGCGGGCGTGCAGATCGCACCGCAGGCGACGGAGTTGATGGCAGCGGCCGCCGAAGAGGGCGTCGAGCTGCGGGTGGTGATCCTCGATATCACCGATGAGGACGACCGGCGGGCGGCGTTCGCGCACGAGATCGACGTGCTGGTCAACAATGCGGGTGTGATGGAGTCCGGGCCGGCGGCCGAGATTCCGATGAAGCGGGTGCGTCAGAACTTCGAGGTCAACGTGTTCGGCACGCTGGCGATGGTGCAGGGGTTCGCGCCGCAGATGGTCGAGCGCGGAGCCGGCAAGATCATCAACGTGACCTCGATGGGTGGCCTGATCACGGTCCCGTTCGTCTCGGTCTACACGGCGACGAAGCACGCGCTGGAGAGTCTGACCGAGGGCCTCAAGTTCGAGCTGGCGGGGACGGGGGTCGAGATCTGCACGATCAACCCCGGCGCCTACGCGACCGGATTCAATGACCGCGGCGGCGAGACGATGATGCGCTGGCTCGATCCGGGCGCCAGCCTCACTCGCCCCGAGGTGTTCCAGAGCTTCGTGGAGGCACGGGGCGCGAACTCTCAGCTCGATCCTCAGGAGCTGATCGATGCGCTGGTCGACCTGGCGGAAGCGGATGGCTCTAAGTTCCGGAACGTCGTCCCGGCCGAGATCGTGCCGTGGATCCAGGCGATCCAGACGCGCACCTGGGACGCGGGGCCGGAGGACTCGCTCTTCCTGGATCCGGCATCGGTAGCCTGAGTTCGCCCCAGATGCGCAGGACGGGAGCGAGATGACCGCGCACCGGTACGCCGTGGACCCGTCGCTTCGCGCATTGCTCGCCGACATGCAGCTGAGCCCGGCGAAAGTTCTACGGCGTGCGGGGCTGCGCGCCGATCTGCTGGCGCGGGGTCCGGTATGGCTCAGCGAAGATCAGTTCTTCGCGCTCTGGCGAGCGATCGAGGTGGAGTCCGGCGATCCGAATCTGCCGCTGCGAATCGAGGATTCGTTCTCGCCGGAGCTGTTCGCGGCGCCGATCTTCGCCGCGTTGCTCAGCGCGGACCTCAACACCGCGGCGACCCGTCTTGCGCAGTACAAGGCGCTGATCGGCCCGATGCGGCTTGAGGTGGAGGTCGGGCCCGAGACGACGACGATCGGGTACCGCTGGCCGGCGGGTGCGCGGCCACCTACGACGTTGGTCCTGGCCGAGCTGCTGTTCTGGGTGGCGATGGCGCGGACCGGGACGCGACAGCGGATCGAGCCGTTGCGGGTCACCGCACCCGAGCCTCCCGAGGACGTCGAGGCGTACCGGGCGTTCCTCGGGGTTCCGATCGAGCGGTCGGAGCGACAGGCCGTGACCTTCGCCGCGGCCGACGCGGCGCTGCCGTTCCTCACGGAGAACGAGGCGTTGTGGGAGACGTTCGAGCCGGAGCTTCGTCGCCGCCTCGGTGAGCTGGAGCTGGACGCGGCGATGGACGAGCGGGTGCGCGCCGTGCTGCTCGAGCTGCTGCCGGTGGGGCGTACGGGCATGACCGAGGTCGCCGCGGAGCTGGCGATGAGCACGCGGACGCTGCAGCGGCGGCTGCGCGACGAGGGCACCTCGTTCCAGCGAGTGCTGGATGCGACGCGCGAGGACCTCGCGCTCCACTACCTCTCTACGGAGCATCTGTCAGCGCCGGAGATTGCGTTCCTGCTCGGCTACGGGGAGCCCAGCTCGTTCTATCGCGCGTTTCACAACTGGACCGGTGAGACGCCCGAACGGGTCCGCGCCGGGGTCGCCTGAGGGGGCGTCGGTTTGGCCTCGGCGGGGAGGAGTGACCGCCGGGCGTCACGCCGGTTTGATCGCCCTCAGCGAGTACATCATCGGGACGGCGGGCATGCCGGGCGGCATGTGGTAGGTGCCGTCGTCGCGGGGCTCGAGGAAGGGCCAGCGGGCGAAGAGGGCGTAGTCGCGCTCGTTGAAGAACTCGAGGCGGAGGCCAGCCTCGAGCAGCGAGTTGATCACCTCGCTTACGGGGTGAGCCCACTCGAACGACTTGTTGTGGACGGTTTCGACGTCGGCGTCGGTGTAGGTGCCGGGCTCGTCCCACTCCTGCGGCTCGGTGCTGGCGTAGCTGTTCTCGATCGTGAGGGAGTCGTCCGCCAGCACATCGGTGAACGGGTGGCCGTCGGCGAGGTAGAGGAAGCCGCCGGGGCGGAGTAGCGCGGCGACGACGCGGGCCCAAGCCGGGACGTCGGGGAGCCAGACGAGGGATCCGACGCCGACGTAGACGATGTCGAACTGCTGGCCCTCGAGGGCTTCGACGGCGTCGTAGACGTTGGCGTGGACGAAGGTGGCGTCGATGTCGATCTCGGCGGCGAGGGCGCGGGCCTGTTGGATGGCGGGTTCGGAGAAGTCGAGGCCGGTGACGGTGGCGCCGGTGCGCGCCCAGGAGAGGGTGTCCATGCCGAAGTGGCATTGGAGGTGGACGAGGGATTTGCCCTCGACGGGGCCGACTTCTTGTCGTTCGAAGGGTTGGAGGGAGTCGCGGCCGACGCGGAAGCCGTCGACATCGTAGAAGCGGCTGCGGACATGGATGGGGACGCGTTCGTCCCAGTGGGTTCGATTGGCCTCGAAGCGGGGGGTGTCATCGGGG
>JANQNP010000101.1 GCA_028279505.1 Dehalococcoidia bacterium
GCCGCAGGCCATCGCCTCGAGCGGCGGCCAGCCGAAGCCCTCGTAGTGCGAGGGGAACAGCAGCACGTCGGCGAGGTTGTACAGCTCGACGAGGCGCTCGTCGGCGACGCGCCCCAGCTCGCGCATCGACCCTGTGATCCCGAGCGACTCAGCGAGGGTGCGCTGTTCCGCGCTCAGCGGTCGCCCGGCGCGCAGCAGGATGGCGTCGGTCTCGCGCTGGCGGAGAGCGGCGATCGTGCGCAGCACGCCCTCGGTGTTCTTGGAGCGGGCGCCCGTTGAGAGATGGAGGATCACGGCGACATCGTCCGGCGCGATCTCGGCGCGGAGCTTCGCGCGACGCTCGGACGCGAGCGGAGTGAACCGAGGATCGACACCGTTCGGGATCACGCTCGTCCGCGACGGATCGACGCCGATCAACTCGATCAGGTCGGTCCGGGTCTGCTCGCTGATGCAAGCGACATGTGCGACGTCTCTCAGGTGGGCGACGCGCCGCTGGAACAGCCTCACCATCGCGGAGCTCCCGCGAAAGTCGAGGTGGTCCCGCTCGGCACGGAGCAGAATCAGGTCGTGGCAGGTGACGATCGTCCGCTCCGGCGGCAGCACGGCGGCGAGGTCGGCGAAGCTGTGGTCCGTGATGTGGAAGAGGTCCGCCTCGCGCCGCGCGAGCTGACGGCGGTACCCAACGAAGCGCTGCAACCTGCGTTCCAGGCCCGCGGCGAACGGCAGCCGGCCCCACGAGGCGGGCGGAGGTCCGATCTGCTCGATGCGCACCCGACCGAGGCGCGTCAGCGCCTCAGCGAGCTCGTCGGAGTATCGCTCCATCGACTGGTTCTGTTGCGACGGGAGTGGGCGCACGAGCAACACGGTCGGCGGGGTCATGCGCGCCAACTTCTCAGCATCGATCGATGGTAGCGGTCATCGAGAGTTGGTCAGACCCCGATCGCTCGACCAGCGCTGTCGAGGGACCGACAATCGGTGTCGGCAGCGAGCTCATGGCGGGCATCGCAGGAGGAACGATGCCGACCAGGGCCATCCGCACGCTGCGGCGCTTCGGTGCCTTCGGGCTTGCTCCGGGCCTGCTCGACGCTGGGTTCGGCTCCCTGGCCGGGCTCGCCGGATCGCTCTACGCCGTCCGCTACTTCGACATCGCGCAGCTCGGCCTGTTCAGCCTATTCTTCCTGGCGTTCCAGCTGCTTGGCCTACTCCCACGAGTGATCGTCGTGCCGGCGCAGGTGGTCGCGCTGGATGTTCCGGTTGGCCAGCGAACGGCCGTGCTGCGTCGCAGCATCCCGCTCTCCTTCCTCGTCGCGCTGTCTTCGGTCCCGCTCGTCTGGCTGGTGGTCCTCCTGGCGCCCGGCGGTGCCCGTGCCGACTACATCGCCTTTGGGCTCACCACGTCAGCGATGGTGCTGGTGTCCCCGCTTCAAGATCACGCGCGGTTCGTGTTGCACATGGCTGGGCGCTCAACCGCGGCTGTCCCGGTCTCGGCCTTCCAACTCCTGCTGGTTTTGGCTGTGATCGGTGTCCTGCACGCGGCAGGCGTCTCGCCTCGCTGGGTTCCGTTTCTGTCGCTCTCGATCGCCAACGTCGGTTCGCTGACCCTCGCGCTCGTGCTGGCCGCACCGCATCGAGAGCAACCGATCGCCACATGGCCCTCGCTACGATCGCTGCTCGCGTCCGGCGGGCTGTTGCTCCCGCCTCAGGTGCTTCCGCTCGCGGGCGCGCTCGCGGTCGCGGCCCTCGTGGCACGCCTCGCCTCGACCGACGCGCTCGGTGCCGCCGAGGCCGCGCGCGTGGTCGCGTCGCCGATGATGGTCGCCGGGGTCGGCCTCGGCCAGGTCCTCAACCCGCGACTCATGGAGGCCGGTCGCGGCCTCGATTTCGGCGAGATGGCCGCCGCGATTCGGCTCTATGCCGCCGCGGTCGCCGTGCTGGCCGGGGCCTACACCGCGCTCGTCGGCTGGTCGTACGAGCTGAACCTCGCGGAGTTGGCGCTTCCGCTGGCGTACTCGGTCGCCGGTCTCGTGGCACTGCGGATCGTCGCGGCCGCCGCCACGGTCCTACTCGCGACGCCCGGCCTCGCGCTGCTCGGGATGACGGACTATCGCGGGCTGCTACTGGCCGGTGCCCTCGCGGTGGTTGCCCAATTGGCCGTCGCGGCGGCGATCGCATCGTCGGCCGAGGCGTACACCATCCCGCTCGCTGAGCTGACGAGTGCGGTCGTTGCCGCGGCAGTGATGATGTCGCGCCTGCCGGGGCTCTGGCCCGCGCTGTTCCGCCGTCGATCGGCGGTCGATGCCGAGTCATAGCGCGGTGGCTGACCGCCGTTGGCACTGGCCTGCGCCCGTTGGCGCCCCGGCGTTGCGTTGTAGAGTCTCACTTTCGAGCCGATGATCCTGGGGCGCCGTGCGCCAACCGTCAGGATCCGCCGTGACCGCCGCAGCCTCCTGCTTCGTCTCGCTGATCATCTGCTGCTACGAATCAGCCGACACGCTGGCGGCCCAGCTCGACGCGATCGTTGGACAGCGAATCGATCGCCCTTGGGAGGTGATCTGCGTCTATCAGCCGTCGACCGACGCGACTCGCGCGATCCTCGATCGGTACGAACGTGAGGTGCCGCGCCTGCGGGTCGTCGAGGCAACCGAGCGATTGAATGTGGGCTACGCCCGCAACATCGGGGTCGCGGCCGCGCGAGGAGGTGAGCTCCTCTTCTGTGATGCCGACGATGTAATGCGTCCCGGCTGGGTGGCAGCGATGTCCTCAGCGTTGCAAGAGGACACGCTGGTCGGGGGGATCCTCGACACCCACTCACTGAACACCCCCGCCGTTGCGTCGAGTCGCGGCGAGATCCCGCCGATTCAACAGTGGCCGGGCTTCCTTCCGCACGTGGCCGCCGCGGCGATGGGCATCCGTCGCGAATGCTTCGAGCGGATCGGCGGGTTCGAAGAGCTGTCGTCGCGCGAGGACGCCGACCTCGCGTTCCGAGCGCAACTCGACGGCGGTGCGACGGTCGGGATCGCGTCGGGAGCGATCCTCGAGTACCGGTACCGCACCCGCTTCTGGGAGATCGTCAGCCAGGGCCGGAGCTACGCGCGCGGTGACATCCTGCTGCGTGAGCGCTACGAGCGGCGCGGGATGCCCCGGCTGAGGCTCGTCCCGCTCCTCCGAGGATGGATCGCCTTAGCCGCGTACTTGCCCCAGGTACTGCGCGCTGACACCCGGCTGGAGTACGCCTGGCGCCTCGGCTACGGCTTCGGGTTCCTCGAGACCATCATTGGCCGCCGGTACCGCCCGCAGATTCGTTCGTAGCTCGGTGCCCGTCAGTCGATGGATCCCAACGCCGGCCGTGTCCGCTAAGCGCGGCGAAAAAACGGTCTCAACGTCGCCCGGAGGCGATTGAGCATCCGAAGCGGCGGTGCGGGCAGCCACGAGGCGAGGAACGCGGCCACCACGAGTTGTGGCGAGCGTATCATCACGGTCCGGTCAACCTCGAAGGCGAATCGGGCTTGCTCGCGGGCCGCCGCGCCCTCGCCCGCACAGGCGAGGTCCCAGCCCAGCACCAGTTGCTCCTCGGCGAACGACTTGAGCGCGATTCGGAGGAGCGCCGTTCGCCGGTCGGCTGGCAAGGCGAGATTCGGGATCGTCGTCCACAGCATGTCGCGTCGATCAGTTGCCAGCCGCAGCCGGTTCGCTCGGAACTCCTCGCTGAACTGGCCACCGTGGACGCGGAACGAGCCCAGCGGCTCCGGTATCCAACGGACCGGCCAGCGCGCCGCGAGTTGCAGCCAGACCGACCAATCCTTGTGGTACGGGAAGTCCTCGACGAACCCGCCGATCTCGAGCATGCAGGTGCGGCGCACCATGATCGTCGGCCAGCCGATCCAGGTGGTGCGCACGAGCTGTTCGAGGACCACGGGCGGTGGATCAAGCGCGCCGATCTCGGTGAGCTGCGTGGGCGCGGGTTTCGTGACCGTTCCATGCTCGTCGACGATCTCGTATGGCGCGTAGACCAGGCCCGCCGCTGGCTCGGCTTGAAACTCGGCGACCGCTCGTTCGATGAACGTCGGTGCCAAGTAGTCGTCGTCGTGGAGAACCGTGACGTACTCGCCTCGGCCGTGCTCGTAGCCGTAGTTCCAATTGGCTGCCATGCCGATCTTCGGATCGTGCCGAACGTAGTGCACGCGTGGGTCGTCGATCGCGGCGACCATCTGCGCCGTGTCGTCGGTCGAGGCGTCGTCCAGCACGAGGATTTCGGTGTCCGTGAACGTCTGCTTCAGCGCGCTTTCTAGCGCAATCGCGAGCAGTTCGGCTCGATCGCGGGTCGGGATTGCGATGGTGACGGTGGGCACGCAGCATCCTTGTGGGCGTGACGGCGCAGCGCCCCCACGGTACTCGACGTTCGCGGTACGACCCTCGCGTGCGTGCCCGCCGTCGGGCGACAACGTTGGTCGGTCACCGCTTCCTGGAGCTATTCACACCGCGGGCCGGCCAACTCTGATGGGCCGCGGTTCGCACCCCGGTGAAACGGGGCACGGAAGCCGTCTGCCGGTCGCATCGCCTGATGCTGACGCTCAGTCGTAGGGCCAGATCGCCAGCCCGTGAATGGCGTTGCGGATGTCCATCGACAGGTTGACAAACCGAACCACGCGCTCCGCGTCGATGTCGATCACCGAGATCGTCGCCGGCGACGAGCCGACGATCGCGAGACCGTCTTCGGTCGCGATTAACCCTCGGGCGAACCACGGCCGAGCGATGTCGCTTGGCAGATGGGCCATCTCGAGCTGGTCCTCGGGGAAGCGCGCGACCGAGGCGTGGCGACGCACCTTCCCATCCCGGCCGGCGTAGGTCACTCCGCCGACCGAGGTATCGCAGTAGATGACGCCGTCACGATAGGGCTGCGCGTTGTGCGTCCACGTCGGGAGCTTCGCGTAGCTGCGCACCCGACCATCATCGATCTGCATCAGATGCTTCATTCGAGTGCCGGATGCGTGCAGTACGCCCTGATGGACCCCCACGTTGTTGATGTGGCTGGTGTCGTCCTTGTCCGGCCCGTTCGGTCCCTCCGGGTCGAAGATCCACGGCCGGAGATCGCGGATCCGGCCTCGTGGTTGGAGTTTCTGGTTGGCCTTCCGACCGATCCGCACGACGCGCTCACGGAGTGAGTTGCCTGAGGCCTCGCGGCCCACACGCAGTCGCTGGCGGCGTACCTGGCCGAGGCCGCCAGTGCGCAGGTGACGCTGGCGCAGGCAGTAGCTGCGGGTGAAGCGCTCCGCGTTCAGGTTGTAGACGAGGACCGAGTCGTACGGCGTCGACGTGATGTAGAGCTCGTCGCCGTCGACGAAGATCTCGTGGATCTGCGACGCATATCGGTTGCGGATCGAGCAGAGCCGCTCGAAGCTGGGCGAGTAGACAACCACCTCGTCCGACGCTGCGATCAGCACCCGGCCAGCGTGGAACGCGATACCGCGCAGGCCACGCTCGGCGCCTCGGCCCTGCCAGTCGATCGAGTCGTCGTCCCAGTCCATCACCTGCTCGTGCTCGCCACTCGCGAGGTCCACGAGGTACGCGCCGCCATGCCCTTCACCGGTATGCGATGACCGGATCACCGAGGTCGCGAGCACCTTGGGCAGCTGCGCGTGTCCTGACGTCATTCGGCGATCCGATCTGAGTGGGTGATTTCGCCGGCGGGCGTCACCAACGCCTACTGGTTGACGGCGACGCCGCCGTCCGCCTTGGCGAACTGCGAGTGGTAGAGCGTCGAGTAGAGCCCGCCCTGCTTGAGCAGCTCGTGGTGCGGTCCGCGCTCGACGATCTGCCCGCCTTCTACGACGAGGATCACGTCAGCCGCGATCACCGTGGACAGCCGGTGCGCGATCACCACCGTCGTGCGCCCCTTCGCGAGGCGTTCGGTGGCCTGCCGGATCTCCGCCTCGAGGCGCGAGTCCAGCGAGGCGGTCGCCTCATCGAGGATGAGCACCGGGGGATCCTTCAGGATCGCGCGCGCGATCGAGACGCGCTGCTTCTCGCCCCCGGACAGCCGGTACCCGCGCTCACCGACGACGGTGTCGAGGCCCTCGTCCAGGGCGTCCATCAGCTCGCCCAGGCCGGCAGCACGCGCCGCCATCTCGATCTCCTCGTCGGTCGCGTCGAGCCGGCCGTAGCGGATGTTGTCGCGCAGCGAGCTGAAGAAGAGCGTGGTGTCCTGTGCGACGACGCCGACGGCGCCGGAGATCGAGGCCATGGTCAGGTCGCGGAGGTCGTGGCCATCGAGCGTCACACGGCCCTGATCGGGATCGTAGAACCGCTGCAACATGTAGGTCGTCGTCGTCTTGCCCGCTCCCGACGGGCCCACGATCGCCGCCATCTGTCCGGGTTCGAGGCGGAAGCTGACGTCACGGAGCGCCGGCTCACTCACGCTGTCGTACGCGAACGTGACGTTCTCGAAGGCGATCACGCCGTCCGCATCGGTCAGCGAGATCGCGTCCGGCCGCTCTTCGATCTCGACGGACATGTTCAGGTACTCGAAGATTCGCTGGAACAGCGCGACCGACGAGATCAGCTGGGTGTTGATCTGAGACAGCTCCGAGAACGGACCGAAGACGCGCTGCGTGATCAGCGCGAAGGTGATCACCTCTGCGAGGTCGAGGCTGCCGTCGGTGATACCGCGAGCGCCCCACCAGTACACGACGGCGAGCGACACCGCGCCGAACAGTCGCGTCGCGAGGAAGAACCAGCGCGATGCCATCAGCCGCCGGATCGCCAGCGAGCGCAGCGCGCCGTTCGCCTCGCTGAACCGCTCCTGCTCGAACTCACGGCGTCCAAACGAGCGGACCATCATCATCCCGGACACCGAGAGCGTCTCCTGCAGGTGCGCCTGCATCCCGCCGGCCTGCTCCTGCCACTCTCGCTGGAGCCCTCGCATGTGCTGGCCGATCCGCCACATCGGCGGGAGCCACACGATGAGGACGATCGCGGCGATGATCGACAGCCGCCAGTCGAGGAAGATCATGATGCCGAGCGCGATCACGAGCGTGGCGAAACTCCGCACGAAGCTCGAGAACGTCAGCGTGACCACGCTCTGGACCGCGTTTACATCGGTCGATACGCGCGACAGGATCTCGCCGGTGCGTGTCGACGTGAAGAAGTGGATCGAAAGCCGGTTCAGGTGGTCGTACATCCGCTGACGGACGTCGTACATCACGCCGTTGCCGGTGGTCGTTTCCAGGTACGACGACAGCACGCTGAGCAGTGACGAGGTGACGTAGAGGCCGACGATCAGGCCGAATGCCAGAAACAGGCTCCCCTGGTCGACAGGCTCGCCGGCCTGGACGCGCTCGACGGCGTCACCGATCAACAGGCCGATCAGGACAGTCGGGACAAGTTCCAGAGCAACTGAGAGCAGGGTGAGCGACACGATCGCAGAGATGCGCCAGCGGTACGGGTGGAAGATCCCCGCCATCCCACGAATCGTGGAGCGCCAGTGCATCGGCGTCGTCGGGTCGTGTCGGCGTCTCATGATCCTGAGTTGGTCCTGCCGTTGAGTACCTGTTGCCGGCCGGAACTCGCGTCCGACCCCTCGAGACAGCGACGATCGCTCACGGCCACTGTGCGGCGGTCCAGTGCACGACTGTTTACGTGGCGCGGCCCGTCAATCATCGGCCACCGTTAGCGGTTCCGCCACCGGGGCTGCTTCCTCTCTCGATCGAGAACCCGTCGTGGCCGCGGGTGGTCTCCAGCTCGAAGCGGCCGGATCGTCGAGGGACGGGTTCAGCACCGGGGTTGTCCTGCCGTGATCGATTCGATCTCGATCGTAGGGAGCATGCGATTACTACTCGGTAAGAGGGGTGGATGAAGAATCACAGAGGCTCACATGAGGATGCCGGTCCCCGTCGCTGATGCCGTGCGTCCGGCTGCCCCGTTCCGACTGCGTCTACGAGGGCGTAAGATCCGGCTCTGTGTTCACGGCCGCGCCGGTGCAGGGATTCGCGATTCGCGCCGACGATGCCTAAGTACGTATCACCGCTGTCTGGTGGCCGTTCGAGGCCGACTGCGATCGAGATCGGGACCCAACCGTGAGCGACGATGCCCCGGTGCTACGGACGTACGAGCTGAGTCACCTGCGTCAGCTCGAGTCGGAGTCGATCCACATCTTTCGCGAGGTCGTCGCTGAGTTCGAGCGCCCCGGGCTCCTGTTCTCCGGGGGCAAGGACTCGATCGTCATGCTCCGCCTCGCAGAGAAGGCGTTCTGGCCGGGGCGGATCCCGTTCCCGGTCGTCCACGTCGATACAGGACATAACTTTCCTGAGGTGATTGAGTTCCGCGACCGTCGGGCCGAGGAGCTGGGCGTGAAGCTCGTGGTCGGTTCGGTGCAAGAGGCGATCGACGCTGGGACGCTGGTCGATGAGACGGGCCCGCGCGCGACACGAAACCGCCTCCAGACGCCGGTCCTTCTCGAAACCATCGAACGACACGACTTCGACGCCGTCTTCGGCGGCGCGCGCCGCGACGAGGAGAAGGCACGGGCGAAGGAGCGCGTCTACTCGTTCCGCGACGAGTTCGGCCAGTGGGACCCGAAGAACCAGCGCCCTGAGCTATGGAACCTCTACAACGGCCGTCACCGCCAGGGTGAGCACATCCGTGTCTTTCCGATCTCGAACTGGACGGAGCTGGATATCTGGCAGTACATCGAGGAGGAGGGCTTCGAGATCCCCTCGATCTACCTCGCGCACGAACGACCGGTCTTCGAGCGCGACGGGATGCTGATGCCGACCAGCCCCTTCCTCTCGCCCAACGAGGACGAGCCGGTGTTCAACGCGAAGGTGCGGTTCCGCACCGTCGGCGACATGACCTGCACCGCCGCCGTTGCCTCTGGCGCCGACACCCTCGAGGAGGTGATCGCGGAGATCGCTGCGACCCGCATCACCGAACGCGGCGAGACCCGGGCGGACGACCGATTCTCCGAGGCCGCGATGGAAGACCGGAAGCGCGAGGGCTACTTCTAGTGGAGATGCTCCGCTTCTGCACTGTCGGGTCGGTCGACGACGGCAAGAGCACGTTGATCGGCCGGATGCTCTACGACGCCAAGTCGATCTTCGAGGACCAGTGGGACGCCGTGGAGCGCGCGAGCGAGAACCGCGGTGACTCGTACACCGACCTCGCGTTGCTGACCGACGGTCTGCGCGCGGAACGCGAGCAGGGCATCACGATCGACGTGGCGTACCGTTACTTCGCAACGCCGCGCCGGAAGTTCATCATCGCGGACACCCCGGGGCACATTCAGTACACGCGCAACATGGTGACGGGCGCCTCGACGGCAGACCTCGCGCTGATCCTGATCGACGCGCGGCACGGCATGGTCGAGCAGTCCCGCCGGCACGCGTTCATCTCGTCGCTACTCGGCATTCCGCACTTCGTCGTCTGCGTGAACAAGATGGATCTCGTCGACTGGGATGAGGCCGTCTTCGAGCAGATCCGCGCCGAGTTCACGGCCTTCGCGAGCCGCTTCCACGTCGCCGACATCACCTTCATCCCCGTGTCGGCCCTGGAGGGCGACAACGTCGTCGACCGCTCCGAGAACACGCCCTGGTACGAGGGCGCCACGCTGTTGCACCACCTCGAGGAGGTGCATATCGCCTCCGACCGCAACATGATCGACACCCGGTTCCCGGTGCAGTACGTGATCCGGCCGATGAGCGGCGAGCACCACGACTACCGCGGCTACGCCGGCACCGTTGCAGGCGGCGTGATGCGCCCGGGCGACGAGGTCGTCGTCCTCCCCTCGGGCTTCGCGACGACGATCGAGTCCATCGACACCTACGATGGCCCCATCGAGGAGGCCTACCCGCCGATGGCGGTCACGGTCCGGCTGACCGATGACCTCGATGTGTCACGGGGCGACATGATCTGTCGCCCCGCCAACCAGCCGCACGCGTCTCAGGACGTCGACGCAATGGTCTGCTGGATGACCGATGCGTCAACGCTCCGGCCGAATGCGAAGTACGCGATCAAGCAGACGTCGCGAGTCGCACGGGGGCTCGTGCGTGACCTCCGCTACCGGATCGACATCAATACGTTGCACCGCGACCAGGAAGCGACGGAGCTCAAGCTGAACGAAATCGGCCGCGTGCAGTTCCGCACCACGCTGCCACTCTTCGCCGACGAGTACCGGCGCAACCGCGGAACGGGGAGCTTCATCCTGATCGACGAGCAGACGAACAACACCGTCGGCGCCGGAATGGTCCTGTCGACCGAACTCACCGGGTGACCGAACGCGGGCCTGCACTCGAGCCTCGCGAGGTCCGTCCTCGCGTGCTGATGCTGTCGTCGCACGCTTCGATTGGCGGGCTCGCCCAGATCATCGTCTCGGTGGCTGCTCACCTTCCGAGCCTCGGCTGGGACGTCGACGCAGCCTTCCCGCCGATCGACGACAGCGGCGCCTTCGAGGGTTGGGTCGCCGACCAGGGCGTGTCGCTCACCTCGTCCGACGCGATCGCGCGCAGCGGGCGCTCCAAGCGATGGCGAGACATTCCCGCGCTGCGCTCCTTCGTTCGACGCCTCTCGCCGGACGTCGTGAACTACCACGTCGGCCACACGATCTCACTCAAGACGATGCTGGCGCTCCGCGCCGCGCGTGTCCCGGTCGTGATCAGCGCACACGGTCCGTACCCCTCGAGCGCGCTGGTTCGACGACAGACGATGCTCGCGGGACGGCTCGCGGATCGGCTCATCGCGAATTCGACCGCGACCCGGGATCGGCTCCTGGCGAACAGGATTCCAGAGCGGAAGATCGAGCGGATCTTCTGTGGCGTCGAGGTGCCGTCGGAGCTGCCGGGGCGTGACGCCGCGCGCGCCGAGCTGGGCGTGGCACCGGACACGTTCCTGATCGCCGGTGCAGCGCGACTTGACCGTCGGAAGGGGTTCCACGAGCTCATCGACGCGGTCGCGGCGCTGCCCGACGACGGACCCCCCGCGGAGTTGCTGATCGGCGGCGATGGGGCGGAGCGAGCGGCACTGACCGCGCAGATCGACGGAACACTCAGCGGACGCGCACGTCTGACCGGCCGGTTGCCGACCCTCCACACGCTCTACGCTGCGGCCGATCTCTTCGTCCTGCCGTCGCGGTTCGAGGGCTTTGGGCTCGTCTACGTCGAAGCCTCACTGCACGGAGTCCCGAGCATCGGCTACCGCATCGGCGGCGTTCCGGACGCAATCCTCGACGGCGAGACGGGCCTCCTCGTCGAGCCCGGTGACGTTGCCGGGCTGACCGCTGGCATCCAGCAGCTACGTCTCGAACCGCACCTTCGGGAGCGCCTTGGCGCTCAGGCTCGAGAGCGCGCCCACCGAGAACTGACCGCGGCCCGGATGGCAGACCGCTACCGGGCGGTCTTCGCCGACGTCACCTCGGACGCCGGCGGTCGAGAGCGCGATCGTTCCCGCTAGTCAGTCGGGATCGCAACGCCGTTCGCTTCCCAGCCTCCCGCCAGGAACTGGCTCCAGGTCCGCTTGGGACCGCACATCTCGAACAACGCCGCGGTCGTGAAGTAGGCGCTGGGCGCGTAGTACGTGTTGAAGTTGAAGCGGTTGTTCGCCGACGCCTGGCAACCGCCCGCGAGCCCGTTGTTCCCTTTCGTTGCCTGGTGGTGGATCTCGTTGTGGTGCACGTTGTTGTTCCGCGACAACCACGGCCCCAGCGCGCCGCTCCCGCGGTTCTGCTGAACCATGCCGATGCCGTCCCCGCCCTGTGACGAGACCCACACCTCGTTGTTGTAGACCTCGACGTTCTGGCTGTTCTGGAGCAAGATCTGCGCGCCCCAGAGCTGGACGGCGAACTTCGTGCCGTTGAAGCGCACGAGGTTGTCTCGAATGATCGCGTCCCAGCTGATCTCGTGCTTGATGCCCTCGTGGTTGTTCCACTCCACCAGGTTGTCCTCGACCAGCGCGTCGACGACGTCGAGATCGGTCCAGATCCCACGCCCGTCGTTGCGATGGACGTAGTTGTCGCGGAACGTGACGTCTCGGCTCACGGCGACCTTGATGCCGCCACCTTCCCAGTCGACCAGGAACCGTTCCGTGTTGTTGAACGACACCTCGTTGCCCTGGATCAGCACGTTGTTGCCGACACCGCCGATCCCGAGCTGGCCGTTGTGGTGGACGTGGTTGTCGAGGATGCGGCTGTCCGTGGAGATCCGGATGCCGGTGCCGTGGATGTAGCGCACCTCGTTGTTTCGGATCGTCCACCCACGAGCGGGGTGGATCGCGCCTTGCTGGGCGCGGGTGGAGTACTTCTCGATGATGATCCCATCGATGATCACCCCGGTGCCGCCGCCGTTGAACGCGTGCTGCTGGACGCTTGTCTCGATGAACTTGCCGCCCGGGTTCTGGCCGATGTAGATGCGGTTGGCGTCGTAGTCGAAGTAGAAGTTCGAGCCGTTCAGCTCGCCGCGGCTGAATACCTGCGCGAGCGGCGTGCCGTTGACGAACACCTGCTCCGCGTACTTGCAGCTGATCAGGCGGGTGCCGTCCGGGAGGAACTGGCAGCCGCCCTTCCGGGTGGTCTGCTGCGTCTGGCCGCCGACGTAGTAGTCGCCGCCGCCGGCGTTGGTCCAGTTGGTGAGGATCCTCGAGCCGTTCATGATCGCGCCGGGCTCGCCGTAGAACTGGTTGTTGTTCTTCGGGACGACGGTCTGCATGCGGTGGACGCCGCTGCCGAGCACGAAGACGCTGCCGGCCGGGTTCGAGTTGACGGCGTTCTGGATCGACTGGCCAGGGTTGATGCGGATCGCGCCCGGCGGGACGGTGGTGCCGCCACCACCCCCGCCGCCGGGGACGGTGAAGGAACCCTCGACGACCTGGGTGCCGGCGCCGGCGATGTCGAGTTCGACGGTGATCCAGTGGGTGCCCTCGCTGAGGTCGCCGGCGCGGAGGGCACCGGCCTGGCTCGGGCTGCCGCCGGCGAAGTCGAACGGGAAGATGTTCTCGACGCGGTCGGCGGGGCCGCTGCGGTCGCGGTCGTCGAGCCAGAAGCGCGCCTGCTGGACGCCGTCGCCTGTGAGCACGAAGACGAAGATGTTCTGGTTGAAGCTCTGCCCGTCGAGGACGGCGGGGTTGGAGCGGTTCGAGCTGGTGCTGACGAACACGTCCTGGTTCGACGGCGGCGGAGGGGTTGCCGTCGGCGTCGGGCTGGGCGTCGGTGTCGGCGTGGCGCCGCCGCCGGTGGTGAAGTTGGCGCTCAGGATCGAGGTGGTGCCGTTTGAGAAGCGCACCTCGGCGTGCATCGTGTGCGCGCCCGAGGAGACGGATCCGGGGTTCCACGCGGCGGCCGAGCCGTTGCCGTTGGTGCCGCCGAAGTCGAAGGGCGGGTTGTTCTCGACCTTGTCGGCGCTGTTGAGCGCGGGGTCGTCGAGGAAGAATCGGACCCGGTTGATGCCGTCGCTCGGTGAGACGTGGATGTATGCGGTCGCGGTCAGGTTGGCGCCGTTGAGGGCCTGGCTGTTCGAGCGGTTCGGGCTGCCGCTGACGAGCAGCGCGGGGTTGCCGGGCGTCGGTGCGGGGTCCCCGGTGTTGAAGGTGGCGTTGAGGACGGTGCTGGTGCCGTTGGAGAAGTTGACCTCGGCGGCGATCGTGTGGGATCCGGTCGCGACGGAGTCGGTGTTCCACGGGTTGGCCGATCCGCCGCTGGTGCCGGCGAAGTCGAAGGGGCCCTGGTTCTCGATCTGGACCGGGCTGGTGCGGCCGGGGTCATCAAGGAAGAAGCGCACCTGGTTGATGCCGCCGGCGGGGCCGACGAAGACGTAGGTGTTGCCGTCGAGGTCGGCGCCGGCCAGCGCCTGGGCGCCGGAGCGGTTGGCCGAGTCGCTGACGAGCAGCGAGACCGACGGGGTGAGGTCTTCGAGTTCGACGTTGAGGCGGACGGAGTCGACGTTCGCGCCACAGTCGTTGGACGAACCGTTGCAGGCGACCTGCAGCCAGACGGTGAGCGAGCCGCCGGCGGCGGCGGTGACGGCGTTGCGGAGCGCGCCGTTCGAGGTGGATCCACCGGTGGCGGGCACGGAGCCGTAGTTCGTGTCGCTGATCTGCGGTCCGCCGAGCTGGATCGTGCCGGCGGCGCCGGACTGGGAGGAGCCGACCTGGAGGCTGGCGCCGATCAC
This sequence comes from Dehalococcoidia bacterium, assembly GCA_028279505.1. Classification (GTDB taxonomy): domain Bacteria; phylum Chloroflexota; class Dehalococcoidia; order UBA2979; family UBA2979; genus UBA6627. The sequence goes on from JANQNP010000101.1 coordinate 14,148, forward strand.
GCGACCGGGGTCGACGCCGCCGAGGCTGAAGACGACCTGCAGGTCATCGTCGCCCTGACCGGTGCCGGCGTTGTCGGTCTCGACGATCGCGGAGCCACCGCCGGGGGCGAGCATGCCCGCCGAGGCGCTGCATGCACGTGGGGTGTCGTCGGTTTCGCTGGAGTTCGAGCAGCTGGCGGCGCTGGGGAGGATGCTGACGGTCTCGGCGCCGGCGGATCCGCCGCCGGTGAGGGTGAGGGCCAGCGTGGCGACGAGCGCCAGGACGGCGACGGTGGCGAGGAGGAGTGGACGGTGGGTGGTAATGAGGGAGAGGGTGCGTGCAGGGGCAGTCGGGGGGCCGACGGGGCTCATCCGCGCTCCATTCGTGACCCCGCCTGCGATCCATGTAACGAAACCGCGGTCGTTCCGTCGACCGGCAGCGTTTCGAGGGCGGCGGGGTGCGATTGGTCGGGCATCCGTGCCCGATACGGTGGGTGGGCCGTGAATCCAGACTAGGGAGCGCTCGCGACGAGTCGAATCGGGGTTCTCCCCACCCTTATCCCCAGGGTTTCCACAGCTGTTCGCATTCGAGTGGGGCGGTTGTGGCTTCAACGTTGAGGCCGAGCTGATCGGCGGGAACGCCCGTGTTCCTGGCGCGCGATCGCCTAGCCGGACCGCAGGGTTGTTACCGGTTATCATCCGTCGGCGATGACGGAGCCCCCGCAGGATCCCCAGCTCCGGCGCTTGCTCGAAGGATGCGAGCGGGCGCTTGCGGCGCGCGATTGGGATCGCCTCGGCGGGCTGGCGGAGCAGATCCTCGGGCTCGATCCGGCAAACGGCGCGGCGTTGCGATTCCAGGCGCTGGCGGCGCGGAACGCGACGCCCGAGGCGCGAGCAACCGGCGACGACGCACCCGAGACGCCCACCGGTTCGACGGATCCGGCCGACGCCCCCGCGCCGCCGCCGCTGCGCCCCCGACCGATGTTCGCGCCGCCGCCGCGAATCCGGCGTGGCGAGCCGCCCCGCGGGGCCGACGCGCCTCGT
>JANQNP010000129.1 GCA_028279505.1 Dehalococcoidia bacterium
CGCCCTCGTCGCCGCACCGGCACCGTCCAGTCCAACGCCGGCGCCAACGCCCTCGTCAGCGGCGACCGCGGCGGCAATCGCGCCCGTCATCACACCGACGCCGACACCCACCCCGGAGCCGACACCGAGCCCAACGCCGACGCCAACTCCACCGCCGACTGCCACCGCGACAGCAACGCCAACCGCGACGGCCACCGCGACCGCGGCCCCGACGGCGGCGCCGCCACCGGCCGCGACGACCGCCCCGCCCCCAGCGCAGAACTGCGATCCGTCCTACCCGACAGTCTGCATTCCCCCGGCACCGCCCGACCTAAACTGCAGCGGCGCGCGCGATGTCGGGCATCGCAACTTCGTCGTCCTACCTCCCGACCCGCACGGCTTCGACGGCGACAAGGACGGCATCGGCTGCGAAAGCTAGGATCGAGGGCGCGCCGACAGGACCACGATGCCGTTCGAGGACCGCCCCCGGATCCGTTCCGCCTCGACCAAGTACGACGGTTCGATCCACTACGAGTTCGACACCCGCCTGATCGACCACGTCGACGGCTGCCTCCGCCTCTGGATCCCCGCCGGCACGCCGCATCGTTCCTACCGAGGTGAGGGCGCCTTCGAGGCCGACTGCGTCATGCTGATCTTCCCCGGCGACGAGGAGCGCGCCTTCAACGTCGTCCACTACGCCGACGCCGTCCGCGGCATCGTCGCCGCATCCGACATCCTCACCGCCGCCCACCTCGACGGCTCGACCCTGCGCTGGATCGACCTCGATCTCGACGTCGAGGTCCACGAGGACGGCACCCCCGAGCTCGTCGACGAAGACGAATTCGAGGAGCACCAGCTTCGCTATCGCTACCCGTCCGAGGTCATCGAGGGCGCTCAGCGCAGCGCGGCGCTCGCCTTCGATCTCGCCACCGCGGCCAGCTTCCCCTTCGACCGCGAGCATCAGCTTGGGATCGCCGGAAAACGCTTGTGACACGGGCGATGCGATGGCGCGATCGGTGACTGACGCTCAATCCAGCGTTCGACTAGACTGCGCCGGGACCTAACGAAAGGACGGCGGGGACAAGTGCAGGCAGTTAGCTATCAGCGTGCCTCGACTGTGGATGAGGCCATTGAATTGCTCCGCAACGGCGGCGAGACCGCCCGCGTGTTGGCGGGCGGCACGGACATCATCGTCCAGGCGCGCGAGCGAGCTCGCGAAGTCAGTGCCTTCGTCGATATCAAGCACATCCCGGAGTTGATGGAGTTCAGCTACAACGCGAGCGACGGCCTGACGGTCGGCGCCGCGGCACCGCTCTACCAGCTCTACAACGACGACGCGATCAAGAACCACTACCCGGCGCTGGTGGAGGCGATCACCGTGATCGGCGGCACCGCCATCCAGGGTCGCGCCAGCCTCGGTGGCAACCTCGGCAACTCCGGTCCCGCGGGTGACTCGATCACCGCGATGATGGCGCTCGGCGCCGTCGCCAACATCGCCGGGCCGAACGGGGCGCGGAGTGTCCCGGTCGCCGAGTTCTGCACCGGCCCGAGCCGCAACGTCCTCGAGTTGGGCGAGTTCATCGTCACGATCAGCTTCCCGGCCCCGCCCACGAACAGCGGTGCCGCCTGGCAGCGCTTCATCCCGCGCAACGAGATGGACATCGCCGTCGTCAACTGCGGCTCCTACGTCCAGCTCGACGGCGACACCGTCGTCGACGCGCGCGTCGCCCTCGGTGCCGTTGGCCCAACGCCGCTGATGTCCCCCGCCGCCGCCGAGGCGCTGATCGGCCGTCCGATTTCGGACGAGACGATCGCCGCCGCCGCGCAGGCTGCGCACGACACCGCGACGCCGATCGACGACATGCGCGGCTCCGTCAAGCAGCGCAAGCACCTCTCGAGGGTGCTCTGCCAGCGGACGCTGGACCTCGCGGTCGAGCGGGCGCGCGGCTAACTGCCGGACCGCCCGGCGGAAATCGAACCGAAACCCGACCCAGCCAGACTCGTACCGAGTCTCGACTCGAATTGAGGCAAGCGATGTCACGATTTGTCCTGAACACGAACATCAACGGCGAGGCGCGTGAGTTCCTCGCCGACGAACGCGACAGCCTCCTCGACGCCCTCCGCGAACGTGCGGGCCTGATGGGCGCCAAGGAGGGCTGCAACAACGGCAACTGCGGCGCCTGCGCGGTCATCCTCGATGGCCGGCTCGTCAACTCCTGCTGCGTGATGGCGGCCGAGGTCGAGGGCGCCGAGGTCACCACCGTCGAGGGCCTCGCCGAGCCGGACCACCTGCACCCGCTGCAGGAGACCTTCCTCGAAGACGCCGCGCTCCAGTGCGGCATCTGCACGCCGGGCTTCCTCGTCGCCTCCAAGGCGCTGCTCGACGTGAACCCCAACCCAACCGAGCACGAAATCCGCTGGTGGCTGGCAGGAAACCTCTGCCGCTGCACCGGATATGACAAGATCATTCGTGCGGTCCAGGACGCTGCCGAGCGGATCAACGCCCAGTAGCGGCCAGTCGCTTTCGACGGACCGAACAACAACGTTTCGACCAAGCGAAGGGCATACCTCGTGGTCACGACTGAGAAGGAAACCGCCGCCGGCGGCACCAACGGCTATCGCGTCATCGGCACCCGTCCCGTTCGCCCGGACGGCACCGACAAGGTCACCGGCCGCGCGGCATACGCCGCCGACACGAACATGGAGGGCCTGCTCTTCGGCCGCGTCCTCCGCAGCCCCCACGCCCACGCCAACATCCGAGGGATCGATGCCTCCAAGGCGCTCGCGCTGCCGGGCGTGAAGGCCGTCGTCACCAACGCCGACCTGCCCGACATCCAGGGCGGCACCATGGACCTCGGCGAAACGAGCACCGACGCCAAGTGGCTCCAGGACAACGTCCTGGCCTCCGACAAGGCCCTCTACCACGGCCACGCGGTCGCCGCCGTCGCCGCGACCGACCCGCACATCGCCGAGGACGCGCTCGCGCTGATCGAGGTCGACTACGAGGTCCTCACCCCCGTCACCGACGTGCGCGAGGCGATGCTCGACGAGGCGCCGATCCTCCACCCCGACCTCCGCACCAGCGTCCGCGCCGCCGAGGCCGACACGCCCACCGACGTTGAGACCAACATCGCCGTCCACATGCGCCTCGAGCGCGGCGACGTCGACGCCGCCTTCGAGACCGCGGACGTCGTGATCGAGCGCGAGTTCGAGACCAGCTGGTTCCACCAGGGCTACATCGAGCCGCACAGCGCGACCGCGTTCTGGAACCGCGACGGCAAGCTCACGATCTGGAACAGCAGCCAGGGCCCGTTCGTCGTCCGTGACGCCGTCGCCGCCCTCCTCGAGGTCCCGATCGCCGACATCACGCTCGTCCCGCAGGAGATCGGCGGCGGCTTCGGCGGCAAGATCCCGATCTACCTCGAACCGATCGCCGCGGTCCTCTCGAAGAAGACCGGCGACCCCGTCCGCATCAGCATGACCCGCGAGGCCGTCTTCCAGGCCACCGGGCCCACCTCGGCCACCTACAACCGCATCAAGCTCGGTGCGATGCGCGACGGCACCATCGTCGCCGCCGAGGCCTACCTCGCCTACGCGGCCGGCGCCTACCCGGGCTCCCCCGTCGGCGCGGGCGCGATGTGCACCTTCGGCCCCTACTTCTTCGAGAACCAGAAGATCGACGGCTTCGACGTCGTCACCAACGGTCCGAAGAGCGCCGCCTACCGAGCCCCCGGCGCGCCAGCCTCCGAGTTCGCCGCCGAGGCAACCATCAACGAGCTCGCCGAGCGCCTCGAGATCGACCCGGTCGAACTCCGGCTGAAGAACGCAATCAGCGAGGGCCAGCCGGGCCCCGCCGGCGTCCCGATGCCGCGCATCGGCGCGCAGGAGGTGATGGAGGCGGTCAAGAACCACCCCCACTACACCTCGGAGCTGCAGGGCGAGGACGTCGGCCGCGGCGTCGGCTTCGGCTTCTGGTTCAACGCCGGCCTCGAGTCCGGCTCGACCGCCACGATCAACAGCGACGGCAGCGTCAGCCTCATCGTCGGCTCGGTCGACATCGGCGGTACGCGCGCCTCGCTCGCGATGCAGCTCGCGGAGACGATGGGCCTCGAGTACGAGGACATCAAGCCGCACGTGGCCGACACCGACTCGGTGCCGTTCACGCACGTCACCGGCGGGAGCCGCACCACCTTCGCGGGCGGCTGGGTCGCCCACGACCTCGGCGTCGCGCTCGTCGACAAGATGAAGGCCCGAGCCGCCGAGATCTGGGAGGTTGAGGTCGACGACGTCGACTACAGCCCGCAGGCCACGATCACGGCGCCACAGGACGCCGAGGGCCAGGACCGGATCTTCACGTTCAAGGAGCTGGCCGGGAAGATGGCCTCCACCGGCGGCCAGATCTCGGCGACCGTCTCGTTGAACAAGACCTCGCAGGGCGCCGCCTACGGCGGTCACATCGTCGACGTCCACGTCGACCGTGACACCGGCAAGGTCGAGATCCTCCGCTACACCGCCGTCCAGGACGTCGGCACCGCGATCCACCCCTCGTACGTCGAGGGCCAGATCCAGGGTGGCGTCGCCCAGGGCGTCGGCATGGCGCTGACGGAGGAGTACTTCTACGACGACGATGGGCACCTGCGGAACGCAAGCTTCCTCGACTACCGCATGCCCACCTCGCTCGATCTCCCCATGATCGACTGCGAGATCGTCGAGGTGCCCAACCCCGGTCACCCCTACGGCGTGCGCGGGGTCGGCGAGGTCCCGATCGTCCCGCCGCAGCCCACGATCCAGCAGGCGATCTACGACGCCATCGGGCTCCGGCTCTACCAGACCCCGATGTCGCCACGCGTCGTCCTCGAGGAGCTGCTCAACGAGGCCGGCGACTAGCCAACCTCGCCACGGCGACACACCGGAACGGGCGCCCGCTGGGCGCCCGTTCTGCGTCCACGCCCTCAGAAATCAAACTCGGTTTGACTACAGCGCAAGTTCGCGCTAGAAAATCAAACATCGTTTGAAACACACCAGTGCGGACGAGATCACCAAGCGACGAGCGCCGAGGAATGTCGAATGATCACTGGCAAGGACGTCCTGCTCACCGAGGAGCAGGGGCACATCTTCAAGATGACCATCAACCGCGAAGAGCGTCGCAACGCGATGAGCAATGAGCTCAACGACCGCATGGCGCAGGAGTGGGAGTACTTCAACGAGAACGACGACCTCTGGGTCGCCATCTTCACCGGCACCGGCGACATCGCCTTCTCCGCCGGCCACGACCTCAAGGAAGACATCGAAGGTGACGTCCGAGGCGGCGATTTCCGCTCGATCCCGCCCTACCAGGGCCGACGCCCCCACCCCATGACCCCCACCTGGAAGCCCACGATCGCCGCCATCAACGGCTACTGCATGGCCGGCGGATGGGCCCTCGCCCAGTACTGCGACGTCCGCATCGCCGCCGACCACGCCACGTTCGGCATTCCCGAGGTGAAGTGGAACCTGCCAGCCGGCTTCGGCGCGCACCACGAGTACCAGATCTCATTCGGCGTCGCCGCGGAGCTGCTCCTCTGGGGCCGCGACATCGACGCCCAGCGCGCCTACGAGATCGGCTTCGTCAACAAGGTGGTCCCCGCCGATCAGCTGATGGACGAGGCGATGGAGTGGGCCGAGCACATGTGCACCCTCGGCCAGCCGTCCGTCCGCGCCCACAAGCAGATGCTCTACCGCATGCGCGACATGGCGGTCACCGAGCAACGGGCGCTGCAGGACGACCTCTTCTACTGGTACCCACCCAAGCCCGGCGTCACCATCGACGCCAACGAGGGCCCGCGCGCCTTCGCCGAGAAGCGCCAGGGCAACTACGAGGAGTAGGCCCAACCCCACCGCAGCAGCTACTGAGTACCGCAACGTCGAATCGCGCAGAGGGATCAGCGAATGCCGAAGCTCACCATCGGGATGCTTGGCCTCGGTGCGATGGGCGCCCCGATGGCGGAGCGACTGCTCGACGCCGGATACCCGGTGGTGAGCGCCCCACACCGCAACCGCGAGCCGTTCGACCGGCTCGGACCAAAGGGGCTCCACGAGGTGGATGGTCCGGCCGCGGTGGGAGCCGCGTCGGACCTGCTGTGCTCGCTCGTCTTCGATGAAGCGCAGAACGACGCGGTCCTGCGAGGCCCCGACGGCGCACTCGCCGCAATGCGGCCCGGTTCAACGGTCCTGCTGATGAGCACCATCTCACCGGGCTACTGCCGCGACCTCGCCGCGGAGGCCAGGAAGCGAGACATCCAGGTCCTCGACTGCCCGCTGAGCGGGCAGCCCGCCGGTGCCGAGGCCGGCACACTCACGCTCATGCTCGGCGGCCCCGAGGAGGCGATCGCCAATGCTCGCGAGTCTCTCGCGGTCCTCGGGACGGTCGCTCACTGCGGAGAAGTCGGGGCCGGTCAGGTGATGAAGCTCGCCAACAATGCGATGGCGATCGGCACCTGGGCGATGCTCATGGAGGTCCGGGACATGGTCGCCGCGACGGGGATGGACCTCGAGCGGTTCATGGCGATCCTTAATCAGTCGACGGGCCGCAGCTTCGTCTCGGAGCATTTCCCGTTCCCACCGGTGCGAGTCAGCTTCCCGGCGATGCCTCGGAAGGATCTCGCGCTCTGCCTCGACGTTGGGCGCGACCGGTCGGTGGAGATGCCAATCGTGGAGGGAATCCTCCGCGCCGGGACTTCCTCCGAGGGCTGACGCGACCGCGAGGACCGCCCGGGCAGGATCGTCGACGCGGAGCGACCACTACACTGTCCCCATGGCCCTCGTTCACATCCCCCGGCACATGCGCGACGCCACCGACGGCGAAGCCACCGTCGAGGTCCCCGGTGGTCAGCTCACGAAGGTGGTCGACGCCCTCCTCGATGCCCATCCGCCGCTGCGTGCGGTGCTCATGACCAACGGTCGCGTGCGTCCCGACATCTCGATCGCGATCAACAGCGAGATGACCGACAACGGCCTGCTCGTCCAGGTCCCCGACGACGCCGAGGTGCACCTCGTACCGGCACTGGGCGGCGGCTAGCCGCCCGTGGGCATGTTCGACGGCCGCAAGGCCAAGAAGCGCTACCAGGCCGGCACCCGCGCGCTCGCACGAGGCGACTACGCGGCCGCGATCCGCGACCTCCACGAGGCCGTGAGCTACCGCCCCAACTGGGTCGAGGCGCAGCACGACTTCGGCATCGCGCTCATGGCCGCGGCGGACTTCGGCCAGCGCACCCGCGACGAGCAGCTCCACACCGAGCACATCCAGGAGCTCGCCACCGAGGCGGCGAAAGCCTTCCAGACCGTCCTCCGCCTCCAGCCCGAATTCCCCGAGGCGCACAACAACCGCGGTCGCGCCCTCGTGAAGCTCGACCGCCTCCCCGAGGCCGAGGAGGAGTTCCGCATCGCCCTCCGCCAGCGCTCCGACTACGCCCAGGCGTCTGCCAACCTCACCTGGCTCCGCACCCAGATCGGCCGCCTCGCCGACAGCACCGAAGAGGGCTTCGACACCCCACTCGCCCGCGAAACCCGCGAGCACGTCCTCCAGCAGGACTGACATCGCCTCGGCCCTGCCTCGATCTGACGAACGCCGATTTGGCCGTTGCGCTCTAGAGAAAACGCGCTGTATGCTTTCGCGCATCGCGGCGCTGTGCAGAACATTTGAACTGCGCAGGTGCTAGCTCCGTTTGGCGGGATGATGCTCCCCGATGTGGGAGCAGCGAGGACGCTCCAGATGAACGCGCGCCACGCCCTCCCGTCCGGTGAACGATCACCCCGACGCCGTCTGCTCGCCATGGACCTCGCGAACGCCGACCTCGCCACCGTCGGTGAGGCGATGTCGACGCTCATCGACGAAACCTCGCTCAGCCATGAAGACCGCGTCCAGCTCCTCGGCAACGCCCTCGTGATGGAAGCGCTCCGCCCCTTCTGGATCGACGGCCGCAGCCCGGGCGAGGCCCACCGCATGCTCCGCGGCGCGGATCCCGAGCTCGCCGATGCCGTCGAAGCCCTCGCACCGATGCTCCTGAGCCGCGCCGAGGCGCGCGACACGGCGGAACGCGCGGTTGCCGAGGTCGAGTCCCTCCTCGGAGCCGTCTAGCCCGCTACGCTCGCGCCATGCCCCTCTCCGAGACCGACCGCACCGAGATCGGCGACGCCGAACGCCGACTCCTCGACCCCGCCGTCCGAGGCGACCCAACCTCGCTCGCCACCCTCCTCGCCCACGACTTCGTCGAGATCGGCGCCTCTGGTCGCCGCTACGACCGATCACAGGTCATCGCTGCGCTCGCCGACGAGGGCGACGGCTACGCGGCCACACTCGCCGACCTCGAGATCGACGAGCTGGCGGAAGACGTCGTCCTCGTGCGCTACCGCACCGAATCACGAAGCCGCGCAAACGCCTCACCGCGCCACGCGATCCGCACGTCGCTGTGGCGCCGAACTCCCAAGGGCTGGCAGATGTTCCACCACCAGGGGACGTTGACCGACGCCGAGTAGGGATGCTCCCGGATCCCTGTCCGCGATGCTTCCACGCCCGGACCTATACTGAGAGTTCGCGTTGCCTGCGGGCGACCTGAGGCGGGCGAAGGGACAACAAGATGGCGCGAGCAATCTGGCGCGGCGTGATCAGCTTCGGCATGGTCTCCATCCCGGTCCGCCTCTTCACCGCGACCGAGAGCAAGGACGTTCGCTTCCGCCAGCTCCACGAGGAGACCAACACCCCCGTGAAGCAGCTCCGCTGGAGCCCGGAACTCGACCGCGAGGTCGCGTACGACGAGCTGGTGAAGGGCTACGAGTACGCGAAGGAGCAGTACGTCATCCTCGATCCCGAGGACTTCGACAAGCTCCCCGTCCCGTCCAAGCACACGATCGACCTCACCGCGTTCGTCTCCAACGAGGAGATCGACCCGATCCACTACGAGCGGTCGTACTACCTCGAGCCGGACGAAGCCGGGCAGAAGCCGTTCGCCCTCCTGCTCAAGGCGCTCGAGGACAAAGAGCTGCTCGCCATCGGCAAGGTGGCGCTCCGCCAGAAGGAGCACCTCTGCGTGCTCCGCCCCCATGACGGCCTGATCCTGCTCGAGACGCTCTACTACCCCGACGAGATCCGAGAGCCAGACGGCACCATCGACGTCGAAGGGATCGAGGTCTCCGATCAGGAGATGGAGATGGCGTTCGCGCTGATCGACATGCTGCGTAAGCCCTTCGACCCCGCGGAGTACAAGGACCAGTACCGCGAGCAGCTCATGGCGATGATCACCGCCAAGCTCGAGGGCGGCGAGATCGTCACCGCCGAGAGCGACGAACCCGCCGCCGCTTCCGTCGACCTGATGGCCGCCCTCAAGGCCAGCGTCGACGCCGCCAAGGCCCGCAAGACCGACAGCACGTCGGCGAGCGCCACCGAGGACAAACCACCCGCCGAGGAGAAGCCGAAGGCCAAGCGCACCCGCAAGAAGGCCGCCGCCAAGGCATAGCCGGCGCGCTCGGCCTCGGAGCGAGTGACCGACCATGCCCCCTCGTAAGTCACGCAAGCAGGCGAAGGCCGATCAGTCGGCGGCCTCGAACGGTGCGCCGGGCGAAGCGCAGGAGCTCCTCGACACCTACCAGGAGATGCGGGACTTCGAGGTCACGCCGGAGCCCGAGGGCTTCCGCAACCTCCGCGACGACGACGCCCCGCTGACCTTCCTCGTCCAAAAGCACCGCGCGACGGGGCTGCACTACGACGTCCGCCTCGAGGTCGACGGCGTCCTCAAGTCGTGGCCCGTCCCCAAGGGCCCCTCCGCCAACCACAAGGAGAAGCGCCTCGCCGTCATGACGGAGGACCACCCCTTCGACTACGGCACCTTCGAGGGCATCATCCCCGCCGGTGAGTACGGCGGCGGCGAGGTCATCGTCTGGGACCGCGGCACCTACTCCCCCGACGAGGGCGGCGAGCTCTCCTTCCATGACCGCGAGGAGGCCAACCGCCGTATGAACGAGGAGATCGAGGCCGGCAAGGTCTCGATCCACTTCCGCGGCGAGAAGCTCAAAGGCTCGTGGACGCTTGTCAAGACGAAGCAGTCCGAGAAGTCATGGCTGCTGATCAAGCACCGCGACGAGGCCGAGACCGCCGACGTCGACCTCACCGACCTCGATGCCAGCGTCATCTCCGGCCTGACGATCGCCGACCTGCAGGCCGGCAGCCGCCCACCCGAGGACGTCGAACCCCCGATCCTCGTGCCGCAGGACTTGCCCGGCGCGAAGGTCGCCCGCAAGCCTGCCAAGAACCTCGGGCCGATGCAGGCGGTCCTGTGGAAGCAACCCTTCGACGACGACCGCTGGCTCTTCGAGCCGAAGCTCGACGGCGTCCGCGCGCTCGCTTGGATCGATAACGGCGAAGCGACGCTCCGCTCCCGCCGCGACAACGACATGACCGGCCAGTACCCCAACCTCGTCGAGTCGCTCTCGCACCAGCCAGCCCGCACGATGCTGCTCGACGGCGAGATCGCTGCGATGGACGAGAACGGCGTCCCCTCGTTCGAGCGTCTCCAGCAGCGCCTCAACCTCCAGAACCCCGTCGAGATCGCCCAGGCCGACCGCGACAACCCCGTCGTGTTTTATGTCTTCGATCTCCTCTACATCGACGGCGTCGACCTCCGCCGCGTCCCCCTCGAGGACCGCAAGCGCATGCTCCAGCGCATGCTGCTCCCCACCCCCTTCATCCAGTACCTCGACCACTTCGACGCCGACGGCGTCACCGCCTACGACGCTGCCGTCTCGCTCGGCCTCGAGGGCCTCGTCGCCAAGCGCCGAGACAGCCTGTACGACGCCGGAAAGCGCTCGCAGCGCTGGCGCAAGGTGAAGGCTCGGTTCACCAGGGATTTCGTCGTTGGCGGCTTCACAGCGGGCGAGAACTCACGCGCCTCCACCTTCGGCGCGCTCTCCCTCGGCTACTACGATGATCATGGTGAGCTTCATCCCGTCGGCGGCGTCGGCAGCGGCTTCACCGACAAGCTCCTCGATGAGGCGCTCGAGCGCCTCACGCCGCTCGTCATCGACGAAATGCCGTTCGCAACCGCCCCCGAGCGCGCGGATACGACGACCTGGGTCCGCCCGGAGCTCGTCGTCGAGGTCGAGTACGCCCAGATCACCTCCGACCGAAACCTGCGCGCCCCTGTGTTCGTCCGCTTCCGCGACGACAAGGCCCCGCTCGAGGTACGCCTCGACCAGGAGCCCGCCGGGCCGCAACCACTCACACCGGCCGAGGCGCTCGCCGGCGCCGGCGCCCCCTCGGGCGACCTCCAGGAGCAGATGGCCTCGGTGCAGGCCCAGCTCGACCGCCCGAGGAAGGAGATGACCCTCGAGGTCGGCGAGCACGCCCTGAAGGTGACGAACCTCGACAAGGTGATGTGGCCGGAGACCGCGGACCAACGTGCGCTGACCAAGCGCGACGTCATCGCCTACTACGCGCGCATGGCCCCGCAGCTGCTCAACCAGCTCCGCGACCGCCCGCTGACGATGACGCGCTACCCGAATGGCGTCGACGCCTCGATGTTCTACCAGAAGCACATCGACAAGCCGCCCGACTTCGTCCCCACCGTCCCGGTGTTCTCACACGGCGCCGGCGACGTTGACCAGGACTACGTCCTCGTCAACAACCTCCCGACGCTCCTGTGGCTCGGCCAGCTCGCCGACCTCGCGCTCCACACGAGCCTCGCGAGGGCCAACCCCGAGCCGGACGGCCAACACCTCGACACCGACTACAGCGGCTCCCACGAGCAGATCCTGGACTCGCTGCTCAACTACCCCGACTTCATCCTGTTCGACCTCGACCCGTACATCTACGCGGGTCACGAGGCGAAGGGCGAAGAGCCCGAGCTCAACCGGCTCGCCTTCAAGGCCACCGTCGACGTCGCCCACTGGCTCAAGGAACTGCTCGACGGCGCGGGCCTCTCCAGCTTCGTGAAGACCTCGGGGGCGACGGGCCTGCACATCTACGTGCCGGTGCTCCGCCAGTACGACTACCAGACCATCCGAGGCGTGGCCGAGACATTCGGCGGCTTCCTGCTCGCCGCCCACCCGCAACAGGTCACGATGGAGTGGAAGAGCGAGAACCGACGCGGCAAGGTCTTCTTCGACGCGAACCAGAACGCCCGCATCAAGAACCTCGCCTGCGCCTACTCCCCCCGCGCCAAGCCCGGCGGCCCCGTCTCCATGCCACTGCGCTGGACCGAGCTCGACAAGGTCTACCCCACCGACTTCCACATCCTGGACGCCCACGAGCGCGTCGAGGAGGTCGGCGACCTCTGGGCGAACATCCTCGACGCCAAGCACGACCTCGAGGCGTTGCTCAGCGCGATCGAGAGCTAGGCCAGAACATCGGCGTGGCTCCCTAGAGCTGTTCGTCGGTGCGCGTTCGGTAGGTCGCCGCGTCGATGATGGTTGTGAGCGCCGAGAGAACCTCGCTCCGCTGTCGTGGCGTCAACGGCGAGAGAAAGTCCTCGTTGATCCCGGCGGCGGCGGCCTTGAGTTCGGGCTCCAGTCGTCGCGCGCGGACAGTCAGGAAGACCTGCTGACTGCGCCGATCCTGCGGATGCGGCCGGGTCGTGACCAGGCCGTCCCGTTCCATCCGGCGGACGGTTCGACTCATCGTGGGCTGCTCGATCGCGACCGCTTCGGCCAGCTCGCTGATCGTCACCCCGTCCCGCTCGTAGAGAGCGAGCAGCTGCGCGAATTGCCCCGGCACGACGCCGTGGGGTTCGATCTCCTCTCCCAGCGCCCGAAACAGCATCCGCGCAAGGTGATTGACCTGATAGCCCAGGCTGGTCGAGCGAGCGAACGACGGCGCGATCTCAGGCGAACCCATCGCTGCGCCTCCTCGAACCCGAGCTGAGTCGCCGACGTCCGAAGGATCGACGCTCAAGACACGGCCCGGCCAATCGAGCACCTCGCCCGAACCTGATCACGAGGTTTGGCGCTGACCAATCCCCATCCGATGGAGCACATCGCCCTCGAAACGTTGGTACGACAGCACGCCCGCGACGTGCATGATCAGCATCCCCGTATAGACGAGTGCCAGCACGAAGTGGGCATCACCCGCCCGAACGTCCTCGATCTCGGAAGCCACGACGCTCGTCGGCAGCGGAGTTGGCCGCCAGCGTGACGATGCCGGTCACCGCGAGGGCGAAGAGCCCCACGTAGAGCGCGTAGTGGTTGGCGAGATACAACCAGCGACGCCACGGCGCCATCGGCGGGGTGACCGGCGACGGCTCGACGAACCGCCAGACCGCGCGAGCGATCGTCAGGAGCGCCACGAGCAGGCCCAGCGCCACATGTGCTCGGTACAGCGTGGTGTTGTCGCCGTCGTTCACCCGCGTCATCGCGATGCCGAGCGCGATCAGAACGAGGATCAGCTCGGCGCTCAGCCAATGCAGCGCTCGCGCCAGCGAGCCGTAGGAGTCGGCGGAGCTCCGCAACGTCATCGGTCCCCTCTCTTCTGCTATTACATAGCTTGCTATGTAACACCTCAAAGCACAACCGAACCTCACCGACGCTGAGTGAGCAGCCGGCATGAGCACCCGAGAGCGTGACCTGGTGCGCCCCCTCGTCCCGAACCCAAGGGCGCACACTCGCACGCGCCGTAACCTCTGTCACCGGTTCCGCGCCCCCACCCCCTACGATCGAGCGATGCGACCGAGGCGACGCCCCCTCCCGCTGCTGGCCCTCGCCGCGATCATCCTGCTCGCCGCCTGCAGCGACCCCACACCGCCCGAGGCCCATCCCACTACCGAGGCGGCCCGACCGTTCGTCGCGCAGCGGGTGGGCACCCCGATCCCCTTCGACCCCACCGCACCACTGACCGAGGTCCAGGTCCGCTCCTGGTCGGACCGCCTGGTCGCCCTCGACTCCAGCCAGCTCGGCGACTTCTTCGAGGTAGCGCGCGGCACCCGCGACGATCGCTTCACGATCCCGCTCATCGACGCCATGCGGTTCTACGAGCCAGAGGCGCGGCTCTTCTTCACCGACACCCTCCGCCTGATCACCGGCGTCGACCTCCCCGGGGACGACACCTGGCCCGAGTGGTACCAGTGGCTCGCCGACCATCCCGACGCACCGCAGATCCTCGGCTACGAGACATGGAAGGCCGACCTCTACCGCGCCGCCGCCGGCGGCTCGCCGTTCGAGCGCTTCCTGATCGAGGGCCGCGACACGACACTCCGCATCGAGCTGATCCAGTTTAGCGGCGCGGCGATCGAGGGCTTCCCAACCCTCAACCCGCCGCCGCTCATCGCCGCGAACGCCGCTACCTACCTCGAGCCAGACGAGCTCGTGGTCGGCGTCGCGATCGACGGCGACGCTCGCGCCTACCCACTCCGCATCCTCGATTGGCACGAGACTGTGAACGACACCGTCGGCGGCGTCTCGCTCACCGTCGCCCACAGCACCTTCGGCGGGTCCAGCGCTGTCTGGGATCGCCGCACCGAGGACGGCGCCGCTCCGCTCACGTTCGGCTACTCCGGCCTCATCTACGAGGCGACCCGCCTGCTCCACGACAACGAGACGGACAACCTCTGGGACCCGCTCACCGGTCGCCCGGTCCACGGCCCACGCGCCGGCGAACCGCCGCTCCGACAGCTCCCCGCGATCCAGACCACCTGGTCCGCCTGGCGCGAAGCACACCCCAACACCCTCGTGCTCGACATCGATACCGGTTACGTCCGCGAGTACACCTTCGACACCCGGCCCGCCACCTACCGCGCCAGCCCCGAGGTCGACCTCCCCTACTCGCGATCCAGCGACCGCCTCCCCGAGAAGGCGCCGGTCTACTCGCTCGCGGTCGACGGCTCGAGGATCGCCTACCCACTCAGCGCGCTCACCGCAGCCGAGGTGCTGAACGACACCATCGAGGGTCAGCCCGTGGTCCTTGTCGCCGATGGCCCCGCCGGCGGCATTCGCGCCTACGAGCGCGGTCCGCTCCGCCTCGAACGCTCCGAGGACGGCGCACTCGTCGACGAGACTGGCGACCGCTGGCAGCTCGCTGAGGACGCCTTGACCGCGCCGGATGGCTCGGTCTATCCGCGCCTCGTCGGTGTGCAGGCGTTCTGGTTCGCTCACCACCTCGCGTTCCCCGACGCTGAGCTCCGCCTCGCTCCCTGATGCCTTGAGCGACCGGCGCGGACTGGCGCGCAGCACGGGGAAACCCTGATGCCTGCCGTCAGGGTCGCTACGTACGCTTCCTGAGTCTTGCCCTCGGTGGCGCGATGCGCCGCACCTAAGGGCCACGACAGAGGAGCGTCCGTGAACGGCCTGCAGCTCCCCAACTGGATCATCCCGCTCGCCGGCTTCGCCGCCGCGGTGTGGGCGATCGCGATGTGGTGGATGGTCGCCACGATGCCGACCTCCGGCGCTTCCGAGGCCGAACTCGACCTGATCGTCGCCCGCGCCGAGATCGACCGGCTCCAGCTCGACGTCGATGAACTAGGCCAGCAGATCGCCGCGCTCCACCAGGAGCGCTCCGAACTGTCGCTGCGCCTCGACAGCCTCGAGCAGGCGCCCGTCGCCGGCGTCGCGGTCCAGACGACGCAGCCGATCGCGCCCGTTGCCGGCCCGCCGCCCGCCGCCGGGGCTGACGAGGGCGATCCAGCCGACGACGAGTCGGACACAGCGGACGAGTCCTCCGAGGACGATCGCCGCGCCACCGCAACGCCGACGCCAGAACCAACAGCCGAGCCCACCGCGATCATCGAGCCGACAGCCACCCCGGCCGCCGTGCAGTACTTCACCGACGGCCGCGACCGCTACAACTGCAAGGACTTCGACTCGTGGGAAGAGGCCCAGGCCGCGTACGAAGCCAACCTCCCGGGCGACCCCAACAAGATCGACATCGACCGCAACGGCATCGCGTGCGAGGCGCTCCGCTAACAAGCTCTCGTTGAGATGTACGATCGCCCCCGCACGATCGCCGCGCCGGTCTGGCCTCGATCCATCGCCTAGAATCCGTCGATGACGTCAGGGGTTCGTGCGAAACGCGACGGCGCCGCGCTCGACGCCTTCGTTCGCGCGACGGAACTCCCGCTGCTCATCCTCGCCATCGTGATGATCCCGGTCATCGCGATTCCGCTCGCGTTCGACCTCGATCCAGGTGTCGACCGCGCCTTGCTCGCCGCGAACTGGACGATCTGGGCGATCTTCGCGGTCGAACTCGGCGTTCGGACCTATCTGGCGCCAGCTCGTGTCGATTACCTGATCCGACACTGGTACGACGTCATCATCGTCGTCCTGCCGTTCCTCAGACCGCTCCGCGCGGTCCGAGCAGGTCGCGCATTCCAGCTCGTCCGGGTGATCCGGCTCGCCGCGTTCATCGTCCGCATCCGCCAGACCGCGGGCACGATCCTCGCCCGCCATCACCTGGACTACGCCCTCGCGACCAGCATCGCCACCGTCTTCATCTCAGCCGCATTGGTCACCCGCTTCGAGCAAGACACCGGCAGCTCGCTGGACCACTTCGGGACTGCCCTCTGGTGGTCCGTCGTCACCGTCACCACCGTGGGCTACGGCGACTTCAGTCCCGAGAGCCCGGCCGGACGCGGCGTGGCCCTCGTCCTTATGTTCGTTGGGATCGGCCTCTTCGGCCTCATCGCGGCAAACATCGCCGCCTTCTTCCTCGCCGACCAGGAGGAGGAACGAACCGACGCCCTGCTAGAGGAGATCCGCGAGCTCCGCCGCCAGGTCGATCGCCTCGAGGAAGCCGTCCGGTCGGCGCAGCCCGATCAGCGCACCGAGCGGACCACCGGGGGAGACGACTAGCGTCCGGCCGCCGCTACGACGCGAGGTGCGCCCGCACGTCGTTCACCACCGCGAGCGCCTGCGCGACCGGCTCCACGTCGTGCACGCGGACGACGTGCACGCCCTCGTAGGCGGCGAGTGTGTTGAACGCGATCGTCGCCTCGAGGAGCCCCGACACGTCCTGCCGCTTCTCGTGCCCGAGCAACTCCGCGAGGAACCCCTTGCGCGATGCCGAGATCAGCACCGGCCGCTCCGTCGCCACGAGCTGCCGCAAGCCGCCGAACAGCGCCAGATTGTCCGGCAGCAACTTCCCGAACTCGAACCCTGGGTCGAGCCACACTTGGCCGGCCCCCGCGGCATCGAGGGCTTCGGCGCGCTCGAGGAGAAACGTCCGCACCTCGGTCGCGATGTCCTCGTAGCTCTGATCCACCTCGTAGTGGCGCGCGGGCTCGCCGCGCATGTGCATCACTGCGCAGGCGAGCCCCAGCTCGCCGGCGACCGCGACCATCTCCGGCTTGGTGAAGCCGCTGACGTCGTTCAGGAGGTGCACGCCGGCCTCGGCCGCCTCCCGCGCGACCGCTGGGTTCCAGGTATCCACAGAGGTCGCGATGCCCTCCGTCGCGACCGCTTCGATCACCGGGCAGACCCGGTCAATCTCCTCTTGCGTCTGCAGGGCGCGCGACCCGCTCGCGGTCGAGACCGCCCCGATATCCACGATCTCAGCACCCGCAGCCCGCAGCTCGATCGCACGATCGAGGGCGCTCGTCGTCGGCACGATCGACGCACCGATCGGCGAGTCGTCCGAGACGTTCAAGATCCCCATCACGGCCGTGCGGTTCGTGCAGTCGAGCGTGTGCTCACCAAGAAGTAGCCGCACGGGATCCTCGCCTAACGGACCTGGAAGCGGTGAGAGCGCCCTCGCGGCCCCCTGCTGGAGTCTACGGTCGATCAGCTCGACGACGAATCGAGCACGGCTCGCAGCGCCGCGGCAGCCTCGTCGCTGTGCCCCAGCTCGAGTCGAAGCAGCTCCGCGCCGAGCCCCTGGTAGAGCGCCCGCAGCTCGGGCTCCGCCTCGAGGCTCTCGAGGTGTCGCCGTACCGTGTCGACGTCACCGCGCGCGACGGGCCCCGTCAGCGCCTCGGTCAGCGGCCGCTCCGCGATGGCGGCCGCCGACGCCTGCAGCAGCGGGCTGAGCGCGCCGCGCGCGTCCGCCCCATCGAGGCCCGCCAGCGCCCACGCCCGCGTCGCCGCCGCCATCGCCGCTACCACGTCGTTGCTCACGAACACCGCAGCCGCGTGGTAGGCGGCCCGGTCGACCCCCTCCAGCCGGAAGCTCCGCCCTCCGAGGTCGTCGACAATCGCCTCGAGCAGTGCGCCAAGCGGCGCCGGTGCCTCAATGCCGCAGGCGATGCCCTCGAACCGAGCGCGCGCCTGCGCGGGATCCTCGCCCGCGGGGAAGGTCTGCAGCGGATGGAGGCACCCGGCCACGCCGCCGGCATCCGTCACCGCTGTCAGCACGTCCAGGCCGCGCCCCCCGCTCAGGTGGACGACGGCCTGCTCCGCACGCCAGCTCAGCGTGGTGGCCAACCCCTCGATCGCGTCGTCCGGCACTGCGAGGAACACCAGGTCGTTCGCCGCGACGAGTTCGTCGATCGAGGTCGCGGCGACGAACGGCAGGTGCGACGCCAGCGCCTCGGCGCCCTCGGTGGTCCGACTCGCCACCGCATCCAGCGGACGCCCGCACTTCAGCAACGCATCCGCGAGCGCGCCGGCGACCCGACCCGCCCCGATGATCCCAATCGACGACGACCGATCGACCGCCATGGCCCCTCCGCTTCCCAGTCCCCCGCTTGGCAGTCCCCGAAATCGTGGACGAACATCGGCATCCCGTCATCCACACACCACAGGCACGCAAACAACCCCGAAGGGTCAGGAGGGGTCGAAGACCCCCTTTGATCGGGTGGAGGTGTGCACCTAGAGTCCGATCGTTGGAGGACCATGACCAGCACCACCGACAGCACCCTGGCGATCGAGGGCGGCACGCCGGTGCGAACCGACGCCTTCCCCGACCGCCCGAGGACCGCGCCGGCCGACGACGCCGACCCTGTCGCCGCGCTCGAGTCGGAGTTCGCCGCCTATCTCGACGCCGACGCATGGGCCGTCGCCTGCCGCGACGGGGCGACCGCCTACGCACTGGGCTTCGAGGCCCTCGGCATCACCGAGGGCGAAGCGGTCCTTCCGGCGCTCGCTGCCGAGCCAGCCGCCACCGCAGCTCGCCCCGCCGGTCTCACGATCGTCCCCGGCGAGGTGGAAGCCGAGTCCGTCGACCTCGGAAACCGCGGTCTCGCCCGCGCACTCAGCGACCAGACGAGCGTCGTCATCGCGAATCACGCGTTCGGACACCCCTTCGCCGCAGCGGAGCTCCAGCGCGTCCTCGAGCCTCGGGGCCTGCCGCTGATCGAAGACGCCTCCGCGGCCCTCGGCGGCGCCTACCGGCTCCGCCCAACCGGGCTGCTCGGCACGCTCTCCCTGTTCGCCTTCGGTGGGACGCACCTCCTCTCCGGGGAAGGCGCCATCCTCGTCGCGACCGACGACGCCCTCGTCGCGCGCCTGCGCGACGCACGCGACCGGGAGGGCGTAGCGATCGACGAGGGCGCCGCTCGCCTCGCGCTCGCGGAACTCCGGGTGGCGGACGAGGAGCTCGAGGTCCGCCGCCAGCTCGCCTGGGAGCTGACCTTCGACCTCCGAGGCCTGAAGGCCCTAGGCGGGATGCCGCACTCGCGCTGGGTGGTGCACGGCTACGACGCCTACGTCGTCCGTGTCCGCTCGCTGCTGTGGAAGCGCCCGATCGAGCAGGCGGTCGCCGCCCTCAATGCAGAGGGCATCCCCTGCAGCGCCGCGCTCGCACCGTCCCTGCACCTCGACTCCGACGTGCGCGCCGCCCTCGGCGACGACGAGCGCCTCGGGGACGATGGTTTCCCGGTCGCCCGGCGGCTCCCCGGAGAGCTGATCACGGTGCCGCTGCACGGCGGGATGACCGACCTCGAGATCGCCGACATCGCCGCCGCGCTGACGAGGCTCGAGGCAGCCGCATCATGACCGAGGCCAGCGAACCGACGGAGACGCCCATGACCGACGAGGACCAGACCGAGCCGGCGCCCGCGTTGGCGGCCGTGGACTTCACCGCCACGGAGCTGCGCCTGCTCCTCGCCACCCCCGAGCGCGAGCTGATCGCCAGCGAGCGATACGACCTCCCGACGCTCGCCGACGAGGAGGCGTGGTCCTGGGAGATAGGCGGTCGCCTTTCGACGCTCTTCGCGCGTGACGAGCCGATGTTCGCCTACGGCGTCGGCGTCGCCTGTCCCGGCGCGGTCCATCCCGTGCGAGGGGTCATGACTGACAGCCGCGCCCAGGACGGCTGGAACGAACTCCACGTTGTCGACGCGCTCCGCCGCCACATCGGCGCGCCGACGCTCGCCATGGATCGGGTGCAAGCCGGCCTCCGAGGTGAGATGACGGTCGGCGCCGCCCTGGACGTGAACGACGCCATCTACCTCTCGTTCCGCGAGCCCGTCCCCACCACCGCCACGCTCGCCGCCGGGACCGTGGTCCGCGGCGCGCACCACCGCCCCGGACTGGTCGACGCCGGCTCACCAGCGAACGCGATCGCCTCGGTCGCCGCTACGGCCGCGATGCTCGACACGGCCCTGGTCATCCTCAGTGCCCCAGAAGACAACGCGGAGGCGCACGCCGAGGCCCTCATCGCCGCGCTCGCGGCAGCGGGCGCGGAGGCGCAGGTCGTCGTTTCCGAACTGGGCGAGCGCGCCCCGCTGTTCGGCGCGATCGAGGCCGCCTCGATCGTCGCCTACGAGGGGAAGCGCGAAGAATGACGAGCGACACGCCCGCGGGCCCACCCCACCTGTTGCTCGCCCTCGATCGCCACGAGACGGGCACCTTGCTCGGGGTCCTGGCGTGGGTGATGGGCGGCCTCGAGATGATGCGCGACCGCGCGGAGGCCGTCGGCGAGCCGGCCCTCGCCGAGCTGCACGGCACCATCACGCCGCGCCTTGAGGCGATGCTCACGACGATGAACGAGGCGCGTCAGCGCAGCCCCTTCGAGGGCGTCGGCCAGCTTGAACCGGAGGTCGAAGCCGCCTACGCGCAGGTCCGCCAGGCCTTCGAGGCATGGATCGAACTCACCGCGTTCGAGACGGCGAGTGCCGCTGCCGCGTCGCGCACTTCCACGGACATGCCTGACGCCGAGGTGTCCGACAACCCCTCAGACGAGGACTAGCCGGCCCGAGTCGGCGGGACGCCGCTAGTACCCTCGGTAGCGAGTCGCCAGCGGCAGGCGCCGGTCGCGCCCGAACGCCCTCGTGGAGATCCGCACCCCGGGAGGCGATTGGCGGCGCTTGTATTCGTTGCGGTTGATGAGGTCGATGATCCGCCGCACCGTCGCTTCCTCGAAGCCGCGCGCGACGATCGACTCCAGCGGGAGGTCGTCCTCCACGTACGCCTCGACGATCGGATCGAGGATGTCGTACTCCGGCAGTGAGTCCGTATCGAGCTGATCGGGCCTCAGCTCCGCCGATGGCGGCTTCTCGATCGAGTTCACCGGGATCACCTCGCTCACGGTGTTCCGATAGCGAGAGAGCTCCCAGACCATCGTCTTCGAGACGTCCTTGATCACCGCGAAGCCGCCGACCATGTCGCCGTACAGCGTCGCGTAGCCGCACGCGTACTCCGACTTGTTCCCGGTCGTCAGCACCAGCGAACCGTTGCGCTTGTTCGACAGCGCCATCACCAGCATCCCGCGGATCCGGGACTGCAGATTCTCCTCCGCGGTCCCTGGCTCGAGGCCCGCGAACTCTCGCGACAGCGAGTCGAGCGCCGCGTCGTGCATCGGCTCGATCGGCAGCGACGCGAGGCGGATCCCCAGCCGCTCGGCGAGGTCCACCGCGTCCGCAATCGACCCCTCCGAGGAGTAGCGAGACGGCATCGAGACGCCCGTGACCTGCTCTGGCCCCAGCGCGTCGACAGCAATCGCACCGACGATCGCGGAGTCGATCCCGCCGGACAGCGCAACGAAGACGCTGTCGAAACCGCTCTTCCGCACGTAGTCGCGCGTCCCGAGCACCAGCCCGTCGTAGATCTCCGCGACGGAGTCCGGCGGGTCGATCGTCGGTTCCTCGAGGGCGTCGCGCTCGCCCTCGAACGCCGCCGTGACGGCGATCGGCTCGAGTCGATGCTCCGGCACCCGTGCGCGCCGGAGGCGCGACTCGTGGAGCTGCCGCTGCACGATCTCATCGACGGGGATGTCGGCGATCAGCAGGTCTTCCGCCATCGAGGCGCCCCGCGCGAGCGTCTTGCCCTCGGCGTCCACCACCATCGAGTTCCCATCGAACAGCAGCTCGTCCTGCCCGCCGACCTGGTTCACATAGACCACCGCGACGGTGTTGTCGGCGGCGCGAGTCGCGATCATCCGTTCGCGGTACCGCGACTTGTCGGCGTGGAACGGCGATGCGTTGAGGTTGAGGATCACCTGTGCGCCACCCAGCGCTTGGTCCCGCGCCGGTCCGCCGGGGAACCACATGTCCTCGCACACCGTCACGCCGATCGGCACTCCGCCGATCTCGAACAGGTGCGACTCGTGGCCCGCGTGGAAGTACCGCTCCTCATCGAATACGCCGTAGTTCGGCAGCATCTGCTTGTGGTACTTCCCGATCACCTGCCCGTCGTGCACGACTGCGGCCGAGTTGTAGAGGTGATCGTCGAAGTCGAGACACCCCACAATCAGCGGCGGCAGCCCTCGCGCCTCCGCCGCCAGTGCGTTGAGGCGCGCCTCTGCCTCATCGATGAACGCGCCGCGGATCAGCAGGTCCTCCGGCGGGTAGCCGGTCAGCGCCAGCTCCGGGTAAACGACCAGGTCGACGTCGGATTCGGCGGCTCGACGCGCCGCATCGAGGATCAGCGCGTGGTTGCCGTCGAAGTCGCCAACGGTGGTGTTGAGCTGCGCCAGGGCGACGCGGAGATGATGCACGGCGGGTCCGTTCGGTGCCCTTTGTGTACGAGATACACAAAGCCTCGATCCGCCCCAGCCTAGGGCGCGTACCCAAGCCGGTCAATCGGGGTCGCCGAACCCCGGCGGGTGAGAGGCGACCGGCTCTATACTCCGCCACATGACCACCTGGCGGCCCGGCGACACGCTCGTGCCCCGCTACATCGCGCACGACGACTCCGTCAGCCAGGCGTTTCCCACGAGGGTGATCGAGGCGTCCGAGCGCGTCCTCGCCCTCCACCTACCCGACGGCACCGCGATCAAGTCGCTCCCCAACGTCCCCGCCGAGGAACGCGCTTCCAGTCTCGCCACCATGGCGCCCGCCTCGGAACAGCCGAAACTCGATCGTCAGTGGGACAACGACAGCATCCGGCTCCACTTCCGTGGCGAGCCGTTCTCGATCTGGCTGCTCTTCGGCCCCGGCTGGAAGTTCAACTGGTGGTACGGGAACCTCGAGACGCCGTACGTGGAGACGCCGATCGGCATCGACACGCGCGACCACGCGCTCGACGTCGCCGCTCGGCCGGACGGCCGCTGGTGGTGGAAGGACGAAGAGGAGTTCGAGGAGCGCCTCAAGCTCGGCTTCGACTCGGCGGCACACCAGGCAGCCGTGCGCGCGGCCGGCAACGAGGTGATTCGGCGCCTCGAGGGCCACGAGTACCCGTTCGCGTCGGGTTGGCCGGACTGGCGCCCCGAGCGCGACCTGCCACCGCCGACGCTACCGGAGACCTAGGACAGCGACTTCGGTACCGCGGAGCTGCTCCCACGCACTGACGCCTGAGCCGTGATCGCCCTCGATCAACAACGGACCGCTCGCGCGGTCCGTTGGCTCAGGGCGCTGCGAGGCGGATCTAGACGAGGCGCTCCGGGTCGAGGAACAGCTCGCGCGACTCCTCGTGGTGGTGCTCCAGCGGCGGTAGCTCCTCGTCGCCCCCGATCGCGTCCGAGGTGGCGGTCCAGAACAGTGCGATCAGCGCGATCAGGATCGCAGCGCCGAGGATGAAGCCGAACAGGAACATCTGCGTGAAGATCCGCGACTCGAAGCGGAGGTGCATGAAGAGCGCGACGACGGCGATGAACTTCACCGCGGAGAGCAAGATCAGCAGCGTCGCCAGTGGCAACGTCGCGAGGCCGGAGTAGGACAGGGCGAACTCGACCGCCGTTACGACAGCCAGGATCAGCGTGATGATGATGTACTCGCGCGGTCCGTACGGGGACCCGTGAGCCTTCTCGGCGGTGTGCGCGTCGCTCGCCATGGGTCTGGACCTCCTACGGAATCAGGTACACGACCGTGAAGATCACGATCCAGACGATGTCAACGAAGTGCCAGTAGAGACCGGCGATCTCTACGTGGGTGGCGGTGTCCCGTCCCAGGCCGTTCCGCCGCATGGACCCGATTAACATCGAGCCGAGGTACAGCAGACCGACACCGACGTGCGTGCCGTGGAAGCCGGTGAGGACGAAGAACGAAGCGCCGAACTGGTTCGTCGAGAGGTTCAGCCCCTCCTCGCCGAAGGTCTTGAACTCATACACCTGGAAGCCGAGGAAGATCAGGCCGGCGATGATGGTCGCGAGCAGCGCGAGCTTCATCATCCTCGGGCGGGCGTGCTGGGCGCCGTAGACCGCCAGCACCATCGTGAACGAGCTGAAGAGCAGGACGAACGTGCTGAGCGAGGTCAGCGGGATGTCGAACACGTCTTCCGGCAGCGGCCGGACGAGCGACTCGCCCTTGAAGATCAGATAGGTCGAGATCAACGAGCCGAAGAAGAGGCACTCCGACGCCAGGAAGATCCACATGAGCAGCAGACGGTTGTCGACACCCGCAGATGCGTGGTGCTCTCCGTGTGCCGCTTCGCTTGCTGCCATGTCCGCTCCCTGCGTGGGACGCCGAGGCGTCGCCAGGCTCGTTCGTTCCGGAAGTTAGTCCGTGGGCTCCAATGCCCAGCCCCAGACCGAGTAGACGATGATCACGGCGCCCAGCGCGGTCAACGCGAGGTGCGACAGCACGCCGACACCCAGCAGCAGCACCCCGAGCCCCATCAGCAATGGGAAGTACGAGGGCGGCGGCAGGTGGATGTGCACGCCGGGCTGCGGTTCCGGCTGCTCGATCCCGTGGTCGCGGTCGTACCACAGCGGGTCGCGGTCGCGGACCTCAGGGATGACGTCGAAGTCGTGCTCAGGTGGCGGCGAGGTGGTCGCCCACTCAAGCGTGGCGGCGCCCCACGGGTTGTTGGACGCCGTCGGCTCCTTGCGCATCGTCCAGAAGAAGTTGATCAGGAAGACGATGATGCCGATCCCCAGGATGTACGACCCGACCGTGGCGACCATGTTCCACGTGTCCCAACCGAGGTCGGAGTCGTAGGTGTAGATCCGGCGTGGCATCCCGGACAGTCCGAGGAAGTGCATCGGGAAGAAGGTGATGTTCATACCGATGAACAGCAGCCAGAAGTTCAGCTTCCCGAGCGTCTCGTCGAGGAAGCGACCGGTCATCTTCGGGAACCAGTAGTAGATGCCGGCGAAGATCCCGGCGATCGCCCCACCGAAGAGCACGTAGTGAATGTGCGCGACGATGAAGTAGGTGTCCTGCTGCTGACTGTCGACGGGCGGGCTGGCGTGCATCACGCCCGAGAGTCCGCCGATCGTGAACAGTGCGATGAATGCGACGGCGAAGTACATCGCTGTATTGAAATGGATACTGCCGCCGTACAGCGTGCCGAGCCAGTTGAAGATCTTGATGCCGGTCGGAACCGCGATCGCCATCGTGCTCGCCGAGAACACGACCTGCGGCACCGTATCGAGGCCGGTCGTGAACATGTGGTGGCTCCACACCGCGAAGCCCAGCACCGCGATCGCCACGCCGGCGAAGACGATCGCCGAGTAACCGAACAGCGGCTTCCGCGCGAAGACCGGGAGCACCTCGGACACGATGCCCATCGACGGCAGGATCAGGACGTAGACCTCGGGGTGCGCGAACACCCAGAAGAGGTGCTGCCAGAGGATCGGATCGCCACCCTCGCTCGGCGTGAAGAAGTTCGTCGTGAAGTTCCGGTCGAAGAGGAGTTGAATCAACGCCACCGTGATCACCGGCAGTGAGAGGATCAGCAGGAAGTTGACGACGAGCATCATCCAGATGAAGACCGGCAGCCGCATCATGCTCATGCCCGGCGCCCGCATGTTAATCACGGTCACCGCGAAGTTCAGCGACGCCATCAGCGACGACGTTCCGAGGATCAGCAACCCCACGACGTAGAAGTCGAGGCCGCTGCCCGGGAGGAATTCCTCGGCCGAGAGCGGGGCGTAGGCAAACCAGCCACCGTCCGGGGCGCCCCCGAAGATGAAGCTGCTGCTGAGGAGCAGCGCCCCGGCGAGGAAGACCCAGAAGGAGAGGGCATTCAACCGCGGGAACGCGACGTCACGTGCACCGATCATCAGCGGCAAGAAGTAGTTAAAGAAGGACGCACCCAGCGGCATGATGGCCAGGAAGATCATGGTCAGCGCGTGCATCGTGAAGAGCTGGTTGAAGCGGTCCGCGTCGATGACCGTGCCGTTGGGGACGGCGAGCTGCGTGCGGATCAGCAGGGCCTCGAGGCCGCCGATCAGGAAGAAGGCGAAACCCGAGACGCCGTACATGGCGCCGATCTTCTTGTGGTCGACGGTCGTCAGCCACGTCCAGAGGGTCGATTCCTCCTGGACAGCGGGCAGAGTACCGGCAGCAGTCGCCATATCGTTTCCTTCGTTACGGGCCGTTGCCCGGAACTAGTCGAGACCTTGCAGGTACGCGATCAGTTGGTCGAGCTGCTCATCGGAGAGGTTGAGGTTTGGCATCTTCGAGCCGGGCTTCACGTCCGGCGGGTCGGCGAGCCATGCGCGGAGGTTCTCGGTGTCGTTCGGGAACATGCCCGACGCGAGCGTGGTGCGAGAGCCGAAGTGGGTCAGATCGGGGCCGAGCTGACCGGCGGCGTTGGTACCGCGGATCACGTGACAGGCGGCGCAGATCGTGGTGGCGATGCCCTCACCGGCGACGGCAAGCTCGCCCTCAGCCGGGAGCGCGTCCGCCGCCTGCTCGGCGACCCACTGGTCGAACTCCTCCTGCGTCTGGACAAACACCCGGAAGCGCATGTTGGCATGCGAGGTGCCGCAGAACTCGGCGCACTGACCCAGGTACTCACCGGTCTCCTCCGGCGTGAACCAGAGCCGGTTGTTGTGTCCCGGCACCATGTCGACCTTGCCGCTGAGCTGCGGGACCCAGAACGAGTGGATGACGTCACCGGCGCGGAGCTCCACGTTCACCGGGCGGTCGACGGGCAGGTGCAGCTCGTTGGCGGTGACGACCCCGAGTCCGGGGTACTCAAACTCGAACCACCACTGGTTGCCGGTGGCGACGACCTCGAGCGAGTCGTCGGGCGCATCGCCGGTGGTGTCGACGATCACCTGGAAGCTCGGCACCGCGATCGCCACGACGATGATGACCGGGATCAACGTCCAGAAGACCTCGAGGCGTGGGTTGCCGTGGATCTGCTGAGCTTCGCGGCCGGGGCGCTCGCGGAAGATGATCGCGAACGCCAGGGTCAGGGTGAGCACCCCGATCATCACGAGGCCCGCGAGAATTGTGATCAACGTGTACACGTCGTCAACGGCGCGAGCGTTCTCGGAAAGCGGTGCGAGCGTCGTTTGTGGATCGCCGGTGGTGGCGTCCCAGCCCACCCAGATCAGGTAGCTGGTGATCAGGACGGCTGCGAAGGAGACGACGGTAAGCGTGATGGCGCGCGCTGATGGACGCAAGCAATGCCTCCGCGATCCGGGCGCTTCATCGTTTCGACGCGGGACTTTGGTCCCCTGCGGTGAGGCCCGGCTCCTACCGCCGAGTAGTGAGTAGCATCGGCCCTCGATGCGGTCAAGCTTTTTGGGTCGGTCAGAAGGGCTCGGCGACGCCGCTCAGATCGGGACCCACGAGGACGATCGCCCCGTGAAATGGGGGTCGATTGGCGAATCGGCGCTCACGCCGGCCGTCGAAAAGAATCGCGCAGTCACCTCAACGATTCGTGAGCGATCAGTTGGCGGCTCACCACCGTTGTGATGCGCGCGAATCGCTCGTTGAATGGGACCGGATCCCGCCGTAGCCTCCACTTAACATGCTCAGCGGACAGCTCAGCCGCGTACTCGTCGCGGCCGTCGGCACGGCCGCCGCTGCAGTGATCGTGGTCCTCGGCATCGCGATGGTGCGGGATATCGGTGACGACGACGTCGGACGAGCGAACAGCGAACTCACCGTCGGTGCCGACTTCGATCTGGGGCAGTTCGACGGATCCCGGTTCGTGCTCAGCGATCACCAGGACCAGCCGTCGTTCGTCTACTTCTGGGCGAGTTGGTGCGCGCCATGCGAAAAAGAGGCGCCGCTGATCCAGAAGCTGTGGCCGGAATACGAGGCGCGCGGCTACACCTTCGTCGGGATCAACATCTGGGACGGCGAAGCGTCAGCTCGAGCATTCATCGAACGTCACGGGATCACGTTTCCCATGGTCCTGGACCCCGACGGCAGGACGGGGCTGGATTACGGTGTCTACGGGCTGCCCGAGGCATTCTTCCTGCGACCGGGACTCGACCTCGAGCAGAAGTACATCGGTGAACTCGCCGAAGGACCGTTCCGAGAGCAGCTCGAAGCGATCGGCCGCTCTTGAGGGGCGGTTCATGAGGGGGCAGGCGTGAGCGCGACGATGACCGACCCGGTCGTCACACCTCCGTCCGAGGGCGGTGGCGGCTTTCTCTCCAGCAATCGCAACCGGCTGCTGCTGCTGTTGATCGTCTCGACGATCGGGATCGGTCTGCTCGCCTTCCGCGCCGCCTCCGGCGACCTCTCCTACTACGTAGAACCCGACGAGTTCCTCGCGCAGATCGAGGGCAACGAGGGCGATCGCTGGCGGGTGGGCGGTCGAGTGGTCGAGGGCTCGATCGTGCAGCGCGACGGTCGGCCGGTGGCTTTCGACATCGCGGGCGAGACGGGCGAGCAGATCTCCGTCACCTATGAACGAGGCGTCGTCCCCAACCTCTTCACCGAGAACGCGTTCGTCGTAGTCGAGGGCGGCCTCCACGCCGACGGCCACTTCGATGCGAACAGCCTCGTGATCAAGCACGAGAACGAGTTCTTCTCGGACACCCCACCACCCGACTCGCCCAGCGCCGACCTGCTGCCCGCCGACTAGGCGGACGGCGGCCGCGCGCGGGAAGGGACTGCTGTGAACATCACCGCGACGCTGGGAGCGTCGGCGCTGCTGACCGCCCTCGCCAGCTCGCTGTTCGCGACCGGGGCGGCGATCTACGGGCACCGCCTGGGCCACGCGTGGGCGGTGATGGCCTCGCGCCGGGCGATCATCGCCACTGGCGCGCTGATGACGCTGGCACTCCTGACCCTCGCCTACGCCCTGCTCGCCAACGACTTCTCGATCGCACACGTCGCATCGGTCTCCTCGACGAACATGGAACCGTGGATGAAGTGGGCGTCGATCTACAGCGGGCAGCCGGGCTCGCTGCTGTTCTGGACGTGGTCGATGTCGCTGTTCATGGCCGCCTTCGCGGCGACGACGCTGCGCCAGATGCCGTGGGGAGCGCCGCATGCGATCGCCGCGATGGGCACGGTCCTCGCGGCGTTCCTGATCGCCCTCGTCTTCTTCGCGTCGCCGTTCCGAGTCAGCGAGGTCACGCCGCTGGACGGGCAGGGGCTCAACCCGCTGCTGGTCGACCCGGGGATGCTGATCCACCCACCCTTCCTCCTCGCAGGACTCGTCAGCACGGCCGTGCCGTTCGTGCTCGGCGCCGCGGCGCTGATGTCGGGGCGCCTCGACTCCGCCTGGGTCCGGCACGCGCGGTCGTGGGCGCTCGCGTCGTTCCTGATCCTCAGCGTCGGCAACTTCCTCGGCGCCTGGTGGGCGTACACGGTGCTGGGCTGGGGCGGCTACTGGGGCTGGGATCCGGTCGAGAACTCCGCGATCCTGCCGCTCTTCCCGATCACAGCCTTCCTGCACTCGGCGATGGTTCAGGAGCGCCGCGGGATGCTGAAAGGCTGGAACCTCGCGCTGGTGCTCTCGGCCTTCGCGCTCGCGGTCTTCGGCACCTTCAACGTGCGCAGCGGGCTGGTCGCCTCGGTCCACTCGTTCGCGGAGTCCGAGGTCGGCCCCTACTTCCTCGTGTTGCTCGGGATCGTGGCCGTCGTCTCGGTGGCGTTGCTCGTGTGGCGGATGCCGCTGCTGCGCGCCGACCACGACTTCGACTCGTTTGCGTCCCGAGAGACCGGGCTGATCCTCAACACCTACGTACTGATCGCCCTCGCGCTCGTGATCCTCGGCGGCACGCTGTTCCCGGTCTTCTCCGAGCTGATCGACGGCTCGAGGATCACCGTCGGCCCGCCCTTCTTCAACGACGCGACCGGACCGATCTGGATCGCGATGCTGGTGCTGATCGCCTTCGGCACGGTGCTGCCGTGGCGCCGCGCTGCGCCCGGCACGCTGACGCGGCGCCTGCGCGTGCCCGTGCTGGTCACCCTGGCGACGGTCGCGGTCCTCGTGGGATTCGGAATGCGCAACGTTTTCGCGATCGCCACGATCGCGGCCGCAGTGCTGATCATCTACGTCACCGGGCGGGAGTACGTCATCGGCGCTCGCGGCGCGCGGCGCGCGACCGGGCGGGACTGGCTGTCCGCCACCACCTCGCTGTTCGAACGCGACCGCCGCCGCTACGGAGGCTACCTCGTCCACCTCGGTGTCGCGGTGATCGCCATCGCCGTGATCGGGTCGAGCGTCTTCCAGACGCAGGTGCGCGCCGTCGTCTCGCCCGGCGACACCTTCGAGGTCGGCGACTACCGCATCAGCTACGGCGGGCTGCGCGTTCGCGAGCCCGGCGTGAACGGCATCGAGCAGGAGATCGTCGCGCTAGTCGGCGTGGAGCACGACGGCGAGCTCCGCGCCTCGCTCGAGCCAGGCCAGCGCTTCTTCACCAACTTCGCCAACCAGCCCGTCGCGATGGTCGCGATCGACGGCAACCTGCTGCGCGATGTCTACGTCTTCATGCAGGGCTTCGAGGGCGACCAGACCGCCGAGATCCAGGCGTTCATCAACCCGCTGGTGCAGTGGCTGTGGATCGGCGGCGCGATTTACACGGTCGGAGGACTGCTCGCGTTCGCGCCTGCGCGCCGGCCGGTCACCGTGCGCCAGCCCGCCAGCCCGCCACCGGGAGCGCAGCGAGCATGACGGGGCGAGCGACGATGCTCCTTTGTGCCGCCGTCCTCGTGGCTGTTGCGTTCGCATTTGGGGGCGGCGCGAGTGGCCCCTCCGCGCACGCTCAGGAGCTGACGCCGGAGCTGGAGGAGCGCCAGCTCGGCATCGAGCGGCAGCTGCTCTGCCCGCAGTGCACGAACAAGCGCCTGGACGTCTGCGAGCTGGCGATCTGCATCGACATGCGCCAGCAGATCCAGGAGCAGCTGATCCAAGGGCGCACGAACGACGAGATCATCTTCTTCTTCTCGAACCGCTACGGACAGCGCGTGCTCGCGGAGATCCCGCGCGAGGGCTTCAACCTCGTGCTGTTCGGCTGGGTCGGCGGCTCGATGCTGCTGGTTGCCCTCGGAGGCGGGCTCTTCCTCTGGCATCTGCGTCGCAGCGGACGGGCCTACCGCGCCTCGCTCGCCGCGAGCGGCCAGGCTCCGGCCGGCAGCGCCGAGGACGACGCCTGGCTCGAGGCCGAGCTGTCCGAGGAGCAGCGCTGATGGAGTGGGCGCTGTTGCTCGTCGTCGCCGCCGCGGCGGCCGCCTACGTGGGCTGGCCTCGAGGGGACGACGGGTTCCTCGACGCTTCCGAGGCGGATCGGCTCCGCGAGCGGCGGTCCGAGCTGCTGAGTGAGCTCGCGGAGTTCGACTCGGACCTCGCGACGGGGCGCATCTCCGAGGACGATCGCCGGTCCGGCCGGCGCGCGGTCGCGCCCGAGTTGCGCTCGGTGACGGAGCGGCTGCGCGACCTCGGCGAGCCGGTCGAGGCCGGATCCTGAGCCGGCTGCTCACGACCGCCATCGTGGCAATCGCGGTGCTCGCGTCAGGCCACAGCGCGGTGCTCGCGCAATCGACGGCCACGGATGCGGGTGTGATCGACGGGGTCGTTCGTCTCGTGACGCCCGGCGAGGAGCTGCAGCCAACGACCGTCGAGTTGGTGATCGACCGCGAGGACAGCGACGAGTTCGAGTCGCTCGAACAGCCCGTCGCCGCTGACGGTAGCTTCGCATTCGAGGTCGAGGCGGATCCGTCGATCAACTACTTCGCGGTCGTGCGCTATGCGGGGGTGCCGTACCTGAGCAACCCGCTCCTGATCTCACCGGACTTCCCCTCTGCGTCCGTCGAGTTCGAGGTCTACGCCACCTCGACGGTGGCACCAGCGCTGACGATCGAGGCGACGACCGTGACGCTGCTCGCGATCGACCGCCAGAACACAGCGCTGACGCTGATCCGCGAGGACCTCGTGCGCCACGACGAACCCGTCATCTATGTCGGCGACGAGGGTGGGACGACGCTCCGCATCCCGGTGCCGGACCAGACCTTCGAGGCGGGCGGGTTCGACGACACCAAGGAGTACGTGTTCGACGGCGGGATCGTCAGCGTCAGCACGGCGCTGCGACCCGGGGTGACCTCCATCGTGACCCGGTATACGGTCCGCTACGAAGCCGACGAGGACGAGTACCGCTTGCGCATCACCAGCCCGCTGACGGCCGATCACATGGAGATTCGCGTACCGGAGCGCTTCCTGCGCGAGGTGGAGCCACAGGGCGACACGGTCACACGCGGCGAGGACGACGAGTTCGAGGGTGAGTCGCTGATCGTGGTGGAGCGGACGGAGCCGGCTGCCCCCGGTCAGGGGGTCGTGGCCAACCTGATCGGCCTCTCCGGCGCGGAGCGCGCTTCTCATCCATTGACCTCGGGAGTTGGGGCTGCGATCGGCGTCTTGCTGGCGCTGATCATCGTGGGCGGCGCGGCGATCGCGTTGCAGCGCCGAGCGGAGCCGGCGGGATGAGCGACGAGCCGGCCGCCGTCGCGGCGCGCGACCTGACGAAGCGCTACGGCGGCGTCGAGGTGGTGTCGAACGCCACGTTCGCGCTGCCTCGAGGGTCGAAGATCGCGCTGCTGGGACCCAACGGCGCGGGCAAGAGCACCCTGCTCGGGATCCTGTCCTCGCTGATCACACCGAGCGACGGCGAGGCGGCCGTTGCCGGCTACTCCGTGCGGCAGAACCCGCTGGCGCTACGCCGGAGCATCGGCGTCCTCGCACACCTGCCGATGGTCTACGAGGAGCTCTCGCCGATCGAGAACCTCGAG
The DNA here is from genome assembly GCA_028279505.1 of Dehalococcoidia bacterium. Classification (GTDB taxonomy): domain Bacteria; phylum Chloroflexota; class Dehalococcoidia; order UBA2979; family UBA2979; genus UBA6627. Next base: position 33,168 of record JANQNP010000129.1, read on the forward strand.
TTCTTCGCTCGGCTGTACGAGGTGCCGGACGCGGACGCCCGCATCGAGGAGCTGCTGCGCGCCGTCGGCCTGTGGCGTCGTCGCGCCGAGCCGACGCAGGTCTTCTCGCGCGGCTACCACCAGCGACTCGCGATCGCCCGCGCGATCCTGCACCGCCCGGCGGTGATGCTGCTCGACGAGCCAGAAACCGGCCTCGACCCGGCCGGCGTGGAGCTCCTCGACGAACTGGTGATGCGCGACCCGGCCGTGACCGTGCTCGCGGCGACGCACCTGGTCGATCGCACCTCGCAGTGGGCGAGCGGGGTGCTCCGCCTCGAGCGCGGGCGGGTGACCGAGGCGCCCTCGATGCCGGCCCCGCTCGCGGAGCCGGACGCCGCATCGCAGCCAGTCGGCGCGTCCTCGTGAACCCAACGATGGCGGTGCTGCGGAAGGACCTCCAGCTCGCCTGGCGGGATCGCAGCGGCTGGCTCTCCGCCTTCGCCTTCGCCGCGGTCAGCCTGCTCGTCTACTCATTCGCCTTTGACCTCGTGGCGACCGACGTGCGGCCGCTGCTGCCCGGTGTGCTGTGGACAACGTTCCTGTTCGTGGGCATCTTCGCGAACGGTCAATCGTTCCAGCGCGAGTCGGATGCGGGGACCTTCGACGCGATGCTCGTGGCTCCTGTGTCGCCGGCGACGATCTACCTCGGCAAGGTGCTGACGAACCTCGTTTCGCTGTTCCTGATCGAATTGGCCCTGCTGGTACTCGCCACTATGCTGTTTGACACGGCGCTTCTCACCGCCGAACTCGTACTGGTGGTCGCCATCGGAACTACTGGTTACGTCTCCCTCACGACCCTGTTGTCGACCCTGGGCAGCCGGGCCCGCGCGCGGGCGGTGCTGCTGCCGGTGCTCGCGCTCCCGCTGCTGGTGCCGCTACTGATCGCCGGTGTGCGGGCCTCGGGCGGCGCGCTGGGCGAGCCGGTCGGATCGGCGCCCTGGCTGCTGCTACTGGTGGTGTTCGCGATGTGGAGCACCGTGGGCGGTGCGCTGCTGTTCCCGCTGGCGGTGGAGCGATGAGCGCGGTCGCCACCCCGACCCCGGACCGATCGCCCTCGTTCCTCACCTCCGCCCTACGAGGGCTGCAGGCGCTGTTCCTCTGGGCGACGCTGCCGCTCTACCTCCGGCGCTGGACGCTGCTGCCGGCGCTAACTGGCGTGGGGATCATGGCGCTGCTGGTAGGTGCGGTCCTCGCCGCGCCGCGCGAGGTGATCGAGGGCGACGTGCAACGCCTGATGTACCTGCATGTGCCCTCGGCGAGCGTCGGCACCTACATGTCGTTCTTCATCGCCGCCGCAGCGTCGGTGGCCTACCTCGTGTCTCGCGACCTGCGCTGGGACGCGGTCGCGCGGTCGGCGGCGACCGTCGGGGTCATGTTCACCGTGGTGACGCTCGCCACCGGGGCGATCTGGGGCAAGCCGATCTGGGGCGTCTACTGGACCTGGGACGCGCGACTGACCGCGACCCTGGTGCTGCTGCTGATCTACACCGCCTACCTGCTGGCCCGCTCGGTGGCCGGGCCGAACGACGAGCAGGCCGCCCGCTACGCGGCGATCTTCGCGGTGATCGGGATCCTCGACATCCCGCTCATCCACTTCTCGGTCAACTGGTGGCGCACCCTCCATCCGCAGCAGATCGTGATCCGGCCGGATCCCGCGCTGCCGGGCGAGATGTTGCTGGTGCTGCTGATCTCCGCGATGGCGATCTCGTTCCTGATGCTCTGGCTGATCGCGTTGCGTAGCGAGTCCGAACAACTGATCCAGCGCACCGACCGGATGCGGGCGCGCCTCGACCAGCGGGAGCCCGCCTGATGGAGAACGAGCTCGAGTTCCTCTTCGCTGGGTTCGCCGTGTTCTGGGCGGCGCTGTTCGTCTACCTGGTGCTGCTGCAGATGCGCCTGCGCGGCCTGCAGCGCGAGGTCGAGACCCTCGAGGAGCGACTCGCGGAGTACGAGGGCGCCTCGGAGCCCACGCCGACCACCGCGACGGTCACGTCCCAGCCGGCCACCAACGGTGAGCCCGGAGCTGCTACCTCGTCGCCTGCTGACGCGTAGGCCAAACGTCCCGCGAGCGGCGTGACTAACGCAATGACGCAGAGCGATTCGGCATCGTAGGATGCCGTCGGAAGCAACGGCAGGGGCGCGTCGAAGCATGCCGCCTTCCCCATCACCACCGTTCGACGGAACCTCGGAACCCCCGATGACGAGCGCCAGCGACGTTCGACCGGCGACGACCCGCAGCCTGGGTGCGGTCGCGCGCGACTACTTCGTGCTGATCAAGCCCTCGATCATCTTGCTGTTGCTGATCACGACCGTCCCGGCGATGGTGCTCGCGACCGAGGACTGGCCGGACGGGCCGCTCGTCCTCGCGACGCTGATCGGCGGCATCCTCGCGGCGGGCGGCGCCGGCGCCGTGAACATGTACATCGACCGCGACATCGACGACGTCATGGTCCGCACGCGCTCGCGTCCGATCCCCGACGGTCGTATCCCGGCCCACCACGCCGCGATCGTGGGCTGGGCGATGGGAATCGCCTCGTTCTTCTGGCTGACCGCGACCGTGAACCTGCTGTCGGCCGTCCTCGGAATCGGCGCGTTCCTCTTCTACGTCGTCGTCTACAGCATGTGGCTGAAGCGCACGACCGTGCACAACACAGTGCTCGGCGGGGTCGCGGGCGCGGCGCCGCCGCTGATCGGCTGGGCCGCCGTCACCGGCTCGATCGAGTGGACCGGCGTGCTGTTGTTCCTCGTGGTCTTCGCCTGGCAGCCTCCGCACTTCTGGGCGCTCGCGCTGCTGCTGGCCAACGACTACCGAGACGCGAAGATCCCGATGCTCCCCGCCGTCCGCGGCGAGGAGGAGACGAAACGGCAGACGCTGCTCTGGTCGATCCTCACCGTCGCCGTGACGCTGGCCCTCGGGGTCACTGCCCGCCTCGGGGCGTTGTACTTCGCGGTCGCGGTCGTCGGCGGCGTCGGGTTCGTCGTGGTGGCGTGGCGGCTGTACCGCACGCCGGGCACCGAGGCGGCGCCAGCGATGTTCCGCTACTCGACGAGCTACCTCGCGCTGCTGTTCGGCAGCATGGCGGTCGATCGACTGCTGTTCGGCTAACAGCCGGTCTCACCTCTTACGTGCGGGCGGCCCTTCTTACTCGGATGTAACGCGGCTCAACCTAGCCTCGGGTGAACACGAGGCGGCGACGCCGTGCACGGAAGGAGTTGAGGTTGCGTTACGAACGTCCAGCGGTGGAGCGATCCACCCTGCTCGGGCAGATGATCTCGAAGCTGTCGATCTGCCGCGAGTACCCGGAGCGGTGCCAGCCGGTCTAGCTCGCACTGATACGGATGCGAAGAACGGGCCGAACGGCCCGTTCTTCATGTCTAGCGTCGATGCCTGCGGTCCGCGGCTAGCCGCGCACCTCGAGGACCTTGAAGCGCATCTGGCCGGCGGGCGCCTCGACGACGACCTCATCGCCCTGGCCCTTGTTCTTCAGCGCGGTACCGATCGGCGAGTCCATCGAGATCTTGCCGTTGGTCGGATCGACCTCGGCGGCGCTCACGAGCGTGAACTCCTGCTCGCGGCCGTGCTCGACGTTCAGCAGCTTCACCACGGAGCCGACGTTGGCGAGACCGCCCTTCGCGTCGGCGTCGATGATCACCGCGTGACGGAGGCGATCCTCGGTCTCGCGGATCTTCGCCTCAAGGTGCGCCTGCTCGTCGCGCGCGGCATCGAGGGGTGCGTTCTCCCGGAAGTCCTTGTCGGCCATCGCCTCGCGGAGCTTGTCGGCGATGACGGGGCGCTCCGCCTTCAGCTCCTCGAGCTGAACCTCGAGCGCCTGCAGGCCATCCAGCGTGACGTGGAAGGCCTTGCCACCGAGGTCGTCGGCGGCGCCCTCGAGGCCACGCGCACCGCCGTGGTCGCCCTCCAGCTGGAGGTGCGGAACGAGGTTCTCCTCCGTGAAGGCGAGGCGCGACGAGTACGCGAGGAAGGCGCGCAGCGGCTCGAGGTGGCTCGGGTCGTGCTCCTCCTCGGCGGTGACCTCGCCGAGGTAGCGGCCGACGTCCTCGCCAACGAGCTCCGACATCAGACGCTCGGTGCCGAACCAGCCGATGAACTTCTCCACCTGCGGGCGCTCCGCCTCGATCTTCTCGGGCTCGAGCGAGTTCACGAAGTGGACGAGTGCTTCGCTCGCACTGATAGGCTCCGCCATCGGGCGGTCCTTCCGATACGTACGCCGGAGACAGCAGGCGTTCTGCGCGGCCATGGCCGCGTGATTTCGAGAGTTGATTCCTTACCCAGCAGTCTAGAAGATGCACGGTCGCGACTGTCAATCAGCGCACGCCTGATCCCCGGGTCGAAGCCCACCGAACGGACGCGATGTCAGCCAACGACCCCGCAAACACGGCGTTTCTGACGGCGCTCGAGGCCGAGGAACACCGGCTCGCGCTCGACCTCGACGCGGACCAGCGGGCGGCCTTCGTCCGCTATCGAGCACTCCTCGAGGAGTGGAACGAGCGCGCCGGCTTGACCGCGATCCGCGAGCCCACCGAGGTCGCGCGGCGCCTCTTCGGCGAGTCGCTGGCGCTGCTCGTCGCGCTCCGCGCGGCGGGCGTCCTCGAAGCCGGGCGCGCGGCGCGGGTTGCGGACGTCGGACCCGGCGGCGGGTTCCCCGGCCTGCCGATGCGAATCGCCGACCCGGACCTGCACGTCGTACTGATCGAGGCCCAACGCCGCCGCTGCGAGTTCCTCGAAACCGTCGCCTCAGAACTCGCGCTCGACAGCGTCGAGGTAGTCAACGCCCGCGCCGAGGACGCGGGCCGCGACGATTCGCTCCGCCGCTCGTTTGACCTCGTGGTCGCGCGCGCCGTGGCGCCGCTCGCCGTCCTCGTCGAGTACGCCCTGCCGCTGCTGCGGGAGGGCGGGGTACTCGCCACCCCGAAGGGGAGCCGGGCCAGCGAGGAGCTGGCCGCGGCGAGCGCCGCGATCGAGCAGCTGGGCGGCATCGCCCTCGAGCCGGTCGCGCTGTCGCTACCCGAGGGCGCTCCGCCGCAGCAGGTGCTGCTCGCGCGGCGCACGGGCGAACTCGACGATCGCTACCCCCGACGCGCCGGTGTCCCGTCGAGGCGACCGCTCAGCTAGTCGGGTACACGCGCCCTCGGAACCCGCAGGCTGCCTCCTCAGGCGGCTTCGTCGAGCCGGACGAGGCGGTGGTCCGCGGTGAAGAGCTGTCGTCGCACACCGAGACCGACGATCGTCACGCTGGTCGCGACCGACCCGAGGATCAGATACATCACCGCGAGCTGGATCAGCACCGCGTCTGTTGGGTCGACCCCGGCCAGGATCAGGCCGGTCATCGCCCCCGGCAGGATCACGATCCCGGTGGCCTTCGTGCGTTCGATCTGAGGAATCAGCGCCGTCCGCAGCGCCTGCGCCACGTAGGGTCGAGCGGCGACGGTCGCGGGCTGTCCCAGCGCGAGGCGCGCCTCGACCTCGGTGCGCTTCTCACCGATCTCGGCCACGACACGGTTCGCGGCGAGGACGGTCTGGCTCATCGAGTTGCCGATCAGCATCCCGGCGACCGGCACGATCGCCACCGGCTCGTGCGGGAAGATCCCGAGACCGAAGATCACCCCCATGCTGACGACTGTGATCGCGGCCATCGAGGCCAAACTCACGCCAAGGATTCCGGGGACGTCGCTGGCCGACGACCTGATCGTGAACGCGGCGAATCCGATCATCGCGACGACCCAGACCCAGGACAGCGCCACCGGCGTGTCGTCGTCGAGCACCAGCACCAGCGCCGCGCCCACGATCAGGAGCTGCACGCCGGCGCGGAGCGAGGCCCAGCCGATCTCCAGCTCGAGCCCCAGGCGCTGGATCAACGACAGCGCCAACGCCAGCGCCACGAGCACCAGCGAGGCCGCCAATCCGGTCCAACCGATATCAGTCGCTTCCATCGTTGCCTCCGTTCTGCGCGTCGGGCTGTCCTGCGACGCCGCGCTGGACGAACCGCCGCGCCTCCGCCTCCGAGGCAACGCGACCGCCCATGAGCACGATCGACCGGTCCGCGACCCGCTGTGCCTGTTCGAGATCGTGGGTGACCCAGACCACCGAGGTGCCGGCGTCCGCGATCCGCCGCACGACGCCCTCGAAGGCAAGTCGCGCGTCGATGTCGAGCGCCGAGGTCGGCTCATCGAGGAGCAACACTGCCGGCTCGGTCAGCAGCGTTCGCGCCAGGCACACGCGCTGCGCCTCGCCACCCGAGAGCGCCTGCGCGTCGCGGCTAAGGAACGATCGCTCCAATCCGGCGTCTTCGAGGGCCGCGACCATCGCGACCTCGCTCGCATCCGCGACGGCCACGAGTAAGTTGTCGCGCACCGTACCCGGGAACGGGGTCGGCACCTGAAAGACCATCCCCACCGCGCGTCGCAAGGTCAGCGGATCGAGTTGGTCCAGTGGCTCGCCGCGATAGCGCACCCATCCGCTGCTCGGCACGGTGAGCCGGTTGCACAGTCGCAGCAGCGTCGTTTTGCCGGATCCGGACGGCCCGACGACGGCAGTGATCCCGGTCCGCTCGATCTGCAGGCTCACCCGATCGAGCGCGAGCCGCCCATCGACCGAGACGGACACATCGTTGAACGAGAAGAGGGGTGGGGCGGTGGCGGTCACCTCGGCAGTATGCGCGCGAGACCGCGGCCGGCTACTCGTTGTGCCCCTCAGCCGGGCGGCGCAACACGAACCGGAGCGCCCGTCGAATCAGCTTACGCGCGCCGACGACCAGCAGCGCCGTGACCCAGCCGACCACGAAGAAGTAGCCGGCAACGACGAAGAAGGTGTAGCCGCGCGACGCGTCGATCGTCCGCATCCCGGCCGCAATGATCCCGAGCGCGAACCCATAGCCGGCCGCGGCCATGGCCGCGTCTCGCAGCAGACGCCCTTCTCCGCCGAGCTGACGGAGGACCGTGGCGAAGACGATCGGCATCAGGACACCGACGAGGATCAGGCCGCCGCCCGCCTCCTCGGAGTCAGACTCGAGCGCCGACGGGAACACTACGGCGGCGACGACAGCGGCCGCGACGCCGAAGAACCAGGTCAGCGCGAAACGGCCGGCGCCATCTCGCACTCGCTAGTCCACGCCGGGGTTGCGGGTATCGAGGGTGATCGGGAACGGCACGTCCGGGTACTCCTCGAGTAGCCGGGCCCAGGCGCGGCGACCGATCCGATCGGCCTCGGCGACGATCGCCGGCTCATCCATCGTCAGCACCTTGCCGTCCCGCATCAGCCACCGGCCGTCGACCATCACCGACTCAACGTCGGCAGGGGTGCCCTGGTGCACGAAGGCCGAGACGAAGCGCATCGACGGGACGAGGTGCGCGCGCTGCGTGTTCACCACGATCAGGTCGGCCTTCTTGCCAACCTCGAGCGTCCCCGACTCCTCGAGGCCCAACGCACGATGGCCGTTGGCGGTCGCCCACTGCAACACATCCTCGGGTGTGGGCCGTTCGCCGTCGCCGGTGCGAACGCGCTCCATGAACAGGCCGGTGCGCATCACCTCGACCATGTCCTCCGCCATGTTGTCCGAGCCCATCACCAGCGTGGCGCCGGCCGCTTCGAGGTCACCGGCGCGGACGCTGTAGCCGCGGCGCGCGGCGATCGCGGAGTTGAACGACGCGACCGCGTGCGCCCGGCCGAAGAGCGCGATCTCCTGCGTCGCCATGCAGCGACAGTGACCACCGATCATGCGGTCCCAAAGGAAGTCGTGCTGGAAGAGGTACTCGGTCGGGAGCACGCCGCGGGTGTTCCGCACCGCCTCCACCTCCCACCACGACTGGTTGAGGTGGATCGTCGACGGTCGGTCCCAGCGCTCCGCGAGGTCCCGAATCCGGCGCAGCAACCGAGGCGACACCGCCTCAGGCGCGTGGGCGGCCGGCACCACGCGCACGCGCCCGTCCGCCGCACCATCGAACTTGGAGTGCAGCGACTCAATCTTCTCGAGGCCCGCCTCGCCTCGCGCGTCATCGAACTCGAAGGTGTCCCCCCAGACGGCCTTCCGCTGATCGAGGTCGTGCACCGCCTCGCCCAACGAGATGCGCAGCCCCGTGTCCGCCATCGCCTGCGCGTAGACCTCGATGTTGCGGGATATCTCGAACGGCGCCGTCGTCCCGGAGCGAATCGACTCCAGCGCGCCGAGCTGAGCCATCACGACATGCTCATCGTCGCTCAGGTACTCCCCAACCCCCTTGGGGAAGCGCAGCGTCGACGGGAACGAGAAGTCCTCCTGGATCCCGCGCGAGAGCGTCAGCCCGAAGTGCGTGTGGCAGTTGGCGAAGCCGGGCATCACCGCCTTGCCGCGACCGTCCAACGTCTCCGCGCCGGGGTGGGCGGCGAGCACCTGGTCACTCGGGCCGATCGAGGCGATCCGATCGTCCTCGATGGCGATTGCGTCGCCCGGCAACACCCGCCGCCCGGCGTCCGCCGTCACGATCGTCGCGCCGTGAATCACGAGGGTCATCGATCGCTCCCGAGGCTGCGTCAGTTGAGGCCGGACGGCGGCATTCTACGCAAGGGCGCTACAGCCGCCCGAATCCATGCGCCCTAGAATTCGACGATGGAACTCCTCGATAACCCCGCCTGGCACTCACTGGGCCTGCAGCCGGCGTTCGCGGAGAGCGGTGCGCACGCGCGGCGCTATCGCCCTGACGTCGACCCGCTGGCCGCCCTCGAGGACGGCGCGCCGCCCGATGCGTGGGCGGAGCTTGGCCCGCTGATCCGCGCGGGCGAGGCGGTGCACCTGCTCCAACCGCGGTTCGAGGTGCCGGACGACTGGACGATTCGCCACCGCGGGACGGTCGTGCAGATGGTCGGTGTCGAGGAACCACCAGCCCTCGAGGACGTCGCCTTCCTCGAACTGGGCGCGGCGGACGCGCCGAGATGCTCGCACTCGCCGCGGCGACCGAGCCGGGACCGTTCGCGACGCGCACGCACGAGCTGGGTCGGTTCATCGGCGTCCGCGTCGACGGCAACCTCGTGGCGATGGCCGGCGAGCGATTCGTGCTCCCCGGCATGACCGAGGTCAGCGCCGTCTGCACCGATCCGGCGTACCGCGGCCGCGGCTGGGCCGCCGCGCTCACCGCCGAGGTGGCGCGCGGCATCATCGCCCGCGGCGAGACGCCGTTCCTCCACGTCGTCGAGTCGAACACCACGGCCCGCGCTGTGTACGAGCGGATCGGCTTCGCGGACCGCACCATCCTCGATCACGTCTACGTGTCGCCCAACGGCACTCATGCCTAGGCTGGGGCGATGACGACGGAGAGCAGCAACGAGGAACTGATCGAGATCCTCGCAGCGACGCCGAGCATCCTGGACGGGATCGTCGCCGACGCAGACGAGACGCTGTTCGACAAGGCGTGGCCGGGCGAGTGGACACCACGTGTCGTGCTCGCGCACCTGCGTGACGACGAGTACCTCACGATGCGCCTGCGCCTGGAGCGGATGCTGGCGGAAGAGCAGCGTCCGCTGCTGATGCCCTTCGACGAGACCGCGTGGGCAGCGAACCGCTGGACTGGGCGCGACGCCCTCCCCGAGTTGCTCGCCGATTTCCGAGAACAGCGTGCGTCCTCCATCCAGATTCTGCGACGCCTCGAGGGCGACGACTGGGAACGTGTCGGCTACCAGCCGGAGATCGGCGAGCTGACGATCCGGACGTGGACGGAGCACTGGGTCGAGCATGACCAGACCCACATCAATCAGCTCCGCGCGGGACTCGGCCTGACCGCGTAGCGCCGACCCTCCGTCAGCCAGCGCCATCGAACGCGAGCCACCTCGACGGACGATCATCACAAACATTTTTCGTGATCATTAGTACAAACTAATGATCCATTGTCAGAAATGGTCTACACTTCGTCTCGCCGGTGGGCAGCCGGCGCGCTTGAATCCCTGGCGGGCATTTCGGAGGCCACTCGATGGCTGTTCTGACTGTCCGCCGAATCCGGCGGCTGGGCGTCCTCGACCTGTCGGTCCTCGACGAGGTCGGCACCGATCCACGAGCCACCTTCCCCTCGCTGGCGATCGCCGGCGGCTCGATGTTCATGCTCGGCCTCGGCGGCTGGCTGTGGTGGCTGACGAGCGGGCTCGGCGATGCGGGTACGGTGCTGATGAAGAGCGTCTTCATCGGCTCGCTGTTCTCGCTGGCGCTCTGGCTCGCCTGGCTCGTGGTCGTCTACGTCGTCCTGCAGCGAGTCACGCACACCACGATCAACGTCGAACGCCTCGTCCGCGCCGCCGGGATGGCAACCGCGCCGCTCGCGATCGGGCTCCTGATGGTCGTGCCGGGCATCTCGTTCGGCGTCGGCCTCGTCGCAGTCGGCGCGTGGGCGCTCACCACCCAGGCGGCGATCGAACGAGCGACCGGGATCAGCGGCCGGCCGGTGGTGATCGCCAACGCCGCCGGCTTCGCGGTCTGGGCGCTCGCGATGTCCCTCCTCGCCACCAGCACCAATCAGATCGCCCCCGGCCCGTTCCTCGCGGAGTCGATCTGGGAGGCCGTGACCACCTTCGATTACGCCGGCGTCGTCCTCGACTCATAGCTCCGGCGCCGCGGCGCCGGTTCCAGCGTTCTCTCCCCAGCGCTGGAGTCGCCGTCGAGGTGTCGCCGCTCCCACCGAGCCGAGGCAGACCGCTCCGCCCCCTGGACCGACTTCCCCGCCGGTCCAGGGGGCATCTCGATCCCCGAGGCCCCCATCCGCGTCGTCCTCGCGCCTAAGCTCGAGGCATGATCTCAATCGACCGGTGGGCGCCCGGCGACCACATCACGCTCCGCTTCGTTGGCCACGATGACGGCCTGGCGATGGCTTACCCGCAGATCGTGGTGGCCGACACCGAGGATGAGCTGCTGCTCTTCCAGCCGGCCGGCACCGTCGTCGAGAACCGCCGCTACACCGACCGGAACGCTCGTGCCGACGCGTTCGGCGGCGAGTACCGACCGCTGCCACCGACCTTCATCCCGGCCCTCGACACGCTGCGCATCATCCCGACCGGCGCGAGCCACGCGATCGAGCTCCTCTTCGCGCTGGATGGACAACCGAACCCGCCGTACCTCGGCTGGGCCGCCATGGCCGGCCCGTTCCGAGGCGCGAAGATCAATCTCCAGACGCCGTTCAGGCGAACCCCGATCGGGATCGACACGACTGACAACCGCCTTGACCTGACAGTGCTCTCGGACCTGACCTGGGATTGGAAAGACGCCGAACAGGTCCGGTCGTGTGTCGAAGTCGGGCTCACCTTCCCGGAAGAGGCGATCGGGTTCTACGCCGAAGCGGAGAGGGTGATTGCGCAGATCGAGACCGGCTGCGGCCACTTCGCTGGCGGGTTCGCTACGTGGTTCGACTGGCGACCCGAGTCGAGCTGGACATCGCCGACGCTCGCAAGCGACTGGCACGAAGTACCGGGCATCGACCACGACCTCAATCGGCACGTGCCACTCCCCTCAGCCTGATCCGCGCGCCCGTCGTCCGCCCGCACCCAACGCGAGCGTCGCCCTACCCCCCGACGGTCCCCGCCTCGCGCAGCGACGCAACCGCCGAGGCGTCCCGACCAATCGAGGCCAGCACCTCATCGGTGTGCTGGCCTCGGCGGGGGGCGGTGCTGTGGACCTTGCCGGGGGTCCCGGAGAACTTCGGACCGATGCCCACGTGCTTGATCGTGCCGAGCTTCTCGTCCTCGACCTCGACGACCATGTTCCGGGCGAGCATCTGCTCGTCCTGGAGCGACTCCTCGAGGCTGAGCACCGGCGCGACGCAGATGTCGATCGGCTTCATGATCGCGAACCACTCGTCGCGGGTCTTCGTCTTGAGCGTCGTCTCGAGGAACTCACCGATCTCCGCCTGCTTCTCCGGCGTGTGCTGGTGCGGCTTGAGGTCCTCGCGGTCCAGCGTCTCGCACAGCGCCGCATAGAACTGCGGCTCAAGGCTGCCGAGCGACAGGTATTTGCCGTCCGCGCACTCGTAGGCGTCGTAGAAGGGGCGCGCGCCCGTGAGCATGCCGTCGCCTCGGCCGGGCGACTCGCCGCCGGCCAGGACGCCACCCGTCTGGCTGGCGAGCAGATAGAGCACGCCGTCGGCCATGCCCATGTCGACGTGCTGGCCCTTGCCCGTGGTGTGGACGCCCTGCAACGCCGCGAGGATGGAGAACGCCGTCATCAGCCCGCCACCGGCGAAGTCCGCGACGATGTTCGCCGGGATCGCCGGCTTCTGGCCGGCACGCCCGATCTGGCCGAGCGCACCGCCGACCGAGATGTAGTTGATGTCGTGGCCGACCATGTGGTTGTAGGGCCCGGTCTGCCCATACCCGGACAGCGAGGCGTAGACGATCTTCGGGTTGGTCTTGCTGATCGCCTCGTAGCCAACGCCCAGGCGGTCCGTCACGCCAGGCCGGAAGCCCTCGAGAAAGATGTCCGCGTCCTTCGCCAGGTCGTGCACGATCTGGCGCCCCTCCTCTTGCCGGAGGTCGACGATGATCGAGCGCTTGTTCCGGGCGAGCGAGTTGTAGGCCCGGCGCTTCTCGGCGGCCTCATCCATCTCGTCGCTCCCCATGCCCTGGATCGCGCCCTGCGGCGCCTCCACGAGCACGACGTCAGCGCCGAGGTCTGCGAGCAGCATCGAGGCGAACGGTCCCGGCGCCAGCCGCGACAGGTCCACTACCTTCAGGCCGCTCAGCGGACCTTCGCCATTCGCCATCGTTGGTCTCCCCCCTTGGCGCTCTCGCGCCAATCGTCGAATTCTCGGTGCCCGCGCTGGCGAGCGTGATTATCTCGGGGCGGAGTATAGGGAGCGGCGGGCGAACGGGCTCGTGAAATCAAACGGCGTCTGATCTTGGCGCCCGCGGGATCACGAGCGACCCATCGCTGTCGACGAAGCGGCGTCACTCAGTGCTGGCGATCATCACGCCGCTTGACGGCGCGGTCGGCACCCGGCCGGCGGTGATCGCACGTGAGGCACCGACGTTCTGCTCCGCCAGCGGCACCCACAGCTCGTCTCGCTGGCGCTGGAACCCGGCAAGCGCATCCTCGAAGGCCGCATCACCGCTCAGCGCAGCGCCGATCGCCGGCGCGGCGAAGGCCGCTTCGCTGAAGGCCTTGGTGATGCCCATGCCGAGGGTGGGGTCGACGTGCAGCCCCGCATCGCCCAGCAGCACCCAACCCGGGCCGTAGGGCTTGCGGAAGTACTGCCGCTGGTCCGTGGTGCCTCGGAACGGCTCTTCGCGCGTCGCCTCGAGGACCGCCTCGTAGACGTCCGGCGCGATCGCTTCGACCGCGCCGAGGTAGTACGACTCGATATCAGTCCGCATCTCGCTAAACTCGTCCGCGGGGCGCTCCACCGCCAGGCAGAACTCGTCGCGATGCGTCGGGAAGCCGATCACCGCGGCGCCGGGCCCGAGGCGGAACTCGGTGGTCGTGAACGGCATGCCGCTGAGGTACGTGTAGTAACCGCAGATCAGCGGGTCGACGACCTCGTACTCCTCGAGCTCCAGCTCGCGCGCGACGCGCGAGTGGCGACCGTCCGCCCCCACGACAATGGTCGCCGTCTCTTCGATCGTTGCACCCGAGGCGTCCCGGCCCGTCACACCGGTGACGCGGCCGTCGTCGTCTCGCAGGAGCCCGCTGACCGAGCAGCCCTCCCGGACCTCCGCACCGGCGGCGCGCGCAGCGTCGACGAGGACCGCGTCGAGCGCCCAGCGACGCGGGCACAGCTCGAAGCCGAGACCAACCTCGAGGTTGGCGAACTCCGTCACCTGGTCCTGCCCCATGAAGTTCGCGTGGGTGCGCTCGATCTTCGGCGCACCGCTCTCGAGGACGGCATCGAGGAGCCCCCACTCGGCGAGCTGCGCCACACCCTCGACGCGGATCAAGTGCGTCGAGAGCGTGTCCGAGGGGAACGTGTCTCGATCGAGGAGCAACACACGGTGCCCCGCCGTTGCGAGCAGCATGGCCGTCGGTGCGCCGGCGACGCGGGCGCCGACGATGATCGCGTCGTACATGGGGGGATCCTCCTCGATGGCTGGATGCGCGCCGACAGTAGCGCATCCCTCCGGCGCGACCAGAGGCGAATGGCACGCAATCGGCACCAACTCTGTAAGCTGCGACTTACGTATCGTCCGAGGGGGGATCCGATGGCGATGACGATGAGCGAGAGCGTCGAGATCGAACGCCCGGCCTCGGCGGTGTTCGACTACATCTCCAACATGGAGCTAAACACGACCTGGCAGGCGGGGATGCGCAAGTGCCGGGTCACCTCGGAACCGCCGCTCGCCGTCGGCAGCACCTACGAGCAGGTAGCGTCGTTCATGGGGCGACCGGTCCGCTCGAGCTTCGTGGTGACGGCACTCGAGCCCGGTCACTCGATCACGATCGAGACGGTCGAGTCCACGTTCCCGATCAAGGTCACCCGTACCGTCGATCCGCTCGGCGAGAGCCGGTCACGCGCGAGCGCAACCATCGAGGGCGGTCCGGGCGGGATCATGGGACTGCTGGCGCCGCTGATGAAGCGCATGGCGCAGCGCAGCGTGCGCGGCGACTACCGCCGGCTGAAGTCGCTCCTCGAGCGGCAAAGCGGCGGCGAGTAGCCGGCGGCTAGCCCGCGGCGTCGGCGCCCTCCGTCTCGCGGTCCCGGAGGCGCTCGAGCCCATCGAGGATGAGATCGAGGCCGAAGACGAATTCAAGATCGTCGTCGCAGCCAGGGCCGAGCATGCGTTCGTGCTCGTGGTCGGCGGACATGGCCATGGCGAGGATGTTCGGGTACGGCTCGAGCATCTGCTGCATCAGCAGCATCGCCATCTCGTCGTTCTCATCGAACTCGTCGGTTTCCTTGAAGAGCTCCTGGGTGAAGCCGAAGGCGCGGCTGCCGAGGACGTGCATCGCGTGGTGGGTGAGGTCCATCGAGAACCCGCCCTGGATGAAGATGCCAACGACGCTGTCCATATAGGCGAGCATCGGCGGGGTCATGTCGGTGCGAGTCTCGATCACGCGCGGCGCCCACTCGTGGCGCTTGAAGACGTCGCGGGCCGCTAGCGCGCGCCCGCGCAGCGCGGTCTTCCAGTCGAGGCCCGGAGTGAACGGCGGGATCTCTTCGACGATCGCGTCGACCATGCCGGTCAGCAGGTCTTCCTTGTTGGCGACGTGGTTGTAGAGCGACATCGCCTCGACGCCGAGCTCCTGCCCCACCTTGCGCATGCTGATCGCATCGACGCCGCCCTCGTCTGCCAGCCCGATCGCCGCCTGCAGGACACGCTCACGGCTGAGTGGAGTCCGGGCCTCGGTGCGGGTGTCAGGTTGCGTCGCCATACGCGATCCTCTGTCGCCAGCCGCCAACATACAGGGTAAGTGGCCGGAACAAGCCGCCGATAGGGCCCTTCGGTCCGCTGTCGGCCAAAAGGACGACTTGACGCACTTACGCCGTACGTCCTAGCTTACACCACAAGTTTACGTCGTACGTTTACGAAGTACGTTTACGGCGTACGTGATGAGAGGGGTCGCGCCCGGCGCGGTCCGCAACCAACGAGACGGGATGGCGCCGACCGGCGCCCCAACAACCTCACCGATAGCGAAAGGACACCCAGATGCTCGCCTCACTGGGCCGCTGGTCGTTCCGGAATCCCTGGTTGATCGTCGCGGGCTGGGTGCTCGCGATGGTCGCCGTGTTCGGGTCGGCTGGCACGGTCGGTGCCGCGTTCGACGCGGCGTTCGAGATTCCCGATTCCGAGAGCCGCCGCGGCTTCGATGCCCTCGACACCCACTTCGGCGGGTTTGGCAGCGGCCAGACCGGCTCCATCGTCTTCCGCTCCGACGCCGGGATCGACGATCCCGAGGTCCGGGCGGCGATGGAGGCGCTCTTCGCCGAAGCCGACGCGATCGAGGGCGTCACTGTCACCAGCCCCTACGAGGGCGTCGGCGCACAGACGCAGGTCAGCAGCGATCGCACGATCGCATTCGCCTCGGTCGCCCTGTCACCCGAGCTCGACTTCACCGAGATGTCGGAGATCGGCGTCGACCTCCTCGAGCAACGTCCCGAGATCGCGGGCCTCCAGGTCGAGATCGGTGGCGCCGCCCTCGCGGAGTTCGAGCCGCCCGAGACCGAGTTCATCGGCCTCTCGTTCGCCGTGGTGGTGCTGATCATCGCGTTCGGCTCGGTGCTGGCGATGGGGCTGCCGATCGGCGTCGCGGTCGCCGGGGTCGGCGTTGGACTCGGCCTGATCACGCTGATCTCGAACGTCATGCCGATCCCGGACTTCGCCACCTCGATCGGCGCGATGATCGGCCTCGGCGTCGGCATCGACTACGCGCTCTTCATCGTCACCCGCTACCGCGAGGGCCTGCACGACGGACTCGCTCCCGAGGACGCGACCGGCGTCGCACTCGATACGGCCGGGCGCGCGGTGATCTTCGCCGGCATCACGGTGGTGATCTCGCTGCTCGGGATGCTGATCATCGGCCTGCCCTTCATCACCGGCATGGGCATCGGCGCGTCGATCACCGTCGCGGTGACGATGATCGCATCGGTGACGCTCCTGCCCGCGTTCCTTGGATTCGCCGGCGAGCGGGTCGAGGTGACGCCCTGGTACGCCCTGGTGGGCGCCGGGTTCATCTCGGTCGCGCTGCTCGGGGTCGGCCTCGGGTTCCCGCTGCTGCTCGTCGGACTCCCGATCGCGCTGGTCTTCTTCCTCGTCGGCCGTTGGATCCCGCGTCTGAAGAACCGCGTCCCGCAGCGCAAGCCGGTCCCGGTCGAGCAGACGCTCGCCTACCGCTGGAGCCGGCTGATCCAGGCCAGGCCGTGGGCGTGGCTCGCGGTCGGAACGGCCCTCCTGCTGGTGCTGGCCGCACCGGCGCTCTCCCTCCGGATGGGCTTCTCCGACGAGGGCAACTACCCGGAGCGCACCACCACCCGACAGGCCTACGACCTGCTCGCAGACGGCTTCGGCCCCGGCTTCAACGGCCCGCTGTTCCTGACCGCCGAGGTCGGCGCGGCCGCGGATCGCGACGCCCTCCCCGCGCTGGTCGCGGCCCTCGAGGGTGCGCCCGGCGTCGCGGCAGTCGCCCCGCCATTCCCCAGCGACCAGGCCCGCCCGCAGGACTCCGCGGCCTACCTGATCCAGGTCATCCCGGAGACGTCTCCGCAGGACGAGGCGACCAGCACGCTGGTCGGCGATCTGCGCGACGAGGTGATCCCGGCCGCCGTGACCGGCTCGACGCTCGAGGTGAGCGTCACCGGACTGGTCGCCAGCAACATCGACTTCACCGGCTACCTCACCGGGCGGATCGTGCTGTTCTTCGGCGCGGTGCTCGCCCTGTCGTTCCTGCTGCTGATGGCGGTGTTCCGTTCGCTGCTGGTCCCGATCAAGGCCGTCATCATGAACGTCCTCTCGATCGCGGCTGCCTACGGCATCGTGATCGCGATCTTCCAGTGGGGCTGGCTCGGGTCGCTGTTCGGTATCGAGGGCGCGCCGATTGAGCCGTTCATCCCGATGATGATGTTCGCGCTCGTCTTCGGCCTCTCGATGGACTACGAGGTCTTCCTGCTCTCGCGGATCAAGGAGCAGTTCGACCGCACCGGTGACCCGGTCGGCTCGGTGGCCGATGGCCTCGCCTCGACGGCGCGGGTGATCACCGCCGCGGCGGCGATCATGGTCGTCGTCTTCGGCAGCTTCGTGCTCGAGGACGACCGGATCGTGAAGCTGTTCGGCACCGGCCTCGCGCTCGCGATCCTGCTGGACGCGACGATCGTCCGGATGCTCCTCGTCCCCGCGACGATGGAGTTGCTGGGCCGCCGCAACTGGTGGCTCCCCGCCTGGCTCGACCGCGCGATCCCCGTCATCCACGTCGAGGGCAGCACCGTGCTCGCGCCCGCCCCGGCCGCCGACGCGGCCGGCGGCGACTAACCAACCACACACGCCCGGGGTGGCGCGGCTGCGCCGCACCACCCCGCACACGCTCAGGAGCAACACATGCAACCCATCACCCCGACCCAGCACCCGAGATCGAGCGCCATCGAGGTCCGCGGCCTCCGCCGCGAGTTCGACGGCGGCGTCGTTGCCGTCGACGGCATCGACCTGACCGTCGACGAGGGCGAGGTGTTCGGCATCCTCGGCCCAAACGGCGCCGGCAAGAGCACCACGGTTCGGATGCTGACCACGCTGCTGCGGCCCACCGCCGGCGAAGCCACCATCGGCGGCTTCGACCTCCGGCGTGACCCGCATGCGATCCGGCGTCACATCGGCGTTGCCCTCCAGGAGGCCGGCCTCGACCCGATCGCGACGGGCCGCGAACTCCTCGAGATCCAAGCCCAACTCTTCGGGATGTCCGCTCGCGAGGGCAGGCGACGCGCCGCCGAGCTACTCGACCTCGTCCGCCTGACCGACGCGGCGGATCGCCGCGTCGACACCTACTCCGGCGGGATGAAGCGCCGGCTCGACCTGGCGAGCGCGCTCGTCCACGGCCCCCGCGTGCTCTTCCTCGACGAACCGACCGAGGGCCTCGACCCCGCGAGCCGCCAGGCGCTCTGGCAGGAGGTCGAACGGCTCAACGCCGAACTCGGCGTCACCGTCGTCCTCACCACGCACTACCTCGAGGAGGCCGACCATCTCGCCGATCGCCTGGCGATCGTCGACCAGGGCCGGATCGTCGCCGAGGGCACACCGGCCGCGCTCAAGGCGGAGATCGGCGGCAGCGTCGTCACCGTCGAGGTCGACCCGCAGCACCGCGACGGCGCTGGTCGTGCCCTTGGTCGCATCGAGGGCCTGCGAGACCAGCGGGCCGACGCGGCCGGCCTGACCCTCTTCGTCGACAACGGCTCCACGTTCGTCGCGGATGTGATTCGCACCCTCGACGCCGCCTCGATCCAGGTCGGTGCCGTCTCCGTGGCGCAGCCGAGCCTCGATGAGGTCTTCCTCCGCGCCACCGGCTCCCGCCTCGAAGGCGCCGGCTCCGAGCCGTCCGTAACACCGTCCAAGCAGGAGGTCGCAGCATGACCGCCCAGGCAATACACCCTCCGCCGGCACCGGCCGGGCCCGCGTCATGGAATCCGGTGCGCGAGTCGCTTCGCGCCGGCTGGGTGCTCGGGATCCGCGAGCTGCGGACCTCGATCCGCACGCCCGCCTACCTCGTCCCGAACCTCGTCGTCCCGATCTTCTTCTTCTTCATGATGGTCGGCGCCCTCGAGGAGTTCGCGGTCGGCTTCGGCATCGAGAACTGGGAGGCGTTCCAACTCCCCGTCGCGATCATGTTCGCCGCGCAGGGCGGCAGCGCCGGGCTCAACATGGTCGGCGACATCGAGAGCGGCTACCTCGACAAGCTGCTGGTCACGCCGGCGAGCCGGTTGTCGATCCTCGTCGGGGCGATGACCGCGGATCTGCTGCGGGTCACCGCCCAGGCCACGGTCGTGCTCCTGGTCGGCGCCGCCATCGGCGTCCACTTCGAGACCGGGCTGCTCGGCGCCCTCGTTCTGATCGTCCTCAGCGGGCTCTACGGCCTGAGCTACTCAGGCTTCGGGTTCGCGATGGCGCTGAAGACGGGTAACGCGCAGTCCACCCAGACGGTCCAGTTCCTGTTCCTGCCACTGATCTTCCTGACGACGATGTTCGCGCCGAAGGAAGCGCTGGCCGGCTGGCTCTCGACCGCCGCGGACTTCAACCCGCTCACCTACCTCCTCACCGGCATGCGCTCGCTGTCGATGGAGGGCTGGGTCGCGGGCGACCTCGCCGGCGCCTTCGCCGCCGTCGTCGCCCTGGGCGCCGTCAGCATCTCCCTCGCCCTGCTCGCCTTCCGAGGCCGGCTCCAGTGATCGCCGCCGTTCGTACCCGGCGCCCCCACGGGCGCCGGGTCATCCACCGCATCTACCGACCGAGGAGGCAATGATGGCCACCACATCGAACGACCAGGCACCCCGTACGACGAGCCGCATGCGCGCAATGCTCTTCACCCGCTACGGCCCGCCCGACGTCCTCCACCTCGGCGAGGTCGAGCGCCCGACCCCCGGCCCGGACGAGGTGCTCGTCCGTGTCCGCGCCGCCTCCGCCAACCCCGCGGACTGGCACCTGATGCGAGGCGAGCCCTTCCTCGCCCGCCTCCAGGCCGGCCTCCGCAAGCCGAAGCGCGCGATCCTCGGCGCCGACGTCGCCGGCACCGTCGAGGCCGTCGGCACCGAGGTGACCCGCTTCCAGCCCAGCGACGAGGTCTTCGGCGAGCTCTTCAGCAGCCTCCGCTTCGGCGGCTTCGCCGAGTACGCGGCCGTCCCGCGACGCGCGCTCGTCCACAAGCCGGCGAACGTCACCTTCGAGGAGGCCGCGGCCGTCCCCCTCGCCGCCATCACCGCGCTCCAGGCGCTGCGCGACGCGGGCCACCTCGAAGAGGGCCAGCGCGTGCTCATCAACGGCGCGTCGGGCGGCGTCGGCACCTACGCCGTCCAGCTCGCCCGGCACTTCGGAGCCGAGGTCACCGGCGTCACCAGCACCCGCAACCTCGAGCTCGTCCGCTCCATCGGCGCCGACCACGTCGTCGACTACACGGAGCACGACTTCACACGCGAGGGCCGCCGCTACGACCTCATCGTCGACGCCGTCGGCAACCGTTCGGTCCGCGACTACAAGCGCGCCCTCGAACCGCAGGGGCGAGGCGTCATCGTCGGCTTCACCACCCTCCGCCGCCTCTTCACCCACATCGTCTTCGGCGGGCTGGCCTCCGCCACCAGCGGCCGCAGCATCGGCATGATGAACACCGTCAGCCCCAACGACGAGGACATCGCCCTCATGGCCAGCCTGCTCGAGTCCGGCGCCCTCGTCTCGGTCGTCGACCGCACCTACGACTTCGCCGAACTCGCCGCCGCCATCGCCTACCTCGAGGAAGGCCACGCCCGAGGCAAGGTCGTCGTCACGATCTAGCCTCGACAGGCCGTCAGCCGGAGGTTCGATGCAAGCGATCGTCCACGAGCGATACGGCGAACCCAGCGAGGTGCTGCGCCTCGCCGAGGTCGATCGCCCGACGGCGAGCCCGGGCGAGGCGCTCGTCCGCGTGCGTGCCGCGTCCGTCCATCCCGACGTCTGGCACGTCGTCACCGGACACCCCTACTTCCTGCGCCTCATGGGAGCGGGCGTTCGGCGACCGCGGGTGCCGGTACCAGGGAGCGACCTCGCGGGCGTCGTCGAAGCGGTCGGCCCCGGCGTCACCGACTTCGAGCCCGGAGATCGTGTCTTCGGCGAGGTCATCACCGGGCACCAGTGGAAGAGCGGCGGCGCCTACGCGGAGTACGCGTCCGTCCGCACCTCCGCACTCGCCCACATCCCGGACGGCATCTCGTTCGAACAGGCCGCGGCGACGCCCAGCTCGGGCTTCCTCGCCGTCCAGGCCGTCGACGAGGAAGGCGGGGTCACCGCGGGCAAGGCCGTGCTTGTGAATGGCGCCGGTGGCGGCGTCGGGTCGTTCGCCGTCCAGCTGGCGCGCGCCCGCGGCGCCACCGTCACCGCTGTCGACGCAGGACCAAAGCTCGATACGCTGCGCTCGATCGGCGCCAACGGGGTGATCGATTACGCCGTCGAGGACTTCACCAGTCACGAGAACCGCTACGACGTGATCATCGACATCCCGGGCAACCGCTCGCTCGGCAGGATCCGGCGCGCACTCACCCCCGACGGTCGATACGTCTTCATCGGCCACGACCGGTTCGGCGGCGCCGGATCTCGTGTCTTCGGTAGCGCGATCCTACGGTTCCTGCGCATGGCCGCGACCGGCCCGTTCGTCAGTCAGCGGATGACCGGGACGCAGACGAAGGTCGAGGACAAGCTGGCGCTGCTTGCCCAACACCTCGCCGACGGTTCGCTGCGGCCGCTGATCGACCGCTCCTTCCCGCTCGCCGAGGTGCCGGCCGCCCTCGAATACCTCGCGTCCGGCAAACCGGTTGGCAAGGTGGTCATCGCCCTCGAGTAGCCGCGTATCCTCAGCCAATGACCGAGCGACCGAGCCCGCTGATCCGCGCGGTCGACGCAATCCAGATCCCGGTCGACGACCTCGAGGCGGCACTCGCCTTCTACCGCGATACCCTCGGCCACGAACTGCGCTGGCGCACGGATACCGAGGCAGGCCTCGGTATGCCCGAGGCCCAGACGGAGATCGTCCTCACCACCGAGCGCGACCGCCTTGAGCCGAACCTCCTCGTCGACTCCGCCGACGAGGCCGCGCGCCGGATCGCGGCGGAGGGCGGGACAGTCGAGGTGCCCCCGTTCGACATCCCAGTCGGCCGTGTGGCCGTCGTCCGCGATCCCTTCGACAACGTCCTCGTCCTGATCGATCTCAGCAAGGGACGTTATGTCATCGATGAGAGTGGGGTGGTGATCGGCGTCGAGTAGCGACCCGACGAGTTTCGTATCCTCCCCGACACCACGGGGAGGCGGAGAGCGATGAAGGTCGCGGTCACCGGCGGCACCGGGTTCGTGGGCAGCCACACGGTCGAAGCGTTGCTGAACGCCGGCCACGAGGTGCGCCTGCTCGTCCGCGACGTGGCGCGTATCCCCACGGCCTTCGAACCGCTGGGGGTCGACGAGCTTGACGACGTTCTGATCGGCGACGTGACCTCACCGGTCGACGTCGAGACCCTCCTCGAGGGCTGCGATGCCGTCGTCCACGCCGCGTCGATCTACTCGCTCGATATCCGCGACGCCGCCGCGATCCGCGAGACGAACGTGACCGGAACGAAGCTCGTCATCGAGACCGCTCGGCGGCTCGAACTCGACCCGATCGTTCACGTCTCCTCGATCGCGGCGCTCATCCCGGCGGACCGTCCGCTCGGCCCCGACTCCCCCGTCGCGACGCGCGCCGCGGGCGTCTACGGCCAGTCGAAAGCGGAGACCGAGGCGCTCGCCCGCCGCCACCAGGACGAGGGTGCCCCGGTCGTGACGGTGATGCCGGGCACCGTCTGGGGCCCGCACGACCCGCACTTCGGCGAGAGCTGCCGGATCGCCTCGGACTTCCTGCGCGGCCAGCTGCGGACGTACCCGCGCGGGGCGAGCGTCGGCCTCGTCGACGTCCGCGATGTGGCGGCGGTGATCGCCGCATCGATGCAGCCGGGCATGGGCCCTCGGCGCTACGCGCTGGCGCCATACCACCTTGAGCTCGCCAATCTCGCCGCGGCGCTCAACCGCGTGACGGGACGCCGGATCCGCAGCGTCGGACTACCGGACGGCCTCGTGCGCGGCGCGGTCGCACCGGCGAACCTGCTGCAACGCCTGCTCCCTGTGCGGCTCCCGTTCAACACCGAGTCGATCAACGCGGCGCTCGGCTGGACGCCGGTCAACAGCAGTCGCGCCGCCGAGGAGCTCGGCATCGAGTGGCACAACCTCGACCGCACACTCGCCGACACCATCACCTCGATGGTCGAGCACGAGCAGCTGGCCGCGAAGCACGCGGGCACCCTCGCCGCCTGACCAGCCCCAGCGCGGCCCCCGCGAGAGCCGTGAGCGCTGGCCGGTCAGCCGATAGGCTCGGTCGATGACGACCCGCCTCACGCGGCCCGCCATCCGGCGGATCCGCCTCGAAGACGTCGATGCCTGGCGTGCAGTCCGCCTGCGCGCGCTGCAAGACGTGCCCGAGGCGTTCGGATCGACGTACGCCGAGACGCTCACGCGGCCACCCGAGTACTGGAGCGAGCGCGCAGCAGCGAGCGCGGCCGGCGGCGAGTCGACGATCGTCCTCGCCGACAGCGGCGACGGGTTGGTCGGCCTCGTCGGCGGCCACTGCCCGACAGACCAAACCGAGGTGCGCGAGCTGATCAGCATGTGGGTCGATCCGTCGGTGCGGGGCACCCGGCTCGCGGAGCGCCTGGTGAACCAGGTGGTCGATTGGGCCGCACTCGAAGGCTCAACTCGCCTCGAGCTATGGGTCACCGAGACGAACGAGCGCGCACACCGCTTCTACGAACGCCTGGGCTTCGCGGACACCGGCGCCCGGCAGCTGCACCCCTCGAATCCGGCGCTGGCGGAGATCCAGATGGCGCGCTCGCTGGAGGGCCACATCGCCGTCCGCCGCATCCGCTCCTACGAGACGGAAGCCTGGCGCGCCACCCGCCTGGCGGCGCTGAAGGACGCGCCCGACGCCTTCGGCCCCACCTACGAGGAGACGCTGGCCCGCCCGGTGACCTACTGGTCGGATCGCGTACGGGACGCGGCGACCGGTGACCGCTTCGCGGTCTTCGCCGGCGTGTGCGACCAGGAGTGGGTCGCCCTCGCGGGCGCAGGCAGCTCCGCCAGCGACCCTGAGGGGACAGTCCACCTCGGTAGCATCTGGATCGCGCCAGAAGCGCGAGGTCGAGCGGTGCTGCCGCGCCTGCTCGACGCCGCGTACGACTGGGCGGTCGCGGCAGGCGCGCGGCGGATCGCCCTCGATGTGACGGAGACGAACGAGCGGGCGATCGCCATCTACGAGCGCTACGGGTACCGCCTCACCGGTACCCGCCAGCCGCTGCGGCCGGGCTCGCACCTCAACGAGCTACGGATGACGATGAACCTCCGAGCAGCCGAGGAGCGTGACTGATGCCCAGCCCGCTGGTCTTCTTCCAACTCGCCGTCAGCGATCCGCCGCGGACGCGTGCCTTCCTCGATGAGCTGTTCGACTGGCAGCCAGCCAAGCCCGACGCCCGAGGCGCGATCCCGGTGAACCCCGGCGGACCCGGCGACTTCGACGTAACCGGCACCCTGATGCCGCACATCGAGGGCCGCCAGCAAGCGACGCTCTTCTTCCGCGTCGAGGATCTCTGGGCGACCGTCGCCCGCGCCGAGGAGCTGGGCGGCTCGATCGTGATGTCCATCCGGCAGCTGAACCCGGACGGCCCCCACCTCGCGATGGTGCGCACGCCCGACGGCGAGCTGACGCTCGGCGTCGTGCGGGCATAGCGCGGGCTGTCCTCGGGGTCTCCCGCTAGACCGCTCCGGAAGGCGGTGCCTACACTCTGTGCTCGCGGGCCTGTAGCTCAGCTGGGAGAGCGCCACACTGGCAGTGTGGAGGTCAGGGGTTCGAGCCCCCTCAGG
>JANQNP010000005.1 GCA_028279505.1 Dehalococcoidia bacterium
CTGATCTCGAGGGCGCTCTAGGCGGCGCGGACTAGCGGGCGGCAGCTGCCCGGGCACGCATGCGGCGGACCGCACGGAGATGGCGCTCGACGACGGTCATCGCGCCTTCCTCGGTAATCGCGAACTTCGGAGCGACCTTCCAGAACATCGGCAGGAAGCGCCGCCAGTCGCCGAGCAGCTCCTCGGCGCGACTCGACCCGGTCACCTCGTGGTGGCGGCGGATCAGCGCCTCGAGCAGCTCGATGTCCTCGGGGCCGGTCACCTGCTCGAGGCCGACGAGCTCCTGGTTTACGCGAGACCGGAAGTCACCGCGCTCATCGAGCACGAACGCGACGCCGTTCGACATCCCAGCGCCGAAGTTGCGACCGGTGTCGCCAAGAATCACGACGACGCCGTCGGTCATGTACTCGCAGCCGTGGTCGCCGATGCCCTCGACGACCGCGCGCGCGCCGGAGTTTCGCACCCCGAAGCGCTCGCCAGCGCGGCCGGCGATGAACAGGCTGCCGCCGGTCGCCCCGTAGAGCACCGTGTTCCCAACGAGGACCGACTCGTGCGACGCGGCGGGCGTATCCGGGTGCGGACGGACGACGATGTCGCCGCCGTTCATCCCCTTCGCCACGTAGTCGTTCGCCTCACCCGTCAGATGCAGTCGCACGCCGCGGGTGAGGAAGGCGCCGAACGACTGACCGGCGCTCCCGGTGAAGTGCAGATCGATCGTCCCGTACGGCAGACCCTCGTCGCCGTAGCGACGGGCGATCCGTCCCGATAGCCGCGCACCAACGGTGCGGTTCGTGTTCTTGATCGAGTACTGGCGGCGGATCGGCGTCTTCTGCTCGATCGCCTCTCGCACGTCGTCGATAATCTCGTCGTCGAGGATCACGTCATCGGTGCGGTCGTTGCGCGCCATCTGCGCGGTGTGCGGCTGCGTACCCTCCGGGTCGACCGGCGCGATCACGCGGCTGAGATCGATCTTGTCGGCGCGCTGCTCCCCGACCGGGTCCAGCTGATACAGGAGATCGGCGCGGCCGATCACCTCGTCGATGGAGCGATATCCGAGGTCCGCGAGCAGTCCGCGCACCTCTTCGGCGATGTAGGTCAGGTAGGCGACCAGCATCTCGGGCGTGCCGAAGTATTTCGCGCGCAGGTCTTCGCGCTGCGTCGCGACGCCGACCGGGCAGGTGTTCAGGTGGCACTGGCGCGCCATTTTGCAGCCGACCGCGATCATCGCGGTGGTGCCGAAGCCGTACTGCTCGGCGCCGAGCATCGCGGCGACGAGAATGTCGCGCCCGCGCTTCAGGCCACCGTCGGTGCGGAGCGTCACGCGCTCGCGGAGCCCGTTGGTGACCAGCACCTCTTGCGTCTCGGCGAGACCGAGCTCCCACGGGACGCCGGCGTACTTGATCGACGACAGCGGGCTCGCACCCGTGCCGCCCTCGGCGCCGCTGATCTGAATGACGTCGGCGTACGCCTTCGCGACGCCCGCCGCGATCGTCCCGACGCCCTCGCAACCCACGAGCTTCACGCAGACGCGTGCCTCCGGATTGACCATCTTCAGGTCGTAGATCAGCTGCGAGATGTCCTCGATCGAATAGATGTCGTGGTGCGGCGGCGGCGAGATGAGCGGCGTTCCCGGCATCACGTGCCGGAGCGATGCGATGTACGGGTCCACCTTGAAGCCGGGCAGCTGCCCGCCCTCGCCGGGCTTCGAACCCTGCGAGATCTTGATCTCCAGCTCGGCAGCCGCGGCCAGGTAGGCCGGCGTCACGCCGAACCGTCCCGAGGCGACCTGCTTCACGCGCGAGTTCGCGTCGCCCTTGTCCCCACCCGGGGAGTAGCGCCGCGGGTCCTCGCCGCCTTCGCCGGTGTTCGAGCGGGCGCCGAGGCGGTTCATCGCTCGGGCGATGTCCTCGTGCGCCTCGGGGCTGAGCGCCCCCAGCGACATCGCGCCGGTCTGGAAGCGCCGCGTGATCTCGGGAATCGGCTCGACCTCATCGATCGAGATCGGCTCGCGATCGGAACGCATGCCCAAGAGGTCGCGCGGCGTCGTCGGCGGCGATGCGTCGAGGATCTCAAGGTACTCGCGATACTGCTCGCGGCTGCCATCCTCGGCGACCGCTTTGTGCAGCGCGCGCCACATCGTCGGGGCGTGGCCGTGGTGGTCGGCGTTGCGGCGGAACTTGTACCAACCGCCCGGCGGCAGCGCGTCGTCGCTCGGGAAGGCGCGGGCGTGGCGTTCGACGACGTCGGCGGCCAGCTCCTCGAATCCGACGCCGCCGATGCGGCTAGTCGTTCCGGGGAAGCACTTCGCCACGACCGCGTCGCCGACGCCGAGGGCCTCGAAGATCTGACCACCGTGATAGGACGCGACGGCCGAGATGCCCATCTTCGACATGATCTTCAGGATGCCGGTGTCGACCGCCTGTCCGTAGCGACGGAACACCTCGTCGAGGGTGTCGTCGCCGAAGGCGCCCTCCTGCGTGAGGGAGCGCAGCACGTCGAAGGCGACGTACGGGATGATCGCGCTGGCGCCGAAGCCGATCAGCGCGGCGAAGTGGTGGACGTCACGGGCGTCGCCGGTCTCGGCGATGATGCTTGCGCGCATCCGGCGACCGGTCTTGATCAGGTGATGGTGGACCGCGCCGACCGCGAGGAGCATCGGCACGGGTGCCCACTCCTCATCCACCAGCCGATCGCTGATCACGAGGATCGAGTCGCCCTCGTCGACCGCCATCGAGGCCGCGGCGCAGAGGTCGTCGATCGCCTGTTCGAGGGCGCTCGGGCCATCGGCAACGCGGAAGCGGGCGTGGAGGTTCGCCACGCGGAAGTGGTCGACGTCCAGGCGCCGCAGTGCCGCCAGCTCCTCGTCGAGCATCAACGGGCTGGTGAGGTGCACGAGGCGTGCGGCCTCGGGGGTGGACTCGAGAATGGAACTCCGCCGACCGAGGTAGGTGTCCAGCGACATCACGATCTCTTCGCGGATCGAGTCGATCGCCGGGTTCGTTACCTGAGCGAAGCGCTGCTTGAAGTAGGTGTAGAGCAGCCGGCTGTCGTTCTGCAGCGCCGACAGCGGCGTGTCGTCGCCCATCGAACCGACGGGCTCCTTGCCGTCCTGCGCCATCGGCTTGACGACGTACTCGACCTCTTCGCGGGTGTAGCCGTGCAGGTGCTGCATCTGGAGCACGTCGCGCGACGGTTCGACCTCGCGAGCCTGGGCGCCGTCCGCCTGCAGGTGCACGAGGTGGCGATCGACCCACTCGCCGTAGGGGCGGCGCTGGACCAGCTCGCGCGCGATGTCCTCGTCGTGCAGGAACGTCCGCCGGGCGGTGTCCACGGCGACCATCTGCCCCGGGCCGATCCGGCCGGACTCGACGATCTTCCCGAATGGCGTGTCGATCAGTCCCACCTCGGAGCCCATGATCACGAGGCCGTCCGAGGTCACCTGGTAGCGCGCAGGGCGAAGCCCGTTGCGGTCCATCACCGCGCCGGTGGTGCGGCCGTCGGTGAACGCGACCGCGGCCGGACCGTCCCACGGCTCCATCAGCGCCGCGTGGTACTCGTAGAACGAGCGGAGGTGCGGGTGGATGTTCGGCATGTTCTCCCACGCCTCGGGGATCAGCATCCGCATCGAGTGGAGGAGATCGCGCCCCGACATGACGAGCAGTTCGAGCGCCTCGTCGAACGACGCGGTGTCGGAGCCGAGCGGGTGGATGACCGGCGTCAGGTCGGCGACGTCGTCGCCCCAGACCGCGGACTTGAGGTCCGGCTCACGCGCCGTCATCCAGTTCCGGTTGCCGAGCAGGGTGTTGAACTCACCGTTGTGGGCGACCATCCGGAACGGCTGGGCGATGTTCCACTCGGGCAGGGTGTTGGTCGCGTAGCGCTGGTGCAGGAGCGCGGTCCGGGACTGGACGCGCTCGTCCGCGAGATCCGGGAAGAAGTCCTGAATCCGCGGCGCGATCATCAGGCCCTTGTAGACGATGGTCTTCGAAGACATCGACACCACGTAGCAGTCGAGGCCCTTGTCGCGGAACGTCTGCTCCGCGCGGCGCCGCGCGAGGTAGAGTCGCCGCTCGAAGTCCGGGCCGTGCACGTCGTCCGGACGATGCAGTAGCAGCTGCTCGATGCCGGGCAGCGTCGCGAGGCTCTGCGGGCCGAGCTGCGACGGGTCGTGCGGCACCTCGCGCCAGCCGATCACGCCGAGCCCGAGTCGCTTCACCTCGTCCTCGAGGGCAGCGCGCGAGGGCGCGCGGGCGGCTTCGTCGTGCGGGAGGAACACCATCGCCACGGCGAGCGAGTCGCGGTCGGCAACCGGGGTGCCGAGGCGCTCGCAGTCTGCCTGCAGGAGCTCGAACGGGACCTCGATGGTGATGCCGGTGCCGTCGCCGGTCAGCGGGTCCGCGTTGACGGCGCCGCGGTGGGTCAGCGAGATCACCGCCTGCACCGCCATCTCGACCAGGTCGTGGCTGCGGGAGCCATCGATGCTGGCGACGAAGCCCGTGCCGCAGGCATCTCGGCCCGGCCAGGCGGGCGCCATGACGCCGCCTGCCTCGGGGGATGCATTGCGAAGAGGACCCGTCGATGACGGGCGTGCGCCTGTTGTCACGCAGAGCCAATCTTTCATCCGTGGGGCGAACATCACTTTGGCGGGCCCACGGGGGGTCGAACATCATAGCGGACGCGGTGTCCAGCCAGATGGCCGTATCTTGCGCGATCCGTCACAAAGTCGCAAGGCGACCGTAATTCGTCGCCTAGAACCAGCGTTTCTCGACGACTAGTCGCACCGTTCCCGCACGCCTCGGCAGCCGCGCGGCGTCACCCGAGGTCGACGGGCGCCCGTTCGTCGCGCACGACCTCTCGCTCGATCAGCTCGCGGACGGCGCCGGCATCGAGGCCCAGCAGCTCTTCGAGGACCTCGGCGCTGTGCTGGCCCATGTCTGGCGAGGTGCCCTTGATGCCGCCGGGCGTGCGCGACAGCTTCACCGGGGTGTTCGGCAGCGGGGTCGTACCGATCGTGTGGTGCTCGACCGGCACGAGGGCGTCGCGGTCGGCGAGCTGCGGCAGCGCGGCCGCGGTCGGGATGTTGTTCAGCGGCCCGACCGGCATGCCGAACGGCTGGAGCGCGGTCACCCACTCCTCGGTGGTTCGCTTCGCGAACGCGTCGATCAGCAGCGGTTCAAGGGCCTCGTGGTTTGCGGAACGCGCCTGCGCGGTGGCGAACCGCTCGTCGTCGATCAGCTCGGGTAGCTCGAGCTCCGCGCAAAGCAGCGCCCACTGATTCGGCACTCCCCAGGCGAGCGCCAGGACGAGGTGGCCGTCCTTCGTCGGGAACGCCTGGAACGGGACGGCCGTGGGGTGCCGCGTGCCGAGCGGTTGCGGGGTGTCGCCGGTGACGTGGTACCGCATGTAGGCGTTCTCGAGGATCGCGACCTGGCAATCGAGCATCGAGATGTCGATCATCTGGCCCTGTCCGGACTGCTCCCGCTCCCGGATCGCGGCGAGTACGCCAACCGCGCAGTAGAGCCCGGCGGCGATGTCACCGAGCGAGAAGCCCGGCCGCGTCGGCGCGCCCCCAGGCTCCCCGGTGATCGACATGACCCCGCCGGCGCCCTGCACGATCACGTCGAGCGCGGGCAGCTTCGCCATCGGACCGGTCTGGCCGTAGCCGGAGATCGCCGCGTAGATCAGCCGCGGATTCACCTGGGAGAGGGCTTCGTAGCCGAGACCGAGCTTGTCCATCGCCCCCGGGGTGAAGTTCTCCACCAGGACGTCGACCTCGCCGATGAGCTGGCGGAAGAGGTCCTTGCCTTCTTCCGACTTGAGGTCGATCGAGATCGAGCGCTTGCCGCGGTTCACCGAGAAGAAATAGCCGGATTCGCCCTCGACGAGCGGGCCGGTCGTGCGGGATACGTCGCCGAACGGGGGCCGTTCGAGCTTGATCACGTCGGCGCCCAGGTCGCTCAGGGTCATCGTCGCGAAGGGGCCGGACAGCACCCAGGTGAGGTCCAGGATGCGCAGGCCGGCGAGCGGCCCGGTCGTCGGCAGTGCGGGCATCGAACGGTCTCCTATCCAGCCTGCTTGGCGGCAGGCCGCCCGGCGGTCTCGCCGACGGACGCCGGTTCGGTCGCCGCAGGTTCCGGTGGCGACACCGGTTGGGCGTGGCGTAGCGCGATGTAGACGCCGATCAGTACCACCGCGGCACCCGCGAGTTCGAGCAGCGTAGGCACCTCGTCCAGGACGATCGCGGCGATCAGCGTTGCGCCTACCGGCTCGCCGAGGATTGCCACCGCGACCATCGCCGCCGGTAGGAAGCCCAGCGCCCAGTTCATTGCGTTGTGCCCGATCAGCTGCGACACGATCGCGACTGCGAGGATTGCGACGTACGAATGCGTCTCCAGACCGAGCAGCGGCGTCCGCGTCACGGCGACGGCGATCAGGAGGAACAGCGCCGTCATCGTGTACACGCTCGCGCCGTAGCTGGCGGTCGAGAGGGACCGCCGAGCGCGACGGCCGATCACGAGGTAGGCGCTCGCCATCAGGCCGCCGAGCAGCGCAAGTAGATCGCCCTCGAGCGACCCGCGGTCTCCGAGGTCGTCGCCGGCGAGGAGCGCGGCGCCGAGGAGTGCGACCGCGGAGCCGACGACGATCGCGCGCGTCGGCGGCTCGCGGAGGAAGAGCCACGCGCCGAGGCCGACGAAGATCGGCTGCATCGTGACCAGTACGACGCCGGTCACGACGGAGGTGCGTTGCAGCGCCGCCACCCACAACACGAAGTGGACGGCCAGGGCGAGCGCTGCGAGCACGAGTGCGATTCGATCGCGTCGGGTGGTGTTGCGGAGATCGCCGACGCCGCCCTGGAACGCGACGTAGCCGATCATCGCCGGCGAGGCGACGGTGAGACGAAGGGCGGCGATCGCGAGCACCGGCGCCGGGTCGGCGAGCCGGATCAGCGGCGCCGACCAGGCGATCCCAACGATCCCCAGTCCCAGGACGAACCAGCGGCCGGGCGTCATCGCTGTCCCCTGGATCTCCCTGCGTCTGTACAGACGAGCACCCGCAGACGAGGAGGCTACCGACGTGGTGAGCTCGATGCGAACGTCGTCACACTCGTCATGAGCCGCGTTGACAGGCGATCCCTGCGTCGCCAATGTGGCGACACTCGCGGCAGCGACGAGACGAACTGGGCGCGACGAGCAGCGACGCGACGAGCAGCGGCGAACCGGAGCGAGCGCGGCAGGGAGCACGATGCAACTCGGAGTGGTCTTCCCACAGACGGAGATCGGTGCCGACCCCGGTCCGGTACGCGACTACGCGCTCGCCGCTGAAGCGGCCGGGTATGAGCACCTGCTCGTCTACGACCACGTGCTCGGTGCCGACCCGGATCGGCCCGGTGGGTTCACCGGTCCCTACAACCACGAAACGCTGTTCCACGAGCCGATGGTGCTGTTCGGGTTCCTCGCGGGGATCACTGAACGCCTCGAACTGGTCACCGGCATCCTGATCCTGCCGCAGCGACAGACCGCACTGGTCGCGAAGCAGGCGGCGGAGATCGACGTGCTGTCGGGCGGCCGGCTGCGCCTCGGCGTTGGGGTCGGCTGGAACGCCGTCGAGTACGAGGCGCTGGGCGAGAATTTCCGGAACCGCGGCCGGCGCGTCGAGGAGCAGATTGCGCTGCTGCGCGCCCTCTGGGCGGAGCCGACGGTGAGCTTTGAGGGCCGCCACCACTCGGTGGTGCGGGCCGGGATCAAGCCGCTTCCGACGAAGCGCGCGATCCCGATCTGGATGGGCGGCATGTCTGACCCGGTGATCGAACGCGTCGGTCGGCTCTCCGACGGCTGGTTCCCGCAGTACCGCCAGCCCTCGGAGCTGCCGGCTGGGATCGAGCGTGTGCACGCGGCGGCGGAGGAGGCGGGACGCGCGCCCTCGGATGTGGGGATCGAGGCGCGGGTCAACCTTGGCGGCGACGTCGGCGAAGCGGCGGCGCTGGCGAACGAATGGATCGAGGCCGGCGCGACGCATCTGTCCGTGAACACGATGAACGCCGGATTCACCTCGGTCGGTCAGCACATCGAGGCGATCGAGCAGTTCAAGGCCGCCTTTGGGGGCTAGCACCCCACGAGGCGTGCCGACCGAGCCTCGACGGATAGAAAGAGAGCCTCCCCGGTGACGACAGAACCCCGGATCGACTGGGACACGTGGGGCGAGCAGGCGACGGAGTGGCTCTCCGAGTTCATCCGCGTCGACACCATCAACCCGCCCGGCAACGAAACGCGCGCCGTCCGCTGGTTGGGCGCCATCCTCGAACGGGAAGGCATCCCCTACGAGACGTACGGGAAGCATCCCGACCGGCTGAACCTCGTCGCGCGGCTCGACGGGGACGGATCGCGGGGTAAGCCGCTGATCCTCCTGAACCACACGGACGTCGTGCCGTTCGAGCGTGAGCACTGGACCGTGGAGCCAATGGCTGGAGAGATCCGCGACGGGTTCATCTGGGGCCGGGGCGCCACCGATATGAAGGGGATGGGCATCATGGAGCTCATCACCTTCCTCCTCCACAAGCGCCACAACCTGCCGTTGAAGCGCGACCTGGTGTTCATGGCCGTCGCCGACGAAGAGGCCGGCTCCGAGTACGGAGCGGAGTACATGGCCTCCGAACACCCCGAGCTGATCGACTCCGAGTACGTGATCAACGAGGGTGGCTCCGGCACCGTCGAGGTACTGGGCGTCGAGCGACCCACGTTCAATATCGGCGTCTCGGAGAAGGGCCCGTTCTGGCTCACGCTCCGCACCACGGGTGCTCCGGGCCACGGCTCCGTGCCGACCGCCGACAACGCCGCGGTCCGCCTCGTCCGGGCGCTGCAACGGATCGCCGACTGGGACCGCCCGCTGATGGCCGCACCGGAGGTGATGGAGTACTTCCAGCAGCTCCACGACGCCGGCGTCGTCTCGCAGCCGCCAACCGAATCGATGCTCGCCGACCTCGCGGAGCAGCATCCGCGGCTGAAGTCGCTCCAGACCAACTCGATCTCGCTGACGACGCTGAACGCGGGCGTGAAGATGAACGTCATCCCCGCCGAGGCCACGGCCACCCTGGACTGCCGGCTGGTGCCGAACTACGACCCAGAGGAGTTCATGCGCGAGATGCGCGAGGTGATCGACGACGACGGCGTCGAGATCACCCGCGAGTTCGAGTCGTCCACGCCACCCTCGCGGCTCGACACCGAGCTCTACAGCATCATGACCTCGACGGTGAAGTCCCATGTCGAGGACGCCCTCGTCGTCCCGAGCGTCTCGACCGGATTCACCGACTCGCGTGTCTTCCGCCGCAACGACATCGTCTCGTACGGCTTCATCCCGGTCCTGCTCGGACCGCAGGAGATCGGTCGCGCTCACGGCAACGACGAGTGCCTGTCGATCGAGAACCTCCGCATGGGCATCGAGATCCTCCACGACACCGTGCGCGGGATCTGCGGCTAGCCGGGACGTGGACGGAGGCCCGCGATGACCGCCTCTGACGACCCGGTCCTCTACGAGCAGGACGGCCCGGTCGTCACCGTCACGCTCAACCGCCCCGAGGTGATGAACAACTTCGGCGGCGGGCTGTTCGAGGGGCTGACCGCCGCAGCCGATCGCTTCGCGGCGGACGACTCGGCGCTCGCGATGATCCTCACCGGTCGCGGCAAGGCCTTCTGCGCCGGCGCCGATCTCAAGGCGATCGAAGCCTCGATGCGCGCAGCCGGTGAGGCGGGTCAGCGCCGTCGCCGAACCGCCCGGCGGCTGTTCAGCAATCCGAAGTTCACGCGGCGCACCGACATCTACAAGCCGATCATCGGCGCCATCAACGGCTACTGCTTCGCTGGGGGCCTCGAGGTCGCGCTGACCTGCCACTTCCTGATCGGCGCCGAGAGCTCCGAGTACGGCGTGCTCAACCGCCGGTGGGCCGTCCCGCTGGTCGACGGCGGGACGTTCCGGCTCCCGCAGTGGGTCGGCCTGGGCAACGCGCTCTACCTGATCCAGACGGGTGCTCGGATCGACGCCCACGAGGCGCATCGCATCGGGCTGATCCAGGAGCTGGTCCCCGACGAGCAGCTCCTCGGGCGGGCGCGCGACCTCGCGGAGGTGATGGTCACCGTGCCCCAGTCCGGCCTGCGCGGCGACACCGAGTCGGTGCTGCGCGGGCTCGGGCGCAGCTACGAGGACGCTCTGGCCGTCGAGGCCGCGATCGGAGCGAATACCGAGATCGATGCGACGGCGCTCGGACGGTTCGCGAGCGGCAGTTACGACCCTCGGACCGGCGCCTAGACCAGCCCTCGAGGGCCGCTCGGCTCAGCCGCCGTAGGTGTTCGCGGCGAACTCGAGGTACTCGCGGAAGCCGTCCTCGTTGAACGGACCGAAGCGGCGTTCGGTCGCGTCATCGGGCGCGCCGTTCGGCGGGATGATCGCGAACGCCGGGTGCCGCGCGGCGGCCATCTCACCGGCGAAGTCGCGCTGCTCCCTGATGTCGTAGTCGAGGATCACGAAGTTCACTTCGTCCTGGTATTCCGGTCGTAACCCGTGCACGACGGGCCGTGTCAACGAGCAGATCGGTCACCAGATCGCATCGACGAAGACGACGGTCGGCTTGCCGTTCGCCGGGAGGTAGGCGCCGGTGTTGTCGACGTACTCGCTCGGGTGCTGGTAGTCGGCGGAGACGAGCACGGCCTCCCCGCTCGGGGAGTCGGGCGCGTCGCCGGCCTCGGAATCCGCGCCCGGCGACTGGCCGTCCGAGGGAGCGTCCGCGTTCGAGGACGGCTCGCCAGCGCCTCCGGCGGGCGCCGGGTCGGTCGACTGCGCGACTGAGGTTGGCGTCGCCTCGGACCCGCCGCTGCACGCGGCAGCGAGCAGCGCGAACGCCGCAACGGCGATCGCGAGGGCGCGCGGAGCGCTGATCGAGGGCCAGCTCATCTTCATCACCTAGAAACTATCGAACGTTCGGCGAGAGAAGATGAACGAAGTATTACGAGCCGGCAGCGGTTGACTCGTGAGCGATCTCACCGGCCTCGGCGGTCCCGGGGAGCGGTCCAAGCGTGCGGACGACGAAGACGAGGACGCCGACGACGTTCGCGGCCGCGGCCGTGAGGAAGACGTACTCGGTACCGGCGGCGTCTGCGATCACGCCACCCACGAGTGAGCCGAGCAGGACGCCGGCGGCGAACCCGGTCGAGGCGAAGCTCATCGTCGTGGCCATGCCGAGCCGGCGGCCGACGTCGACCTGGATCGCCATCGAGGAGACGCCCATCAGCGCGCTGCCGATCCCGGCACCGCCGACGAACGCGGCGAGGATCAGCACGTACTCGGTGGTGAGCGCCATCGCCACGTAACCGAGCGCGATCACCACCCCGCCGATGACGACGAGCCAGCGTCGGTCGTAGCGGTCGGCGACCGGCCCGAACGCCGGCTGCAACAGCCCTCCGAGGAGCTCCTGCCCCGCGAGGACGAAGCCCACCATCGTCGCCGTCGCCCCGATCTCGTCCTCCAGGTAGATCGCGAGGAAGGAGAACGCGGACCCGAACGCGAACGCCCATCCGACGCGCTGCGCGAAGAGCGCCTGGAGGAACCGGTCACCCAGCACCTGCCCCCAGGACGCGAGCTGGCGAGGTGCGTCCTCGCTGTCCGCTTCGTCGTGCCTCGTGGCCACGGAGCTGGGCAGGAACGCCAGAATCACGAGGCCGCTCGTCGTGAGCATGCCGGCCATCGTGAGGAACACGGCATCGAAGCCCGCGAGGTCACGGATCACGCCTGAGATGACCGGACCGAGACCGAAGCCGAGGAACTCGAAGACCCCGAACACGCCCATGTAGCGCCCCTCCTGGCCGGACGGGGCGAGGTCGCCGATGTAGGAGAGGACGAGCGAGAAGACGAGCCCGGAGCCGATCCCGGTCAGGGCGCGGAGGGCGATGACGACCTCGATGCTGCCGGTCTCGCGCCAGCCGAGCGCCGCGATCACGTAGGTGGCGACGCCGAGCAGGATGAACTGCTTCCGGCCGTAGCGATCCGCGATGCGGCCGGTGAACGGGCTGACGAACAGCTGGGTGAGCGCGAACGCCGAGAAGGTGAGGCCGACCTCGGCACCGCTCGCGCCGAGCTCCTCGGCTCGGACCGGGAGCACGGGCGCGACGATCCCGACGCCCAGCGTGGCGGAGAACATCGCGATCGCGAGGGTGATGACCGTCGGCGACCACACCGCGGGGCCCCGTTCGTCGTCAGAAGCGGGAAGCGACCTCGCGTCGGAGGTCGGTCAGGCGAGACCAGTCTTACTGCTAGATGACCTCAGAGGCGAACGGCGGCCTACACAACCTCGGAAGCGAGGAGTGCCAGCCGGCGGCGGTCCGCGACGGTGATCCGCATGCGCTTCAACTCGACGAGCTCGTCGCCACGCATCTCGTTGAGAATCCGCGTCGCGGTCTCGCGGTACGTGCCGACCATGTCGGCGACGTCCTGGTGCGACAGGTTCACCGGCTTGTTGTCGGGGCCAGACAGACGCAGGAGCGTCGCCGCGATCCGTGCCGGCACCGACTTGTACGCGACGTCCGCGAGGCGCTCTTCCGCATCATCGAGGCGGCGCGCCATGCCCTCGAGCAGTCGCAGCGCGATCGACGGGTATTGCTGGATCACCCGCTGCACGTCCTGGCGTGACATCACACAGAGGGTGCAGTCCTCGGCGGCCTCGGCGAAGCTGCCATTCATGCCCTGACCGGCCAGCGCCATCTCCCCGAACACCGAGCCTGGCTCCAGCGTGGCCGTGACGAGCTTCTTGCCCTCTTCCGTGACCCGGTAGAGGTTCACGCGCCCGGCCTTGAGGATGAACAGCACCTCGCCGGTCTCCTCCGGCGCGAAGAACACGGTGCCGCGCTTGCAGGAGCTCATCGTGGTCGTGCGCTCGATCTCGCTCATCTCGCGCTCGCCGAGGTCCTGGAACAGATCCGATTCCATCAGACATGGCGTTGGCTCGGGAACGGGAATCGACCGGGTTGGGGTCGTCGTCACGGGGTCGCCTCCACCCTCGACGAGCCCCGTAGCCGGAGCGCGCTCGAGGAGTGCCGTCAGGGTCTCCCAGGCCGGAGTTCCCAGCGACACGACCTCGTCATCGAGGAAGAACGTCGGCGTCGCAAAGACCTCACTGGGGACTTGGTCTGAGGATACCTCGCCCAGGTCGACAACATGGACCGCAACTTCGGGATAGGTGTCGCGCACCCGTTCCGCGATCTCGCGCGCGGCGTGGCACGAGGTGCAACCCCGCTCGACGTACACGGTCAGGGTGGCGATGCCGCCGGGAACGGTGCTCGAGGCGGGCAGCGAGCGGGTGGTCATTCCGAGGCTCCGGGACGGCGATCACGCGTGGTGGTGGCGGATGGGGACGAGGGAGGACGGCCGCGTCCCCATCCGTGTTGGCGTCGCCGGCCGCACCTCGCGGTCCGATCGACCACGCCGGATCAGTGTCGGCCGGCGTCCCGTCACCCGTCGTGATCGCCGTCACCGCCTCCCAGACCGTTGCGGATTCCGCCGGTGTCAGCGGACGATCTTGCGAGTCTGACTGTCGCCTTGCGCCTCCCGGTCGATGATCGCGAGACGGCCAGGCGTCAACGAACAGAGCCGCCGCATCGCGGCGACGCGCGGCCGAGGAGTGCCCCGTGATCGTCGTTCGTCGTGCCCTCGTTGTTCCGCTGCTGGTCGTGCTGACGCTAGTGCTCACCGTCACGCTGGTCGCCCAGCGGGTGAACAGCACGCTGCTCTCCCCCGGGTTTCACGAAGAGCAGCTCACCGCGATCGGCGCCTTCGACGCGGTCCACGAGGAGATCCTGCCCACCGCGCTCGATAACTTCCTCGACGAGCAGGAGGAGCGGATCCCCGAGAACCTCGAGGGCATCGCGCTTCCGACGGACGCCGCGTCCCGTGACGTGATGCTCGAGTTCGCACGCACCGCGTTGCCGCCGGAGGAGCTCGAGGCGCAGGCTGCCACGCTGATCGAGTCGCTGGTCAGCTACCTGCGGGGTGAGCGAGAAGACCTCGATTGGAACGTGAGCCTGCACGGGGTGGTTGACACCGCGTTCCTCGAGAGCGGCGCATCCGGCACCGCCTTCGAGGAGGCGTGGACGGACCTCGATCTGACGGAGACGGCGGTGGTCGGGCTGAGCCGGGGCATTGAGGTTCCCGAGGTGACCGGGTTCGAGACGCCGGCTGACGAAGACGCTCTGGGTCTCGTGCTCGGGGCTGAGCGCGACGAGGCGGTGCAGTGGTTGGAGGCCGAGCTGTTCACGGCCGTCCGCGAGCTGTCCTCGTACTTCGCCGGCGAGAGCGAGCGATTCTCGGTCCGGATCGAGTTCGACCGCTACCCGGAGCTGGTGCCGGTGATGGCGACCGCGCTGAACACCGACCCGCAGACGCTGCTGAGAGACGGCTTCCGGTTGAACAGCGTCGACATTCAGCGCGAGCTGGACGCGAGCGACGATCCGCCAGTCGAGAACCTCGAGGAGGCCCGCACGATCTTCACGCCGGCCGGGCGAGCGTTCGGGATCGACGACTTGCAACGAGGCGACGGCGCCGATCCCGAGGGCGGCGGCCTTGACCTCGACCGGGTGCGCGCGGTGCTCGGACCGGCCTCGACGTGGGTTGTGCCGGCCGGCGCGACGATCGCACTCTGGCTCGCCGCCTCGGTCGGGTTCCTCGGAGGGCGCGCCTGGTGGTCGCGTGCGACCTGGGCTGCCACGGCGCTGGCGGCGCCGGCGGCGCTGATCGCGATCGTGGCGGGGCCGGTGGCCGGTTCGCTGGTGCTTCCGCGACTGAGCGATGCACTCGCCGAGTCGAAGGCCGACCTCGTGGCCGACGATTCGCCGTGGACGCCGCTGGGAGTGCGCGCCCTCGATCAGATCGAACTCGTGGCCGGCGCCCAGGCGGGAAGCGTCGCGACGACCGCGCTGCTCGTAGCCGTCGTCGCTGTAGCGCTCGGGGCCGCCGCAGTGGGCCGGCACGTGTACGCCACGCGACGAGCGGAGCCGTCACCGGAGACCTCGGAGCCGGCGCCGCTCCCGCTGTCAGACGAGGTCGAGGAGCCGGCGCGCGCCGCCTAGCCGGCGCCCTTGGCGTTGTCCCAGCTGATCGAGCGCACCGGCCGTACCCGGATGTAGGCACTGCCCGGTCGGACCTCGGTGGGCCATTCGGCCTCGGGGATGCCGCGCTGCCTAGCGGCCTCGCGGCCCAGGCGGAGGCGCTCGGCGTCGTCGCGAACGACGTCGGCATCGCCTTGCAGCATGAGGCCCTTGAGGTCGGCCATCGTCGATCCGCTCTCAATCAGGACGCTGACCCTGGGATTGCGCTCGATGTTGCGGGTCTTTTGGGTCGCGTCGCGGCAGCCCATGTAGATCTCGTCGCCCAGGCGGAAGTAGCCGATCGGGACGGTGTGCGGGTACCCGTTCCGGTCGAACGTCGTCAGCATCATCCAGCCCGGTCGGCTGTCCAGGAACTCGTGGGCCTCCTCCTGGGTGAGCTGCAGGGCCATCGTCGCCTCCTCGATCGGTTGTTTGCGCACGGGCGGTCGGTCGGAGGCTACCGCGCGGAGGGCCAGCCCGACGTCGGCCACGCGGGATCGAGGACGTCGTAGGGCGGTGGCAGCTCATTCCGTGTCGAACCGGTGACGACCGTCCCGAGATCGACCACGAGCACGCCGTCTGCGCGAACGTGGAACGGGTGCTCGTCGAGTGAGCGGGGTGCTGGGCCGAACACCCTGGTCCCATCGATCGCCCAACGGCTCCCCCGACGGCCCTCGGCAAACAGGCCGACCCAGTCCTCGAACAGCCCGCCCACGTTGTCTTGCCGGTACCAGACGATGGTCGACTCTCGAAACGGCGCCGCGCCGGAGAAGACCCGGACCTCCTCGTTCGGGAGGCGGACGACGTAGAACAGCCCCGTTCCGAGCGTCCGGTAGCCGGGCGGACGTTCGTCGTATTGCTCGCCAAGCGCCAGCTCGCGAACCTGCTCTCCATCTCGCAAAAACGCGGTGACTGATCCTGGCTCGAAGCCGTCGAGGGGCGCGAGCGCGTACTCGCCCCGCGCGCTGGCGCTCGGCCAGGCGAATGACCAGAGCGCCCCAGCGATTAGCGCGAGCAGCGCCACCGCGAGCGTGATCAGCAGCGCCCGTCGCCCGAGGCCGATCGAGCCGTGCACCGCGCGGCGGCTGACGCTCACTCAGCCGCGCCAGGCCAGCCCGAGTTCGGCCACGCCGGATCGAGGACGTCGTAGGGTGCGAGCGCGGACCATCGACGAACCTCGCGTCCGACGCGCCACTCGCCCTGGACCGGTTCGCTCAAGTCGATCACGAGGAAGCCGGCGTCGTCGATCTCGAAGCGGTAGGTCGGGAGGTCGCGCGGGGCGGGACCGAAGATGCGGGTACCGTCGACCATCCACCACGAGAAGTCGTCACCGAAGAGGCCGCGCATCTCGCCGACCTCGATCTCCGCGTCGGGGAACCAGAGGACGGTCTGACGGAGGTGCGGGCTGGTGCCGCCGAGGACGCGGAACTGGCCGTCGGGCAGGCGGACCACGTGGACGAGGTCGCCCGACGGCGGGCGGAACGTCCCGGACCAGCCCCAGGACGGGCTTGGGCTCTGCTGGGGGAAGGGGGCGAGGCTGTCACCGTCGTTGATGTAGGTGGCGACGGAACCGGGGGCGAATTCATCAGCAGCGGCGAGCCGGTAGCTCCGGTCTGAGTCAGGGTTGATGAAGGACCAGGCGCTGATCGCGACCACGGTCAGCAACGCGCCGATCGTCAGCAGAAACGCAACGCCTCGGAGCTGACGGGCGGGGATCACGGTTCGACCGCCGGCCAGCCGGAGGTTGGCCAATCGGGGTCGTTCACGTCGTACAGCGGGGGGAGCGCGGAGCCAGAGGCGCCGCGGATCACCTCGCTGAGGTCGACCACGAGTACCCCGCTGTCGTCGATGAGCCAGTCGTAGCGGTCGAGATCGCGCGGGGCCGGGCCGAAGAGCCGGGTCCCATCGATCGTCCACTGCTCGGCGTGCGCGGGCTCGATGAACACGCCGACGTACTCGGTACTGGAGAACTCTGCCCCGGAGGTCTCCCAGACGACGAGCTCGCCGAGGTGGGTGCTCGCGCCGGAGAGCACGCGGAAGTCGCCATCAGGCAATCGAACGACGTAGAACACGCCATCGCCCTGAATCAGCCCACCCGATCCGGCAAGGGTGGCTCGATACCGCTGGAGGTCCATCTGCCACTCGCTGACGAGGCCGTCGCTGATCCGGTAGCCGGTCACCGACCCATGGGCGAAGTCACTGGCCGGAGCGAGACGCAGCTCGGACAGCGCGCTTGCGCTGGCAGGTGGATAGACGAACCGCCACGCCGCAAGGCCGATCACCCCCACGAGGACTGCGAACGCGGCGACGAGCAGCACAGCCTGGAACCTTCGAGGTCGGCCGCCAGCGCCGATCGCCCAGGCGCTCACTGTGGGCTCCTCGGCGAGGTGACGCGGACAACGCCGTGCCGATCGACGTCGATGTCGAACCGGTTCAACGGCACGCGGACCGCGTTGTCGAGCGATGGGTGGCCGGTGATGTCGTACTCGTAGCCTCGGCAGGGGTCGAAGAACAGACGTAGCTCCGCGCGCCACACCAGCGTGCAGCCGTTGACCGGCTCGGCTGCCTCGAACGCCAGGAATTCGCCGTCGAGGGTGCGCACGAGGTAGGCCCCGAGGCCCAGGTCCGAGAGCGGCGTGACGCCGCCGGGCTCGAAGTCATCGACGTGGCCAACGATGGTGGTTTCGGTGAGCGGGGCGGGCTCCGTGGGCCAGGCGTAGGCGACGGCTGCCGTGGCGGACACGATAGCGAAGAGCGCGAGACCTGCTCCGAGGAACAGGCGATCTCCACGCCCGATCGCGCGCTGGGTCTTTGAGCGAGGGGTATCGGCCGCGAACATCCGCGCGACTTCCGCTTCACGCGGATCGTACCTCTTGCTTACGTCAAGCTCACCTCTGGAGCACCGTCTTCGGTGCCGCCGCTAGCGCGGCGGGAGGAGGTGTTGAGCGAGTTCGGCGCCGCCGGGGGCGTCAGGGTCGTCCTTGAAGGCAGCTAGGCGGCGGTAGACATCGGCGGCGGCGCGGTGGAAGCCGCTGGGGAGGCCGTCGGCTTCGAAGGTAGCGGCGATCTCATCCATCTCGCCGGCGAAGCGCCATGCTTTGGCGGCGGCGCCGGAAAGCCCTCGGTCGGAGCGGGCGAGCAGCTCCGGTTGCGAGCGCTGCCACTCGGCCATCAGTGGCTCGTGGACGCCCTCGGCGAGCGCGAGCGCGTGGATGTCGGCGAGCAGGGCACTCGTGCCCTTGGTCCAGGCGGCGTAGGCCATCTTCAGCGCCGAGGCGGCGCCAGCTTCGCCGTCGATGCAGATGACCTCGAGGTCACCTTTGTCGAGGAACTGCGCGACGAACGGGGCCTGCTCGCCGGAGAGGTAGAGGCGGGTGGTGCCGGACTGGCGGGCGGGTGGGCCGACGATGCCGCCGTCGACGTACTGGCCGCCGTTCTGGGCGACGATCTCGGCGACGTGGCGGCTGGTCTGCGGGGCGATGGCGTTGGCGTCGACGTAGATGCCCTCGAAGCCGAGGGCGTGGACCTCGGCGGCGAGCTCGGTGGCGAACTCGGGCGGGCAGACGGAGAGGATGATGCGGCTCTGGTTGACGATGCCGTTGAGCCAGTCGACGTCGTCGAATCCGTCGGCTTCGGCGCGGGCGCGGGTGGCGTCGCTGCGCTCCTCGGAGACCCAGACGACGCGGGCGCCCGACGCCTTCGCGGCGGCGCCGATCGAGGAGCCCATCTGGCCGGGGTGCAGCAACCCGATCGTGACGGCGGCGTCGTTGGTCATGACGCGTCCGCGCGCTCGGCGGCGAAGGTGGCGTAGAGGTTGGCGATGTTCATTTCCTTGCGCTCCGACTCGGGCCACTGTGCCCATTGGCTGATGTCGATCGCCTTCGCGGCGTCTTCCTCGGAGAGGCCGTTTTCAAAGGCGTTTCTGGTCTCGGCGACCATGAATTCGAGGTACTCCTGCATGTCCTGGAGCTCTTGCTTGCCGCCGGTGGGGCCGTGGCCGGGGACGACGAGGTCGACGTCCATGTCACGGATGATGTCGCAGATGCGGACCCAGTTGGGCATGTGACCTCGGGAGAGCGGGGTGGCGTAGAAGAAGGCGAGGTCGCCGGTGAAGAGGACCTTCGAATCGGGGAAGTAGACGAGCGAGTCGCCGAGGGTGTGGGCCGGACCGTAGTGGAGGAGGTGGGCCTCGGTGTTGCCGTAGCGGAGGGTGAGGCGGTCGGCGAAGGTGGTGACGGGGAGGGTGGATTCGACCTCGGCGAGCTCTTCCCACCAGGCGTCTTGAATCCAGAAC
Organism: Dehalococcoidia bacterium; assembly: GCA_028279505.1. Lineage (GTDB taxonomy): Bacteria > Chloroflexota > Dehalococcoidia > UBA2979 > UBA2979 > UBA6627. The sequence continues at coordinate 19,417 of JANQNP010000005.1, forward strand.
GGCTTGGGGCCGCGGTCGCCGGCGGGGCGCTTGGCGGCCTCGGCGGCGGCGAGTTCAGCGGCGGCAGCCATCTCCTCGCGGCAGTGCTCGTGGGCGACGATCTCGGCGCCTTCGATGAACTGGTTGCCGTTGGTGTGGTCGGCGTGCATGTGGGTGTTGACGAGATGGCGGAAGGGGGCCTGGCTGACGTCGCGCATGGCGGCGACGAAGGCGCGGGTCATCGAGGGGGCCATCAGGGCGTCGATGACGAGGATGCCGTCGTCGGTGGGGAGGAAGCCGGCGTTGCTGATGCCCCAACCGCCGTCCCACTGGAGGTAGGCGTAGAGGTTGTCGCCGACCTCGACGGGGCCGGTCTGGTACTCGGGCATGGGGCGGTAGGGCATGGCTCGTTCTCCTCGGAGGGATCGCTGCGCGGACGATACCAAGCGGCGGTCGTTGAGACGGCTCGGATCCGAGGGGCGGGGCATGCGCTCAACCATGATCATCGTGCGGCACTGTCGGATGCGCCATTGTCGTACGACCGGGCGGGGATTGGGCGGAGGACATTCGACCTGTGGGGAGTGGACGTCTTGTTCTAGGGAGGGCGCTCGCTCGGGCGTGAGGATGGAGGGCGCGGGGCCGAGTGCGGCATCCGCGGTTCAGATGTTCTTCAAGGGGGTCAATGGTGGCGAAGATCCTGATCGTTTACGGCACGACCGAGGGGCACACGGCGGCGATCGCGCAGCGGATGGCGTCGGCGATGCAGGCCGGCGGGCACGAGGTGGACGTGCGCGACTCCTCGGAGGTCCGGAAGTCGACGATCGACGAGCCGTACGACGGGGTGCTCGTCGGCGGCTCGGTGCACCGGGGGGATCACCAGACCAGCGTTCGCGACTTCGTGCGCGGGAACCTGGTACTGCTGGAGCGGGTGCCGTCGGCGTTCTTCTCGGTCAGCCTGGCGGCGGTCGACTCGGATGGGGACGCGCAGGCGGAGATGCAGGCGACGATGGACAAATTCGCTCGCGAGAGCGGCTGGCAGCCGAGCCGGGTGGAGCCGATCGCCGGGGCGCTGGTGTATTCGCAGTACAACTTCTTCATGCGGCACGTGATGAAGATGATTTCGAAGCAGCACGGGCAGCCGACGGATACGTCGCAGGATTATGACTTCACGGACTGGGACGCGGTGGAGGCATTCGCCCGCGATTTCGCGGCGGGGGTCGCGAGTGGGACGCCGGTCGCGGCGGGGTCCTGATCGTCACCGGGTCTGGCCGTCGCTGGTCGGCTGCGGGAGTGCCGAGGCGGCGGCTTGGCTGTCGAGAGCTAGCGACTCCTGAGGTCGATCGTTTGTCGGGGGCACTCGCCCCCGACACCCCCGCCAGGGGACAGGATGTCCCCTGGACCCCTCCAACCGTAGATCCGTGAGGTCGTCGGCGAGACCTCGGAGGTCGGAGGGCAGATTAGGGTGTGCTCGACGGGGCTTTGAGTCTGTGGAGGGCGTCTTGCAATAGCGAGTTCCGGTACCGCTAGGCCAACGGTGTCGGGCAGGCGGGCGCGGCGGACCAGAGCGCGGAGCCGGGATCTCCGGGCGCGAACCCACGGTGCAGAGTCCATCCGGTCGGGGACGGATCGGGGCGGCGTCTCAGGGACGGGCCAGCCTCAGGGCGTTGATGATCCCGAAGTGGGCCCGAGCGGCGGAGGCGAGTCGAGCGGTCAGAGGGATCCGAGGTCGCGGCTCGGCGGGTGGGGATCGGCGAGGCGGTGGTGGGCGGCTACTCGGGCGATGGTGAATGCGAGGATGAGCCAGTACAGCGTGAGCCACGCGGCGAACGAGAAGCTGACGGCGGTGAGCGCGTCGTCGGCGGGGAGGCCGAACCGCGCGCTGCCCGGGCCTCCGTATCCGGATGGGAAGACGGCCCAATACGCGGCGGCGTAGCACGCCTTCGCGATCGCCCACCACAGCGGTACGACGACCAGCAGCGCCAGCAGGCGCCAACGTCGAGAGTCGCCGAGGCCCCAGCGCGAGAGCTGATGGGCCGCCAGCGCGGCGCCGAGCAGGAGGCCGAAGGTGAGCGCCTCGGAGATCGCTGGGCCACGCCCGGGGGAGATTCGGTGCTCGACGAGTGGCCAGATCATGAACAAGGGGATGAGCGGCATCAACCAGCGGGCGCCTGCGTGCCTGGCGCTCCAGGTCATCAGCGCGAGCATGAGGATGACGAAGCCGAGGAAGATCCAGCCGAGGGCGTCCGCTCGCCAGATGAACAGGGCCGCGGCGGAAGCGATCGTCGGGAGCGCGGCGAGGCGGAGGGCGATCCGCCGGCCGCCGATGCCGGCGAGCGCCGCTCGCTGGTTGGCGGCTCGGAGTCGGGCGAGGACGGCGAGGGGCTGGAGCTCGCCGAGGTGGGTCCAGAGTGTGAGGAGGGCGGCGGCGTTCGGACCGCGACCGGCGTGCCGGCGCCAGTGGTAGCCGTCCTCGAGGCTGCCGAGGAGCAGGCGACGCTCGTCTCGGGCAGCGTCGGGGTCGCGCGCGAAGAGCGTGAAGGCGCCGAGGTAGGCGGCGACGATCCGGACTCCGAGCCGTCTCACGAGGTGGCTCCGGAGAGGCCGGTCCGGCGACCGCGTGGGCGCTCGTCCGCGGCGATCGCTTGTTGTGCCTCGATGAGGGCGCGACGGCCCTCGGCGGTGAGTTCGTAGTACTTGCGGAGCGGGCCGCTACCGCGGGGGCGGGCGTTCGGGTCTTCCCACTCGGAGGTGAGGAAGCCTTTGGCCTCGGCGGCGGCGAGCGCGGCGTAGACGGAGGAGTGGCCGAGGTCGGGGGCGAGGCGTCGTTTGATTTCGTAGGCGTGGGTGCGGCCGTCGAGGAGGACCTGCATGACGGCGAGCTGGGTGCGTGGGATTGGGGGCATCGGGGTCCTCGGTCGGTGGGCGAGTGCAGTGTAGGTAGCGGGACTGGACTAGTCCATAACCCTCTCTCGCACGCATCCTCTCGCGGGGCAGCGCCGAATGGTCCTGCCGGGGGCGGGGCCGTGGCGAGCACGATCGTGATAGGCGAGGTGGGAGGTGTCGTGCCTCGGCGAGAGCTTCGGAGAACGAGTTGTCGGGATTTCGAGGCGGCGGCTTGGCCGTCGGTTGTTTGCGCGCTTCTGAGGTCGATCGTTTGTCGGGGGCACTCGCCCCCGACACCCCCGCACGGGGACAGGGTGTCCCCGTGACCCCTCCAACCGTAGATCCGTGAGGTCGTCGGCGAGAGCTCGGAGGTCGGAGGGCAGAATCGGGGCGTGCTCGGCGGGGCTCTGAGTCTGTGGCGGGCGTCTTGCAGGAGGAAGTATTGGTACCGCTAGGCCACCTCCGTGCTCGAGCCGGCGGGGAGACCGGAAGCAGGGACTGGAGAGGGGGCGGCGGGGGCCGCCGGGCTGGGCGGCTGTTTCGTCTTGGTTGGGAGAAACGAAGCAGGCCGCCCTTACGGGCGGCCTGCGTGTTGGTCCTCGGAGGGGTGCTAGCCGCAGCTCGTCTCCGGTGCGGGTGTTATCCGCGGGGGAGTTGGAGGCCGCGGGTGGCGATGATGTTGCGCTGGATTTCGGAGGTGCCGCCGGCGATGGTGGAGCTGACGGCGGCGAGGAAGCCGCCGGCGGGTCGGCCTTTCATGGCCTCGGGGCGGTTGCGGTCCCAGAGGGTGCCGTAGAGGCCGAAGAGTTTGAGGTTGGTTTTGGCGATCTTCTGGCCGAGCTCGGTGGTGAAGAGCTTGGACATGGAGGCCTCGTGGTTCGGGACCATGTTGCGGTCCTGGATGCTGTTGTTGAGGTAGCTGAAGAGGCGCGCGATGTCCGCTTCGATCCAGCGGTCGACGAAGTCGAGGCGCCAGGTGCCGCTGCTCTTGAGGACGGTTTCGTGGTCGGGGGCGTTCTTGGCGTAGGCGAGCGTGCCTTTGAGGGCGCGCTGGGTGCCGACGGAGTTGCCGATGCCGGAGCGCTCGAAGTCGGTGAGGGTCATGCCGGCGTACCAGCCGCGATTCTCCTCGCCGATGCGGTTGGCGACGGGGACGCGGACGTCCTCGAAGAAGACTTCGTTGAAGGTCTGGGTGTTGGCCATGGTGGTGAGCGGGCGGACGCTGACGCCGGGGTCCTTCATGCCGAGCATGAGCATCGAGATGCCTCGGTGCTTGGGGGCGTCGGGGTCGGTGCGCGCGAGCATGTACATGCGGTCGGCGTGCTGGGCGCCGGTGGTCCAGATCTTCTGGCCGTTGAGGACGTACTCGTCACCGTCGCGGGCGGCGCGGGTCTGGAGCGAGGCGAGGTCGGATCCGGCGCCGGGCTCTGACCAGCCCTGACACCAGACGACTTCTCCGGCGAGGATGGCCGGGAGGATTTCGGCCTTCTGCTCCTCGGTGCCGTGCACCATGAGGGTGGGGCCGAGCATCATGACGCCGAAGCCACCGACGTTGCTGAGGCCGGCCTCCGCGAGCTCTTCGTTGAGGATGAACTGCTCTTTGACGGAGAGGCCGGCGCCGCCGTACTCCTTCGGCCAGGCGGGGGCGATCCAGCCGCGGTCGACAAGGGCGTCGCGCCAGGACTGGCCTTTCTCGCGGGCTTCTCGGGACCAGCCGCTTTCCTCGTCACCGCCGCCGCCACCTCGGCCGCCGCCACCGCGGCCTTTGTCGCCGTGTTCGGCGATGAAGTCTTTGACGGTCTGGCGGAATTCGGCTTCGGCTGGGGCGTCGGTGAGGTCCATGGTGTTTCGCCTCTCGGAAGGTGGGGGTGGCGTACAGGGTGTATGTGAGGGGAGGGTATCGCGGCGGCGGGGTGAGGGGTAAGGGCTTCGCGGTTCGCGGACCCCTGAGGTGAGAGAGGTGAGTTCGGCCGCGTGTGCGGTGCCGACATGTGTTAGAGGTTCGGGCATCGGCGCCTCGCATGCACGAGGTGGGGAGGCGGAGCCATGGAGCGACCAGCAGGGATCGTGGAGTTCGAACCGGACCGGGAGCTGTTCCCGTTCGAGTCGCGGTGGTTCGAGAGTTCGGTGGGACCGATTCACTACATCGACGAGGGGAGCGGGCGACCGCTTCTGATGTTTCACGGGAACCCGGACTGGAGCTTCCTGTACCGGGGGATCGTGCTGCAGCTTCGCGATCAGTTCCGGTGCATCGCGATGGACTACCCGGGGTTCGGGCTGTCGGTGCATCCGGGCGAGTCGTACGGGTACACGCCGGCGGAGCACGCCTCGGTGGTGCGGGAGCTGGTTGAGCACCTCGATGTTGAGGACGCGCTGCTGATGGGCGCGGACTGGGGCGGGCCGATCGGGCTCGACGTGGCTTCGCGGATGCCGGACCGGATCTCGGGGCTGGTGATCGGGAACACGTGGTTCTGGCCGGTCGACAGTTTCATGCTGGGCTTCTTCAGCCGGCTGATGAGTTCGTGGCCGATGCAGCAGTTGATCACGCGGCGGAACTTCTTCGTGAGCCCGGCGATGAAGCGAACGATCGAGACGGAATTCACCGATCGGGAGTTCGAGCACTACACGGCGGTGGTGCCGACTCGGGAGTCGCGCCGCGGGATCGCGATGTTCCCGACGCAGATCCGGGCGTCGAAGCCGTGGATGGCGGAGCTGGAACAGCGGGTGACGACGGAGCTGGGCGACAAGCCGATCCTGCTCGTGTGGGGGACGAAGGATCCGGTGTTTCGCGGGCTGCTGTCGCGGTGGGAGGAGCGGTTCCCGCACGCGACGGTGGTTCGGTTGGAGTCTGCTAGTCATTACTTGCAGGAGGATGAGCCGGAGCGGATCGCTGAGGCGATCGTGGAGGTGTACGGGGCGGGGGGCTGACCCAGGGGAGCCATCCACGCGGGGCGCGCGTGGGCGCTTCGGTCTTTGGGATCGGGTAACGATGTGCCGAGGCGGCGGCTTGGCGGGCGAGAGCTCGCGAGCTCAGGAGGTCGATCGTTCGTCGGGGGCACTCCCCCCCGACACCCCCGCCGGGGGACGGGAGCGTCCCCCGGACCCCCTCCAAAGCCGAGATCTTCCTCGATGTTGGTTTGGCCTCGGTGGCGGCGGGATCCACCGGCCTCGAGATTGCCGATGGTGCACAGTGGGGCTGGCTTCTGGTCCGGAGGCGGGTACGCCTCCGGGCGCGGGGCGCGCGTAGGCGCATCGGGGCGTGGGGCTAGGGACGCGGGCAGCTGCCCGCGCTCTGATCCTCGGAGGGACCGGCATTGAGAGGTCGGCGGACAGGGCGAGCCGCGACACAAGCGTGATGGCAACGAGGTCGAGCGGAAATCCTACGAGGGCTTAATGGTAGATCTCGCAAGATTCTGACTGATAGCTCTTTCGCCCCGCTCAGGAGTGTTCTGATGATCAGACGTGTAGTGCTGGTGGGTGTCGTCGTCTTCGCCGCGCAGTTCCTGGGCTCGCAAGCGGTTCAGGCGGAGGGAATTCGAGGTGAGCTGCCGCCGTCGGGTATCGCGCTGGCGTCGTGGGATGGGGGCAGCGTCCTTGACCTCGAGGCGACGAACCCCGAGGTGGAATCGGTCTGGGTTGCCCAGGACGGGGTGATGACGGGATTTCTCCTGTTCGCTCCGTCGTTCGTGAACCTCGAGTTCTTCGCGCTCTACCCGTTTGGCGAGCTTCCGGTTGGGACACCGATCCTGGTGAGCATGTCGGAGACGCGGACGGCGGAGAATGCGCCGTCGCCGACGGTCCCGAATCTGGGGGTGTATCAGGACCTCGAGGCGATGAATAACCAGATCGCGACGTACTCGGCCCAGCTCGGGGCGCTCCTCGGCCAGTACGTTGACGGTGCCACCGACCTCGGAACACTTGTGTCTGGCGCCTATCTGATCGGCTCGCAGGCGACCGCTTACAGCGAGTCGATCCTTGCCGGCGAGAGCCTCGACCAATACGGGTCGCAGTGCGAGGTGGCACGCCAGGCGTATGGACAGTCGGCTCTGCAGATGGGCGAGACCGCGACGCATCTCGGGCGGATGCTCGACGGGACGTTCCCGTTCGTGCTCTCTCAGTTCGAGGTGCTTCTGGAGAGTTCGCGGCTCCAGTTCAACAGCGGGATCGTCGCGCAAGCGAACTGCCTTAGCGAGGAGTAGGCAAGAACAGCGTGACCGCCCGAGCGTGGGTGAGATCGCGTGTGAACACGAAGAACGCCCCGCCGGTGACCGGCGGGGCGTTCGTCGAGGGTCGCGAGGCGACGCTGGGCGTTAGTTGGCGGCGCTGGTGAGCCAGCCGAACTTCTGGGGCTTGCGCTTGGCGTCGTGGGCGATGGGGACGTTGATGAGGGAGGGGCCGCTGGTGTCCGCGAGGGCGGTCTTGAGGGCGGCGTCCAGTTCCTCGATGGTTTCGGCCTGGTAACCCTTGCCGCCGAGGCCTTCCATCATGATGTCGTAGCGAGCGCCGGGGCTCATGGCGCCGGGAGGCGGCATGTCGCTGTCGATCTGCTCCTGGGTGTGGCCGCCGATGCCGCCGTTGTTGAAGACGACCCAGACGATGGGGAGGTTGTAGCGGACGGCGACCTCACACTCGGTGCCGGCGAAGCCGAAGGCGCCGTCGCCCTGGAGGCAGAGGACCTTGCGGTCCGGGTGCTCGACCTGGGCGGCGACGGCGAAGCCGTGGCCGAGGCCCATGGATCCGTAGGAGCCGGCGTCGAGGCGGGTGCGCGCCTGGTAGTTGTTCAGCACGGTGCGGCTGATGTCCATGGTGGAAGCACCCTCGGCGACGATGATGGCGTCGTCGGGGAGCGCGGTGTCGATGGACTTGAGGGCCGGGTAGTACTGAAGCGGGGTGGAGTGGTCGGCGTACATGGCTTCGATGGCCTCGGCGTTCTGCCGGGCCTCGGACTTGACGCTCTGGAGCCACTCGGAGTCCTGGGGGAACTGCCAGGGGTCCTGGTCGAGGACGTCGAGGAGCTGGCCGAGGGTGGCCTTGGCGTCGCCGATGAGCGCAACCTCGGAGGGGACGTTGACGCCGATCTCCTCGGGGTTGAAGTCGAGCTGGACGACGCGGACGTCTTCGCGGAAGCGCGGCGGCAGGCCGAAGTGGAGCATCCAGTTGAGGCGGGCGCCGGCGAGGAAGATGAGGTCGGCGTTGCTGAGGACGAACGAGCGGGCGGCGGCAGCGGCCTGGTCGTGGTCGTCGGGGATGATGCCCTTGGCCATAGGCATGGCGAGGTAGGGGATGCCGGTCTCTTCGACGAAGCGGCGCATCTCGGCCTCGGCGCGCGAGGCGGCGATGCCCTTACCGAAGATGATGAGCGGCTGCTCGGCGGTCTTGAGGGCCTCGAGGGCGGCCTGGACGTCCTGCGGGTCGGAGAGCAGGCGCTTGGGGTCCGGGACGCGGGGCGCCCACTGGACGTCTTCCTCGTCAACTTCGCCGGCGATGACGTCGCCGGGGAGGTCGATGTAGGAGGGGCCGGGGACGCCGTGGATGGCCTTCTTGACGGCCTCGGCGATGTAGATCGGGAGGCGCTCAATCTTCTCGGCGCGCTTGGCGTACTTGGCGTAGGGGGCCATGGCGGCGACCTGCTCGGACTCCTGGAAGAAGCCCATGTCGACGCCGCTCTGCTCACCGGCGCCACCGAGCAGCAGCATCGGCCAGCGGTTGGACCAGGCGTTGGCGAAGGCGGCGACGGCGTTG
>JANQNP010000020.1 GCA_028279505.1 Dehalococcoidia bacterium
CACCGGCTTCGCCGGCGACGTCTGTTTTAGGAACCCCACCCGCCCACCCCAAATGATGTGGGGCTGCGCCCCACACCCTGCTCTCTTCGCGGCTACGCCGCGTCCGGATCGCGCTTGGACGAGGGTTGGGGCTTGGGCCTTCAGATTCGGATTCAGAGGCGGATGAGGAGCTTGCCGGTGGTGGCGCCCGAGGTGATGTCGGTGAGGGCAGTGGCGACCTGATCGAGGGAGTACTCGGCGCCGATGTGGGGGATGAGCGTGCCGTGGTGGTGCCAGGTGAAGAGGTCGGCCATGCGGTCGCGGACCTCGGTGGCGCTGCGGAGATGGTCGCGGAGGCCGGGCCGGGTGAGGAAGATGGAGCCGGCCTGCTGCATGAGGCTCGTGTCGAGGGTGGTGACAGGGCCTGAGGCGGCGCCGTAGAGGACGCAGGTGCCGCGGCGGCGGGTGGCGAGGATCGATTGCTCGATGGTGGCGGCGCCGACGGCGTCGTAGACGGCGCTGACGCCTTCGCCGTCGGTGGCGTCGCGGACGGCTTCGAGGATGTCCTGTTCGGCGCGGTTGATGACAACGTCGGCGCCGAGGTCGCGGGCGAGGGTGGTCTTGCCCTCGTTGCCGACGACGGCGAGGACGCGGGCGCCCTTCAGCTTCGCGATCTGGACGAGGAGGTGGCCGACGCCGCCGGCCGCGGCGTAGATGAGGCAGCTGCTGTCCGGGCCGAGCGCGTAGCTGTCGGTGGCGAGGTAGTGGGCGGTAGCGCCCTGGACCATCAGAGTGACGGCGGCTTCGTCGCTGACGTCGTCGGGGATGGGGATGGCGCGCCAGGCGGGGACGGCGGCGAACTCGGCGAAGGCGGCGGGGAGCGGGTTCCAGTAGACGACGCGGCGACCGACCTCGAGGTCGGGGGCGGCCTCGGAGGGGCGCTCGACGATGCCGGCGGCTTCGACGCCGGCGACGGTGGTGCGGACGAGGATCTCGTCCGCGGCCGGTTCCGGAGATGGGACGTCGTCGGTGCGGATGGCCTCGAAGGGGCCGAACGCGGGGACGATGGCGGCGCGCATGCGGGGCTCCTCGATGGGTTGCGCGCGAGGATAGCGGTCGGGGGCCGGTCGCTGCGCTAGGCTGCGGGTGGCCGACGCAACGCGGGCAGAGAGAGGGCTGCAGATGGTGGCGGAACGGACCGACGAGGAGCTGTTCGAGTTCCTGGTGAACCTCGGGACTGGCGAGGTGGCGCACACGGGCCACGATTTCCTGACGCATCTGAAGGCGGTGAAGGCGACCGTGGAGTCGGTGGGCGGCGACGCAGAGATGGCGCGTGCCGGGCTGTTCCATTCGATCTACGGGACGCAAGGGTTCCAGGATTTCTCGCTGCCGCTGGAGGAGCGCGCGCAGATGCGCGATCTGATCGGGGAGCGGGCGGAGTTCACGGCGTTCTGCAACTGCGTGATGGATCGCGCGACGTTCGATGCCGAGGTGGCGCGCGCCCTCGAGAGTGACGCGGACTCGTTCGAGATTCGAGACCGTGAGGGGAGTCCGCCGATCGCGCTGAACCGCCAGCAGTTGACAGACCTCGCGGAGGTGCACGTCTGCGATTGGTTGGAGCAGGTGGAGCGCAGCGATCGCGGCTGGGGGTACCGCCGCGAGGCGTACCGCCAGATGGCGGAGCTGGTTGGGCCTCGGGTGGTCCGCTTGTACGACGAGGTCTTCGCCCGCGAAGGGGCGTCTTCGACGCCTTCTTGACGCTTCGCGGGGGTCTTCGACCCCTCTGTTGACGCTTCGCGCCTTGGGGCGGGAAGCCGGCTGGCGCTTCGCGGGGGGTGGTTGGGCCTCGGTTGGTGCTATGCGTCTCGAGGGGTGGGGCCGCGAGTAGCGCGTTGGGCCTCGGGAGTGGGGTTCGCCTCGGTTGGGCCGGGTGCGGGGTGAGGCGGGGCGGGCGCCTCGTTGCGCAAGACAGTTGACATGTTATCCCAGCTGGCGCCGTCGGGGTCGCTGTGGCAAGGAGGTTCGCTAGCGCTGGAGGCGGGTGAGGAGGCGGTCCATGAAGGTTTCGGCGCGGGCGAGCTGGTCGAGGTCGATGTACTCGTTGGGGCCGTGGGCCTGGTCGATGGAGCCAGGGCCGCAGACAACGGCGGGGATGCCGGCGGCCTGGAAGAGGCCGGCTTCAGTGGCGTAGTTGACCCTGCCGACTTTGACCTCGGCGGTGCTGAGGTCCTCGGTGAGGGCGAGGACTTCGGCGACGACGGGCTCGTCCTCGGCGGTGTCGAGGCCGCGGGTGGAGGAGAGGACTTCGAAGTCGATGGCGGCGTCGGGGTAGATGGTGCGCATCTCGGGGAGCAGCTCGGTCCGGGCGTAGGTTTCGATTTCGCCGAAGAGCTGTTCGTCGGTGTCGGTACCGACGGTGCGGATCTCGAAGTCGAAGTGAGCGTGGCGCGGGACGATGTTGAAGGCGGAGCCGCCCTCGAAGACGCCGGTGTGCAGGGTGGTGTGGGCGACGGGGAAGGCTTCGTCGAAGGGGCCGGCGTCGGCCTTGCGGCGAGCGATGTCGTTGATGCGGGTGACGAGGCGGGCACCGTATTCGATGGCGTTGACGGCGCGGGGGGCGAAGCTGGAGTGGGCCTCGATGCCGCGGAGGTGGCAGCGGTAGGCGTAGTGGCCTTTGTGGGCGGCGATGACGCCCATCGAGGAGGGCTCGCCGATGACGGCCATGGCGGGGCGGGCGTCGCGTTGCTCGAGGTCGGCGAGCAAGGGGAGGACGCCGACGCAACCGACCTCTTCGTCTGGTGAGCAGACGAGGTGGAGCGGGGTCGTCAGCTTGGCGTCGACGAACCTCGGAAGGGCCGATAGGACGACGGCGAGGAAGCCTTTCATGTCGGCGGTGCCGCGGCCGTAGAGGCGGCCGTCCTGTTCGGTGACGGTCCATGGGTCGGTGGCCCAGTCCTGGCCGTCGACGGGGACGACGTCGGTGTGGGCGGAGAGGGCGATGCCGCCGCCGACCTCGTTGGTGTCATTGGCCTCGAATGCGTCGCCGTCAGATGGGGCGACGGTGGCGTAGAGGTTGGCTTTGTCGTCGGTGTACATGACGCGGCGGGAGTCGATGCCGAGGGTGGCGAGGTAGTCCTCGACGAATTCGATCAGGGGGAGGTTGGAGTTGCGGCTGGTGGTGTCGAAGGCGACGAGCTGACGTAGCAGGTCGAGGGTCGTGTCGCCGGGACGGGTGGATGCCATAGGGCCACGCTACCGCAGCCGACCGGCCGCGCGCGATTGAACCAGATCTTCCTCGATCCAGCGTCCGTCGGACGGGTGATCGTGCAACCGACGATCGGCGTCCGGGCGGGCACGTCTGCCCGACACCGATGCACCAGCCGCAGCGGACGATCGTTGGCAACGACCTCGTCGGTTGGCGGATGGCTAGCTCCTCGGGGTCCCGAATCTTCCCCACTTCATGGCTTCAAGGAGCGTTTCGATGACGACGACCGTGCCAGCGCCGACCGCCGAGTCGGTCTTGACCGAGGAGATGCTGCGGCGATTCGAGGATCGCGCAGCGGGTTACGACCGCGACAACACGTTCTTCACCGAGGACTTCGAGGAGCTGCGTGAATCGGGCTATCTCAAGCTCGCGCTCCCCGAGGCCTTCGGCGGGCCCGGCGCGAATCTGCAAGAGATTGGGCGGATACAGCGGCGGTTGGCCTACCACGCACCGGCCACCGCGCTGGCGACCAACATGCACTTCTACTGGACGGGGCTCGCCGCCGACCTCCACCGCGCCGGTGATCCGACCTGCGATTGGCTTCTCGAGGAGGCAGCCGCGGGAGGCGTGTTCGCTGCCGGCCACGGCGAGCGCGGCAACGACCTGCCGCTGCTGCTCTCGTCGGCAGAGGCCGAGCGCGTCGATGGCGGGTACCGAATCACCGGGCACAAGAGCTTCGGCAGCCTCACTCCGGTGTGGACGCGCCTGGGGGTCCACGCGATGGACGCGTCCGATCCGGCGGCGCCGACGATCGTCCACGCCTTCTTGAAGCGCGACGCCGAGGGCATCCAGATCAACGAGACCTGGGACGCCCTGGGGATGCGCGCGACGCGCAGCGACGACACGGTCCTCGAGAACGTGTTCGTGCCCGACGAGGACGTCGCGTACGTCGTGCCGGCCGGGGCGGCCGGGATGAACCTGTTTGTGCTCGGGGTGTTCGCGTGGGCTGAGACGACGTTCTCGAACATCTACCTCGGACTTGCCGAGCGGGCGAAGGACCTCGCTGCGGAGCAGTTGCAAACCAAGTCCTCGATGGCGATCGGGCAGGGGCTGTACCAGTTCCACCCGGAGTACCAGCACACCTTCGCGGAGATGGTGATGGGCCTCGATCGGGCCGAGGCGCTGATCGAGCGGTACGCCGAGGAGTGGTCCTCGGAGGTGCTGGACGCGGCGAGCTGGACGCCGGAGACCTTCGGCAAGTTCGCCTGGCGCTCGGTGAGCATGAAGCACCAGGCGACGACCGCGGCATTCCGCGTCGTCGATCAGGCGGTCGATGTGTCTGGCGGCTTCGGTGTGACGCGAGGCGGGATGCTGGAGCGCCTCTTCCGCGACGCGCGGATGGGGAGATTGCACCCGGCCAACTTCGCGGTCACGCACGAGCTGATCGCCAAGACGCACCTGGGGATCGACCCGGACGCCTCGCCACGCTGGGGGTAGGAACGGCGCGTCACGGCGCCCGTACGCGGCGGCACGGTCGAGCGACCGTGCCGCCGCTGGGTTTCGCGCAGGCCTCGGAGCGGCGCATCGAGTGTCGGTCGTGTGGGGGACAGCGGGTGGTCTCGGATGGACCACGGGGGCGTGGACGATTGGGCAGCGAAGTTGGGTCTCACGGTTGACAGGGGTGGGGGGCGGTCGCGGCGAAGATTCCTGCAACGAACACGACGGCGAGCGGTCCCGCCCCACCACGGCAGGCACGGTCACCGGAATCGAGAGAGCAGGACCGAACCATGAGCAACGCAACTGTCGAGCAGGAAGTGATTCGCAACGGCGTCAACGTCACGAACCTCTTCAACACGATCAACGCGGTCGACCAGCAGCGCGAGGCGGCGGCCTTCCAGTTCCGCGCGACGAACCGCTGGATCAGCGGCACGCACAGCGAGAGCCGGATTCGCGGCTTCTTCGGCGCCGGGCAGGAAGACGAGACCCGCACCGAGGACTTCGTGCTCCAGGCGGATCACACGAAGGTGCTCAACGGCGACGACGAGGGCCCGACCCCAGTCGAGTACGTCCTTCACGCGCTTGCGGCCTGCCTCACGGCCGGCATTGGCAACGTGGCGTCGGCGCGCGGGGTTGAGCTGGACTTCGTCGAGTCGACCGTTGAGGGCGACATCGACCTCCAGGGCATCCTCGGGCTGTCGGACGAGGTGCGGAACGGCTACCAGCAGATCCGCGTGAACTTCCGCATCGCGGGGGACGCGCCGGAGGAGAAGCTCCGCCAGATCGTTGAGCAGTCGCGGGCCCGCTCCGCGGTGTTCGACATCATCACCAACTCGGTCCCGGTTGAGATCGAGGTCGCCACTTCCTAGCCACGAACGCGTGTCCGAGGCGCGGCTTCGATGCCGCGCCTCGGCGCGTTCGGCGACGAGCACCAATTGGCGGGCTGCCGCTTCCGGCGGCCTGCATCGCACTCAGCCAGTCAGAACGACCGATCCAGTCGGAGGAACAACATGAACCGCGAATACGATGTCGCAATCATCGGTGGCGGGATCGCCGGCTCCGCACTTGCGGTCGCGCTGGCTGACGAGGGCGCACGGGTGCTCGTCGCCGAACGTGCCGAGGAGTTCAAGGACCGCGTGCGCGGCGAGTGGCTGGCCCCATGGGGCGCGGCCGAGGCGCGGATGCTGGAACTGTCGCCGGTCCTCGAGGAGGCCGGGGCGCACGCCCTGCCGTACAACATCAGCCGCTCGGGGAAGCCTCGGGCGCTGCGCACGGCGCAGGGGGATGTGCCGCTGGCGTTCCACCACGTGCAGTTGCAGGAGGCGCTGCTGCGCGCCGCCCGCGACCGCGGCGTGGCGGTCGAGCGGCCGGTGGTGGTCGATGACCTCCGCGGGGGCGCGCGGCCTGGGTTCCGGATCTCGCGCGACGGGTTGAGCTGCCAGATCGATGCTCGCCTGGTGGTGGGCGCCGAGGGGCGTAGCTCGCTGGTGCGGCGGCTGCTGAAGCGCCCGGACTACGAGCACCGGTCCGAGCGGCTGCTGGCCGGGGTGCGGGTGAGCGGCCTCGGTGGGCCCGAGGACACGGGGCACTTCCTGATCCGCGAGGACGCCGAGGGCCTGGCGATGGTGTATCCGCAAGGCGACGGTTACGGCCGCGCCTACGTGGTACTGCCGGGCAGCACGGCGGGCGATTTCCGCGGCGAGGCGGGGTTCCGACGGTTCGTCGACTTCTCGATCGAGAGCGGGATCTCCCCGGAGGTGATGGCGAACGTTGAGGCGGAAGGGCCGCTGGCGGCGTTTCGGTCGAGCGATCGCTGGTTGAAGACGCCGTATCGCGACGGCCTCGCGGTGGTGGGTGACGCTGCCGGGGTGAGCGATCCGACCTGGGGGATGGGGATTTCGCTGGCGCTGCGCGACGCGCGGACGATGGCGACGGCGCTGCGCGAGAGCGAGGATCCGCAGTTCGCGGCGGCGCGCTACGCGCGACTCCGCGACCGCTACTACGAGGTGATCCGGACGATCGAGAACTGGCAGTCGGATCTGCTGTTCACGCCGGGGCCGGCGGCGGCCGAGCGACGGCGGCACGCGGTGGCCGGTTGGTCCGAGGATGGGTCGCGGGTGCCGGATCTGAACGGGGTTGGGCCGGACCTCGATATCAGCGAGGGGGCGCGGATGCGGTTCTTTGGCGAGGACCGGTACGGGGCCTCGGTACCGATGGCGCGTCCGATCGGGACGCGTCTCCTTGGGATGACGGGGTAGCAGGCGCGAGTCGCCTGGCGCCAGGGGACTTACCCGACGCCTGGCGTGAGGTGGTTGCCTTGGCCTCGGAGGTTGGGTTCGCACCCAGGGGTGCGGGTTGCGCAGTCCTCGGAGGGGCGCTGGCGCGCCCGGATCGCCGCCGGCTTTGCCGGCGACGTTGTTTCTAGGTATCCCGCCCACCCACCCCATATGCCTGTGGGGCTGCGCCCCACACCCCGCTTCTCGGAGGCTTCGCCGGGCGGGTCGGGCGCGTTCAGGAGTTGCGGGCATTCCGAACCTCGTCGCCTTGCGGTGACGACGGCGGGCTGCGCGCCGTGCTGGTGATTACCTGTGGGGTTGTCGATCCGGTGTAGGCTCGTCCGTCATTCTGATGAGCGGGGGGCGATGTGGTCTCCCGAACTGAATGAGGGAGTACCAACGATGCGTTACCTGGCGTTGATCTACAGCGAAGAGACCGACGAGCCACAGGAGATGACGCCCGAGGGGATGGCGCCCTGGATCGCGTTCGGGGAAGAGGCGACGCGGCGGGGGGCGAACCCGGTGGGGGATGCGCTGCAGCCGACGTCAACGGCGACGACGGTGCGGATGCGTGACGGCGAGATGATTACGACAGACGGGCCGTTCGCGGAGACGAAGGAAGTGCTGGGCGGCTACTACATGCTGGAGTGCCCGGACCTGGACGCGGCGGTGGATCTGGCTGCGAAGATCCCGGCCGCGGAGTACGGTTCGATCGAGGTGCGCCCGATCATGGAGATTCCTGACGCGTAGCTGAGCGGGCTCGCGCAGCGACGCGAACGAGTGCACCCGGTTTGGGAACTCTGTTGGCCGATCGCGCGCCCGTCGCCGAGTCTCCGGATGCCGCCACCGAGGCGGCGATTGAGGCTGTCTACCGCGACGACGCCGGTCGGCTGACCGCGACGCTGATTCGCTCCTGCGGGGGCGATTTCCAGCTCGCCGAGGATTCGCTGCAGGACGCGTTCGCGGCAGCGTTGGAGCACTGGCCGAAGGATGGGGTGCCTCGGACGCCGGCGGCTTGGATCCTGACGACCGGGCGCCGGAAGGCGATCGATCGGCTGCGGCGCGAGCAGGCGTTGCAGCGGAAGCGCGATGCGATCGAGCGGATGACTGCCCTCGAGCAGGAGCTGGCCGAGGATGAGTCGAGCCGGGAGCCGGCCGACGGGACGCTGGCGGACGACCGGCTGCGGCTGATCTTCACGTGCTGTCACCCGGCGCTGGCGGCGGATGCGCAGGTGGCGCTGACGCTGCGGACGGTGGCGGGCCTCGAGACTCGCGAGATCGCGCGGGCGTTCCTCGTCGAGCAGCCGACGATGGCGCAGCGACTGGTGCGGGCGAAGCGGAAGATCCGCGACGCCGGGATCCCGTACGAGGTACCTCGGCCGCACGCGCTGCCGGACCGGCTGGCGGCGGTGCTGGCCGTGGTCTACCTGGTGTTCAACGAGGGCTACAGCGCAACCGGCGGCGACGACCTGGTGCGAACCGAGCTGTGCGCGGAGGCGATCCGGCTGGGGCGGCTGGTCGTGGAGCTGATGCCCGGGGAGCCGGAGGCGATCGGGCTGCTGGCGCTGATGCTGTTGCACGATGCGCGACGGGCGGCGCGGACGGGGCCGGATGGGGAGCTGGTCACCCTCGAGGAGCAGGACCGGACGACGTGGGATCGCGATCAGATCGACGAGGGGGTCGCGCTGATCCATCGTGCGGCGGCGCTGCGGCGGCCGGGGCCGTACCAGATCCAGGCGGCGATCGCGGCGATCCACGCGGAGGCGGAGACGCCGGAGGTGACGGACTGGCGCGAGATCGCGCTGCTGTACAACCACCTGCTGGGGATGCAGCCGACGGCCGTCGTGGAGCTGAACCGCGCGGTCGCGGTGGCGATGGCGTTCGGGATCGAGGGCGGGTTGCGGATGCTCGACCGGTTGGCGGGGCAGCCAGGGCTGGAGGGCTACCATCTGCTCGATTCGGCGCGGGCGGATCTGTTGCGGCGGGCCGACCGGCCGGACGAGGCGGCGAGCGCGTACCGACGTGCCCTGGCGACGTGCGAGCATCCGGTGGAGCGGCGCTACCTCGAACGGCGGCTCGCGGAGGTGTCGGCGGCGGCGCGGTAGCGAGTCATGCCGCCGGGCGCGGTGCGCCGGGAGTGATCTCAATGGGAGGCGAGCCGGATGGAGGCCGACCATGCCTGACGACCTGGATCTGACACCGCCGCGCCGTATCGAGGCGACGGGCATCGACGATTACTTCGAGGTGATCGTGAAGGCGGTGTTCAAGAGCGGGATGGCGTGGCGCGTGATCGACGCGAAGTGGGACGGGATCCGCGAGGCGTTCCACGGGTTCGACACGAATCGCGTTGCGGCGATGAGCGAGGCGGAGATCGACGCGCTGACGCAGGACGCGCGGGTGATCCGGAACCGCCGGAAGCTAAACGCGATCGTGGGGAACGCGGCGCGCCTGGTTGAGCTGGAAGCCGAGCACGGGTCGATCGCGGCGTGGCTCGCGAGCCTCGGTGGGTACGAGGCGCAGATGAATCGGCTACGCAAGGAGTTCAAGTTCCTGGGTGAGTTCGGCTGCTACTACCTCCTCTACGTGGTGGGGGAGGAGACGCCGTCGTACCAGGAGTGGCGCGAGGCGCTGGCCGCCCGGTAGCGGAGCGGGGCAGGCCTCGGAAGGGGAAGGGGCGACGATGGCTGACGAGCAGGAGATGGGGGCGCCGCCCCAGATCAAGCCGAAGAAGCTGGGTGACTACCTCGATGTGATGAGCAAGTCGGTGTTCCAGAGCGGGATGTCGTGGAAGGTCGTGGAGGCGAAGTGGGATTCGACCCGCGAGGCGTTCCACGACTTCGACGTCGAGCGAGTGGCCTCGATGTCCGAGGACGAGATCGATGCGCTCGCCGAGGACACGCGGGTGATTCGCAACCGGCGCAAGCTGAACGCGATCGTGAGCAACGCCGCGCGGATGCTGGAGCTGGACGCGGAGCCCGGTGGGTTCAAGCAGTACCTGCGGTCTCAGGACGACTTCGCGGACACAGTGAAGATGCTGAAGAAGGACTTCAAGTTCCTCGGCGACATGGGGACGTACGTGATGCTCTACGTGGTCGGGGAGCCGGTGCCGTCGCACGAGGAATGGATGAAGTCGCAGGAGCCTCGGCGAGCGAAGCAGAGCCGCGGGAAGCGGTAGCGCCGGGCGGCTGGCCTCGGGAGGTGCGTTTCGCCTCGGGGAGTGCGCGGTCGCGCGGGTGCCTCGGAAGGTGGGTTCGCCTCGGGGGGTTGGTTTCACCTCGGGGGTGGGGACTCACTATCGGTTCTCGTAGCGAGGATCACGAGCGGGTAGGCTCTGGGGTGCGAGGCTGAACACCGGGCGCTCAGCAGGAGCGTCGAGGACAGGAGCGATCCATGGCGAAGGCAACGATCAACGGCCACGTGCTGGCCGAGTCCGACGAGTTCGAGGTGGTGGAGGGGAACGTCTACTTCCCGCCCTCGTCGGTGAAGATGGAGCTGTTCAAGCCGAACGACAGCCACACGACGTGCCCGTGGAAGGGCGAGGCGTCGTACTACGACATCGAGGTGGACGGCGAGACGCTGCGCGGCCAGGCCTGGTACTACCCGGACCCGAAGTCAGCCGCCGAGAACATCCGCGATCACGTGGCCTTCTACGTCCCCCCAGTCGAAGTCACCCAATAAGGGGGTCTTCGACCCCCTCTTTGACCCTTCGGGCCAGCTGAAGGGGCGGGGTGAGGATAGGTCGCAACGGCTGGGGTGTTTGCGAGGGAGTGCGTCCCTTGGGAGTCGCCTTAACCGAGGGGGTGCGGCGCGTTTGCAGCTCAGGTGACTCGATCGTGAACGAGCGAGGCGCGGGCGTGAGCCCGCGTCTCTTTGCGTGTGCGTGTGTGACTCTGTTGGAACGCGCGGTTCGCGCGTTTCGTTTGTATCTGGTGCAGGATGGAAGGTGCCGGGCCGCGGAGCGGCCGGTCGGCGAGGTCCTCAAGGATGCAGGACGAGGCGGTTGTCCGATGAGCCAGGTCGCGAGCTCAGGATGAGCGGGACGGCGCTGCTGGTCATCGCCGGGGTGTGGGCGCTGCTGACGGTGCCGATCGGGCTGTTCGTCGGGCGGATGATGTCGCTGGGGGACCGACTCTGGCTCGGCGATGAACGCGACGGTCCTCGGCCGCCCGGTGCGCCGAGCGGCGAATAACCGGGCGGTCCGGTTAGCGCGCTTTCTCTCGTGCGGCGCGGGTTCGCCTCAGGGCGACGTCGAGGGCGGTGAGCGGGCCGAAGGTGGTGGCGGCCCAACCGACGATCATCCAGTTCACGGCGAGTTCGAATCCGACGATCGGGCCGAGGGCGGCGGTCGCCGCCCAGATGAGCGACATGCCGATCCATGCCGCCGCGAGGGTGAGGTCACCTCGGGTCTCGTGGCGCTCGTCGGCGAGCCAGCCGAAGAGGCGGGCCGGTAAGCGCTCGACCTTGGCGTACTCACGCGAGAGTTCGGTGGGGGTGCCGAGCGCGGTGACCGCGGCGGCGAAGGCGGTGTCGAGGTTGGCGCCACCGGCGAGGCGGGTTCCGACATCGCTGCGGAGGTGGTCGGCGAGCTCCTCGAGGTGGGGGCGTAGGCGTGGCTCGGCAGCGGCGGTGTCGCGGGTCCAGCGATCGAGGCGTGCCTCGAGGTCTGCCGGGTCTGCCGGGTCGGCGGGGTTGGTGGGGTTGGTGGGGTTGGTAGGCTGGTCAGGCATGGGTGGTTCCCAGGTCGGAGGCGCAGAGGGCGCCCAGGATTGCGGTGACGGCGGCGAAGCCGGCCTGTTGCTCCTCGAGCTGACGCGCGCCCTCGGGGAGTAGGCGGTAGTAGCGTCGGGCTCGGCCGGAGTCGCCGGTTCGGTCGTAGGCCTCGATGAGGCCTTTCTCGTCGAGGCGGTGGAGGAGGGGGTAGAGCATGCCCTCCTTCCACTCCAACTGGCCGTCGGAGAGTTCGCGGACGCGCCTGATGATCTCGTAGCCGTAGCTGTCACCGCGTCGGAGCAGCGCCAAGACGAGTGGCGTTGCCGACGCGGCCATGAGGTCCTTTGGTAGCTGCACGGCGAGCTCCGATACCTTGTGGATATAGGTATATTACCTCGTGGTGCTAGGTATCTCAAGCGACTAGTGACCGTGGCTATTCGCGCTGTGATGCGGGGGGCAGCCGACCGCGCACGCGTGAGGCGGTTGCGGTCCTCGGAGGGATCGAGCGCGGGTCGGCGGTGGCTTCGATCGGGTGTCCGTCGAGGGCTATCGTGATCGGATGGTCGCCGTCCTCGCGCGTCGCTCGGATCGAGTCGGGATCGCGGCGCTCGCCGCGATCGCGGGGGTGTCGGCGGCGATCTACGCGGCGCTGACGCGCGCGATGTCGTTGGACGAGTTCTTCCCCGGGCCGGGGGTGACGCTCGACTTCCAGGTCATGCTCGGCGACGACCGAGTCGCCAACACTTGGTGGCTGTACGGGGCGTTCGCGGTGCTGTTCGCGCTGTGGGGTGGGGCGCTGTGGGTGGCCTCGTGGGTGACGCTCTCGCGGTGGTCGGTGGCGGTGGTGGTGCTGGGCGGGGTCGCGATGGCGGCGGCGCTGGTGCCGATGTACCCGCCGTTCGCGGTCGACTTCTTTCACTACCTGGGCGAGGGGCGGTTGCTCTGGGTCGAGGGTGAGAACCCGATGGTGCGCGGGCCCGGGGAGTTCTTTCCGATCGGGATGAGCTACGGGAACGAGCCCGCGGCGTACGGGCCGCTCTGGTACTGGACGCTGGGGCCGCCGGTGCTGCTCGGCGGTGACGACTTTCCTCGATCGTTGCTGCTGCTGAAGGGGTGGATGGTCGGCTGGCTGGCGCTGACCGCGTTCCTCGGGGTGCTGATCACGAGGGGGCTCGCGGCGCGGGCGAGTGCTTCCGCCTCGAGTGCGACCGGGTCGGGGCGCGAGCTGCTGGTGGCGATTGCGATCGCGTGGAATCCGTACGCGCTGTGGCGGGTGGCCGGGAACGGGCACAACGACATCGTGATGATGGCCTTCGCGCTGCTGGCGGTGTGGCTGGTGATCGGTGAGCGCTGGCGATGGGTGCTGCCGGCGCTGCTTGCGTCGGTCCTCGTGAAGTACGTGTCGCTGCTGCTGGTGCCGGTATTCGCGATCTACCTGCTGCGGCGACCACGCGAGGAGTTGCGCCGACGACTGCCGGATCTGGCGGTCGGCGGCGGCGTGGCGCTGGTGCTGCTGGTGGCGGCGTTCGCGGCGATGTGGGAGGGACTGTCGACGTTCGACCAGGTGCGGGAGCAGTCGGACCGGGTGATCACGAGCACGCCGGATCTGGTTTCGATGGCGATGCACGGGTGGTTCGGGGCCTCGTTGGAGCGAGCGGACGAGATCGGGTTGCGGGCCGGCGCGGTGGCGTTCGGGTTGGCAGCCCTCGTGATCCTGTGGCGGCAGCGGGCGGGGGCCGAGGCGTTGGTGGCGGCGGCGGCTGCGATGCTACTGGCGTACGCGCTGCTGGGGGTGGGGTGGTTCCGGCCGTGGTACTTCCTCTGGGTGATCACGCTGGCGCCGTTGCTGCCGGGGCGGTGGTGGATGGCGCTCGCGATCGCGACCTCGGTCGCCGGGTTGGCGCCGGACGTGGCCGAGAAGTACGCGGTGTTCGCCGGCGCGCTGCGGCCGCTGACGGAGGTGCACCCGTCGTTGCCGGCGATCCTGCTGCAGTTCTTGCCGCCGGCGATCGTCTGGCTCGCGGCGCTCCAGGCGACGCGGAGCGCGAGCCTGGGGGTCGCTCAGCTTCCCGTGAAGACGAGCGAGGTTTCGATGCCGGCGCGCTCGGCGACCTGAGCGACCAGGGTCTGGACCGCGGTGACGTCGGCGACGGCGCTGACCTCGAGTTCCTCGCGGAGCTGGCGGGTGGCCGCCGGGTCGAGCGAGACGAGCAGCGGTTCGACGCCGCGGAGGTAGGCGGCGGAACGCACGGCATCGCCCTCGGGGTGGCCGATCGCACCGAGGGCGGCGCGGAGGAGGGCGAGCCGGACGACGTCGTGGGCGGCGGCGGCCGCGGCGGTGTCTCCGTTCGCGGCGGCGTCCGCGCCGGAGCGGATCGCGGCGAGCGTCTCCTCGGTGAGGGCATCGCCGAGCGGGGCGGCGCCCTGGAGGATGACCCAGAGGCGGTCCCACTCGTGGGGGGCGCCGAAGCGGTCGTCGAGGTCGCCGTCCTCGGTGAGCCGTTCGCCGGCCTCAGCGGCGACGAGCGCGCGGATCAACGGGAGCTCGATCGAGAGCAGGTAGGCGAGGTCGGTGGCGCGCTGGGCGTCGCTGCGGGCGGCGGCTTCGCCGCTGCCGGTGATCGCGTCGAGGGCGCGTTGCTGGAGCCAGTCGCGCGAGCCGAAGTGGTCGATGTAGGCGGCGCCGAGCGGGCCGGTGGCGGCGCCGAAGGCGACGGCAGAGAGGGTCGGCGGGATGGCGCCGCCGACGGGGGCGGGGGCGGCGTCGAAGCCCTCGCGGACCATGTCCCAGTCGACGAAGGTCGGGTCGGTGAGGAGGGCGACGAGCTGCTCCGTTGCGGCGTTGGTGCGGACCTCGAAGGAGACATCGGAGCCGGGGGTGTAGGGGCCGAGCGGCTGGCCGGCGGCGCCAGGGACCTCGGCGGCGTTGACGACAACGGGGGCGGTGGCCGACGGGCCGGCCTCGCCGGGGCGGGCGACATCGCCACAGGCAGCGAGCACGAGCGGGAGGAGCAGGGCGAGGAGGGCGAGGCGGAGCCGTGTCGCGCGGCAGCGGCGGCTGCCGGGTCGCGCGCCGGCGATCCGGTCGCTGTCGGTGCGGGGGCCTCGGACGGGGCGTTGGCGCGGGGGCGGGTGATTGACCGGGATCGGGCGCCTCCGTAGCCTTAGCAAGCCGTCACCGGTGTGACGGTACAGCGATGCTCGGCCGGGAGAACCCGGCCGTCACAGCCGCTGGGGGGGCCGCAAGGCTGAGATTCCGGACCACCGGAACCACCCCAGGAACCTGATCTCGGTAATCCGAGCGTAGGGAAGCGGTGTATGTCGAAGATGTGGACCTCCGGGTCCGACGGTTCGCGTACCACTCTCCGTCCTCGATTGTCTGATCCGTTCCTTCGCGGCGCATCCGTGCACGTGAAGGGATGGAACGATGCTTGCCGAGATCGAGGTGTTGCCGACTCCGCCGGGGACGCCTGACGACTACTACCGACACGTCGAGGCGGCGATCGCCGTCCTGCAGTCGTCCGGGTTGAAGTACGAGATCGAAGCCCTCGGGACGACGCTCGAGGGGGATCCGGATGCGGTCTGGGCCACGCTGCGCGCCGCGCACGAGGCGGTGCTGGCGGCGGGCGCCGACAGCCTGGTCACGGTGATCAAGGTCGCGCAGTCCGGCGAGGCGCGGCCGGACGCGACGATCGATTCGCTGACCGGGAAGTTCCGTGGCTAGCGTGCCGGCCGCGGCCAGCGTGTGGCCGCGGGCGCGCCGGATCGCGTGGGATCTGACGCCGGCGGTGCTGTTCCTCGTCGCGCTGCTGGTGGGCTGGGAGATCTGGGTGCGGGCGCGCGACGTGCCCGGGTACCTGATGCCGCCGCCGAGCGACCTGTGGCAGGCGTTCCTCGATCAGCGGGGGACGCTGCCGGGGCACACGCGGACGACGCTGACCGAGGCGACGCTGGGCCTGTTCTTCGCGGCGGTGCTCGGGGTGGTGCTGGCGGCGCTGATCGCGAGCGTGCCGTTCGCGCGGCGGGTGCTGTACCCGCTGCTGGTGGTGAGCCAGAACATCCCGGTGCTGGTGCTGGCTCCGCTGCTCGCGGTGTGGTTCGGCTTCGGGATGACGCCGAAGGTGCTGATCGTGGTGCTGATCGGCTTCTTCCCGATCGCGGTGAACACGGCAGACGGGTTGCTGCGCGCGGACCGCGAGATGGTCGACCTGGTGCGGAGCATGGGCGCGAGCCGCTGGCAGGTGCTGCGGACGGTGCTGATCCCCTCGGCGGTGCCTTCGTTCTTCGCGGGGCTGCAGATCGGCGCGGCGTACGCGGTGATCGGGGCGGTGATCGCGGAGTGGATGGGGGCGAGCAGCGGGCTCGGCCTGTTCATCACGCGGTCGCAGCGGGCGTTCCGGACGGACCAGATCTTCATGGCGGTGGTGCTGATCGCGCTGATCAGCATCGCGTTCTTCGTGGCGGTGCAGCTGATCGCACGGTTCGTGATGCCGTACCGCCACGTCACGAACTCAACGAACTAAGACAACGCCGCTCAGGCGGCTGCAGTGAATTCAACGACGCCGCAACGCGGCGGGAGGGAACTGAGATGAAGCGAGTGATGCTGGGAGCGATGCTGCTCCTCGGGGCGGTGGTGCTGGCTGCCTGCGGTGACGACGACGAGGACCCGACGGCTACGGCGACCGCGAGCGAGCCGGCGGAGCAGCGGTCAGTGACGCTGATGCTGAACTGGACGCCGAACAACCACCACGCGGGGATCTACGCGGCGCACCGGCAGGGCTGGTACGAGGAGGCCGGGATCGACCTCGAGATCGTCGAGCCGGCGGCGGCGGGTGCCGACGCGGTGGTCGGCGCCGGGACGGCGCAGTTCGGGATCTCGCAGGCGGAGTCGCTACTGCCGGCGCGGCTCGCCGGCGCGGACATCGTGTCGATCGCGACGCTGCTGCCGCACAACGACTCGAGCCTGATGGCGCTGGCGTCGGAGGGGATCGAGCGGCCTCGAGACTTCGAGGGGAAGACGTACGGCGGCTTCGGCGGGACGCTGGAGCGGGAGCTGATCGACACGCTGGTTGCGTGCGACGGCGGCGATCCTTCGCTGGTCAACTTCGTCGAGGTGGGGAACATCGACTACCTCGGTGGGATGGACCAGGACCGCTTCGACTTTGTGTGGGTGTTCGAGGGCTGGGACGCGCTGCGCGCCCGCGAGGTTGAGGGGATCGATCTCAGCAGCGTGCTGTTCATCGACTACACGGACTGCATCCCGGACTGGTACACGCCGATCGTGATCACGAACGCCGACCTGATCGAGAGCGACCCGGAGCTGGTGCGCGACTTCCTCGAAGTGACGACTCGCGGCTACGAGTACGCGATCGCGGAGCCGGCGGAGACGGCGGCTCTGTTGCTGGCTGCCGCGCCGGAGCTGGACGAGGCGCTGGTGGGGGCCAGCGCGGACTACCACGCCTCTCGTTACGCCGATGACGGCGAGGGGTGGGGCGTGCAGTCCGGCGATGTGTGGGAGCGGTTCGAGGAATTCCTGCGAGAGGCCGGGCTGATCGAGGAGCCGGTCGACGTCTCCGAGGCGTTCACGAACGAGTTCTTGCCTTCGTAGGCTGGCGCCGATGAGTACGCCGGTAGATCAGGGACGCTCGTGACCGAAGTGGCGGTTCGCCTGGAGGACGTGCGACACGTCTTTCCAGGCGAGCCGCCGGTAGAGGCGGTCGCGGAGGCGTCGCTGGAGGTCGAGCGCGGGGCGTTTGTGTCGCTGCTCGGGCCGAGCGGTTGCGGCAAGAGCACGCTGCTGCGCGTGCTGGCCGGGCTGATCGAGCCGACCGCGGGTACCGCGACGATCGACGGGGAGAGCACCGTCGGGCAGCCGGGCCTCGCGGCGTTTATGCCGCAGCGCGATCTGTTGCTGCCGTGGCGACGCGTCGAGGCGAACGCTGTGCTCGGGGCAGAGATCGCGGGGGTGCCCGCGGCCGAGGCGCGGCGGCAGGCGACGGCGCTATACGAGCGGTTTGGCCTCGAGGGGTTCGAGCGCTCGTGGCCGGGGCAGCTCTCGGGCGGGATGCGGCAGCGGCTGGCGTTGCTGCGGACGTTCTTGATGCCGCGGGACACGCTGCTCCTCGATGAGCCGTTCGGCGCGCTCGACGCGATGACGCGCCGGGAGATGCAGGAGTGGCTGGAGGGCGTCTGGGCGCGGGATGGTCGGACGGTGCTGCTGGTGACGCACGACGTGGACGAGGCGCTGCTGCTCTCGGACGTGGTCTACGTGATGTCGCCGCGGCCGGGGCGGATCACGGCGCGGATCGAGGTCGGGCTCGATCGACCTCTGAAGACCGGTGACGTGACTACGGCGGAGTTCGTCGAGCTGAAGGCGGCGGTGCTGGAGGCGCTCGGGTCGGAGTAGCCCACCGTTGCCGTCCTCGAACTAGCTGACTACAGTCAGATATATGTCTGGCATCGGGCGTCATGTTGAACAGGTACGGAGCTTCAACCGCGCGGTGACGCGGCGGATCGGGGCGCTGGACGAGCAGTTCCTCGGGCGGGGGCGTGCCCTCGGAGCGTCGCGGCTGCTGTTCGAGATCGGTCGGGACGGCGCTTCGGTTGCCGAGCTGCGGGCGCGGCTGGGGCTCGATTCGGGGTATGCGAGCCGGTTGCTGCGCGGGCTGGAACGCGAGGGACTCGTCGAGACGGTCGCGGATCCCGAGGACGGGCGCGCGCGACGGGCTGTGGCGACGGCGGCGGGGCGTCGGGAGTTGCGGGCGCTCGATCGCCTGTCGGATAGCGCGGCGGAGTCGCTGCTCGCACCGCTGTCCGAGGGGCAGCGTGCGCGGCTGGCGGGGGCGATGTCTCAGGTGGAGTTGCTGCTGGCAGCGTCGGCGACGGTCATCGAGCGGGTCGATCCGGCCGGCGCGGAGGCGCGGTGGTGCGTCGAGCAGTACTTCGCGGAGCTGGGGGAGCGGATCACGGGTGGGTTCGACCCGGGTGAGACGGCGCCGGCGGAGGCGGCGGAGCTGGTGCCGCCGCGCGGGGCGTTCCTGGTGGCACGCCTTGATGGGGAGGCCGTTGGCTGCGGCGCGGTGAAGACGTGGGAGCCGGCCGCGACCTCAAGTGGCGGGGTGGCCGACATCAAGCGGATGTGGGTGGCGCCTCGGATGCGGGGAGCGGGCCTCGGACGGCGGTTGCTCGCGGCGCTCGAGGGCGAAGCGGTGGCGCTGGGCCTCGAGACGGCGCGGCTGGAGACGAACGCGGCGCTGGGCGAGGCGATCGCGATGTACCGCGGGCGCGGATATCGCGAAATCGAGCCGTACAGCGGCGATCCGTACGCCTCGATCGGGTTCGAGCGCTTACTCGGCGGCTAGCGGCGGGGCCGTCCTCGGGATCAGCAGCGGCAGCCGTCGGCTGCGGCAGCTGGACAAACGAAACGGCGGCCGGGAGGCCGCCGCTTGCAAGGGCGCGGCCGTGATGGCCGCGCCGGTCATGGTGTGCTTGTTACGGGAGCTTGCAGTCTTGTCCGTCCCAGATGCCGCCCTGCTGCGCGCAGAGCGAGGCCTTGCTGATCATCTGGCCCAGCAGGCTGCGGCGCTGAATCCGTGGTCGTTCGTAGGTCATGGTTGAACTGTCCCCTGGTTCGCGGCGTCCCTGCCGTTGGTGTCGATGGGCGGAGCCTAGCAGGGCGCGTCCTCGCCGTCACCACCTGGCCGGGAGTAGGCATTAGCACCCCCGGTCGGCGCTAGGATCCTCGCGGGGGTGCGATGAGCTGGTGGCCCGCCGCATCGGGTGATGCGTGGACGTGGAGCTGGCAGGCGTTTCCAGCCGTCTGGTTGGTCGTGCTCGGGATTGGGTTCGCCTACGTCGCCGCCCTCCGAGGGCCCGGTCGGCGACGGACGTTGCTGGGGGAGTCGGCAGCGACGCGGCGCCAGCGGTTCTGGTTCGCGCTGGGACTGCTGTCGCTGTGGATCGCCCTCGATTGGCCGTTGGGGCTGCTCGGGTCGGGGTATTCGCTAACGGCGCGGATTGTGCAACACCTCGTGATCGGGTTCGTGGCGGCGCCGCTGTTGTTGCTGGGGTTGCCGGAGTGGATGGGCGCGGCGCTCGTTCGGCCTCGGTGGGTGCGCGTGGCGACGAATCAGCTGCTCCGACCGTGGGTGGCGTCGCTGCTGTTCGATGGCGCGTTCCTGCTGGCGATCCTGCCGCCGGTGGTGAACGGGTGGCAGCCCTCGCAGGTTGGATCGTTCGCGCTGGTGGTGCTGTGGCTGGCGTCGGGGTTGCTGGTGTGGTGGCCGCTGATCGCGCCGGCGGGTCGGTTCCGGCGGCTGAACTACATGCTGGTGGCGCCGTACCTGTTCACGCAGTTCCTGCTGCCCAAGATCCCGGCGACGTTCTACCTGTTCTCCGGTGACCCGTACTACGACGTCTACCGTGATGCGCCGCGCGTCTGGGCGGATGTCTCGGCGACGCTGGATCAGCAGATCGCGGGTGGGGCGATCTGGCTCGTTGGCGGCGGGCTGGTTGTGAGCGCGCTCTACATGATGATGCTGCGCTGGCAGCGCGATGAGCGGATGCAGGGGGTGGTGCGGGACCTCGGGCTTCCCGCGAGCCCTCGGGCGCTCGGGTTGCTGTTCGAGCAGCCGGGGGCGTGGGAGGCGCTGCAGCGGCTGGCGGCGATCACGCGGTCGACGCTGGAGGAGATTCCGGCGCACGCGCGCTTCGGGTTGGCGTTCCTGCCGCCGGATGGACTCGAGCCGGGGTCGCCGGAGGCGTTGCGCGCGGCGGATCGGGATCAGGTGGTGCTGGAGATCGGGGTGGCGCTGAACCCGGTTCAGCAGCTGGAGCTGTGGGAGCAGATCGAGCGTCGGTATGGGGTGTACCTCGGTAGCCACGGGGTGGCGCGGGCGGCGGCGATCCGGGGGCGATTGGGGTTTCGGGTGGTGGAGTTTGCCGCCGCGCCGGCGGGGGGTGGCGAGTAGGGGCGAGCGGCGCCGGGGGTGGTGGCTGCGCCGCGGGGCTCGCGGTGGTTCTCGGAGATGACGGGGTGGCTGTCTCCTCGCAGCCGGTGCCCCGCGTGATTGGAGTGGATGTGTCGCGACCTGATCCGCATTCGTACTTCGATGACGAGCAGCCGCGGGCGCGGCACCTCGAGCTGGAGTTGGACCTCGATTTCGACGCGCGGCGGGTGGTGGGGCGGGTGACGCTGGTGCTGGAGGCGGCGGTGCCGGCGATCGATCCGGATGGGGCGTTGCCGGTGCTCGATCTCGATACGGATGGGTTGGAGATCGAGGCTGTGCTCGGGGACGGCGGGGAGCGGCTCGGGGCGGTGCTGGACGATGCCGATCCGGTGCTGGGGCGGCGGCTGCGGGTCGATCTCGCGGCCGGGACCTCGCGGGTGACGATCGAGTACCGGGCGGCGGCTGACGCGATCGGGTTGCAGTGGCTGTCGCCGGAGCAGACGTCGGGTGGGGTGCAGCCGTTTGTGTTCTCGCAGTTCCAGGCGATCCATGCACGGTCGGTGGTGCCGCTGCAGGACTCGCCGGGTGCGCGGGTGACGTTCGAGGCGGCGCTGACGGTGCCGGAGTCGCTGGTGGCGGTGATGGGCGCCGGCGCGGGGGTTGCGGAGCCGGGGCCGCGAGCGGGGACGCGGACGTTTCGGTTCGAGATGCCGCAGGCGATTCCGCCGTACCTGATCTCGTTCGCGGCCGGGGACCTGGTGTCGCGGGAGTTGTCGGAGCGGTCGCGGATCTGGGCGGAACCCTCGGTGGTGGAGGCGGCGGCATACGAGTTTGCCGAGGTCGAGGCGATGATGGCGACCGCGGAGGGGATGTTCGGGGCGTACGACTGGGACCGGTACGACCTGCTGGTGCTGCCGCCGTCGTTCCCGTACGGAGGGATGGAGAACCCTCGGCTGACGTTCCTGACGCCGACGGTGATCGCGGGGGATCGGTCGCTGACGGATGTGATCGCACACGAGCTGGCGCACTCGTGGACGGGGAATCTGATCACGAACGCGAACGCCGATCACTTCTGGTTGAACGAGGGGGCGACGACCTGGGCGGAGCGGCGAATCGTGGAGGCGCTGCACGGCGAGGAGGCGGTGACGCTGGCCTGGGCGATCGGGGAGCAGGGACTGGCCGACGCGTTCGAGCGGTTCGGAGTGGACTCGCCCTTCACGCGGCTGCGGACGGACCTCGGTGGCGGCGATCCGGACGCGGTGTACTCGATCGTGCCGTACGAGAAGGGGGCGCGCTTCCTGGTGCTGCTCGAGCGGGCCGTGGGGCGTGAGCGGTTCGACGCGTTTCTTCGCCGGTATATCGAGCGGTACCGGTTCTCGTCGATCACGACGGAGGAGTTCGTGGCGTTCCTCGATCAGGAGCTGCCGGGCGTCGGCGGCGAGGTCGGAGCGCAGGAGTGGCTGTACGAGCCAGGGTTGCCGGAGAATGCGCCGCGGTTCGAGTCGGGACGCCTCGAGGAGTTGATCGCCCTCGGTGGTGGGTTTGGCGACGGGGTGCGGCCGAGCGCGGAGGAGGTCGAGGGGTGGTCGGCCTCGGAGTTGCTGGTGTACCTGCAGCGGGTGCCGCGGCCGCTGGCCGCGGAGGATTGTCGCTGGCTCGATGAGCGGTTCGAGCTGATGGGGCGCGGGAACTACGAGCTGTTGGTGGAGTGGCTGACGATTGCGGCGGCTTCGGATTACGAACCGGCGTTTGCTCGGATTCGCGAAGTGCTGGTCGAGGTTGGGCGGATGAAGTACGTGCGGCCGTTGTTCCTCGCGATGGGGGAGCATGCGCGGACGCGCGAGTTGGCGCGGGAAGTCTATGCCGCAGCGGCGCCGGGGTATCACGAGCTGTCGCGGCGGGCGGCGCGGGACGTGATGGCGGGGTACTCGGCAGGGTAGTCGACCGGGTCGACTCCCCTCGCCGGTGGTGGCCGGTCGCAGCGCGACGGGCCTCGGTGGGGTGGCGGGCCTCGGTGGGTGGCCGGTCCGCGAGGGGCAGGCGCCTCGGTGGGGAGCCGGCGCTGGCGCGCCGGGGATGGTCG
>JANQNP010000026.1 GCA_028279505.1 Dehalococcoidia bacterium
GCGACGGCGCGGTGGAAGTCGACGCCGGCGCGCATCGCGACGGCGAGGGCGCCGAGGGCGTCGGCGACGTGGTGGCGGCCGGGGACGCCGAGCGAGAGCTTGCCGAGCTCGCGGCCGGCGAGCTCGACGGTGCAGTCGAGGCCACCTCGGTCGTTGGCGCGGAGGCCGCGGGCGCGCCAGTCGGCCTCGCCCTCGATGCTGTAGCGCTCGACGTGGGCGCCGGCGGCGGCGCGCGCGTCGCCGAGCGCGGCGGAGCCGGGCGAGTCGGCGCAGACGATGAGGATGCCGTCGTCGACGACCTGCGAGGCGAACTGGGCGAAGGCCTCGTGGACCCGCTCTTCCGTGCCGTAGTAGTCGAGGTGATCGGCCTCGATATTGGTGACCAGGGCGATCTTGGGGGCGTACTGAAGGAAGGCCTCGGCGTACTCGTCGGCCTCGAGGACCGCGTGTTTGCCCTCGCCGTGGCGGACGTTGCCGCCGAGTTCGGGTGAGTCGCCGCCGAGCAGGACCAACGGGTCGAGCTCGCCTCGTTCGGTCATGAGCGCGAGGAGGTTGGTCGTGGTCGTCTTGCCGTGGCTGCCGGCGACCGCGAGCACTTCGCGATCAGCGATCAGGCGCTGGACCATCTCGGCGCGGAGGATCACGGGGACACCGCGGTCGCGGGCCGCGACCAGCTCTGGGTTGTCCTGCTTCGCGGCGGCGGTCGCGACGAGGAGCTGTGCCTCGCCGATGTTGGCCGCGGAGTGGCCGTCGTAGATCGTCGCGCCCTGCTGCTCGAGCCGGCGGGTGTAGTCGGAGGGTGCGAGGTCGGAGCCGGTGACGGTGTGCCCTCGGGCGAGCAGAAGCTGGCCGATCGCGGACATGTGGACCCCGCCGGCACCGACGAGGTGCACTCGCTCCGGGGCGATCGCGTCGCTCGACGCGCGACGGCGCGACATGAGGCCCATCACGGGTTGGTCCTCGAGCGACGGGCGGTCATTGGGCCACCTCGCGAAGCAGCGAGGCGATGCGGCCGGCCGCGTCTGGCCTAGCGACGCCACGCATCGCCTCCGCCATCGCTTCGCGGCGTTCGTCGTCGTCGAGGAGGTCGACCACCTGTTCGGCGAGGCCGTCGATCGCGTCGCCGGTGAGCGTCAACGCGGCGCCCTGCTGTTCGAGGTACTCGGCGTTCGCGGATTGGTCGGAGAACGCACCGGGGATGACGATCGCGGGCAGGCCCATCGCCGGGAGCTCGCCGAGCGTCGACCCCCCGGCGCGCATCACCGCGAGGTCAGCGGCGGCCATGGCGTAGCCCATGTCGTCGGTGTAGGCGTGGAGCTGGTAGCGGTCCTGTTGCCAGTCCGGGAGTTGCGCCCGCTCGCGGTCGAGCCAGGTGAACTCGTCGCGGCCGGAGATGTGGATGATCTGCATCCTCGGGAGGAGCTGGGGCAGGGCGTCGTTGATGACGAGGTTGATCTGGTGCGCACCGAGCGAGCCGCCGGCGATCAGCAACGTCTGCACCTCGCTGGCGAGGCCGAAGCGGCGGAGGCCCTCTTCGCGCGTGGCCTCGAGGAACTGGCGACGGACGGGGTAGCCGGTGACCTCGGCCTTCCCAGAAGAGAGGTAGGGGAGCGAGCCGTCGACCGAGCAGGCGACGGTGTTGGCGTAGCGCTGGAGGAGGCGCACGGCCCAGCCCGGCTTCACGTCGGGGAGGAAGACGACGAGCGGGATCTTCTGCTGGCGCGCGGCGCGTCCGATGGGCGCGGCGCCGTAGCCGCCGGTGGCGAAGACGGCGTCGGGCCGGTCCTGGCGGAACCACTCGCGGGCGACCTTGCTGCCTCGATAGAGGTTCCACGCGCCGCGGGTCATGCGGACGGGCGAGCGGCCTCGGAACTGGGCGGCGGGCACCACTCGGTAGTCGATCTCCTGCTCCTCGGCGAGGGCGCGCTCGGGGCCCTCGGCGGTGCCGTAGTAGACGAGCTCGGTGTCGACGCGCTCGCGCAGGCGCTCGGCGACCGCGAGGGCCGGGTAGGCGTGTCCGCCTGTGCCGCCGCCGGCGAGTGCGAACTTCACAGCGATGCTCCTGCCGTCACGGGCTTCACCTCGACGCTCCTACCGTCGCGGGCGTCTGGTGGCGCTGGACGCCTCGAGGGCGCTCGGGCTCGGGTGTGAAGGCGGCGTAGCGGCTGACGGAGAGCAGTAGGCCGACCGCGACCAGGGACACGAGCAGCGAGGAGCCGCCGGCGGAGAGGAAGGGGAGCGGGATCCCGGTCAGCGGGATCAGGCGTGTGACACCGCCGACGTTCAGGAGGAGCTGGAACGCGAACCAGGCGAGGACGCCCGCGGCGATCAGCGAGCCGAACATGTCCGGGGCGCGGCGCATGATCAGCCAGGCGCGCCAGAACAGCACGAGGAAGAGCGACAGGACGACGAGGACGCCGACGAAGCCGATCTCCTCGCCGATGATCGCGAGCACGCCGTCGGTGTGGGAGCCGGGGACGTAGAAGAACTTCTGCCGCGAGACGCCGAGGCCGAGGCCCCAGACGCCGCCGGAGCCGAAGGCGACGAGGAGCTGCAGCGTCTGGAAGCCGACGCCGGTGGGATCCTCCTCGGCGGAGGTGAACGAGAGGATGCGGTCCATGCGGTAGCCGCCGCTGACGATCAGCAGGGAGGCGGTGACGATCCCGCTGCCGGCGAGCGCGATCACGTGGACCAAGCGCGCGCCGGCGATGAAGAACAGCGTGCCAGTGATGACGGCGATCATCACGGTGGTGCCGAGGTCAGGTTCGAGCATGATCAGCGCGGCGACGAGGCCGACCATGCCGACGAACGGGAGCACGCCCAGCGAGAAGTCGCGGAGCTGATCGCCACGAGAGGCGAGCCAGGCGGCCATGTAGATCAGGACGGCGAGCTTCGCGAACTCGCTCGGCTGGAGGGCGGGGAGCGGGCCGATCTGGATCCAGCGCAGCGCGCCGTTGCGCTCGACGCCGAAGCCGGGAACGAGCACGACGGCGAGGGCGACGAGCGCCAGCAGCATGATCAGCGGGCTGAGACGGCGCAGGTGCCGGTAGTCGAACTGCATCGTGATCACGAGCCCGATCAGGCCGAGCACGGCGAACAGGACCTGGCGCTTGATGAAGTGGTTCGGGTCGTCGAACTCGACGTCGGCCATCACGTAGGACGACGAGTAGACGAAGATCAGCCCCACGATCAGCAGCACCAGCGTCGCGGTGAGCAGCCCGTAGTCGGGCGCATGGCTCTGCACGCGGGCGCGGCTCATGCGTCGACCTCGCCATCGGTGAGGGTTGCGACCGCATCGCGGAAGTCGGCGCCGCGCGCCTCGAAGGTGCGGTAGGCGTCGAACGAGGTGCCGGCGGGCGAGAAGAGGACGACGTCGCCGGGCCTCGCGAGCTCGGCGGCGCGGCGGACGGCGGCGGGGACGTCGTCGACGCGGTCGACCGAGGGCGTGTCGCCGTCGCGCGCCTCGCGGACGGCGGTGGCGAACAGGTCGCCGGCGTCGCCGAAGGTGACGACGGCGCGGCAGCGCTCGACGGCGAGGGCGGCCATCTCGCGGAGCGGGAGGTGCTTGTCGCGGCCGCCGAGGAGGAGCACGACGCGCTCTTCGTAGGAGCTGAGGCCGGCGATCGTGCGCTCCGGCGTCGTGGCGATGGAGTCGTTGACGTAGAGGACGTCGCGCACGGTCGAGACGGGCTCGAGGCGGTGCGGGACACCTCGGAAGGTGCGCGCGGCCTCGGCGATGGCGCTGTCGGCGGCGCCGAGGCGGGTGGCGATGGCGGTGGCGGAGAGCACGTTGGCGACGTTGTGCTCGCCGCGGAGCGCGATCTCATCGCGTGGGAGGATCGCGTGGTCCTCGCCAGCCTCGCGGCGCACGACGGCGCCGTCGCGGATCAGGGCGCCGTCGCCGGGCAGATCGCGGGTCATCGAGGTGTAGGCGACGTGGCCGGGGGCCTCGTCGACGAAGCCGGCGCAGACCTCGTCGTCGAGGTTGAAAATCGCGAGGTCGTCGGCGCCCTGGAACTTGAAGATCCGGCGCTTCAGGTCGACGTACGAGGTCCATGAGAACTGGTCGAGGTGGTTCGGCGTCACGTTGGTGACGCAGGCGAGGGTCGGGCTCTGCTCGACCGTTTCGAGCTGGGTGTGGGAGAGCTCGACGACGACCTTCGTCTCGGGCGCGATCTGGTCGAGGAGGCTGAGCAGGCCGACGCCGATGTTGCCGCCCATGACGTAGTCGACACCCGAGGCTTCGAGCATGGCGGCAGTGAGCGCGGTGGTCGTCGTCTTGCCTGAGGAGCCGGTGATGCCGGCGACCGGGGCGGGGCAGCGCTCGAGAAAGAGCTGGGACATCGAGGAGATGGGGACCTCGGCGCGTCGCGCGGCGCGGAGCGCGGGGAGATCGGCGGGGACGCCCTGGGAGACGAAGACAACCTCGGCGTTGGTGGTGTCCTCGATGCGGTTCTCGCCGAGCGAGAGCGTGGGTTCGCAGTCCTCGACGGCGGCGAGCTGCTCTTCGAGCTGGTTCGCGACGCGGGCGTCGGACACGGTGACATCGGCTCCCTCGGTCGTGAGGTAGCGAACGAGGTCGATCCCCTCGATGCCGAGGCCAACGACAGTCACCCGAGCCCCCTGAAGGTTCGGCACACGGGTCATAGCAGATAAGCCATTAAACTATCCACAATCGCTGCGGCCCACAATCCCTGTCGTTTCGTTGAATTCGCCTTCCTCGGGTGCTCATACCGACAGCGCCAGAGCGACGCCGACCATCGCGCCGGCGAACGCGAACAACCACATACGTAGTACGACCTGCGGCTCGCTCCAGCCGAGGAGCTCGAAATGGTGGTGCAGCGGCGTCATCCGGAAGAGGCGACGGCCGCCGGTGGTCTGGAAGTAGGCGATCTGGAGCACGGTCGAGGCGGCGTTCGCGACGAAGACGATCCCGATGATCGGGAGTAGCAGCCAGTGGCCGGTCATGAGCGCGACGGTGGCGAGCGACGCGCCGAGCGGGAGGGCACCGGTGTCGCCCATGAAGACCTGGGCGGGGTGGGCGTTGTACCAGAGGAAGCCGAGCAGGGCGCCGACGACGGTGAAGGAGAAGGTGGCTAGGAACTCCTGGCCCTGGCCGAACGCGATGACAGCGTAGGCGGCGAAGGCGATGGCGGCGGTGCCGCCGAGGAGTCCGTCGAGGCCGTCGGTAATGGACACCGCGCTGGTCGTGGCGAAGACGGTGACGACGGCGATCACGAGGTAGACGGGGCCGAGGTCGTACTGGCCGGCCCAGGGGACGTTCACGCTGCGGACGTCGAGCTGGAAGTAGAGCGTGTAGGCGACGACGACCGAGAGTCCGCCGATCAGGAAGAACTTCAGGCGCCAGGAGAGCGCGCGGCGCCCGGCGATGCTGGTGAGGGTGCCGAGGTCGTCCCAGAAGCCGATCGCCATCGTGAAGAGGACGACGAAGAGCGGGAGCAGGATCGAGCGGCGCTCGAAGACGAGCGAGCCGTCCTCGAACTCGAAGATGTTCGTGAGGACGGTGACGATCGCGACAGTGCCGTAGATGATCAGGCCACCCATGGTGGGCGTGCCCTCTTTGACGTGGTGGGTGGTCGGGCCCTCGGCGGAGATGACCTTGCCGATCTTGCGCTCGCGAAGCGCGGGCACGATGAAGGCCCCGAGCACGAGGGCGAGGAGGAACGCGGAACCGCCAACGAAGAGGGCGTAGATCACGGGCGCTCCTCCTCGCTGTCCGTACCGGCGTTCGTGTTTCCCTCGGCGGGTTGTTCAGCCGCTGGACGTTCGGCCATCAGCTGCTTGAGGTCGGCGACCACGGTTTCGAGGTGGAGCGCGTTGGACGCCTTCACGAGGAGCGCGTCACCCGGCCGGAGCCGCTCCGCTACGACGTTCGCGGCGTCCGCCTTGTTCTCGATGTGGATCGCCTCGGTGCCATTGGCGGCTGCCACCTCGCCGATGCGGGCGCCGAGGTCACCGATCGTGAAGAGCAGATCGAGCTCGGCTCCGGCGCGCTCGCCGATCGCCCGGTGGGCGGCGTCTTCTTCGGAACCGAGCTCGAGCATGTCGCCGAGCAGGGCGACGCGGCGGCCGGGGACCTCGCGGAGGAGGTCGAGGGCGGCGTTCATCGAGGCGGGGTTCGCGTTGTATGTGTCGTCGAGCAGCGTGATGTCGCCGTCGAGGCTGGAGACGCTCAGCCGGAGCGGGATCGAGAGCCGCTCGACGGCGGCGACGATCACGTCGAGCGGGACGTCGTCGCGGTAGGCGGCCGCGATGGAGCCGAGCACGTTGCTCAGGAGGTGAGCGCCGGGGAGCGGGACGCGGACGCGGCGCTGCTCGCCGGCGATCTCGAGGGTGAAGGTGAAGCCCTTTGGGCCGTTGCTCTCGACGCTATGGCCCCGGACGTCGGCGTGCTCGGCGGTGCCGAAGGTGGTGACGGTGGCGGCCGTGTGTGGCGCCATCGCCGCGACGTATGAATCGTCGGTGTTCAGCAGCGCGTGGCCGTCCGCGGGGAGGGACTCGATCAGCTCGCGCTTCGCGAGGGCGATGTTCTCGATCGAGCCGGCGCGCTCGAGGTGGACGGGGCCGACGTTGAGGACGATCGCGGCGCGCGGGCGGGTCCAGGTGGTGAGCAGGGCGATCTCGCCGGTGGTGTACATCCCGTGCTCGATGACGGCGCGCTCCGTCTCGGGGCGCAGCTCGAGCAGGCAGAGCGGGACGCTGATCTCGTTGTTGTAGTTCAGCGGGTTGACCTGAACCTCGTAGACGGGCTCGAGGAGCTGGGCGGCGATCAGCTTGGTGGTGGTCTTGCCGGTGTTCCCGGTGACGCCGAGGACCTCGAGGTTGGGGAGCGCCTGCCGCCACGCGGCGGCGAGCGTCTGGAGCGCGAGCAGCGGGTCGTCGACGTAGAAGCGCGATGCGCCCTCGGTGCCGTCGACGATGCGACCGAGGAGGCAGCCGGTCGCGCCAGCGGCGACGGCGGCCGCGGCGTGGTCGTGGCCGTCGGTGCGCTCGCCGGGGAGCGCGACGAAGAGGTCGCCCGGCCGGGCCTCGCGGGAGTCGATGATCGCGCGCTCGAAGGTGCGATCGGTCCCGCCGCGCCCTCGCAGCAGTGGGGCGAGCGCGTCGGCAACGAACGCCGAATTCAGCAGCGGCTGTTCAGCGGTCACGGGTTCGACACCAGGGACTCACGCGGTGGGACGCGGAGGTATTCCATGATTGCACTGGCGACGCGCGAGAACACGGGTGCGGCGACCTGACCGCCGAGGTTGAGGTCGCCCCCCGGGGTGTCGATCTTCACGAGGATCGAGACTTCGGGCGCCTCGTAGGGGAGGAAGCCGGCGAACGAGGCGATCGTGGTGTCGAAGTCGTAGCCGGTGGGGATCGAGACGATGGTGGTGCCGGTCTTGCCGGCAACGCTGTAGCCATCGACCTGTCCGAGGTGCCACTCGACGCCCTCGACGACGTCGTGCATGAGCGTCGCCATCGTGCTGGCGGTGTTGGACGAGACGACCTGGCGGACCGAGACGGGCTCGATGGTGCGAACGTCGTCCTGCGAGACAATGCGCGAGACGACGTAGGGGCGCATCAGCCAGCCGTCGTTGGCGAAGACGTTGACGGCGGTCAGCACCTGCAGCGGGCTGGCGGCGAAGCCCTGGCCGTAGGAGTTCGTGGCGAGGTCGACGGGGTACCAATCGGCGTCGTCCGGGTGGCGGATCAGCCCTTCAGCCTCACCGCTCAGTCCGAGGTGCGTTGGCTCGCCGATGCCGAACGCGGCGAGGTAGTCGTAGAAGTCCTCGGCGCCAACCTCCTCGGCGAGCCAGACGGCGCCGGTGTTCAGCGACTTCTGCAGGTAGGTGCGGACGGTGACCTCGCCGTAGGCCTGGAAGTCCCAGTTGTAGATCGGGTCGGTGCCGACGACGACCACGCCCTCGTCGACGTAGGTGGAGTCGGGGCCGACGAGGCCCATGTCGATCGCGGCGGCGGTGGTGAGCGTCTTGAGGACGGAACCGGGCTCGTAGAGGTCCGTCATCGGGCGGTTGCGGACGAGGTCGGGGAGGTCCGGGTTCTGCAGCGCGTCGGCGGTGACGTCCGTCGTCGGGCGTGAGGCCATGCCGAGGATCGCACCCGTCCGTGGGTCCATCACGAGGATCGAGCCGCTGGGCGCGTCGAACTCTTCGAGGGCGCGTTCCAACTCGCGCTCGATGATCGCCTGGATGAAGCGGTCGATCGTGAGCTGCACCTCGCCACCGCGGATCGGGCGGTCCTCTGAGTTGCTGCCGAAGGCGATCGGGCGGCCGAGCGGGTCGAGCTCGCGGTCGAAGCGGCCGGGCTGGCCGCGGAGGAGGTGGTCGTAGTCGGCCTCGACGCCCCACAGCCCGACGCCGTCGATGCCGACGTGGCCGACGATCTGGCGTGCGAGATCGCCCTCGGGGTAGGTGCGGACTGCTGAGGCGAGCGTGCGGACGCCCCAGAGCTCGAGCTCGCGGAGGGCGAGGCCTTCCTCGTAGCTCAGATCGCGGCGCACGAGGATGTCGCCGATGTCGGCGGCGGTGCCGTCGGCCATGAGGGTGTTCGGGTCGAGCTGGAGGAAGTCGCCGAGCTGGAGCGCGGCGAGGGAGGCCTGATCGCGGTCACGCCAGAGGAAGCGGTCGATATAGACGTCCCAGGTGTCGACCGAGGCCGCGAGCGGGTAGCCGGTGGCGTCGGTGATCACGCCTCGGGGGGCGGGGACCTCGGCGTCGCCGTGGCGCGTCTGGATCGCGCGCTCGAGGTATAGCTCGTGGTCGACGACCTGGAGGTTGTAGAGGCGGAAGACGATCAGACCGAGCGCCGCGATCACGAGGATCGTGACCACCCAGTGGCGCCACGTCAGGTGATCGGGGCGGGCGTCGTTCACCGCGGGGCCTCTCTACGTCGGGCTCGGCACCATGCCGACGCTCACCCCACCGCGTTCGGTCCGATCAGGCTGTGCGGGCGCGCGCTTCTCGATGCGCGCGGCGCGCACGGTCTAGTCGAATCCCGGAAGCCGTTCCAATAGCGGTTCCCACCAGGGGACCGCTTCCTCCTCGATCGCCGGCGCCGGCTCGACGTAGCGGCGCGGGAGCGGCACGACGCCTGGCGCCGGCTCGTCGACCGACAGCCGGAGTATCTGCGCCGGCTCGATCATCCCGAGGCGGTTCACCGCTTCCTCGCGGACCCGCTCGAGCTGAGAGCGCTCGGCGACGCCGGCCTCGAGCAGGCGGATCTCCGACTCGAGGCGGGTGCGTTCCGCCTGGAGGGTGCGCAGCTCGAAACCGGTGCTGGCGACCTGACTGGTCTGGAGGACCTGGAGGATGCCCATCGTGGCGATCGCCAGCAGACACAGGCCGACGATCAACGTCCTCGAGATCTTGCCCGCGAGGGGGAGTGCCGCCGGGCCGTGCGACCGATCGGGTCGGGGCGCGGCGACGCCGTCGCGAACGGATGCGCCGAGCGTGGCCATCTAGCGCCACCTGTTCGCGAGCGGCATCAGGCGGCCTCGGCGGTGGGGATCGCCTCGGCGACACGAAGCCGTGCGGATCGAGAGCGCGGGTTGCGCGCGATCTCGTCGTCGGACGCCTTGCGGACGCGGCGGGTGACACGCCGCCAGGAGGGCGGCGGGCCGGGATCCGGGGCCCAGCGATCCTCGGGATCGCGCGGGCGGTCGGCGCTGTGGTCGCGGATGTACTCTTTGACCCGTCGATCTTCCAGGGAATGGAAGGAGATGACGACGAGGCGACCACCGGTGGCCTCGAGCAGGCCGTGGGCCGAAGCGAGTACGGCGTCCAGGTGCGAGAGCTCCTGGTTCACCGCAATTCGCAAGGCCTGGAACGTCAACGTGGCGGGGTGGATATTGTTGGGTCGTCCCCGGCCCCGTCCCACGGCCTGCTCGATGACACCGGCGAGGGCGCCGGTCGTCTCAATCGGGCGATTCGCAACGATCGCCTTCGCAATGCGGCGGCTGCGGCGTTCCTCGCCGTAGCGCCAGATGATGTCCGCGAGTGCTCCTTCTTCCTCCCCGTTCACGAGGTGTGCGGCGGTCAGTTCCTGGTTCGGGTCCATGCGCATGTCGAGCGGTTCGTCGTGCTGGAAGGAGAACCCGCGCCCCGGCTGCTCGAGCTGAAGCGAGGACACGCCGAGGTCGAGTA
The DNA here is from genome assembly GCA_028279505.1 of Dehalococcoidia bacterium. GTDB lineage: Bacteria > Chloroflexota > Dehalococcoidia > UBA2979 > UBA2979 > UBA6627. Next base: position 10,170 of record JANQNP010000026.1, read on the forward strand.
GCAGTCCATCGACCGCTTCGAAGCCGTGGTCGGCGCAGATCGACTCGACGTCCTCGTAGTTGCCGTGCACGAGCACGACGGCGTCGCCGTACTCCGCGAGGCGCTCAGCGGCGACGGCGAGTGCGTTCGGGTCGCGGTCGATGCCGAGCAGGCGGCCGTCGGGTTGGGCCGCCTCGAGAATGGCGAGCGCGTGGCCACCGAGGCCGACCGTGCCGTCGACGTAGTGGCCGCCGGGGCGGACATCGAGGCCCTCGACGACCTCGTCAACCATGACGGGGACGTGATGGGGCGTTGTGGTGGAGTGCTGGTCGGCGCGGTCGTTGGAGCCGGTCATTCGGCGGGCTCCTCGTCCTGCTCTTCCTCGGCGACGCGCTCCAGCTCCTTGGCCCAGCGGTCGGGATCCCAGATTTCGATGTAGTCGCCGCAGCCGACGAGGGCGACGCGGCCCTCGATAGAGACGTTGTCGCGGAGCAGGCCGGGTACGAGGACGCGACCCTGGCGGTCGAGCTCGAGCGAGTAGGCGTCGTGCATGAAGCCTCGCCGGGTACGTCGCGCGGAGCGACTGCGGTTACCGTCCTCGGAATCCAGGCGGCGCTGAGCCTCCTGGTCGAACGTTTCCTGTGTGTAGATCTCGAGACAGCCGTCCGGGCCAGGCCGGACGACACCCCCGTCGACGAACGCGCGGCGGTAACGGGCGGGGATCGCTAACCGCCCGCGTTCGTCGATGGAGTGCTCGAAGGTGCCGAAGAAAAACATCCGGCCCCCCTCGCAGCGTTGGGGGTTGGGGTAGCGGGCAGGGTTGCAACCCCATTTCCCCCCACAACGCACCCAGACAGTACCAGACGCCCCACAACGCGAACAATCGAACATATGGTCGTTTTTTCGCGATTCATCACGCCCGGCGGTGGGTTTCGCCAGATCGCCTCGATCGGGCGTGGGCGGCAGCTCGATTGCCTTTGGGTGCGAGGGTGTGAAACGGTCGGGTTCGGAGCGGCCCACGGAGGGGCTGGAGCAGGGGCGATCGATGCGCTTTGAGGTGCTGACGCTGTTCCCGGAGATGTTCTCGGGGCCCCTCGATCAGTCGATCCTCAAGCGGGCGCAGGACGCGGACCTCGTCGAGATCGCGCTGCATCAGCTGCGCGACTGGGCGACGGACAAGCACCAGACGGTGGACGACTACCCGTTCGGTGGCGGTCCGGGGATGGTGATGAAGCCGGACCCGCTGTTCGGGGCGGTCGAGGCGATCCAGCTGCTGGCCGAGCCGCCCGCCGAGGTGGTGCTGCTGACGCCTCAGGGGCGGCGCCTCGACACGGCGCTCGTGCACGAGCTGGCGGCGGCGCCGCGGCTGCTGCTGATCTGCGGCCGCTACGAGGGCGTGGACGAGCGGGTGCGTGAGCACCTGGTCGATCGCGAGGTGAGCGTTGGCGACGTGGTGGTGTCGGGCGGCGAGCTGCCGGCGATGCTGCTGATCGATGCGGTGGCGCGGCGGATTCCCGGGGTCCTCGGGGCGGACGACGCGCTGCGCGAGGAGTCGTTCGACGAGCAGCTGCTGGAGTACCCGCAGTACACGCGCCCAGCGGAGTTCCGGGGGTGGTCGGTGCCGGAGGTGCTGGTCTCCGGCCACCACGCGAACGTGGCGACGTGGCGACGCCAGCAGCGCTTGCTGCGGACGCGGGCGCGCCGTCCCGATCTCCTCGAACGGGCCGATCTGAGCGACGAGGAGCGGCGCTGGCTGGAATCGGCGCCGACCCCGAGGGATGCGCTCGACGCAGACGAGCGGCGACGGCTAGACTGACCCTTCGCTCGAACGCCTTTGAGCCCAACGATCCGTGCCCAGTACCTGTGAGATGGCGATGGCAGTCGACCTCCGCGACTTCGCGCAGCCCCGAAACCCCGAGTTCCCCGAGTTCGGCGCCGGCGACACGGTTCGTGTCCAGGTGCGGGTGATCGAGGGCTCCCGCGAGCGGCTGCAGCCCTTCGAGGGCACGGTGATCCGCGTGAAGAACGGGCCCGCGGGCAACTTCACGGTTCGACGCGTGGCGTCCGGGATCGGCGTGGAGCGGACGTTCCCTTTCAACAGCCCGCGACTCGAGTCGATCGAGGTGACGCGCAAGGGCCGCGTCCGCCGCTCGCGCCTCTATTACCTCCGCGGCCGCACGGGCCGCGCGGCTCGCATCCGCGAAGCCCGCCGCTAGGGTCTTCGACCCTCCTTCTGACCCTTCGGGCCTGCTTCGACGCTTGTCGAGGGCGATTCGAATCGCTGGGTCCGCGCTCGGCTCGATCCGCGCTCGGTTCAGTGCGTATCGACTAGCCGCAGCACCCCGTCCGCAGCACCCGTCTGCAGCGGTCCCGATAGGCAGTCTGATTCCTCACTTGGGACGTATGATTCGAGGACGATGACGCGCCCGGGGGTTGAGCCGCTCGATTCGGCCGTCGAAGGGCGTGCGCGCTACGTGAAGGTGGCCGTCAACGCCGGCCGTCCGACCTATCTGACCTTCTCCTATGCCGTGCCGCTGGACCGCGAGATCGCGCCCGGCGAGGTGGTGCACGCGCCGTTTGGGCGGCAGACGCTGCAGGGGATCGTGGTCGACGGGCCGATCGATACACCGGGCTACGACCCGTCCGAGGTGCGGCCGCTGGAGCCGCCGCTGGAGGGCGCGCCGCGCGTGACGGCGGATCGGATGGAGCTGGCGGGCTGGCTCCAGGAGTACTACCTCGCGCCTCCGTGGGAGGCGCATGCGGTGTTCCTGCCGCCGGGCGCGGGTGAGCGACCGGAGCGGCTGGTCGCCCGCGGGGCGGAGGCTGGCGACGCGGACCCGGAGGCGCTGTTCGAGCGGCAGCGGCTGCTGTTCGAGGCGCTGACCGACGAGCCGGAGGAGCAGGACGCGCTGAAGAAGCGCCTGGCGCCGGAGCTGCCGGCGCGCGGGTTCGATGCGGCGTTGCGGGCGCTCGTGCGGCGGAACCTGGCGGAGCGTCGCTACCGGCTCGCGCGACCTCGGGGGCGGGCGCGACTCGTCGACACGGTGCGGCTGGTGGTCGAGCCGGCCGAGGCGCGCGCGTTCGCCGAGGCGATCGAGGGCAAACGCGCCTCGCGGCGCGCGCGTGCGATCCGGGCGCTCGTCGCCGCGGAGGGGGCGCTGCCGTTCGCCGTCCTCGAGCGGGAGGCGCGCGGGGCGGCGGCGGTGGAGACGCTGATCGCTGAGGGCACCCTGAGCCGCGCTGGGGACGACGTGCGGCTCGAGCTCGAGGAGGCGGAGACGGCGCGGCTGCTGCGACGGCTGTCGCGCGGGCAGGCGGACCAGGCGTCGGTGGTGCTTCTCGAACGGCTCGCCGATCGGGCGGAGGAGGGCAATGCCGAGGGGCTCGTGCTGCGTGGGCTGTCCTCGGAGTTTGGACCGGGGGTCCGGGAGGGGGTGCGGCGGCTGGTCGACGCGGGGGTCGTGGTCGTGGAGGAGGTGCTCGACCGCCGCGATCCGCTGCGGGACCTGATGGTGGTGCACCGGCCGCCGGTCGAGCTGATCGGGGCCCAGCGCGCCGCCGCCGCGGCGATCCGCGAGGGGATCGATCAGCGTGACGGGGCGGGGTTCGTGCTGCACGGCGTGACCGGGAGCGGCAAGACCGAGGTCTACCTCGATGCGTTGCGGCACACCGTGGAGCGGGGGCGGCGCGCGATCGTGCTCGTGCCGGAGATCGCGCTGACGCCGCAGACGGTGCGGCGGTTCGCGGAGCGGTTCCCCGCCCGCGTCGGTGTGCTGCACTCCGGGCTGACGCTCGGCGAGGCGTTCGACGAGTGGCACGCGATCGCGGAGGGCGAGTACGACGTGGTGATCGGGTCGCGGTCAGCGATCTTCGCGCCGCAGCCGGATCTCGGATTGATCGTGATCGATGAGGCGCACGAGTGGACGTACAAGCAGTCCGATCCGGCGCCGCGCTACGACGCGCGGACGGTCGCGCAGGAGCTGGGGCGACTGAGCGGCGCGGCGGTCGTCTACGGTTCGGCGACGCCCGACGCGGAGCGCTGGGTCGCCGCCGATCGCGGCGAGCTGACCCGCCTCGACCTGCCGCAACGCATCCGCCCGACGCCGCAGCCGGATGGCTCGACGCAGCTCTGGCCGGTGGACGAGCTGCCGGAGATCGACCTGGTCGACATGCGGGGGGCGCGCCAGCTCTTCTCCTCGGAGCTGGTGACCGCCCTCGGGGAGACGCTCGAGCGCGACGAGCAGGCGATCCTTTTCCTGAACCGCCGTGGGTTCGCCGCGTTCCTGCTCTGCAGCCGCGGGCACTCGCCAGTGTGCTCGTCGTGCGACGTCGCGCTGTCGCTGCACCGCGGGGGCGATGGGCGCGAGCGGCTGGTCTGCCATCAGTGCGGTCGCGACCGGCCGGTGCCGGCGCGCTGCAACGAAGGCGGGTGCGGGCACCCGCTGCGCCCGGTCAGCGCCGGCACGCAGCGGGTGGAGACCGAGGTCCGACGCCACTTCCCGACGGCGCGGATCGTGCGCTGGGACCGGGACACGACCCGATCGGTCGAGCAGCACGAGGCGAACCTGAACCAGTTCATGCAGCACGAGGCCGACGTGCTGGTCGGCACGCAGATGGTGGCGAAGGGCCTCGATCTCCCGAACGTGACGCTGGTGGGGGTCGTGCTCGCCGACTACTCGCTGCGGGAAGGCGACTTCAGGGCGGGGGAGCGGACGTTCCAGCTCCTCGTGCAGGTGGCGGGGCGCGCCGGGCGCGCGGAGCGCGACGGGCGGGTGCTGATCCAGACGCTGCAGCCGGAGCATCCGGCGATCCTCGCGGCGGTGTCGCAGGACAGCGATCGCTTCTTCGAGGAGGAGCTTCGCTGGCGAGCCGAGCACGGCTACCCGCCGTTCCGCCGCGTGGTGCGGCTGGTGTTCAGTCACCCGAAGCTGGCGTTCGTGGCGGAGGAGGCGCACCGACTGACCTCGGAGCTGCGCCGCGCGGCGCCGTCGGTGCCGAACGTGGAGGTGGTGGGGCCGACGCCGCCGGCGGTCGCTCGGCTGCGCGGGCGTCACCGGCTGCAGATCCTGATCTTCGGGGACGATCCCGTGACGCTGATCGAGGAGCTGCACGACGAGTTGCCGGTCGGGTGGGTGGTGGACGTCGACCCGGTGCAGGTCGGCTGATTGTGCACCAACCCTTCGAGATGATCCCGGACAGGGTCGCCTGTGGGCTCTGCGAGGCCGGCGGCCCGCTTCTCAAGAGTCATATGATCCCGCGGTTCGTCTCTCGTTGGGTGCAGGAGACGTCCGCTACCGGAATGCTGCTTTCGCCTTCACGGGGCGGCAAGCCGCTCCAAGATGTTCCGACCGTCCGGATGTTCTGTTCGTCGTGCGAGCAGGTTTTGTCGCGTGACGAGAAGACGTTCGCAGAAAAGGTGTTCCGACCAAGCAGAGCACTGAGCGAGTCTTGGTCCGGCTTCACCTACGAAGCTTGGCTGAGTCGCTTCCATGCCGGTCTGATGCTCAAGGCTGCGCTCGTCAGGGCACCGGACTGGGTCGTACGGATCGCTGAGCGTTCGGTGATCCCAGCGTTACGAGCGTATCTGTTGGGCGAGAACCGGTGGCCACGTCCCTATGAGATGCACCTCGTCTTCACGGACTATCTCCCGCTCGAGCAACTACCGGCGGATGTCGCGCCGACTATCCAGTGGTATCTCATGCGCGGCGCGGACCTGACCTCTGCATTCAACGAATCGAGGAGTTGCTATCTCTATGCCTCGATTCCAGGATTCCAGTTCTGGATGCCCATCCGTCCCGCTCGCGACCGAGGCTGGCACGGCACGAAGGTGCGGGGACGCGGGGAGTTCAGGAGGCCCTCGTCTCAGCACGTCGGTGTCGTGAACTGGCTCGACTTCTTGAGTTTCCGCGCTAACGGCGCGAGTTCGATGACGGCTGGAACAAAGGAACAGCAGGAATCTCGGCGGCGTCGCCTGCTGAGGGACGAGGAGCGTACGCTGAACTCGGAATCGCTTCGAGCCTTCTTCAACAGTCCTCCACGCGAATAGGCGGAGGGCGTTCGCTCCTCGTGGGACGCTGGGGGAGTGCTCCGATACACTCACCGCCCATGAGCAGCAGCCCGTCCCTGCGCGCCCTATGACCGTGCGACCGATCCGCTACCTGGGTGACCCGGTGCTCCGCCGGCCGGCCAAGAAGGTGCGTCGTGTCGACGACTCGATCCGCCGCCTGATCGCCGACATGACCGAATCGATGGTCGAGGCGCAGGGGGTGGGAATCGCGGCGCCCCAGATCGGCGTCGGGCTCCGGGTCGTGGTGATCGGGATGCCCGACGAGGAGCCGTATCCGCTGATCAACCCCGAGGTGATCAAGCGGAGCGGCGAGCGCCGGCTGTACGAGGGCTGCCTCTCCGTCCCCGGCTACCGCGGCGAGCTCACGCGCTCGACGAAGGTGACGGTCAAAGCCCTCGATGTGAACGGACGCGAGATCCGGATCAAGGCGGAGGATGACCTCCTCGCCCAGGCGCTCGAGCACGAGTGCGATCACCTCAACGGGACGCTGTACGTGGATCGCCTGGACTCGAAGGACGACCTCGAGAAGCTCGAACCGGCTGACCCGTCGATGGCGGAGCTGCGGCGCGAGGAAGATGCCGTCTCGGCCGAGGGATCGGACTAGATGGAGTTCGTCCTCCTCCCGATCGCGATCGTCCTGCTCTTCTACTTCATCCTGCTGAAGCCGATGCTCGACGCGCAGAAGAAGCATCGCAGCAACATCGCGAACCTCGATGTCGGGGACGAGGTGCTGACGACCGGAGGCTTCTTCGCGATCGTGCTCGACATCGAGACGCAGGCGGACGGGCCGCCGCTGATCATCCTCGAGGTGGCTCCGGGCGTTGAGCTGGAGGGCACTCCGGCCGCGATCTCCGAGGTGAACCCGCGCGGGCGACCCGAGGAGGAGGACGACGAGGCCCTCGAGGATGGTGAGGACCTCGAGGACTCTGACGCCCCTGAGGACGACGAATCGGAATCGGATCGACCAGCCGCCCGCGACGAGCCGGCGCGAATCGAGGCGGCTGAGTGAGTTCGCAACGGTTGGCACCCCTGTTCGGGGTGCTCGTGCTGACGCTGGCGGCGTTGTACGTCGTCTGGCCGAGTCAGCCCGACGACTTCCTGCCGAGCGCGATCCCGTGGCCCGAGGGCCAAGGCATCAAGATCGGCGACTTCGAGCGCGAGACGATGCGGCTCGGGCTGGACCTGCAGGGTGGCACGCGGCTGCTGCTGCGCGCGTCGCCGCCCGAGGGGTTCGACGGCGACATCGACGATGCCCTCGATGGGACGATCAGCTCGCTGCGCCGCCGGGTTGACTCGACGGGCGTCGCCGAGGCGGAGATCACGAAGCAGGGCAGCGAGAACATCGCGATCCAGCTGCCCGGGCTGACGCCTGAAGAGGCGCGCTCCCTGCTCGGACGGACGGCGCTGCTGCGCTTCTGCGAGCCGGCGACGGCGCGCATCACCGAGGTGGGCGCGTGTGACGACGCGGGGCAGTGGCAGCAGGCGACGGGTGTCGCCGACGGCCGTGAGATCGGGCTGACGGGGCGGTTCCTTCGCCCGAACGCGTTCGTGTCATCGGACGCCCTCGGGAATCCCGCCGTTTCGTTCGAGCTGCAGGACGAGGGGCCGGAGCTGTTCGAGCAGATCACGACGCGGCTGCTGGGGCAGCCGATGGCGATCTTCCTCGATGACGAGCTGATCTCGGCGCCGGTGATCGAGTCGGTGATCCGCGACCGAGGGCAGATCACGGGTCTGTCGTTAACGCGGGCGCGGGAGCTGGTGATCCAGCTGAACTCGGGTGCGCTTCCCCTCGAGCTGACCGTGCTCCAGGAGCAGACGGTCGACGCGACGCTAGGCGAGGACTCGGTGCAACGCTCGGTGCTCGCGGGTGAGGTCGGGCTGCTGATCGTGGCGCTGTTCATGGTGCTGTATTACCGGCTGCCCGGGCTGATGGCGGCCGGAGCGCTGGCGGTCTACGCGATCCTCACGCTCGCGGTGTTCAAGCTGATCCCGGTCACGCTGACGCTTGCCGGCATTGGCGCGTTCGTACTGTCGGTCGGCATGGCGGTGGACGCGAACATCCTGGTCTTCGAGCGGCTGAAGGAGGAGCTGCGCTCCGGACGGTCCTACGCGGCCTCGTTGCAGTCGGGCTTCGATCGGGCGTGGCCGTCGATCCGCGACTCGAACATCACGACGCTGATCACGTGCGCGATCCTCTTTGTCCTCGGCGGCGGGATCCAGGTGCCGGGCTTCGGCACGTTCGACGCGCCGTTGGTTCAGGGCTTCGCGATCACGCTGGCGATCGGTGTGCTGGTATCGATGTTCAGCGCGCTGACCGTGACCCGGATCATGATGCGGTCGATCATCGGCACACCGCTCGCCTCGCGGACCGACTGGCTCGTGGCGGACGTGCGTGAGCATCACACCGCAGCCGGCCAGTCGCCCGAACCCGCCGAGGGGGGCGACTGATGCGGATCGACTTCGTCGCTGCTCGTGGCTGGTTCTTCATCGGGAGCTCCATCGCTGTCCTGATCTCGCTGATCCTGCTGGCGATCCCGCCATCGCTCGTGCCGGGGATCGAGTTCACCTCGGGGACGACGACGCTGATCCGGTTCCAGAACAACGTCACGCAGGCTGAGCTGCGCGACGCCTACGCCGAGCTGGACCACCCCGAGGCGCGCGTGCAGTCGTCCGGGTTCAACGAGTACCTGATCCGGACCGACGAGCTGCAGGTGCCCGAGGGCGGCTTCAGCGAGGTGGCGCCGGACGTCGAGGACGACTTCCAGGTGCCGGGTCCGCGACCGCTGGAGGACCTGGGGACGATCATCCTCGGCGCGCCGGACGCCGCCGAGGGAGAGACGGTGTTCCTGCGGGACCCGTTCCAGGGCAACGTCTGCGAGTTGGGCGGCATTGCGGGCCGGGTCGAGCCCGGGACGCAGGGGGTAGTGCGCGAGATCCGCCAGGAGTGCGGGGGCGGCGAGGAGCTGGTCTACCGCGTCCAAGTCGAGAACGAGCTGGGCTACATCAAGGCGGCGGACACGCAGCTGTTCGTGCCCGCGCCGGAGCCCGAGGTGGAGACGGAGGCGCTCGACCCGGCGACCGCCGGCGAGCGTGCCGTGATCGAGCTGGCGCTCGAGGAGCGGTTCGGTCCGTTCGAGGTCCTCGAGTTCGCCACAGTGTCGCCGGTCGTCTCGCGGGTCGCGGTGCGGAACGCGACGATCGCGGTGGTCGTGGCATCAGTGTTCATCATGGGATACGTGGCGTTCGCGTTCTCCAGCGTGCCGAAGCCGTTCCGGTACGCGACGTGCGCGATCATCGCGCTGCTGCACGACGTCATCATCGTCCTCGGTGCGTTCTCGCTCTTCGGGAAGTTGTTTGGCCTCGAGATCAACTTGATGTTCGTCACGGCGTTGCTGACGGTGGTCGGCTTCTCGGTCCATGACTCGATCGTGGTGTTCGACCGAATCCGCGAGAACGTCCGCGTCTCGCCCCACGCGTCGTTGCACGACAATGTGAACGCGGCGCTGGTGCAAACGCTGTCGAGGTCCCTGAACACCTCGGTGACGTTGCTGATCACGGTGACGGCGATGCTGTTGCTCGGCGGCGACACGATCCGCGCCTTCCTGCTGACGATCCTCGTGGGAGTGATCGCGGGGACGTACTCGAGCATCGGGCTCGCGGCGCAGTTGCTCGTGGCGTGGGAGCAGGGTGACTTCCCGCGCTGGTTCCGGCGTGGCCGCTCGACCGGGGCGCCTGCCGAGGTCGCCGAACCGACCTAGAGGCCCAGCCTGTCCGAGGTCTGCGGGGCGGCCCGCGCCGTGTCTTGGTGCTCTAGCGCCACATGTTTCGAGCGCATCACCACTACTCGATCTATGCATTGGACGGATGCTTGAGCCGGCCCTAGCGTCGTCCGAGAGGGTGGCGGGTGTGCCGGCCGAGGTGCGGCACGAGCCGCGATCGCCCTCGGGCGGGAGCGCGGTGGATGCGGACGAGCGCGGTCGAGGTCGAGGCCGGCGCGCCCTCGGAGCCGCGCGCGCTGCCGCGGGTGCGGGGGCCGCGCTACTACGGCTGGACGGTGCTCGCCGCCTGCTCGTCGGCGCTGTTCGGGGCGGTGGCCCTCTCGAACCCGGTGCTGGGCGCGTTCGTCGAGCCGCTCGAGGAGGGGTTCGGGTGGAGCCGCACGGAGCTATCGATCGGGCTGACCGCGGGGATGTTCGGCTCCGCGGCGACGGCGCCGTTGGTGGGGATGCTGCTCGACCGGCATGGCGGGCGCTGGGTAATGGCGAGCGCCGCGCTGGTGATGTGCGTCGTGCTGCTGCTCCTCGCGACGATGCAGACGTTGTGGCAGTTCACGGCGCTGTACGCGATCGGGCGGATGGTCCAGGGCAGCGCAGTGCGCAGCGCCACCTATGTGGTGGCGTCCAACTGGTTCGTACGGCGTCGGCCGCTCGCCAACGGGGTCGTGTCGACGGCGGAGCGCGTCGGGCAGGGCACGCTGCCGCTGGCGCTGTCGTTCCTGATCGCCGGCGCCGGGTGGCGCGCGGGCTGGTTCGCGCTCTCGGTCGCGGTGCTCGTGTTCTCGGTGATTCCGATCGTCTGGTGGGTGCGGCGACGGCCGGAGGACCACGGGCTGCTCCCGGACGGCGACCCGAGTTCCGGCGCGGTCTCGCATGACCTCGAGAGTGACCTGACGCTGCGGGAGGCGGTGCGGACGCCGGGCTACTGGTCGCTGGCCTCGGCGCTGGTGCTGTTCACGCTGGCGGGGGCGGTGGTGAACTTCCACACGATTCCGCTGCTGCAGGAGCAGGGGTTGTCGCTCTCCGAGGCGGCCGGCGCCGTGACGGCGTTCTCGGTTGCCGGGATCGCCGGCGGGCTGCTCGCCGGTCCGGTCGCGTTGCGCGTGACCTCGAGGCGCGCGTTCGCCGGCGCGCTGGCGATGCAGGCGGTCGCTGTGCTGCTCCTCGGGAACGCCGCGATGCCGCTCGAGGCGAGCGGTGCGGCGTTGCTCTATGGCCTGCCGTTCGGCGCTGCGATTCCCCTCGGGAATACCGTGGTCGCGGACCTGTTCGGGCGGCGGGCACTGGGCACGATCCGCGGGTCGATCGAGCCGGCGCAGCTCCCGATGATGGCGCTCGGACCGCTGGCGGTGAGCGTCTGGTTCGACGCGTCCGGGTCGTACGGCGGTCCGGTGATCTTCGTGGCCGTGGCGTTCGCGCTGGCGGCGCTGGCGTTGCTCGCGGTGCGGCCGCCGGCCAGCGGCGAGCGTTAGTTCTTGGCTTGCACGAGGATCGCGCCGGTGAGGGCCAGCGCGACACCGGCGACGCGGATGAGCGTGACGGGCCGCGTGTCGATGCCGAAAGCGCCGCTGTGGTCGAGGGCGAGGCCGGCGACGAGGGTGCCGACGGTGGCGCCGACGACGAAGCCGGAGACGCCGATCTCGGGGATGAGGATCGCGGCGCCGACGATGAAGGCGAGGCCGAACAGGCCGACGACCGCGAACCCCGGGGCGATGCCGCGCATCGAGAGGCCGAGGAGCAGCGCCGTGATCACGATGACGGCGATCCAGACCTCGGTGCGGTGGAGCGGTGACGGGAGATCGATGTCGTCGCGGGTGCCGCGGATCAGCAGGAGGACGCCGAGGCCGACGGCGGTGCTGAGCATGGAGATCCATGAGGCCTCGAAGGAGCCGCGGTCCTTGCCGATCGAGCCGAGCATGGCGGTCTGGGTCGCGCCGCCGGCGCCGATCAGGAACGCGGCGAAGAGGTAGGCCATCTGGATCACGGGTGGCGGGTCCTCGCTGTGTCAGTCGCCGCTGGTTTCCGAACGTGCGGCTTCCGAGCGTGCACGGTCGGTGAGGATCCGACCGTCACCTTGCCGACGCGTGACGCCTCGGGCGTCGAGTGTTTCGAGGACGGCCTGCGCGACACGACGGTTGGTGCCGAAGGCGTCGCGGGCCTCGGCGAGGGAGAGCTCGGCGCCGTTGGTGAGGAGGTCGCGGACGGTCCGCTCCGCGGTGGCGAAGGCCTCGGCAGCGAGGACGACACCATTGCCGCAGTCGACGACGCGGCCGGCCGCCGCGAGGTGGTCGAGCAGTTCGGGCTCTGCGTCGAGGCGCGGGGGCTGCAGTCCGGCGCCGGTGAGCGTGCGCTCGATCTCCTCGAAGGCGGCTTTCTGCGGTGGGGTGGGCTTTGGCTGCCAGTTCGCGTCGGTGACGCCGTCGCCGCGGGCTTCGATCGCGGGGGCGAGGGCGGCGAGCACCGAGGTGAAGGCGCGCTGGTCGAGGTGGAGGCGGCTGCGCAGCTCCTCCCGGGGCATCGTGAAGCGCAGCGGGAACTCGGCGTGATAGGCCTCGAGAGCGCCTTCCGCCTGGCGGCGGAGGCCGGCGAGTCCGGCTGTGGTGATGTAGAGCGGGGCGGCCTCGGCTTGCTCGGGCGGGAGCGTGACGACGTCCTCGTCAGCGACGAGCTGAGCGAGGGCGGCGGTCAGCGCGGCGGCGTCGAGCTCGACGGCCGCGAGCAGGGAGGCTTCCGCGGCGGGCTCGAGTCGCTCGAGGGCGGCGACGGTCTCGCTCTCGGGGGTGCCGGTGGCGAGCGCATCGAGGCGCGCGAGGGTGTCGGGGTCGCGGCGACGGTGACGCGGCGGGTTCGTGACGACGACGCTGCCGCCGGCGATCGTTTCGTCGGAGACGCGCAGGACGACCAGGTCACCGGAGACGCAGGCGAGCGGCGACGTGAGGACGACCTGCGCCCAGCCCTCGGTGCCGGCGGGGATCTCGTCGGCGGCGAGGACGCGGACGCGGCCCTGGGCCTCGGCGGAGCCGGTGTGGACGGCGACGCGGAGGTTGTGCGCGAGCGGCCGGCCTTCGAGGACGCGCAGCCTCGTGTCGAATGCCTGGACGCGGGACATGCGGCCGGGGGCGGCGAGCACCTGGCCGCGGCTCAGATCCTCGGTGCTGACGCCGGCGAGGTTGACAGCCACGCGGGTGCCGGGCTGGGCGGTGTCGACGTCCTGACGGTGGGTCTGGAGCCCTCGGATGCGGGCGGTGGGGCCGTCGGGGACGGCCTCGAGCGTGTCGCCGATCGCGAGGCTGCCGCCGAGCAGCGTCCCGGTGACGACGGTACCGAAACCCTGCATTGTGAACACGCGGTCGATGCCGAGGCGCGGTCGACCGATGTCGGCTGGTTCGGGCACGTCGGTCAGTGCCTCGTCGAGCGTGGTGCGCAGCTCCTCGAGGCCGTCGCCGGTCACGGAGGAGACGCGCACGATCGGCGCGCCCGCGATCGAGGTGGTGTCGATCAGCTCGCGGACCTCTTCCTCGATGAGGTCGGTCCACTCGGCCTCGGCGAGGTCGGTCTTCGTGAGCGCGACGACCGCGTGTTGGACCTGCAGCAGGTCGAGGATCTCGAGGTGCTCCGAGGTCTGGGGCATGACGCCCTCGTCAGCGGCGATCACGAGCAGCGCGAGGTCGACGGCGCCGATCCCGGCGAGCATGTGGCGCACGAAGCGGACGTGGCCGGGGACATCGACGATCGAGACCTCGCGACCGCTGGGGAGGGTGAGCCAGGCGAAGCCGAGCTCGATCGTGAGCCCGCGTTCTTGCTCCTCGCGGAGGCGGTCGGGATTGATGCCGGTGAGCGCCTGGATCAGCGACGACTTGCCGTGATCGACGTGCCCCGCCGTGCCGATGACGTACATCGGATGAGTGTACGGAGAGCGTGAGTCGTATACTCGCGGCCCTCGCGCCCCGAGCCGGCCACCAGTAGCCGTCCGCGAGGTTGCCCGAGATCCGGAGCCATGTTTCAGCGGCGCTGCGACGCGCCTCGTCGCAACGCGGAGGTACGCAGGTGGGTCGGTTTGCGGTCGACGCTGTGGAGCTCCGGAAGGAGTTCGGGAGCACCGTGGCGGTCGACGGTGTGTCGTTCGTGGTGCACGACGGGGAGTGTTTCGGGCTGCTGGGGCCGAACGGCGCTGGCAAGACGACCACGATCCGGATGATCACCTGCGCCTCGCCAGTGGGCGGGGGCCGGCTGCTGGTGACCGGGCACGACGTCACCGAGGAACCGCGGTTGGTGAAGTCGCGGATCGGGGTGGTGCCACAGGACGAGAACCTTGACCCGGATCTGCCGACGCGGAAGAACCTCGAGGTGTACGCGCGCTACTTCGGGCTGTCGGGCGCCGAGATCCGTGAGCGGGTCGACGAGCAGCTCGAGTTCTTCGAGCTCGATGGGAAGGCGAAGGAGCCGGTCAACACGCTCTCGGGCGGGATGCGGCGCCGGCTGCTGATCGCGCGAGCGCTGATCCATCAGCCGCAGCTCCTCGTGCTGGACGAGCCGACGGTGGGGCTCGACCCGCAGGCGCGGCACCTCGTGTGGGAGCAGCTCCGGCGGCTGCGGGAGCGGGGAGTGACGCAGCTGCTGACGACGCACTACATGGACGAGGCAGCGCAGCTGTGCGACCGGATCGTCGTGATGCATCGAGGGTCGATCCTCGCGGAGGGGAGCCCTCGGGAGCTGGTGCAGGAGCACGCAGGCGAGTCCGTGCTCGAGTTGCGGATGCCCGCGAGCGAGCGAGAACCGCTCGTCGCGGCGGCGGGCGGTGAGGTGGCGGTCGAGGCGTACGGAGATGTGGCGTACCTCTTCGGCGAGCAGGCGGCGCTGTCACCGGTGGCGACGCGGGTGGGCGATCACTTCCGCGGGTTGCTGCGGCCCGCGAACCTCGAGGATGTGTTTCTCAGGCTGACGGGACGGGAGCTGCTGGAGTGACGATGCTGATCGGCGCGCCGGACGTCTCGAACGGGGCGGTGCACGTTTGGCAGCGGAACTTCGACGTGTTCCGGCGCGTGTGGCGTACCGAGTCGCTGGGGATCGGTCTCGAGCCGTGGATCGTGATCCTCGCGATGGGGTTTGGCCTCGGGCGGTTCGTCGAGCTGGACAGCGGCGAGGAGTACATCCAGTTCCTCGCGCCCGGGTTGCTGGCGATGTTCCCGATGTTCGCGGCGATCTTCGAGTGCGGGTGGGGGGCGTTCATGCGCCTCGAGACCCATCGCACCTACGAGGCCGTGCTCACGACGCCGGCGAGCGTCGACGACCTGATCACGGGCGAGATCCTGTGGGGGACGACGCGGTCGGCCCTCAACGCGACGTACATCCTGGTGGTGTTGTTGATCCTCGGGCCGTGGACTGAGGCAGTGCGGTCGCCGTGGGCGATCCTCGTGCTGCCGATCGCAGTGCTACAGGGGTTCATGTTCAGTGCGCTGGCGATGTCGTTTGCGTCGCTGGCACGCGCGATGACGCACTTCGGCTACCTATTCAACGTGGTGGTGATGCCGATGTTCTGGTTGTCCGGCGGGTTCTTCCCGCTGGAGAACCTGCCGGACTGGGCGCAGCGGGTCGCCTGGTTCATGCCGCTCGTGCATTCGGTGGAGCTGAACCGGGCCGTGCTGACCGGGGATCTGCGGCCGGAGCTGCTGATTGACGTCGCCTGGCTCGCCGTTGGCGCGTGGGTCTTCTATCGCGCGGCGCTCGCGCTGATGCGGCGCCGGCTGATCGTCTGAGCCGGGCCGGCTAACCGGCCGGCTTCTCCCAGACCGAGACGTGCTGGCGGCTCTCGCTGGTGAACGGCTCGCGGTGCCAGCCGCCCCAGCGGTCACGGAGGGTCATGCCGGCGAGCTGTGCCATCAGGTCGAGTTCCGAGGGCCAGACGTAGCGGAACGGCATCGACCTCAGCTCGAACGTGCCGTCGATCTTGCGGAAGTGGTGCGAGACGGAGCGCTGGGTGGCGACGTCGACCTCGTCGACGCCCCAGTGGTCCTCGGAGGCGTCGAAGACCTGCATCGTCTCGCCAGACGGGAGGGACTGCAGGCGCGGCGTCATGACCTCGATCAGGAAGGTGCCGCCGGGCTCGAGGTGGGTGGCGACGTTGCGGAAGCAGGCGACCTGAGTGGCCTGCGAGGTCAGGTTCATGATGGTGTTGAACACGAGGTAGGCGGTGCGGAAGGTGCCGTCCACCTCGGCGGTGGCGAAGTCGCCGATGGTGATGGGGATGTCGGCGCCGCCGGGCTTCGCGCGGAGCTGGTCGACCATCGCCTCGGAGAGCTCGATGCCGGCGACCGGGACGCCTCGGGCGGCGAGCGGAAGGGCGATGCGGCCGGTGCCGATGCCCAGCTCGAGGGCGCGACCGTCGCCGGCTAGTTCGGCGAGGAGGTCGACGACCGGGTCGATCGCGCCGGCCTCGAACATGGCGGCGGCATTCTCGTCGTAAGTCGGGGCGACGTCGGCGCCGAAGTGGTCTGCTGGCTGGTTGGTGGGTTGCTGCACGGAGCGCAGGGTAGCGCGGCCCCTGACGGTCGGGTGGCACTGTAGATTTTCGTGCGCCTCACGGCGGTGGGGCCTATGCTCGCGAGATGCCCTCGATCCCGACGCGCGTCCCCAGCGACCTCACGGGCGGCTCGCGTTGAGCGCAAACGGCGTTCCGCCAGCGGCACCCAGCTCACGGCTGCCGTGGAACCGGGGCGACAACTACAAGTGGTGGGCGTTCACGGCGATCGGCGTCTCGTTCTTCACCCAGGTGGCGAGCATGTCGATGGTGTTCGTCGCGCTGTCCTCGATCGCCGACGAGTTCGGGATCACGCTGCGCGCGGTGACGTGGGTGGTGGTGGCGCAGGCGCTGACGATCAGCGCGCTGATGATGCCGATGGGCCGGCTCGCGGACATGATCGGCCGTCGCCGCGTGCATCTCACCGGACTGGTCTTCTTCGGCGGTGGCGCCGTCCTCGTGGCGCTCTCACCGACGTTTGGCTTGCTGATCGCGGCGCGTGTCGTGATGGCGATCGGCAACGCGATGGGTCAATCCGTCGGCACCGCGATGGTGATCTCCGTCTTCCCGGCGAGCGAGCGCGGGAACGCGATCGGCAGTCAGACGACGGCGGTCGCGGTCGGCGGCGCCTCCGGGCCGATCTTCGCCGGGCTGATTCTGCAGTTCCTGCCGTGGCAGGCGCTGTTCTGGATGATCACGGTGCCGATCGCCATCGCGTTCGTCGCCGGGTACTTCATCCTCGATGACCGGTGGCTGAACCAGTACGAGGCGCCCGAACGGCCGCCGTTCGACTGGGGCGGGGCTGTGCTGTCGGCGGTCGCGATCGTGCTGCTCGTGATCACGATGAACAACCCGTTGGGCCTCGACTGGTTGTCGCCCACGATCCTCGGCAGCGGGGTGGCGGTGGTGGTGCTGCTGGCGCTGTTCGCTCGCTGGGAGCTGCGCAACGCGGCGCCGATGCTGGAGCTGCGGTTGTTCCAGAGCGGCGTGTTGAGCATGGCGGTGGCGGCGCGCTTCTTCGGGTTCCTCGGGGCGACGGCGACGCGGTTCCTCGCGCCGATCTACCTGCTCAGCCTGCGCGGGCTCAGCGAGGGCGCGACGGGCGGGGCGCTGTTCCTGATCTCGCTCGGGATGGCGCTGGCGGCGCAGGGCTCAGGGCGGCTCTCGGATCGGTTCGGGTCGCGGCCGTTCGCGGTATTCGGCTTCGCGGTGCTGCTGGGCACGGCGCTGGCGATGGTGTTCGTCGGGGCGACGACGCCGATGTGGGTGGTGCTGGTGATCTTGTTCGTGAACGGGCTTGGGATGGGGCTGTGGAACGTCCCGAACAACGCGGTGATCATGGGCTCGGTCCCGGCGTCGAACTTCGGGGTGGTCGGCGCACTCACCAACCTCGTGCGGAACGTCGGGAACGTAACCGGGCAGGCGCTGGCCTCGGCGGTGGTCGTGGCGGTGATGGCGGCGTCCGGGTTCGACATCCCGCTGAGCGAGATCGAGGAGACGGCGGGCGCCGGGGCGGCGTTCGTCGATGGGTGGCGGGTGGCCTACCTGCTCGTGACGGCGTTCGCGACGATCGCCCTCGTGCTGGCGTTCTTCACGAGGCCCTCGTTCGAGGGCCGGGACGCGGGGACGGACACCAACGACGAGGCGGCCGAGGTGCAGGCGACCTCGGAGCCGCGAGCGGCCACGGCCGACCCGGCGGCCGGCCGTGGGAGCGCTGCCGGCTAGCTAGCCGTCTTCTTTCGGCCCGAACTCGTTGGTCAGGAGCTGGCCGAGGGTCTTCGGGAACGACTCGAACATGTCGTCGTTCGTCCAGATGTCGCCCTTCGAGAACGTGCGGGCCTCGACCTCCGGGATGGTGTAGAGGCCGACCTCACCACCGCGGATCATGAAGTCGCGACCGTTCACGTTCTGCGCCTCGTCCGAAGCGAGGTAGGCGATGAGCGCGCCGATGGCGTTCGGGTCGAGGGCGGCGAGGCCGCCGCCCGCGCGGGTCTCGCCGCGTGCCTCGGCAGCGCGAGCGGCCGCTTCCATCTCGGGGGACAGGGTGAGGCGGGTGGCCGCCGTGGGCCGGATCGCGTTGCAGGTGACGCCGTAGCGCCCGAGGTCGCGGGCGACGGTGCGGGTGATGCCGACGATGCCCTCTTTGGCGGCGGAGTAGTTCGCCTGACCGGCGTTGCCGAGGCCCGAGCTGGAGCTGGTGTTGATGATCCGGCCGGAGCGCTGCTGCCGCATGATCACCGCCGCGTGCTTGATCGTGTTGAACGTCCCCGTGAGGTGGACGGCGATGACGATGTCCCACTCTTCCTTGGTCATGTTGAAGACCATGCGGTCGCGGAGGATGCCGGCGTTGTTGACGAGGATGTCGAGCCCGCCGAGCTCGTCCATCGCCTGCTTGACCATCTCGCCGCAGGCGTCGAAGTCGGAGACGTCGGCGTAGTTGGCGACGGCCTTGCCGCCCATCTGCTCGATCTCGTTGACGACCTCTTGCGCAGGGGTCTGGTCGGAGCCCTCGCCGCTGGTGGCGCCTCCGAGGTCGTTGACCAGGACCGAGGCGCCCTCGGCGGCCAGCGCCAGCGCCTCGCCACGTCCGATGCCGCGGCCGGCGCCGGTGACGATCGCGACCTTGCCTTCAAGTCGATTTGCCATGGGGATCCCCTCGTTCGCGGCCGTGTCGCCGCGTGTGTTTCGCATGCTGTTTTCTACTGCCGTTTGATTCGCGGCGCGGATCGTAGCAGCGGTGGATGCGACGAACACCTGCGGAACGTCACGCGTTCACGCCAGGAGCAGGAGACGCTGGTCACCGGCTGCGTTGGCTGCGGAGGGCGCGCCGTTCCTCGGGGCTGTGCCGTTCGATCGCGCGGGCGAATGCGATGGTGCCGAAGGCGTCGAGGTGCTCTTCGAGGAAGGTGCTCGCGGCTTCGGGATCGGCCTGCGTCAGCTCCCGGAGGACCCAACCGACGGCCTTCTGGACGTAGTAGCGCTCGTCGTCGAGGCAGTTAGCGACGAGCGGGAGCATCTCGCCCGCGTTGAGGAAGACGGCGTTCTTCCCGGAGTAGTGGATCAGGCTGACGAGTGAGATCCGACGGAGCCATTCTTCCTCGGCCGCGTTCCACTCGAGCAGCGTCGGGTAGACGTCGTCGTGGTGGTGATGGAGGACGTGCGAGTAGAGATTGCTCAGGGCGTCGGCGTGGGCCCAGTTGTCGACGCGATCGACCCAGCGGCTGATCACGGGCCAGAGGTCCGGTCCAGCATCCTTCCGGGCGATCGGCAGGTAGTACTCGAGTGCCGCGAAGAGGACCTCGCCGTAGGGGGTCTCGTGCCAGAGCCGGTCCCAGGTGGTGAGCACCTCGTCCGGTGGGGCGCTGGTGAACGTGAGGGGACCTCGGGCGACCTTGCGCAGCGCCGGCATGCGGACGCCGAGGTAGTCGAGCTTCGATCCGCGATCTTCGGCGACGCGGGCGCCGAGGACCGCGTTCCCGCTCGCGCGCAGCGCTGCTACCAGTTCGTCGTGCGGATCCGCGGGCGTCATTTTCTGGCCGGTCGTGGCGTCACTCGAGGACGCGCATGGAGGCCCAGTCGGTGCGGGCGCAGGCGGGGCAGGCCTCGGGGAGTTCGGCTCGCGGGACGGGCTCGCGGGTGCCGGAGACGCCGACCCAGATGTCGTCGCGCAGGCGTGAACTGAAGTCGGGGCGGCCCTTCGGGCCGGGTCGGGCCGGCTCGAACTCCTCTTTCACGCGGCGGGCGATTTCGTCCTCGGAGAGCGGGCCAGGCTGGCGGACGAGGACTTCGCGACCGCACGCGTTGCAGCGAAAGACCTCGATCGCCATCGCCTACCCGTCCGTCGGGGGATCGTCGGGGGGATCGGGCAAGAGGTCGATGAAGACCTCGTTGGAGAGGAGGAGGCCGCGGTCGGTGAGGCGGACGCGGCCGGCGGCTCGCTCGATCAGGCCGAGGGCGAGGTGCCGCTGCAGTGCGGGGCCGAACTCCTGCTCGAGGGTGACGCCGTAGCGCGTCTCGAAGGCGGCTTCGTCGATGCCCTCGAGGAGTCGCAGGCCGAGGATGGCGGTGTCGGCGCGGTTGGTCGCCTCGTCGGGCGTTTCGCCGCCGGCGATCTGCTGCATGGTGCCGCGGCCCTCGGCGGCGCGCTGCTCGACGCTGGCGTTGATCGCGTCGACGTAGCGATTGGGCGCGTCGACGTTGGCGAACCGCTGGCCAACGAAGAAGGAGTGGGCGCCCGCGCCCATGCCGAGGTAAGGCTCGGCGCGCCAGTAGATCAGGTTGTGCTCGCAGCGGCGGCCGGGCTTCGCCCAGTTCGAGATCTCGTAGTGCTCGTAGCCGGCGGAGGCGAGGCGTTCGCGCGTCCACTCGTACTGCGCGGCGGCGAGGTCGGGGTCGGGCTCGGGCAGCATGCCCTTCTGGACGCGGTAGTAGAGCGCGGTCTCCGGCTCGACGGTCAGCGCGTAGCAGGAGAGATGCTCCGGCTCCAGGGCGAGCACCTGCTCGAGGGTGTCGCGCCAGCGGGCCTCGCTGTGGTTGATCAGCCCGAAGATGAGGTCGAGGTTCAGGTTTTCGTAGCCGGCCGCGCGGGCGGCGGTCACCGCCTCGACGACGCGTTCCGGGGTGTGCTGGCGGTCGAGCAGCTCCAACTCGTCGGCGTGCATCGACTGCACGCCCATCGAGAGCCGGTTGATGCCGAGGGCGCGCATGCCCGCGAGGTGCTCCGCCGTGAGCTCGGTCGGGTTGGCCTCGAGGGTCCACTCGGCCTCGGGCGCGACGTTGAACCGCTCGCGGACCGCGGTGGTGATGGCCTCGAGGTCTTCGAGCGAGGTGAGGGAGGGGGTGCCGCCGCCGAAGAATACGGAGGTGACCTGGCTGCGCTGTGCCGCCGGCGCCCAGAGGGCGATCTCGTTGACGAGGGCGGGCGTGTAGTCGGGCACGAGGTGGTCGAGGTGCTCGTAGGAGTTGAAGTCGCAGTAGCCGCACTTCGCGGAGCAGAAGGGGATGTGCAGGTAGAGCCCGAGGCCGGGCGCGGAGCCCTCGGAGGTGTCGGTCGGCGTTGCAGCCTCGGGAGCGGTCGTCATCGGATCAGGCTAGCAAGCGGCGGGCGAAATCGGCCTCGATTCGCCTCGGACGGCGGCGGTCCTCGTAGGATGGCGGCCCGAAGCAAAGGAGCGAGACTCGATGCCGTTGAGCGCCGATCAGGACCAGTACCTCCGCGACCACAACATGGGCGTGCTTGGCACGGGCCGCCGTGACGGGTCGCCGCAGCTCTCAATGATCATCTACGACTACGACGGCAAGGACGTGGTGATCTCGGTGACGAGCGACCGCGCCAAGTGGAAGAACGCGATGCGCCAGCCGCAGGTGGCACTCCTCGTGCCCGACGGGCGCAAGCAGCTGATCGTCTACGGGACCGTCGAGGGCGTGACGGAGACCGAGGCGCGGAACGCCGGGACGAAGCGGATCCGCGCCCGGATGGGTCGCCCGGTCGAGGTGAGCGACGAGGAGCTGACGGCCGAGCTGGACGGGAACAATCGCGTAATCCTCAAGCTAACGCCGGACCGCGGGTTCATGAACGACTGACGGCCCGCCCCCCGGCGGAACGCTGCGGTGGCCGCGGTCGTTAGGCGGGGGTGAGCATTCAACTCCAGATCGTTCCGGTCGTAGCGGCCCGAGCCGTGCGCCGGCTGAGGTTGACCTCGATCGCCCTATTGCTTGCCGTGTTAGCGCTCGCCGCCTGTACCGGCGACGGAGCGCCCACGCCGGCAACGCCGGAGCCGACCGGCACCGCCGCGCCGACACCGACTGCTCCTCCTTCGGCGCGTTCGCCTTCGCCGCCCGGTCCATGGGAGGTGGGGGAGTCGATCGAGCTGGCGCTGGAGCCGTACGCCGAGGCCACTCTGTCGGTTGTCGATGCCGGGACGGTGCTGCCACCTCGGGATCAGCTTGACCGCGAGGGCGGCGCGTTCGTCTGGGACCGCTCCGAGGATCAGCTGCTACTCATCGAGGGGGTGCGAGACCTCTATCTCGCGCCAGGATTGACTGGCGGGCGACCGATCGGCATCGCGCTAACAGCCGACCTCGAGATCCCCGGGGCGACGAGCGTCGTCGTCCGCCTCGAGCCACTCGAGGTGGTGGCGCTGCCGGTGGTCGCGAACGTGCGGACCGAGCTGTTCGAGGCGGTCTGGGACGACCCGACGACGGTGCGTGTCACGTTCTCCGAGCCGTTAAGTTTCGATGGCCGGCAGGCGCCCGACGGCGAGTACACGCTCGACCTCGAGACGGCGACGCTGACGCTGGTGCGGACGATTCGGCGCGGCACCTCGGCGTCGATTGATGTCGAGCAGACGTGGTGGAGTAGCACGGCCGGGTACACCTCGATGATCGTGCAGAACGGCCAACGAACCTTGCGGCGTGGGGACGGGGGGCTCGGGGAGGAGCTGGCCGGGCACGTGCGGCAGTGGGCCGAGAGTGCGGATGGCGGGCGGGTGGCGATGGTGGCGGAGCGCTCGGAACTGCTGGTCTACGACTTCGAGCGCGATCGGCGGGTGGTGGTCGGTGGCCCCGCGGATTACGGGAGCGTGGATTGGTCGCCGGACGGGCGCTACCTGGCGGTGACCGTCTTCGGTTCGCTGGGCCAGCCGTCGCTCGCAGCGATCTTCGACGTCGAGCCGCTGCGCGGCGACGTGCCGCCGCCGGACCGCGACAACGAATGGCTGGTACTGCCACCGCTGGAGAATGTGTGGTCATGGCAATGGCGGAACGCAACTGAACTCTTCGTCGGCGGGGACGGGACTCTTTGGTTGCTCGAGATCGCGAGCGGTGAGCTGCGTGCGGTCCTCGATGATCGGCAGCCGTACGACACGCTCGCGTGGAATGCCGCCACGTCGACGCTCGCGCATAGCCGGCTGCGCGGAGTGCCGGTGTCAATCCTCGAGCTGGGCGAAGCCGGCGGGTGGTTCGATCTCCCGTTGCTCGCTGCCTCACCGCATGTGGGTCTGTTCGACATGAACTGGGGCGGCGGAGGGCAGTGGCTGGCGCTCAACACCGCTCCCGGACGTTCGTAGGGCATTCCGCCTAGAAGCACCCTGCGGTGCGTGCGACACTTCGTCGCACGGCGCGGGCCCTCGAGGGGTGCGCTGGTTCCGAGGACTGCGAGCGAGGGCGATCGACGTGCTGAAGACCCGCGACTGTGGCGAGCTGCGTGCGGAGCACGCCGGGGAGCAGGTGACGCTCTCCGGCTGGGTGCACCGACGACGCGATCACGGTGGGTTGGTGTTCGTCGATCTGCGGGATTCGACCGGGCTGACGCAGGTGGTGTTCCACCCGGAGCACGCGCCGGAGGCGACGGCAGTGGCCTCGGATGTGCGGGACGAATACGTGCTGCAGGTGCAGGGCGAGGTGCAGCGGCGCCGTGACGGCACGGAGAACGCCGAGCTGGCGACCGGGGCGATCGAGGTGCAGGCGAGCGCTGCCGAGGTGCTGAACCCCTCGAGGACGCCGCCGTTTCCGGTGAACCAGGAGGCGAACGTCGGCGACCAGACGCGGCTGCGCTACCGCTACCTGGACCTGCGGCGGGAGCGGATGGCGCGGAACATGCGGCTGCGCCACCAGGTGGTGAAGCACATCCGCGACTTCCACGACGCGCGCGGATTCGTGGAGGTGGAGACGCCGGTGCTGGGGCTCGCCTCGCCGGAGGGTGCGCGCGATTACCTGGTGCCGAGCCGAGTGCATCCGGGGAGCTTCTACGCGTTGCCGCAGTCGCCGCAGCAGTGGAAGCAGATGCTGATGGTGGGCGGCGTGGACCGCTACTTCCAGATCGCGCGCTGCTACCGCGACGAAGACCTGCGGATGGACCGCCAGCCTGAGTTCACGCAGCTCGACGTGGAGATGGCATTCGTCGAGGAAGACGACGTGATGCGGCTCAACGAGGAGCTGTTGATCGAGCTGGCGGCGGCGTTCATGCCGGAGAAGCGGGTGGACGTGCCGTTCCCTCGGATGACGCACGCCGAGGCTGACGAGCGCTACGGCAGCGACAAGCCGGACATCCGCTACGCGGTGGAGCTGCACGACCTGACGAACTACGTGCGCGACACGGAGTTCAAGGTGTTCAGCGGCGCGATCGAGGCTGGGGGGCGGGTCCGGGCGATCGCGGTGCCGGGCGGTGCCGACACCTCGAGGCGCGACGTCGACCGGCTGGTCGAGATGGCGAAGGAGGCGGGCGCGAGGGGCCTCGTGTGGGCTCAGTTCACCGGCGAGGGTCCGCTGGACGGGCTGGTCGACGACGATGTGAAGTCGCCGGTGGGACGGTTCTTCGACGCGGAGGCGCTGGCGGAGCTGGGCCGCGCGTGCGGCGCGTCGCGTGGCGACATGCTGCTGATCGCGGCCGACCAGGACGAGGTGACGTCGCGCGTCCTCGATGTGTTGCGCCGGCACGTGGCCACGGAGCGCGGGCTCGCGGACCCCGACCGGCTGGCCTTCCTCTGGATCACGGAGTTTCCGCTGCTGGAGTGGGACGACGAAGCCGAGCGCTGGTCCGCGGTGCACCATCTGTTCACCTCGCCGATGGATGAGGATCGTGAGCTGCTGGCCAGCGACCCGGGCAAGGTGCGGGCGCGCGCGTACGACGTGATCTGTAACGGCCAGGAGATCGGCGGCGGCTCGGTGCGGATGCACCGGCGCGAGATGCAGCAAGAGGTCATGTCGCTGCTGGGGCTGTCGCCAGAGGATGCGCACGAGCAGTTCGCACACATGCTCGACGCCTTCGAGTACGGCGCGCCGCCGCACGGCGGGATCGCGTGGGGCCTCGACCGGACGGTGGCGCTGTTCGCGGGCGAGACGGACATCCGCGAGGTGATCGCGTTCCCGAAGACGAAGTCGGCGGTCGACATGGTGACGGGCGCGCCGGCGCCGGTGGCCGCCGACCAGCTCGGCGAGGTGCACGTGGATCTCTCGGCCAGCGCGCGTGAGACGCTCGCGGCGACGGCGCGAGACGTTCGCGAGGGCCTCGAGGATGACGACTAGCCCTCGGACGGCGGCGCGCCACGACGGGCGCGGGTTTGAGGACCGAGCAGGCGAGTACTAGCTGCCCCGAGGCGCGGCCGAGCGATCCACCGCGATCCTGATTACGTACCGAGGGGCAACGGGCGGTAGGCTATGCTTGCCGTCCTGATTCGCGTCAGCGTCCCCCACCGATTGGCGTCCTCACGCACGTATGAGTGGAGCCGATGGATGAGCGGTCAGAATCGTCTACTCGCGATCCTGTTGAGCGTGCTTGCCGTCCTCGTGCTGGCGGTGGGCGGTCTTTCGGCCGTGTTGCTTCTCTCGGGCAGCGACGACAACGGCGGGCCGACGGGCGTCAGGACCGGCTCGGGGAACAGCGGCGATGGTGACGGTGGAAGCAGCGCGACGGGCCGGCTGCGGCTGGCCTCATCCGACCCGGTGACGCTCGATCCGCACCTCACGACCGACGCGACCTCGGCGGAGTACATCGTCGAGATCTTCTCCGGGCTGGTCACGATCGACCGTGACCTCAACCTGCAACCGGACCTCGCCGAGGCGTGGGACGTGAGCGCGGATGGGACGGTCTACACCTTCACGCTGCGCGAGGACATCTTCTTCCACACCGGTCGGCGCGTGACCGCGGACGACGTGGCGTACTCGATCAACCGCGCGACCTCGCGGGAGCTGCAGTCGACGGTGGCGCGGGCGTTCCTCGGGGACATCGTCGGCGCGCGCGAGCACATTGCCGGTCTTGCGGACGACGTGAGTGGCGTCGAGGTGATCGACGAGCGGACGATCCGGTTCACCCTCGATGCGCCGAAGCCGTTCTTCCTGGCGAAGCTGACGTACCCGACGGCGTTCGTCGTCGACCAGCAGCAGATCGAGTCGAACCCGCGCAACTGGACGAGGAAGCCGAACGGGACCGGGCCGTACAAGCTGCAGGAGTGGCGGCTCGGCGAACGGATCGTGCTGGAGTCGAACGAGCGGTTCTACCTCGGTGAGCCGCCGCTGGCGGAGGTGCTGTACACCCTCGCGGGTGGGTCCGCGCTGACGCGGTTCGAGAACGACGACCTGGACGTGGCGTCGATCTCGATCAACGACATCGACCGCGCGCGCGACCCGTCGAGCGACATCGGCCCGCTGTACAGCTCGTGGCCGCAGTTCAGCGTGTCGTACCTCGCGTTCACGACAGATGAGCCGCCGTTCGACGACGTGAACGTGCGGCGCGCCCTCGGGCTGGCGATCGACCGAGCCAAGATCGCCGAGGTGACGTTCAACAACATGCTCGTGCCGGCGACGGGGATTCTCGCGCCCGGGCTGCCCGGCTTCACTCCGGATGACAAGACCTTCCCCTTCGACCCGGACGCGGCACGTGAGGCGCTGGCGGCCTCGAAGTACGAGGTCCAGGACGGCCGGTTGGTCGGCGAGGACGGGCCGCTGCCGATGGTGATCACCGAGGTTGGTGGCGGCGCCGAGGCGGCGATCGACACGCAGGCGTTCCTGGAGCAGTGGCGGACCGAACTCGGGTTGGAGATCGAGATCCGGCAGACGGACTTCGCGACCTTCCTCGCGGAGCAGGACGCGGGCGAGCTGCAGATGTTCAACGGCGGCTGGATCATGGACTACCCAGACCCCGAGGATATTCTGGACCTCAAGTTCCACTCGACCTCGGAGCTGAACGACCTCAGCTACGAGAACCCGCAGGTGGACGCCTTGCTCGAGGAGGCGCGGACGGAGCTCGACTCCGAGGTCCGTCTGGACCTGTACCGGGAGGTCGAGCAGCTGATCGTCCAGGACGCCGCGTGGCTGCCGCTGTACTTCTCGCAGGCGCACGTGGTGGTCAATGAGGCAGTCGAAGGCTGGTTTGAGCCCGAGATGGTGATTCCGCGGCTACGCTTCGTCGAGGTGAACCGCTAGGAGCGCCCTCGGGACGACGCTGACCGATGACCGCGTACATCATTCGCCGACTGCTGTGGTTGCCGATCATCCTCGTGATCGTCACCTTCTTCACGTTCGCGATCGCACGTTTCGGGCCCGGCGATCCGCTGCTGGTGGTGGCGGGGCAGATTCGCGACGACGAGGTGCTGGAGCAGATCCGCGCTGACCGCGGCCTCGATGGGAACGTGTTCGAGCAGTATCAGACGTGGCTGTTCGACGCGGTTCGCGGCGACTTCGGCGAGTCGATCCAGCAGCAGGGGTTCACGGTCACCGAGATCCTGCTGCCGAAGATGTGGATCTCGGCGCAGCTCGGGATCATCGCAATCATCACGATCTTCGGACTCGGGATCCCGCTCGGGTTGCTGGCGGCGCGGGCGAACGGGACGTGGGTCGATCCGTTCGTGATCAGCACGTTGCTGTTCCTGCAGGCGATTCCGGTGTTGGTGGTGATCCCGCCGCTGCTGTGGCTGTTTGCGACGCAGCTCGACTGGTTGCCGGTGGGCGGCTGGGACGGGCTGTTCGACATCTGGTGGATCGGTGGAGTGATCGCTGTGCCGATTCCGGATCCACACCTCTATATCCCGCTGGTGGCCTTCACGCTGCCCGGTTTCGCCGGGGTGGCGCGGCTGACGCGGATCACGGCGTTGGAGGTGCAGAAGGAGGACTACGTCCGCACTGCGCGCGCGAAGGGGCTCTCCGAGGGGCGGGTGACGTTCCGGCACGTGCTTCCGAACTCGCTGCTGCCGCTGGTCACCGTGATCGGGTTCGCGCTGGCCGGGGTCCTCGAGGGGGCGTTCTTCGTGGAGACGTTGCTGGGGATTCCCGGCATCGGACGGTTCGTGTTCCAGGCGGTGGGGAGTCGTGACTACGACGTGATCCTGGCGACGACGGCGATCTTCGCGACGGCGTTCGTGGTGATGAACCTGGTGATCGACATCGTCTATGGGTTCATCGATCCGCGGATCCGGGTGGGGGCGAGTCGCTGATGGCGACCCAGGCGGCGCAGGCTCCGGCGGGGTTCGGCGCGCTCGAGGGGCGCAGCGAGTGGTCGCTGGTCTGGGAGCGGCTTCGGCGTAAGAAGCTGGCGATGATCTCGCTGGTCGTGATCATCGTGATCTACGGAGCGGGTCTCTTCGCCTCGGTGCTGGCGCCGTATTCGTACACGGAGCAGAACCTCGATCGGGGGCTGGAGGGGATCAGCGCCGACCACTGGCTGGGCACCGACCGGCTGGGGCGCGATTTGCTGAGCCGGGCGATGTACTCGGCGCGCACGACGCTGATCATCACAGCGGCGGTCGTGCTGAGCGGGTCGCTGCTCCTCGGGAACGGGCTCGGGCTTCTGGCGGGGTACCGAGGTGGCTGGGTCGACAACGCGATCATGCGCGTGGGGGAGGTGTTCTCCTCGTTGCCGGGTTTGCTGATGTTGATCTTGATCAACGCGTCGCTCTCGCCTCGGGTGGTCGATGCGGTCAGATCGATCGAGGAGAACACGCCGCTGACCGGGCTCGTGTCGTCCGGGTTCGCGTCGTACATCACGGTGTTCTTGGCGCTGTCGCTGTTCTTCTGGGTGGGGACGGCGCGGATCATCCGCGCGCAGGTGCTCCAGCTGCGGGAGCGCGAGTTCATCATGGCGGCGGAGGCGCTGGGCGCGAGCCAGCGGCGGGTGATCATCCGGCATGTGCTGCCGAACATCTCCTTCCTCGTCGTGCTGCAGATCTCCGCGACGCTCGGGTCGGTCGCCGGGTCGGAGCTGGTGCTGTCGTGGTTCGGGGTGGGGATCCAGCCGCCGGCGCCCTCGTTTGGCGCGATGCTGTTCGAGGGGTCGGGGGCGCGGACGTTCCAAGCGCACCCGAACCTGCTGCTGGTGCCGGGGGTCGCGATCACGATGTTGCTGCTGGGTTTCGCGCTACTGGGGGATGCGCTGAACGACGCGATCGCGGGTCGCTAGCCAGCAACGACGGGCTCCCCTAAGGGTGGGCGCAGACAGGCGATGCTATACTTCGAAGACTGGTTTCAGACCTGTCATCCGGGAGTTTTCTAGCGTTTCTTGGGCGTCTCCACGGACGCGACGGTTGAAGGTGTACGCGTGGGTGTGACCACAGAACGACTCGAGGGATCGCTCG
The DNA here is from genome assembly GCA_028279505.1 of Dehalococcoidia bacterium. Lineage (GTDB taxonomy): Bacteria > Chloroflexota > Dehalococcoidia > UBA2979 > UBA2979 > UBA6627. Next base: position 39,573 of record JANQNP010000026.1, read on the forward strand.
TCCAGCTCGACATCGAGGTGGACCAGGAGCGACTCGACGGCGCGATGTCCAAGGCCGTGAACCGCATCTCCCAGCAGGTCCGGATCCCCGGGTTCCGCCCGGGGAAAGCGCCGCGGAACATCGTGGAGCGACACGTGGGGTCGGGCGCGATCCTGCAGGAGGCGCTCGACAAGCTCGTCCCCGACATCTACCAGGAAGCCGTCGAGGCCGAATCGATCGAGGTGATCGACCAGCCGGAGATCGAGCTGACCTCGACCGAGCCGCTGATTGTGCGCGCGACGGTGCCGGTGCGTCCGGAGGTCGACCTGGGCGACTACGAGTCGATCCGCGCGCCGAAGCCGGAGGTGGAGGTCACCGACGAGGAGCGCGAAGGCGCGCTGACGGAGCTGCGCCGCCGGTTCGCGGTCCTCGAGCCGGTCGACCGCGCGATCGAGTGGGGCGACACGGTCCGCGCCGACGTGAAGGTCGACATCGAGGGCGAGGACGCTCCACACGAGGAGAGCGACGCGGAGTTCGCGCTGCGCGAGGATGGGATGGTCCTGCTGCCCGGATTCTCCGAGGCGCTGATCGGCCGCGAGCGTGGCGGGCCTCAGGAGTTCGAGTCGACGCTCCCGGAGGAGGACCTCCCGGAGAACCTCGCGGGTAAGCAGGCCTCGTACGTGGTGACGATCCATGAGGTGAAGCAGGAGATCCTGCCGGACGTCGACGACGAGTTCGCGGTGTCGCTGGATGACGGCTTCGAGACGCTGGACGCGCTCAAGGAGCGGATCGACAGCGACCTCAATGCCCAGAAAGAGTCGGCGATCCGCGATGACTACCACAACGAGATCGTGGACCTGCTGGTCGCGGGTGCGACGGTCGACTTCCCCGAGGTGATGGTCGAGCGCGATATCGACCGGCTGATCGACGTCGAGTCGAACCACGCATCGCACACCGAGGAGGGGCTCCAGCAGTGGCTGGACGCCACCGGCCAGACGATCGACGCGGTGCGCGAGCGCCTGCGCGGCGCGGCCGAGAGCAACGTGCGACGCGCCCTCGTGCTGGGCGAGCTCGCCTCGGAGGCGGAGATCGAGGTCGACGACGACCGAGTCACCGAGGAGATCGACACGCTGGTACGCGGGATGTCGGGTGGCGAGGACGCTCCGGAGGAGCAGATGACCGCGGTGCGCGGGCTCGTCGACACGCCCGAGGGCCGCGCGTCGATCTCGAACCGGCTGCTGACGCAGCTGACGCTCGAACACCTCGAAGGGATCGCCACGCAGGCGGAGGACGAGGGCGGGGACGAGGCCGTGCGCGGCCGTCGCCGCGGTCGCCGGCGCCGTAGTGGGGGCGACCCGGAGGCGGGGGCGGAAGCACCCGAAACGAGTGCTGACGATTCCGTCAGCGAACCCGGTTCCGCCGATGGCGAACCGAGCAACGACCCCTAGCGAATTTGGAGCCGATCGACCGACGATCAGCGCACAGGGAAGGCCTGAATCGAATATGACGTACCGAGCTCCACGCCCGGAGGACTTTTCTCCCGGGTTCCTCAAGCCCGAGAACATCGTGCCGATGGTCGTAGAGACGAGCGCACGCGGTGAGCGCGCCTACGATATCTACTCGCTGCTCCTGAAGGAGCGGATCGTCTTCCTCGGAACGGGGATCGACGACCAGGTGGCGAACAGCATCGTGGCGCAGCTGCTGTACCTGGATCGAGAGGACCCGGACCGCGACATCTCGATGTACATCCACTCCCCGGGTGGGATGGTGTACGCCGGTCTCGCGATGTTCGACACCATGAACTTGATCCGCTCCGAGGTCTCCACGATCGCCGTCGGTGTCACCGCCTCCATGGGGACGGTGCTGCTGGCCGCCGGTCAGAAGGGCAAGCGGTTCGCGTTGCCGAACGCGACGGTGCACATGCACCAGGCGCTTGGTGGCGGATCCGGCCAGGCGACGGACGTGCAGATCCAGGCCCAGGAGCTGATGCGCAACAACCAGAAGATCCGCCAGATCCTTGCCGATGCGACGGAGCAGCCGATGGAGCGCATCGAGCGCGACACCGACCGCGACTTCTACATGTCGGCCGACGAGGCGCAAGAGTACGGCTTGATCGACGAGGTG
>JANQNP010000036.1 GCA_028279505.1 Dehalococcoidia bacterium
CCCGAGGCCACCCCACCCCTCGAGGCCAACGGCACCCCGGAGCCCCTCGACCCGACACCCATCCCAGCCTCCGAAGCGCCTCCCGCAACCGCGACCGCCGAGCCAGCACTCGACCCCGCCCCGCTCCCCGTCGCGCCCGAAGGCCGCTCCGGCATCCCCCATCTCGACGCACTGATCGAACAGCTCATCTCCGCATCCCCGCAGGCGCTCGGCGACGCCTTCGAACGGGTGCCGGCCGTCATCCCCACATGCGTGCGGTACGGATCCAAGCTCCCGCTCCGCCCCGTACCAGCGGCCGAATGGACCGCGCTCCTCGGCTCGAGCGACCGCTCGCTCTACGCCGTCACCAACGCCACGCACCAGGACGCCCCCGCTCTCCGCATCCTCATCGACCTGGCCCGTCCCAAACCCACCGAAGCCGGCCTCTCCCCGCTGCCAGTCGAACCAGCCGAGCGCTGGAGATTCACCCTGGCTGCCGCCGAACTCGTCGAAATCCAGCGCCCCTGCGAACGCCCCGGCCGCTGGCACTTCACCGACGAGATCGACGACTACGTCATCGCACCCCCAATCATCGAATCGGAAACCGCCCCGCCCGGCGCACCGCCGGAACTGCGCGCCGACGGCTGGCCGGTCGACGCCATCGGCCCGCTCGTCGTCTTCAGCGTCCAGGTCCGAGAGCGCCGCGACCCCGCCGCGCCCTGGCACTCGTGGCCCGTCACCGCCATCGTCACCTACGACGCCGGAGCTGGCCGCGAACTCGGCCGGTTCGAACTCGACGGTCGTGAAGCCCGCTACACCATGCTCGGCCTGTCCGGTGCGGAAGTGCTCATCGACCGCGGCCGGATCCCACCCGCCCCAGTCACGCCGGACAACGGCGTCTACGCCTACAGCCTCGCCGGTGAACAGCGACGCCTCGTCACAAACCACTTCTGGGGAAGCCCGCACGGCCCCGTCCTCGCGCAGTCCGGAGACATGCTCGCCGGCCACACCGGCGGCCCCGAACGCTGTGGCGACGAGGGGCAGGGCTGCCTCGTCCTGGTCAACGCCGCCACCGGCGCCATCGAAAGCCCGCCCATCGGCGGCACCGGTCTCGTCCCCGGCGAGTGGCGGATCGATGGCGAATCCCTCGTCGCTGTCCTGCTACCGGACGGTCACGGCCCCGTTCCGGTCGCCCGCATCACCGCCGACGGCGACCTCACCTGGCTCGACGTCCCCAGCCAGCACGTCATCGCTCCGGGCGGCCGCTGGATCGCCGGCGCCGCGGAGCAGTTCGAGCTCTGGCCAGACGGCCCCCGCACCGACGGCATCGGCGGCGAGCAGTACCGCGAACTCGTCATCTACGAAGTCGACACCGACACCCCGCGCATGCGAATCGCCGTCCCCGGATGGTCGCTCCGCTCCTACTTCGACCTCGACTGGTCGCCCGACGGCAGCCAGATCCTCGTCCCCTTCCTCCGCACCCCAACCGGACCCGCCGAGGGCTCCTTCAACGACGCCTACTGGGCATGGCAGCGCGAACCAACACGATGGTTCCTCGCCACCCCCCACACCGGCCACCTCCAGGAGATCACCGACCCCAACGCCATCCGCGCCGGCTGGATCGGCACCCCCCTCATCACCGGCACCTGTCGAGGCGTCACCACCGTGGCCCTCCCCGCCGCCGCCCGCTGGTGGGACCTCCCCCGCTGCGAAGACGACCACGGCAACCTCTGGCCAACCACCCTCCACGTCGACGCCACCGAGGTCGCCACACTCCCCACCACCCGCGCCCTCCGCATCGACATCGTCCCCATCCCCCCGCCGGCCTCCCGATAAACCACCGCGCAAGACATCACCCGTCATCACGAGGTCGGAGCGTCCGCGCACCGGCCGCATTCGACGCGACGACGCACTGCTAAACACGGAGCAGCAACCCGAGCGCGGGCGAAGGCCCCGTGCCGCGAACCGAGCCCGGCGGATCGAGTGAACTCAGAGGAACGTCGGCTGGAAACCCGGCGTATTCGGCTGCGACCAAGCTGTGCTCAGCGCCCGCACCCGGCTGTTGGTCAGTCCGATGAACGTCGTCTCTCCGTCGAATCGAACCTCGCCGTGAGGCTCCAACTCGCCCAGGTTCACCTCGATCCCGGCCGGTCCGCCGCTCAGCTCGAAGAAGTTGATCCCCGCGAACCGGACAGAATCGCCCTCATAGAACTCGCCCGTCAGCCGTCGGTCCGCGCCCAGCTCCTTCCACTCACCCGTGAACAGCAACCCCTGACCGTTCGTACAGGGAGAGGCCAGCCTGCCGACGATCTGGTCCCAGTTCTGAAGGTCCGAGTTCGAGCCCGCAGGCACGATCGGCTCCTGGTACCAGTGCCCTTGCGGAACCACCTGCGAGATGAACGTGAAGTCTTCGATCAGCAGCTCCCGTGCATCGAGCACGACGATTCCGCCGTCGGCTTGCTCGATCGTCGAGCCGCGCAACGTCACATCGTCGTACCCGCCAACCGCCAGGAACGTATTCGCGGGCTTCGGCGGCGACAGGAGACTGTAGGGCCGTTCCGGTCCGCCCGCCGCAATCCGTGTCACGCGGTTCCCGTCGAAAGCGAACACCGAGCGCTCCCCACCTGCGTGAAGGTAGAGATCCTCGTCGGCGCGTTTGCTGTAGTCGATCGACCTCGTCCCTCGCAGCCCGCCATGGGTGAACCGCGAAGTCTCGAGCGTGTTGTCGATGAACCGCACCGAACTCACGGTGCTCGTGAGGAGCCAACCGACGGCGTGGCGATTGACGGCGTGACACGCAACGTACGAAACGTCGCGTGCCGAACCGAAACCCTGGAGCGAGGCGAACACCTCACAGATCGTGCCCACGAAGGTGAGGTTCTGGTTCCCGTCCGTCACCAGCACGTCGCCGGGTGAAACCAACGGGTCGTACCAGCGAGACAACCAGTCATCAAGCGTCCCGCCGATGAGATCGGCCGCAGATAGCCTCAACTCCGGCGCTAACAACGAGTCATCGTCGCGCGACAGACAGCCGTAGTAGGTGATCCGTTCGGTGACATTTCCTTTGTTCGGCTCGACCCGGAAAGCCACGCGAGCGACCGCATGGGACTCACAGAACTCGACGAGAACACCCGCTGCCCAGTTGCACGAGATTCCGTTCAGCCCATGCCGCACGCTCATGCAGTCGTAGAGCGTGACGAATGAAGATTGGAAGCCGACCGAGAACCCGGTACCCCACACATCTCGCACCGTGACGCCCGAGAGGAAGACCGAAGTCGAGTCGTTGACCGTGATCCCGGTCTGCCCGTCGAACCGGTGGCCGGCCGTCCGAAGCTGGGTTTGATTGTCCGCGCACTCGTAGGTCGGGGCAGTCCGATCCGTCAAGCTCGTCACATAGGCCGCCTGCCGCTCGAGGAGATCGGGTCCCACGGCATTGAAGTTGAACTCCGTGACGTTCGCGATGCTCGCCGCGACGTCATGCTCGTAGCGTCCGCCATCGATCGTGACGTCGGCGACCGAGATGTTGTGTTGGCCGCCGATCCGCACCACCGCACTGGGGTTCGCAAGGCGCGCACCCGTCGAGGACTCCCGGACCAGCTTGATCACCGGTTGGTTCAGCCCTTGAACATGCAACCGCCGGCTCGCGTGCTCATTGACGATCGACACGAGGTCACTGATCTCGTAAACGCCGCTGTCGCCTCTGAGCAACACGATGTCGCAGTTGGTCTGCAGCGCGTTCTCGAGCTGGTCCCGCGTGACGTCTGGGCTGCCCGCCGGTGACGGGGCGTAGCAGAACGTCGGCGTTGCCGGGAACCCGTACGCCTCCCAGTCGATGTTGAGGCTCGAGGGATCGCTGGCCCCCTCCAGCGCGGCGACCACCGCCGGAGAAAGCGGTCCAAGTTGATCTCGTCTGGCCCCGATCGCTTCCGTGGCTCCGCTCGCCGGCCGCCACGCCGAGTGATCGAACGCGAACTCGACGGCCGGCCCAGCCGCCGCCTGCAACCGACCGGAAGGGGTCAATCCGACGAAGTGGCCGTTGGAGGCCTGCAGACTGACGGTGCTTGCCGACGGCTGGATCCACTCGAACGTGGCGCTCGTGGTGATGGCGGCAGCAGTCGCGGTCAGTAGCTCATTGGAGTAGTCGGTTCCGACGGAGACGAACAGACCACTCTGCAACGACTTGAGAGCGACCTTCGAGCCGCCCAGCGGCTCGACGACGAACGTCTCCCACGCCGATACCGCCTGGCTGACCGCCCCGAGGACGCTGTCACCACCGATCCCGGCGCGAACGAAGTTCCCGCTGGTCGTCTCCCTGAGTGAGATGGCGCGCATACGATGCTCCCTTCGCGGCGACTCTAACCCCGGTCGTCGACATGTCCGTGAACTGCCCGTTTACTTTCACGTTACTCCCGGAGTCGCCGGGCGAAACGACCGACCGCCGGCATCGCCACCACACGCGCCCCGCACCTCGAGAGCTACTCCGAGCCAGCCTCATACATCGATCGCTTGGCTCTGCGATCAGGTCGGTCGGCACTCCGACACGCCGGCGCTCACCGGGCGATCCGTCACATCACCTCGGCGCCGCGGCCACCCCCTCGAGAATCCCCCGAGCGAACCCGTACGACGCCGCCTGCGTCCGGTTCGCCGCCTCCAGCTTCATCAGAATGCTCCGCACATGGTTCGCCACCGTGTGTTCCGAGATCCCCAGCCGGCCCGCGATCTGCAGATTCGTCTCGCCGTCGGCGATGTGCCGCAGCACCTCGATCTCGCGCTCGCTCAGATCCCCCGGATCGGGCTCCCCACCCACCAGCGTTGAACGCGACAGCACCGAGGTCAGCGCCCCCCACTCGTCCCAGTCCAACGTCGACAGCGACGCCATCACCGGGTGCCCCGCCCGCACCGCGATCATCAACTGCGCCGTCCCGCCCGCCGGAATCGTCGCCCCCGCCATCAGCCCGCCCGCGTCCGGCGGCACCGCGACTTCGCGCAGCGCCCGCATCCGCAGCGACACCTCGAACCCGTCACCCAGCTCGAACCCCGAGTCATCGAGCCGCTCCACCGCGCCTCCAAGCTCTTCGACCATGCGCGCCGGAACCTCCGACGCCCGCAGCTCCGTGCGGCCGAGCGACCCACCCCACAGCGCCACCTCCATCGACGTCGACCGCCGAGGCACGTAGCCCCCCGCCGTCACCTGCACCCACCCGTTCGGCACCGCCAGCCGCAGCGGCGTCCCCACCGCAGCCACGTCATGAAGAAGCACCGGCTCCTCGCCGCTGACCGAGATCACCCCCGGCCGCTCCACTCGGTACCCACCGTCTGGCGCCCCGCCGTCCAGCGACAGCCCCACCCGGCTCTTCACCTGGTCACCGTCCACCAGCCCAAGATCCCGAACCACGTCGTCGTCGATCGCCAGCATCGCCGTCGCCTCATCGGGCCCGAACGAAGCCTCCGGCTCCAAGGTTGCTCGCCCATCCACCGCGACCCGAACGCGCCCGGTCACCACAGCGAGCGCCGCCCCCGACCCCGCAAACGCCTCCTCCGACACGAAAATCGGAGCACCGGCGCGCAGCGCCAGCATCAGCGCGCTCGCCGGCGGCGACGGAATCACCGTCTCCTCCGCACCCAGCCGAAGCACGATCTCCGTCGCGTACTGGAACACCGTCGCCTCGGTCACCACCACCCGCTCGACGACACCCTCGGCCGCCTCCACCACCGACCACAGCGGCGGCTCCGCCGTCGGGAACGGCGACGCCGTCCCCGTCGCCGCCGCCCGCACCCCGAACGCCTCCTCCTTCGTCATCCAGACCGGCAACCACCGCGAGGACTCCAACCCATGCAGCAACACACTCACATGCTGCGTCGCGAACCGAGGCGGCACGTCATACACATGCAGCGCCCGCCGCACCTCCACCCGCTCCATCCCGCCGATCGTGTCTGTCGTCGTCGTCACGAGGCGCCCCTCCAACGCCCCGCACCCTACGACCCCGACCCCAGCGCCCGCATGACCAGATCCGACGGTTCGTGGCCCCTTCGCTCCGGCTCCTAACTACCCCGTCCCGACCCACCCGCGACGAGCCAAGTGCCGCACACAGACGTGCGGCACGATGATCATGGTTGAGATCACCCTCAACCCCGGGATCCCAACCCAGGATCAGAGACGAGCGACCGACCGAGGCCCCCAACCCCCCGCGAAGCGTCCTAAGAGGGTCGAAGATCCACGGGCTGGCCGGTCAGCAGCGACTCCGTCGCCGCTGCCGCCAGCAGCTGCGCCCGCAACCCGTCCTCGCCCGTCACCGCCGGCGCCCGACCCGCCGAGGTCGACTCGACCCAGTCGACCACCTCCGCCTCGTAGGCCTCCGTGTACCGCTCCGGGAACCAGTAGTGCGGAAGGCTCGAGGAGATCCCCGCCCCCGTCGCCACCTCGACGCTCGCCGGCGTCCGGTTCCCTGCCTGCGCCATCCCCGAGGTGCCCAGCACCTCGATCCGCTGGTCGTAGCCATAGCTCGCGACGCGGCTGCAGTTGATGTGGCACAGCACCCCGCGCTCGGTCCGCAGAATCGCCATCGCCGTATCGATATCGCCCGCCTCGCCGATCGCCGGATCGATCAGATTGCTGCCGAACGCCGACACCTCGACCGGCTCGTCGCCCAGCAACCACCGCGCCATGTCGAAGTCGTGGATCGCCATGTCCCGGAACAGCCCGCCCGAGCCGTGGATGTACTGCGCCGGCGGCGGCTCCGGGTCGCGACTGGTCAGAATCACCTGCAACACGTCTCCCACTTGCCCCGACTCGATCGCCGCCTTCACCTCGCGGAAGCTCGGGTCGAAGCGCCGGTGGAAGCCGATCTGCAGCGGTACCCCCGCCGCCGCGACGGTGTCGAGGGCGCGCCGCACCTCGGCCGGCTCGATGCCCACCGGCTTCTCGCAGAAGATCGCCTTGCCAGCGCGCGCCGCCGCCTCGATGTACGGCACATGGCTGTCGGTCGGCGTCGCGATCACCACCGCGTCGACGCCATCGCCCGCGATCGCGGCCAGCGGATCGCCGCTCGCGTCCGCGCCGTACTCCGCCGCCACCGCCTGCGCCCGCCCGAGGTCGATGTCGCCGATCACCGTCACGCGCGCGTCCGGGTGGCGGTGAATCGTCGCCGCGTGGATCGTCCCCATCCGGCCGGTGCCGAGAACGCAGACATTGAGGGCCATTGAGTCCTCCGAGGACTGCACACACGGGTCAAGACAGAACCGCGGCAGCGTAGCCGCGCCGCCGATCGCAGGCTAGACAACGGCACGGGCGACCTCGAAGATCGCGACGCCCCGACGGAGCGTCGCGGCGGCAGGCGAGGGAGACACCGATGTACATCGTGGGCGAAGCAGAGGCCGAAGCCGCCGCGCGCGTGATCCGCGAGGGCGCCCTGTTCCGCTACGGCGTCGGCGGCGAATGCGACCGCTTCGAGGCTCGCTACGCCGACTACCTCAGCGGAGGCAGCGCCGACGCCCACGTCACGATGACCGTCAGCGGCACTTACGCACTGACCGCCGCGCTCGTCGCCGCCGGCATCGGCCCCGGCGACGAAGTCGTCGTCCCAGCCCACACCTACATGGCGACCGCCACCGCCGTCCTCGCAGCCGGCGCCATCCCCGTGATCGTTGACATCGACGAGAGCATCACCCTCGACCCGCAGGCCCTCGAGGAGGCGGTCGGCCCCCGCACCCGCGCGGTCATCCCGGTCCACATGTGGGGCACCGCCGCCAACATGGACGCCATCCTCGAGATCGCCGAACGGCACGGCCTCGTCGTGATCGAGGACGCCTGCCAGGCGGTCGGCGGCTCCTACGAGGGCAGACGCCTCGGCACCATCGGCCTGCTCGGCGCCTACAGCTTCAACTACTACAAGAACATGACCGCCGGCGAGGGCGGCGCCGTCTACACCAGCAGCGCCGACCTCGATCAGTTGGTGCGCTGCTCCGTCGACCCGTGCCACTTCTACTGGGACGGCCGCGAGGAGGGCTTCACGCCCTTTGCCGGCCTTGGTGCCCGCGCCTCCGAGATCACCGGCGCGATCCTCAACGTGCAGCTCGACCGCCTGCCCGGCATGGTCGAGTCGATGCGGACCGAGCGGCGCCAGATCCTCGAGGCGACCCAACCACTCGAGGCGATCGGCCTCACCCAGTCGCCGATGCACAGCCCCGACTGGGACTGCGCGGCGCACGCCTTCTACCTCCTGCCCACCACCGAGGCGGCGACCATCTTCTCCGAGCTCGCCTCGGGCGTGATCGCCGGCAAGACCGGCCGCCACAACTACACCGAGTGGGACCAGGTGCTCGCGAAGCAGGGCGCCGCGCACCCGCAGATGAACCCATTCAACTTCCCCGAGAACGCCGAGTGCCGCGCCGACTACGACCCAGAGATGTGCGTCCGCTCGCTCGACATCCTCGACCGGACGGTGCTGATCCCGATGGACCCGCGCCACGCGCCCGCCGAGGTGGAGGCGATCGCCCACAACATCGAGGTGGCTGCCCGCGTCGCCCTGGAGGGGCGCGACCGCTCGAGCGCGGAGCTGCGTGACACGACGCCACTCGACCGCCAGAAGTTCGACCTAGCATCCGTCGACGGCGACTAGCGTCGTCGGAGCCTCGGTGGACGGCGGCTGACGGCGGCTAGTTGAAGTCGAAGTCACCCATCGTGACGTGGGTCGTGAGGGCCGGTTCGCCGAGGCGCCGCATCCGGTCTGGAGAACCCGTCCCGCCGCGCGGCTCGAAGAACTCGAACAACACCGGGTCGGACGCTGCGACGAAGCCCGCCGCTTCCAGCAGCGGTGCGTAGCTGCTGTCGGTTGAGAACCACCCGCTGACCGACGAGGCGCCCAGCGAGCGCGCCCGTCTAGTCGCCTCCGTGAGCAGGGCGATGCCGGCCTCCGGGCGAGCCGGCCCCACGAGGATGTCGAGCAACCGAGCGGCCGGCCGAGACGGACGAAGCACGAGCCATCCGAGTAGCTGGTCGCCCTCGGTCGCTCCGAGGACCACGCGTCGCCCGGAGCGCCGGTCCGCGTACCGCCAGTTGAGGTAGCTCGCGTCGCGTACTCGAACGAAGTCGGCGGACGGCCGAGCCGCCGCCCAGAGCGCCTCAGCTCGCTCATCGAAGCTCTTCAGCGGCTCGACGGCGATCGAGGCAGAAGCCGGCGGGCGACGGAGACGACGTGCTGCGGCTGCCACCATAGAGCGGGCGAGGCGGACCGGCTGTGCTCGGTGGGCGGCGAGCAGCGCTCGAACCGTCAGCGGGCGAGTCCAGACCGTAAGCGGTCGGCGGTGGATCTCGTGGGCGTGCAGATGGTCGCGGACCACCGCATTCGATGGCGGCAGGTCCATCGCCAGGTGGCCGCGCGGGCGAGCGCCATTGATCTCGAAGTCCGTGAGCAGCCGCCCGAGACCGCGGCCTTGGTATTCCGGACGTGCGGCGAAGTCCGCGCCGGTGTCGGTGACCAGTTCAGCGCCGTCCAGGAGCGCGCGTCCGATCCAGCGCAGCTTGAGGCAGACGACTCGATCACCCTCAGTCACCACGGTGTGGTGGTCGGGCGGCGTACCCGGCGATGCCATCTTCCACTCGACGTGCTCGGTGACCGAGCAGTCGATATCGATAGCCGGCCAGCGGGGAAAGGCGGCCGTCAGCACCTCAGCGATCTGAGGGATGTCGGCCGAACGCGCGGCGCGAGCGACGAACCCGTCACGCTCGAGGCGGGCGGCCGGCTCGTTCATCGGGCGGACGGCCGCATGGCGGAACGGCGGCGCTAGTCCTCGAGCTGGGCGAGGGTGACGGCGAAAGCGGCGACGTCCTGGCTCATCACCACCAGGTCGAGCGTGGTGCCGTCCTCGTCGAGGACGTGGTCGTGGAGCAGCGCCTCCGAGGTGAAGCCGAGCCGCTTGAAGGTGCGGATTGCGCCCTGCTGGTCGATCGTCATCTGCGCCACCATCTTGCGGACGCCAAGGTCCTCGGCAATCCGGAACGCCTCGGCGGTGAGCGCGCGACCGAGGCCCTGGCCGCGTGCGTCCGGACCCACGACGACCCGCAGCTCGGCGACGTGGCGCGACCACGAGAGCGGACTGCGACTCACCGAGGAGTAGCCAAGCACCCCACCGTCGGCGACGGCGAGGATGACACCCTCGAGGCCCTGCTCGATGTCGGCGATCCAGGCGGCGACGCCTTCGGCCTCGGTGATATCGCGGTGGAGGAAGACGATATCGTGCTGCGGCAGGCTGGAGGTGAAGGCGAGCACGACGTCAGCGTCGTCCTCGGTCATGAAGCGGAGCGTGACGTCGCGTCCGCCGATCTGCAGCGTCTCAACCGTGGCGTGGGGGATGTGCTGGGTCATCTCGTGGGCCTCTTCTGACTTTCCGCACTCCGCGTTCGACTCGAGCGGACGCTCCCGACTCTATGCCAAACCTCGGGCAGTGGCAGGGGCCCGAGTCCCGGCATGGCGGGACCAGTCGATCAGCTACCCCGCACGCAGGTCCCTCTCGGGTCGCCGTCCTGGGGCTGGCCGTCTGGACAGACGGACTCGCCCCAGAAGTCGACCTCGGAGAGATCGATTGATGCGTCGATGGCGGAGAGGTCGACGCGGCGGAACGTGGCGCTCCTCAGTGTGGCACCGGTGAGGTCGGTGATTCGGAGCAGTGGCCCGTCGCCGAATCCACCGCCGATCTCCATGTTGGTGAGGTCGACGCCGGCCAGCGATAGTTCGTACGGCTCGCTGCTGTCCTCGTCGTAGCGCCACGTGACCTGGACGCCAGGCCAGCCGGCGGCAGGGATAGGCGGTCGATCCAAGAACTCGAACCGCGCCCCGTCGAGGACGGCGCCCTCGAAGACGGCACCGTCCATTCCGTCGATCCGGGCGCGGCCCAGGTTGGCGTTTGTGAAGTTCGCGTCTGATGCGTCGCCGATGCTGGTGTTTTGCACCGCAGCGCCGGTCAGGTTGGCACCGGCGAAGGATGCCGCCCAGCCGGTCGCGTCCCAGATCCGCGCACCCTGGAGATTGGCACCATCGAAGTTGGCCTCGCCGAGCTCGCTAAACGAGAGGTCGATGCCGGAGAGGTCACGACCGGCGAAGTCGGGATAGCCGTCAATGCGGGACAGGTCGGCAAACTGGCACGCGCCGCCGGCGACAAGCTCGCACGCCCGCGGTGCATCGCGCTCGGTGTCGATCGAGCGCCAGGTGAGCACCCGGTGGGCGACCTGACTGGCGTTGAGTAGCGCGAACGGGTCAACGCGCAGCGTCCCTGCGACCAGCAGACCACCATCGCTCCAGAGCTGACCGCCGACCTTGGAAGCGACCAGTGGCAGGTCGAATTCGACGGGCGCCCACGCGTCTTCGCCGTCCGGAACGATGGCGGTGAGCTGGAGACGAGCCGCGTCAGCGGGCTGGCTGAAGAGCAACCCGAGGCGACCATCGACGTCAACCAGTCCTTCGAGATCGACCCGAGGCGCGTCGGGGTCGACCTCGAGTTGGTTCATCCGCGCGACCGTCCACGTCCCGGCCGTCAGCGTCGCCACCTGGTACGGCTCGAGGGCCGACACGACCTCGCCGTCGGCCGGTCGTGGCGGTTGCTGGAGGAGGGTGATCGCGCCGCCAACGTGCGCGCCGAAGTTCCGCGGATAGGGGATCGGCTTGAAGGTGGATTCGGTGCAATCGACCTCGGCGTCGGCCACCGCCAGCGGGTGCTCGCCGGCGCTCAAGCGCTGTACGTTCCCCGCGGTCGTCCCGCCGAAGAGCTGCGAGTGAGAGCGCGCACCCGCGCCGAGGTACCAGCCGACTGGTGACCCAGCCCACGGGTCCGCGCACGGATGGAGATCGGTCAAGAGGACCACGGTGGAGCCGTCGCTCAGCAGTTGCCTGGCGCTCAGCGGGTGGATCTCGTCCCGGATCTCTTGGTCCAGCGACCAGCTCTCGCCGTCGGGTGAGGACCAGAGGCGGGCGTGCCAGTCTTCGGCCCTCACGGTTCCGGCGGCGAGGAATCCGTTCTCGCCGGCGACGACGCTCTCGATCACGACAGCCGCACCATCCGGCGGTGCCATCGCGGCCGGCTCGACGCGGCGCCACGAGTCGCCGTCATCGGAGACGAACACCACCGGGCGACGCTCCCGGCACTCCCTGACGTATCGGAAGCCGTCACCAGCGTCGATGTTGGCCGCGCAGCGGGATTCGACCGTTCCGGTGATCAGGTATCGACCAGAGCCGGCGCGGACGATGTCGGCGAGCACCAGACCGCCCTCGGGGGGTGGCGGCGCGACGTCGATGGGCGACCAAGAGACGCCCGCGTCCGCGGAGCGGTAGACGGACGATCCGTTGAGGCGGCGAGCGATCACCCACAGCTCATCGTCGATCGAGCGAAGGGTGGTTACCTCGGCACCGCGATCCCGTCGTCGACGGTGACCGGCGGTTGCCAGTACGCGTCGGCGAGTTCCGCAGAGTCCTGCCCGCCACCGCCGTTCGAGCCGGACGCCGACGGGTCGTCATCTCCCGAGGCGGGCGCGTCCTCGTCGCCCCCGCCGCAAGCGGCGGCGATCAGCAGGGCGAATGGGAGCAGGAGCCTGAGCCAGCGGGAGGAACGAACGAGGGGTGCGTGAGTCCGACGGGATGGTGGGGGGCTCATTGGACGGATGCTAGGGCGGCGTTCGGTAAGGGGCGATCTGGGAGGGGGCAGTCCTCGGGAAAGCGACACTAGGTGAAGTCGAAGTCGCCGATCGTCAGGTAGCGGCGCAGCGTCGGGTCGTAGAGATGGGCCTGGACTTCGGGGGCGGTCGAGCCTCGGGGAATCTTCCAGGCGAGCGGGAACTCCTCGCCAGGGACGAAGCCAGCCGCCTCGTAGATCGGCTCGTCGTGATGACCGGGGATCACCCAGGCGACGAGGCGGCGGAGCCGCTCACGGCGCCCGAGCGCGACGCCGGCTCGCAGCACCGCCCGCGCGGCGTCGGGCCGGTCGGGATGGGTCAGCAGGTCGAGGAGCAACAGCTCGTCTTCGCTCACGCGGTAGACGGCGTAGGCGAGGATCTGGTTGTCCTCGAAAGCGCCGATCCGGGTACAACGTCCGCCGCGCGGGTCGGCGTACCGCCAGTTCAGCTCCGCGGCATCGCGGATACGCGCCAGGTCGAAGCGGTGACGGCCAGCGAGCCATAGCTCGTCGACCCGCTCGTCGAATCGGTCGATCTCGCGGAGCGTGCCCCCCGAGGGGAGGGGCGGCGGACGGAGACCTCGGACAGTGGCGCCGATGAACGAGGGGACGCCGATTCGGCGATGGACCGAGAGGGTTGTGCGCAGGTCGAGCGGGCGAATCCAGACGCGGCCGTTGAAGATCTCGTGCTCGACCTCCATGTGGCGGACAGCGGCGTGGCGAGACGGGCGCTCGACGGAGATGGTGCCGCCGTGGCGATCGCCGTGCTCCTCGAGCGCGTTGATGAAGCGACCGATCCCCCGCCCCTGGAACTCGTCAAGGACAGCCATGTCTGAGCCGGCGTCGATCGTCTGAGCGGTCCCGCGCAGCCAGGCCCGACCGAACCAACGCAGCTTGACCGCGACCAGCCGTCCGTGGAACTCAACGACCCCGTGGTCGACAGGCCCGCGCCCCGGTGGATTGGTCTTCCACTCGAGGTACTCGAGCGCGCTGCGATCGGAGGGAACCGGCGGCCACGTCGGGAACGTGCCCTGCAGCACCTGGAGCATCTGGGGCAGATCGGCGGCGGTCGCGGTCCGCGCGACGAAGCCGTCGCCGCGTTCGAGGCGGCGCGGCGGCCGGGTCGGCGGCGTGCTGGTCATACGACCAGCGTGCCGCGCACGAGGGCTCGGTGCACGTCGCGGGGTATCCCGCGCGGCAACTGGTTAGTCGAGGACGACCACCGCGTGACCGGGCGAGGTGGAGTCGCCGTCCTGGTTGACGACGTTCAGCTCGAGCCGGACGAGGTTCTCGCCGTTCTCGGTGGCCTTCTCAGTAACGGTGCCGGTGACCGTCAGCACGTCGTGCTTCTGGTTGCGAGCGCGGTACTGGAGGCCGCACTCGCGAATCTCGGCCTCGTCACCGAGCCAGTCGCGGAGCGCGTTGAGCATGTATGTGTAGCGCAGGTTGCCCATGCCGAAGGCGCCCTGCTCGTTCAGCGCGGCCTTGCCGGCCTCGTCGTCCATGTGGATGTATACGAACTCGTCGTTGACCGCGGCGTAGCGGTTCCAGTTCATGAAGTCGGTCTCGCGAGACCACTCTGGAATGCTGTCCCCGACGTTCAGCGAATCGAATGTGACGTTCACAGGCATGGTGATTACTCCTCGGGAGGGTGGCGCGGGCTAGTAGCGGATGCCGGTGCTGATGCGGGTCTTCACGTGCTCGCCACGCTGGTTCCGCCACTCGATCTCAGTCTCGGTGAACATCGTCAGGCCGAGGCTGGTGGTGCGCTCGTTCCAACCCTTGAGGCGAGTGCGCGAGGTGATGACATCACCGATCCGCATCGGCACTCCGTAGGTCTCGACCTGGCCACCGTTCATCCCGCGCTGACCGGGCTGGCGGCTACCACCCTCGACGCGAGGCGGCCGCTCGATAGGCCACGCGAACGGGTTGAAGTCCTGCGGAGCGACGATCTCGCCGTACCTGGTGCCGGCGGCATACTCCTCGTCCCAGTACAGGCGCGGCGGCTTGTCCGGCCAATACGAGGCGATCGCCCACTTACGGATGTCCGACGCCTCGATCGGCGGAGCGACTCGCTCCTCGCCCCAGACACCCTTCTGCGCTTCCATCTCCGGCGTGACCAGTGTCGGGATCTGCTCTTCTGTGGTCATCGACACCCCCTGTTCGACCGCGACGGATCGTCGCGACGGGTCGCGGCCGTGATGATAGCGAACGGACGCTACCCTCGACGGGTGGCAACACCTTCGGAGGATCGGACGGCGCGGCAAGACCTGGAGGCGGCTTACGCCTCGGCACTCGCCGAGTGGCGCGAGTGGGATCGACGCGCCGCCGAGGCCCAAAGCTGCGAGATCGCGGTCGCGGCACAACGGAGCCTCGAGGCGGTGCGCGCCATCGAGGCTCGGCGAGAGCGTCGCTAGACCGGGACTGCCGTCGCGGCCTCGATGCGGGCGGCCTCGGTCTGTGGGTTGACCACGCCGTGCTCGAGGAAGTCGGCGAGCATGGCCGAGAACTCCTCGGGAACATCGCCGGGCACTCCGTGGCCGACGCGACTGAACACATGTAACGTTGCGTTCGGCAGCAGGAGGTAGTCGCGCAGGTTCGCCTCGGCGAGGCCGTCAGCCGCGCCCGCGACGACCAGCGTCGGCGTCCCGAGCTCGTGAAGTCGATCGGTCACGTTGAAGTCGGACATCGCGTGCGCCGACTGGTGGTAATGCGCATCTGACGAGGAGAGCGCCCGGCGCAACGAAGCAGCGACCTGCTCCTCGGAATGGTCGCGCACCCGAGCGAGCATGCGCTGCGGGAGCGCGCGTTCGAAGGCGTCCGATCGCAGCCGCTCCTCACGCTGCTCGGCGTGCGCGGCCGCGTCCATCGGGTACCCACCCGACGAGATCCCGGCGACGAGCACAAGCTTGTCGAGGCGATCCGCATGTTCGAGCCCGAGTTGCATGCCGATTCCGGCGCCCATGCTGTGACCGACGTAGGTGAATCGGTCGAGACCGAGCACGTCGGCCACGCCGACGACATCGAGCGCGTACTGGGCGATCGTGTGCCCGTCCTCGGGGTGGGCCGAGTCGCCGGCGCCTCGTGCGTCCATCACGATGCAGCGGTAACGGTCCGCTAGACGCGGGCCGATCTCGTTGAGCCAGACGTCGTGGGAGCCGGTGTAGCCATGGTGCATGAGCACCGGCGGCCCGGAGCCGACCTCGTCGTGGAACAGTTCAACCCCGTTGACCAGCGTGCGTGGCATCGTTTCCCCCTTGGAGCGCCCCGTAGCGGCGTAGTGCCGGAATAGTACACCCCTGCTGTCGCGCTACCGCCTCGCCCTCAGCGGCCCGATCGCTCCGAACGGGCGTGCCTGATCACGGTTCAGACAAATCACAGTCGAACCACTTATGCCTGCAGATCACCTCCAGTGATGTCCTCGCTATGCAGCCGAAGGCGCGTCGATGGACGCGGCCGTTCGGGTCGAGGACCCAGCCGTGCGTGTGATCGAACGAACGCAGCAGCTCCGAGACGAGTCCGGCCAGGTCATCGTGCTGATGACGGCGGCGATGCTGACGCTACTGGGCGTCGTTGGACTGGTCCTCGATGTGGGGATCCACCTCGAGGAGCGGCGCCAGCTCCAGAACGCGGTCGACGCGGCGGCGCACGCCGGCGCGCAGATGCTGCCGGACACGACGGACGCCGCCACGCAGGCGAACCTCTACTTCGAGGCCAATCGGCCCGACGGCAGCGCCGCGCTCGCGATCAGCTACCCGACACCGGACCGTGAGCAGATCGAGATCGTTGGCACCGTCGACGTGAACTACACGTTCTTCGCGCTCTTCGGGAGGAGCTCGGCGACGATCTCCGCGCGCGCCGTCGCCGGCGCGCAATCGACCGACATCGTGCTCGCGCTGGACCGGTCCGGTTCGATGTGCCGGGACTCGCACTACCTGACCAGTACGTGCCCGTTGCCGCCGCCGGACCACGAGCCGATGACCTCGGTGAAGGCAGCGGCCAACGGGTTCGCGGACCTCTTCGAACCGGGCTACGCCCGTGTCGGCCTCGTGTCCTTCGCAAGCACCTCGTCGCTCGACCAGACCGCGTCGAGCGACTTCGGACCCGGATCGGGGCTGGAGTCCGCTGTCGACAACATCTACCCCGGGGGCAGCACCAACATCGGCGACGCGATCGACGACGCGCACGACGATGTCCTCAATGGCACCTACACGCGGGGCGACGCTTTGAAGATCGTCGTGCTGCTCTCAGACGGTGTCCCCAACCGTTGCGCCGGCGGCGCGAACTGCACTGACGAGGAAGCGGCGGACCACGCCCGCGCTGAGGCGCAGGAGGCCGCCGACGACGGCGTCGTCATCTATGCGATTGGGCTCGGCGCCAACGTCGACACCGCGCTGATGGAGGACCTCGCAGCGATCGGAAACGGGGCGTACGTCCCGAGCCCGACCGCGGCCGACCTCGATGACACCTTCGACACGATCGCGTCTCTCATCAAGGTGCGTATCCTCGAATAGCGGCGGCCCTCTCGAGGGCTCGACTCGCCCGCCTGGCTCATGCGAACCGCCCAACGGTGCGCGACGCATCTTGCTATCCTGTTAGGCAGGAGCGAGATTCATGGGTTACATCCCACCGTTGCCGATCGAGCCGAACGACGCTAAGTCGATCGAGGTGCTCGCGGAAGACGCGCACCGCAAGAACGTCGGTCTGACACAGGATCTCGCGCACCTCGCGGGCTATGCCTGGGCCGCGCTGCGCTGGCCCGTCTGCCAGGTGTTGCGGCTGGTACACCGGGTGTGACTAGGACGATTCCCCCCAGCACTGATGTTCGAGACTTGTTATCCTGTGCGGTGAGAGAAAGATTCCGTATGTCATTCGGCAGTCACCCGGTGCCGCCTCCGTTCGACCCGCAGGATCCGAAAGCTCTGCGGACGAGCGCGGAGCAGGACCACAAGAACAACGTCGGCCTCACCCAGGACATCGACCACATCCTCGGCTGGGTCACTGCGGCGATCCGCTGGCCTTTCCGCCGGGTGCTAGGCCTGGTGCGCCGATCGTGAAAGAGGGCTGGGGGATCGGTACCCGCGCGGATCCGATAGACCCGAAGCGACTTCAGCACGGCGCTGAACAAGCGGACGCCCGCCGGCCTCGGCCGCTCGACGAGGCGGGGTACGTCGCGGGGCGCCTATGGGCCGCACTATGCTGGCCGCTGCGAGCGGTGCGCCGGCTCGCGCGCCACGGCCGCTAGCCGAGGACTCGGCGACCGAGGCTCAGAACCGAGGGCTCAGCAACTGAGGACAGTGTGAGCTTCTTCGACGGACCCGGGTTCCGCCCCCACCCAGAGGAGCCGGAGGCGCTGCGCGCGCGCAAGCGACGCGACTACCAGGCCAACGTCCGCCTCGGCCAGGACTTCGCCGTAATCCGAGGCTGGGTCACGTCGTGGCTGCGCGCGCCGATCCGTGCGGTGCGGCGCAGCGGTCACCGCGATCGAGGAAACACGACCAGGGGTTGTCGCCGCTAGCGCCCTCGCCGCTCGTCCCTACAATCCCCGGATGGTCCCCAGTCGCTCTCCGAATGATCCGAGCCAGCACGCGTCGCTGTCCCGATACCTCAACTTCTCGCGAGCTGAGTGGGCTGAGCTGCGCAACGACACAAAGCTGCCACTAACCGAGGGCGAGCTGCAGAGTCTGGTCGGCCTCAACGACCGGGTCAGCCTCGACGAGGTGGCCGACACCTACCTGCCGCTGACGCGGTTGCTGCTGATGTACGTGGAGTCCGCGCGCGAGTTACACCGAGCACGCGCCGAGTTCCTCGGGAAGGACGCCCCGCGCGTCCCCTACGTGATCGGCATCGCGGGCAGCGTGGCGGTGGGGAAGAGCACAACGTCGCGGATCCTCCAGGCTCTGCTCGCCCGCTCCGAGGGCGAGCCGCACGTCGAGCTGGTCGCGACCGATGGCTTTCTTTATCCCCTCGCCGAGTTGCAGCGGCGCAACATCGTCGACCGCAAGGGATTCCCGGAGAGCTACGACACGCGTGCCCTCGTGCAGTTCGTTGCCGATCTCAAGGCGGGGCACCCGGAGGTAACGGCGCCGGTCTACTCGCACGTCACCTACGACATCGTGCCGGACCAGGTCGAGGTCGTGCGCCAGCCGGACGTTCTGATCATCGAGGGGCTGAACGTCCTCCAGTCCGAGCACCGGACGCCCGAGGACATCGCAGCTGGGACACCGTCACTGACGTTCGTGTCGGACTTCTTCGACAGCTCGATCTACGTCGACGCCGACGAGGAGGACATCGAGCGGTGGTACGTCGAGCGGTTCATGACGCTGCGCAACACGGTGTTCCAGGACAGCGCGTCGTTCTTCCACCGATTCGCGGAGCTGACCGAGGAGCAGTCGCTGCAGACGGCGCGCCACGTCTGGCGGTCGATCAACCTCAAGAATCTGCACGAGAACATCCTGCCGACGAGGGAGCGGGCCCACTTCATCCTCGAAAAGGGCGGCGACCACGAGGTGAATCGGGTGCGCCTGCAGCGGATGTAGGGCCGTTCCGGCCCTCATGACCTTCGGGGGCCCGCTCGACGTGGCTCAGTACCGCGGGCGTCTCAGTCGAGTGGACGTCGCATTCGGTAGGGCTCCGGCTCAAAGCCCAGCCGCTCCCACGCGGCGACGCCGTCCTCGTTGGCTACGTCGATACCGAGCGTCAGGTCGGTGGCGCCGTGATCAACAGCCCACCGTTCAAAGTGCTCGACCATGCGGGCGGTAACGCCGCGGCGTCGCCACTCCGGTTCGACGTAGGCGCTGTTGATGTAGCCGCTCAGCACACCAGTGATCGGATGGGGTCGGATCAGGCCATCGAGGAGCGCGATCGCCCGCCCGTCGACCCGGGCCACGAGGACGATCGAGTCAGCGTCGGTGGCGAGGATTGTCTGTTGCGCCGACTGCCAACCGTCGGTCAGCACGAAGCCGCGCAACGGTTCGTGATGTTCGTGCAGGCCGCGGTAGAGCGGCTCGAGCTCGAGCCAACCTTCGATGGGATCGGGGACCTCGGTGATGACCGGCTCTGCTGTCACCTGACCCCCTTCGTCCGCCCGACCCGCTCTGCGAGGAGCAGGCTATCGGTGCGAGCGCCAGGCGGAGAAGAGGCCGAGGCGGAGCTCCATCGCGATCACGCCGTCGACGTCGAGCGAGCTGTAGCGCTCGACCGGGCGGAAGCCACGCTCGAGGTAGATCCGGTAGGCAGCAGGCATGACCTCGGGGGAAGTCTCGAGCAGGATGCGCCGCGCGCCGAGGCGGCGGGATTCGCGGATCGCCAAATCGACTATGCGGCGACCGAGATCCTGGCCGCGTGCCTCGGGTCGGAGGTAGAGCCGCTTCAACTCGGCGGCCCCGCGCTCGAGCACGTGGATGCCGACGATTCCCATCGCGGCACCGCCGATGCGCGCCAGCACCATCCTGCCGCTCGGCGGCGAGTACCACTGTTCGATCGCCTCAAGCTCGTTCAGCAGGCTCGGTTGGACCACCGCCGGATCGACCCCCGAAGCGGCCGCCAGCCAGTCCACGTATTCGCGAATCAGCAATCGAACGTCTTCGCTGTCGGAGGGCCAGCTCGCCATCGAAACGATCGACGCATTGGCGTCATCCGGCCCATAGCCGCCGGTCGATGCAGGTGCTGTGGAGGTCACTCGGCGCTCCAAGTCGCTCGTCGTCATCACATCCGTAGGGTCGCGCGAGACATCGGTCGCCGCGTCGCCCGAGCGCATGCACCAGCGTCATTCGTTCGGGTGACGCTCACGGAGGCCAGGAATGGGTACGCTTCGTCAGACACAAAGAACGACGCCGGAGCAGTGCCATGAGCGAGCGGTACGACCTGATCGTGGTCGGCGGTGGGATCGCCGGCTCCTCGTTGGCTGGTCGCGTCGCCGCGAGCGGCGCACGGGTGCTCGTGCTGGAGCGCGAGACGCAGTTCCGCGACCGCGTACGGGGTGAATGGGTCGCGCCGTGGGGCGTGCTAGAGCTGGAGCGGCTCAAGATTCTCGAGCCGCTGCGCGAGCGCGCCGACGCGCACGAGCTGACGCACCAGAGCACAGGCGTGTACCGCATCGCCAAGCCAACCGACCTCGTCGAGCGCTACCACCCCAACCGGCCGGCGGTGACGTTCTTCCACCCGACGGCGCAAGAGGTGCTGATCGAGTGGGCCGCCGAACAAGGCGCCAAGGTGATTCGCGGCGCGCGCGTGACCTCGGTTGGCGGGGGCGAGTCACCCACGGCAGAGTGGACCGGCGAGGGCGCCGGGTCCGCGACGGCGCGGTTGGTGGTCGGTGCGGACGGACGAACCTCGCTGGTGCGGAAGGCGATCGGGCGGCCCGAGCGGACGCGCGGCGAGATGCGCCTCTGGGCCGGCATCCGGATGAAGAACCTCGATTGGCCCGCGGACACGGGGATGCTGACGCTGGACCCGCGGACCGGGTACGCGGCGGCGGTGTTCCCGCAGGGCGACGGCGCGGCGCGCGTCTACCTCGGGCCGAGCCGCGACGAGCGGAAGCGGCTCAGCGGCGCGAAGGACATCGAGTCGTTCCTCGCCGGCATGCAGCCGCTGATGGGGCAGCGCGACGTGTTCAGCGACGCGGAGGCGGTCGGCCCGCTCGCGACGTTCGATACGGAGATGCGATGGATCGACGAGCCGTACGAGGACGGGCTCGTGCTGATCGGCGACGCCGCCGGCTACACCGACCCGACCTGGGGACAGGGCTTATCGCTCGGCTTCCGCGACGCGCGCGTGCTGAGTGAGGCGCTCACGACCTCGGAGGACTGGCGCGCCGCGTCGGGTGCATACGCGGCCGAGCACGACGTCTATTTCGACGCGATGGTGAAGAGCGAAGCGTGGACCGAGGAGGTCCTGCTCTCGCCCGGCCCAGAAGGCGACGAGATGCGCGACCGCGCGTTCGGCGCGTGGGCACAGGACCCCTCGAGGAATCCGACCGCGGCGTACAACGGCCCGGACTTCGTCGCCGACGAGGAGGCGCGCATCCGCTTTTTCGGGCTCGACCTTGTAGAGGCTGCGACCTAGGCAGTCGCCTCGAAGCCTGCGAGGTGGCGCTGGTAGGCCTCGGAGGTGACGAGCCGCGGTTCGGAGACCGCCTCGAACTCGTCGCGATCCTCGTGCCAGCGGTGGATGAGCCGCGCGGCGGGGACGCCGCCTTCGACTCGATCGACCTCGTACATCGCGGCGATGCGCCGCGTGCGCTGGTCGGCGCTTCGAGTCACGTGGATGTAGGAGACGACGTCGATCCGCGCGGCGTGCTCGTCTGAAACCTCATTCTGGGCGATGACGCCGAATGCGGACTCGATGCCGTCGGCGTGGAGCGAGGTGGCGACAGCGTGGCCGCCGGCGTGAGCCGCCTCGAAGATTCGACGCACCGGCTCGCCCCAGAGGTAGGCGTCGGTGACCGGGTGACGCGAGATCTCGGCCCAGTAGAGGAGGCCGGGCGGCGCGCCATCCTCGGGAATGCCGAGCGACTCGCCGTTGCGATGACCGAGCGAGTAGACCGGAGCCGCCGCCGGGCGATGCTCGAGGGCGGCGTCCATCAAGGTGGTCTTTCCGGCGCCGGTGGGGACAGCGACGTTGAGGAAGGAGCGTTGTTCTTCAGCCGCTCCAGCGAGCAACGCGGCCATCGCCGGGCTCACCGTGCGGTTGGCGACGAGGTCGCCGAGGCTCAGTTCGCTCACCATCAGAATCCATTCCGTTCGGCCGAAGCGTACGAGCGCGTCGGCCGCGCCGCACCGTTCAAACGGGTAGTCCGTAGCTGGCCTTCCGAGGGGGATCAGTAGAATCCGTCACGCCACGCCGTCCCTGAGCGAGGAGGCCTCCGATGCCCGTCGTCGACTTGGAGATCAGCGAACGGCGGCCGTTTGCGGGCGGGGCCTCGTTTGGCGAGGTCGGGGCGTACGAGCGGATCGCGGGGCGCGTGACCTTCGCGGTCGATCCAGCGCACGAGGTGAATCGGTCGATCGTGGACCTCAGGTTGGCGCCGCGCGACGAGGCGGGGCGGGTGCGGTTCACCTCGGAGTTTGCGTTGCTGGTGCCGGCGGAGGCCGGCGCCGGGAACGGGCGGCTGCTGGTGGACGTGGTGAACCGCGGGCGCGAACGGGCGATCCACGCGTTCAACCGGACGTTCGAGAGCGACCCACCGGGCGATCCCGCCGGCGACGGGTTTCTGATGCGGCACGGGTACAGCGTGGTGTCGATCGGGTGGCAGTGGGACGTGCCGCCGGACCAGAAGCTGCTGCACCTGGAGGCGCCGCACGCGCTCCTCGACGGGCGGGAGATCCGAGGGCAGACGGCGCTGGAGATCCGGCCGCACCGGCCGGAGCGGACGCGGCTGCTCGCGAACCGGGTGCACACGCCGTACCCGGCGGCGGACCTCGAGCAACCGGACGCGCGGCTGCTGGTGCGGGACTGGGAGGACGGGCCGGACACGGAGCTGCCGCGGGAGGCGTGGCGGTTCGCTCGGAAGACAGACGGCGGCGCCCTCGAGGAGAGCCACGCGCACATCTTCCTCGAGGGCGGGTTCGTGCCGGGGAAGATCTACCAGCTCTTGTATGAGGCCGAGGGTGCCCCGGTGGTCGGGTGCGGGCTGCTCGCGCTGCGGGAGATTGCGTCGTTCCTGCGGGCCTCGGGAGACGCGAACCCCACCGAGGGGTTCGAGCGGGTGTACGCCTACGGGATCTCGCAGACCGGGCGGATGCTGCGACATTTCCTCTACCTGGCGCTGAACGTCGCCGAGGACGGGAGCGCCGCGTACGACGGGCTGCTTCCACACGTCGCGGGCGGCCGGCGAGGCGAGTTCAACCATCGGTTCGCGCAGCCCTCGCAGCAGTCGCTGCCGGGGTTCGGGCACCTGTTCCCGTTCACCGACGAGCCGAGCGTCGATCCCTACAGCGAGCGGACCGAGGGGCTGCTGGACCGGCTGCGGGCCGAGCATCCGGAGGCGCTGCCGAAGGTGATCTACACGAACAGCGGCGCCGAGTACTGGCGCGGCGACGGGTCGCTGGTACACCTCGATCCGGCGGGGGACGCGGACGCCGAGCTGGCGCCGGAGACGCGCATCTACTCGTTCGCGGGGACACAGCACTCACCGGGGGTGCTGCCGCAGACCACGGCGGCAGGCGGCGATGGCGCGCGGCCGCGATATCCAACGAACACCGTCGACTACCGGCCGTTGCTGCGAGCGGCGCTGGTGAACCTCGACCGGTGGGTGACCGAGGGAGTGCAGCCGCCGCAGAGCCAGCACCCGAGGCTCGCCGACGGCACGGCGGTGCCGCGCGACGAGGCGCTGGCGCCGCTGTGGTGCGTGCCCGACCTCGAGCAGCCCGACCCGGAGCGGCTGTGGGTGCTGCGGGAGACCGACCTCGGGAGCGACGCCGGCGAGGGGATCGGGCGCTACCCCGTCGTCGAGGGCGAGACGTACCCGGCGCTGGTGTCGGCGCTCGACGGGAACGGGAACGAGCGGGCGGGTATCCGCCTGCCGGATTTGACCGTGCCGCTCGCCACTCACCTGCCCTGGAACATGCGCGATCCGGACAGCGGCGCCCCAGAGCAGATCGTTCCGATGATCGGCTCCTCGCACTACTTCGGGACGACCCGCCTCGGGCGTGAGGCGGTCAGCGACCCGCGGCTGTCGCTCGCCGAGCGGTACGCGGGACGTGACGACTACCTGGGGCAGGTGGAGGCGGCTGCGCAGACGCTCGCCGCCGATCGTTATGTCCTCGATGAGGACGTCCCCACCCTCGTGAGTGACGCCGAGGCGCGGTGGGAGTGGGCGCTGCGCGACGCTGAGTAGCGTGGAGCCGGCCTAGAATCCCGCGGCAAACGACCGACCAACCGAGGGGGTTCGCGTGGCTGTGTACTTCGTGGTGCAGGAGAAGGTGACCGACGAGGAGGGGCTGGCCGCCTACAACAAGGCCGCCGGACCGACCCTCGCGGGGATGCGGGTGAAGCCGCTGGTCGTGGACAACGATGTGCAACCGCTCGAGGGCGAGTGGCACGGATCGCGCCTCGTGATCCTCGAGTTCGAGGACGAAGAGGCGTTCCGCGAGTGGTACGACTCGCCGGCGTACGTCGAGGCGCGGGAGCTGCGGTTCGCGTCGACGGATTCGCGCGGAGTCCTGGCGAAAGGTCTCGGCTAGGCCCATTCCGCCCGCTGATCGGGCGGGTGAACGATAGGTACGGCGCGACGCCCGCATTCTTGTTCGTCGTAGGTAGCTGGCGGCCTCGCTAGCCTCGACGGCGCAACGCGGGTGTGGCAGTCGAGGTGATGATGCGGGCGTGGGCAGCACGGACGACGTCGGCGACGTGGTTCGAATACACGATCCTGGCGCTGATTCTGGCGAACGGGGCGCTGCTCGGCCTCGAGACGTTCCCGCGCATCGAGGAGCGCGGCGCCGACACCTTCAAGCTCATCCACTGGCTGATCGTCGCGATCTTCGCGCTGGAGGCGGCGCTGAAGATCCTGGCGGTGTGGCCGCAGCCGGGTCGCTACTTCCGCGACGGCTGGAACGTCTTCGACTTCACGATCGTGGTGCTGTCGCTGGTGCCGGCGGCGGGGCCGTTCGCGACGGTCGCGCGGATGGCGCGGCTGTTGCGGGCGCTGCGGCTGGTGTCGGTGATCCCGGAGCTGCGGCTGATCGTCAGCACGCTGATGCGGTCGCTGCCCGGCCTCGGCTATGTGGTGATGCTGTTGGGGTTGATCTTCTATGTGTACGCCGTCGTTGGCGTGTACCTGTTCCGCGACCACGACCCGGAGCACTTCCGGAACCTCGGGATCGCGCTGCTGACGCTGTTCCGCGTGGTGACGCTCGAGGACTGGACGGACGTGATGTACACGGCGATGGAGCTGAACTCCTTCGCGTGGATCTACTTCGTGTCGATCGTGGTGCTCGGCACCTTCGTCATCATCAACCTCTTTATCGCGGTGGTGCTGAACAACCTCGACAAGGTGAGGCTCGAGAACCTCGAGGAGCTGCGCCAGCCGCCGACGCAGGAGGAGCTGGTCGCCGAGCTGGCCGAGACGCGCGACCAGCTCGACCGGCTGCTCGCACGCCTCGAGGAGTCGCCGGCCTCGAGCGGTTCGCCCTCTCAGCAGGAGTAGCGGCGCGACCCAGCGCGCCACCGTCGCGGCGACCCCAACACGAAGAGCGCGCCGCCTTCGCGGCGGGTGGGCGGAACCGCCCGCCCTTGGGTGACGTTGGCCTCGTGAGACGGTTCGCGCCGCTGGCGTAGGGTCGCTCGGTCGGGCTCAGGTGCCCGGCGTGCGCGGCCGTGCACTCCGCCGGTGGCGCTGGGGAGGAGAACCCGATGCAGTCAACAAACGAAGCTGGAACCAGCGGCCCGGACCGAACGGTACGGCGAGCACGCGCTCGTGCCACGGCGCGCGTGATCGAGCTGCAGGCGTTCTACACCCACCTCGCGGTGTTCATCGCGGTGAACGTGCTGCTCTTCGCGATCGACATCATCGCCAACGGTGCGATCGATTGGGCCTACTGGCCGGCGTTCGGTTGGGGGATCGGGCTCGTGGCGCACGCGGCGGCAACGTTCCGGATGATCCCGGGGGTTGGCAGTGGCTGGCGCGAGCGGAAGATCGAGCAGCTGACCGAGCAGGAGCTGCGCCGCGAGCAGCCCTCGAGCCGGAGCTAACCCGCCGGAGCAGCGCTCAGACGTACTTATCGCCGCGGAGCACCGAGACGCGAGAGAGCCACGCAGCGATCGCGAAGTGCTCGAAGTAGCGCTCGGCGACGCGGTCCATGATGGCGGCCGCCGTGTCGTCGCTGGCGATCACCTCGAAGCGGACGTTGCCGCCCTCAATGTCGCCGGCGCGCGAGCCCCGTGAGCCGCGGCCACGCGCACTCGTGATGGTGTAGCCGGAGACCTCGAGGTCGTCGAGGTCATCGATGATGCGTCGCTCCAACAGCGCCTCGGCGACGATCGTGACGAGCGAGAGCTCGGTGGGGCCGGTGGGCTCGGTGGGCGGTGACTCAACCACTGATGAGGCTCGCAATCTCGAAGTAGAGCGGGATGCCTACGGTGAGGTTGAAGGGGAAGGTAATCGCCAGCGACGCGGTCAGGTAGTAGCCCGGACTGGCCTCTGGCAGCGCGATACGCACCGCGGCCGGTGCGGCGATGTACGAGGCGCTCGCGCTCAGCACGCCGAGCAGCATGCTGCCGCCGAGCGAGAGGCCGGCGAGGTCGCCGAGGATGATGCCGGCGGCGCCGTTGACCGGCGGGGCGAGCACCGCGAAGGCGAGCACGACCGGGCCGGCCGCGCGCAGGTCGCCGAGGCGCCGCGCGGCGACGCCGCCCATCTCCAGCAGGAACAGCGTGAGCAGGCCGACGAACGCGGCATCGAAGAGCGGGGCGACCTCCACGAGGCCGTCGCGGCCGGCGATCATGCCGATGCCGACGCCGCCCCCGAGGAGCACGATGCTGCGGCCGGTGAGGATCTCGCGCAGCGCCTCGCCGATGCCCTCGGCGCTGGTGGTGGCGCGGCGGGCGAGCAGCAGCGCGACGACGATGCCGGGCACCTCGAGAATCGCGAGGAGGCTGGGGAGGAAGCCCTCGTAAGGCTCGCCGATCGTGTCGAGGAAGGTGACCGCGGCGGTAAAGGTGACGACGGAGGTGGAGCCGTAGTGCGCCGCCATCGCGGCGGCGTTCGCCGGGTCCATCCGTCCGAGGGCGCGCAACACGTAGAAGGCGACGACCGGGATCGTCACGGAGAGCGCGAGCGTGGCGACGGCGGGCTGCCAGAACTCCTCGAAGCTCGACTCGGAGAGCGCGCCGCCGCCCTTCATGCCGATGGCGAGCAGCAGGTAGATGGTGAGCGTTTGGTAGATCGACTCCGGCAGGCGGAGGTCGCTGCGCAACGCGACGGCGAGCATGCCGAGCGCGAAGGCGAGGATGGCGGGCGAGGTGATGTTCTCGATCGCCAGGTCGAGCGTGTTCATACGTCCTCGGGAGGTGGGAAGCCCGTTCGGGGACCGAGGCTACGGTCGGTCCTCGCGAGGAACGATGGATGACCTTTCCGGAATGGATCGGGGGGAATCGACGGTCGTCGGTAGGTCGATCGCCCTCGTGAGCTAGGTCATCTGAAGGAACTGCTGGATCAGCGGGACGATGATCTCGGGGGCGTCTTCCTGGCAGAAGTGGCCGGCGTTCGGCAGGCGGACGACCGGGCCGTCGGGGTAGAGCGTCTTGAAGCCAGCGATGGCGCGCTCGGGATCGATGGCGTGGTCCTGCATGCCCTCGACCATCATCGCGGGGAGCGCGGCGAGCTTCGGGATGTCGTCACGCCGCTCGAGCACGTAGTCCCGCACCCGGCCGAGGTAGGCGTCGAGCGGGAACTCGATCGCACCGAGGCAGGACTCCTTGTCGGGGAAGGGCGCGGCGTAGGCGCGGATCCAGGCGTCATCGACGGCGGCCGAGTTCTCGAAGCCGATGATCTTCATCACGCTGAGAATGTTGCTCCCGAGGTTCCCGAGCACCTCGTCGAGCGTGCCGGCCTCGTGGTGTTGGCCGATCCACTGGAACCACGGCGTGGCCGTGGGGGCAGGTGCGTTGGGGTCAGGGGGCGCGGCGACGCCGGAGATGACGGTGTTCATCACCACGAAGCGCTTCACCCGATCGAGGTTTCGCACGGCGTACGAGGAGCCGATCGGGCCGCCCCAGTCCTGCATGACGAAGGTGATGTCGCGGAGGTCGAGTTCCTCGATCAGCGCGGCGAGATTCTCGACGTGGGTCTTGAGCGTGTACTCGCGGTCCTGCGGCGTCTCGCTCTTGCCGAAGCCCATGTGGTCGGGCACGACGACGCGATTGGTCTTCGAGAGTTCAGGGATGAAGTTGCGGTAGAGGTAGCCCCAGGTCGGCTCGCCGTGGAGCAGAACGATCGGCTCGCCTTCGCCCTCGTCGACGTAGTGCATGCGGAAGCCGGGCGCGGTCGAGAAGTGCGGCGCGAAGGGGAACGTTCCGTCGAAGGTCTCGTCGGCGGGGATCATCGGGTTACCTCCAGGTCGGCGGATGTGGCGGCATCGTAGTCGCACTGATCCCCACGCCGTGCGGCGCAGACTAGCCTGTGAGCGACGATCTTCGTTGGCTAGACAAACGGTCGACGTTCGATAGTTCGGAGAACGATGGCGAACCGGCCGTACATGAGCCTTGCTTACCGCGCGATGAGACGTGGCCATCAGATGCGAGAGGCCGGCACACCCGAGCTCGCAGCACGTGTAGGCCCGTATCGACGGCGCACCCGCCTGATCCCGCCGTGGTCACCTGCTCTCGTCGCAGCCCGCGTGGGCGTGCCGAAGTGGAAGCGCTGAGGCTGCCGCTTTCACGACAGCAGGCCGTCGCGGCTCCCTCAGCGTCTTATCCGCGCTACGAGCCCTGAGGTGCGTAGCCGGGGCGGCGGCCCTGCTCCCAGACGTGCTCCTTCGCGACCTCCTCGACGAGGTCGGCGCCCCAGCCGGGGCGGTCGGGGATGAGGACCTCCCCGGCCTCGATCTCGACGGGGTGGGTGACGAGTTCGTCCTTCCAGGGGACGTCGTCGATGTCGATCTCGGAGATGCGGACGTTGGGGATCGAGGCGCAGAAGTGCATGGAGTGCAGCGTGCTGAGGTGGGAGTAGTAGTTGTGCGGCGCGACGACGGTCTCGAAGGTCTCGGCGATCGCGGCGGCCTTCAGCGACTGGCTCCAGCCGTTCCACGGCAGGTCGATCATGCAGACGTCCATACCGCCCTTCTCGAGGAAGCGGCGGTAGTCGCGCATGCCGATCAGGTTCTCGCCTGAGCAGATGGGGACGCTGGTCGAGTCGCGGATCTGGCGGAGGGCATCCGGCTCGTACATGTCGATCTCGACCCACATCGGTCGGAACTCCTCGAGGGCGCGGCAGATGCGGATCGCGGACTCGGTGCGGAAGTTGAAGTTGAGGTCGAGCGCGATGTCGACGTCGGGGCCGACGGCCTCGCGGAAGGTGCTGATGTGGGTGCGGATGTGGTCGATCAGCTGGTTGCTGGCGACCCCGTCCGTGGTGGCCTCGCCGCCGCCGAAGCCGCCGCGGTAGACGCTGGCCGGGTCGCCGGGGAAGACGATGTTCGTCTTCAGCGCGGTGAAGCCGCGCTCGACGACCTCGCGGCCGAGGGCGGTGATGTCGTCGAAGGTGCGGATCGGGGCGACGCCGATCAGCTCATGGTTGGTGGCCCTGGAGGTGCCGCAGTGTGACCAGTAGACACGCTGGCGCGAGCGGAACGGCCCGCCGGCCAGCTCGTAGACGGGGACGCCGAGCGCCTTCGCCTTGATGTCCCACAGCGCGAGGTCGATGCCGGCGATCGCCTTGCCGGCGATGCCGCCGGGGCTCTGGCGGGCCATGCGGTACATGTCCCAGTAGCGGGCCTCGGCGGCGCGCGGGTCGAGCCCGACGAGGATCGCCTCGAGTTCCTTGGCAGTCGTCACCACGCCGTAGGGGTTGCGCCCGTCCGAGCACTCGCCGTAGCCGGTGATGCCCTCGTCGGTGCGGACGGCGACGAAGCTCCAGGGCCGCCACCCGGCGTCGACGACGAACGTTTCGATGGCTGTGATCTTCACGGGGTGCACCTCGGGAGCTACGACTGGCCTCGGATGGGGCGGAGTCTAGGTGGCGGCGCAGGCGCGCGAGGGGGCGGGGGCGGACGGTGGTGGGTGTGGCGGCGGCTTCGATGGTGCGCGGAGCCTGGTGCGAGAGCAGCTGGCTTCGACTTGCTGCGTCCTACCGCACGTTGAAGCCCGTGGTTCGCGGAGATCGCCTGAACTAGCCGGGAGGCTCAACGCGGGCGATCTAGTCGGGCACCTGGCGCACCGCAAATCGCCAGTCGCGCCGGGCGAGCGAGTCCCAGGTGGCGGTGAACCGATCGTAGGCGTTCTCGTCAGCATCGAGGAATTCCCAGCGCTCACGCGCGCCCTCGGAGAACGATCGCTCGATGGTCGCCCCCTCCTCGATTCGCAGCGTGATCAAGAAGGTGGTTCGGTCCCCGGAGAGCTCCGAGATCCGGAGATAGACGTGCTGGTCGTTTCCGTTCGCGACGGTGACCGTCGCGGTCTCGTTGCATCCAATCCCCGCCACGAGAGCCGTGACCGCAAGCAAAGTCGCTACAACGAGCACAGACAACCGCATCGTTATCTCACGACGATGCGGCCGTCGTAGTCGTCGACGAGCTCGTAGTTGATGGCGAACTCGAGCAGCAGAACGCCATCGGCGTCGCGAATCTCGGCGCGCTGTTCTTCTGGTCCCCGCGCGCTGAACTTCGTCTTGTGGCTGTCCCCCGGAGCGATCGTTCTCACTGAAACGCCTCCGGGATCCACGTCGAGATGCAGCAAGAGCGTGATCGGACCATCTGTCTCGTTGACGAACTCGAAGTCCCGGTACGGACCACAGCCCGTGGTGATCGAAACGAAGACCGGTAGCGCCACGATCGCGAGAATCCCGGCGAGCGTAGCCGGCCGGAGTCTGATCAATGTTTGTCCTCGCACCGCGACAGCCTTTCGCTGTCGGCTCACAGTCGTCTTACCAGAGTACGGGGATGAATAGTCCGTGGATCTCGGTCGCGGACTGATGAGGTGCTCTAGGGCGCAGGCTGAAGTCGTTGTCGGGCACGGTACTCGCCGAGCATCTCTTTGGCCGCTGCCTTTGCCTCAATCTCGAGCGGGTTCTTGGCGTAGCCGAACCGCGTGTTGAACTCGAGGTACTGAGGGAGGAACCCGTCACCCAGCTTCGCGTACTGGTGGACGTGAGCGATCTCCTCGAACAGCGTCTCGACGTCTCCGCCGTCCGAAACGTCCGTCAGATCGAGTGAGTCGAGGGCGAAGATGAAGTTGCCCATGGTGAAGATCGGATTGCCCTCGTGCTCCAGGAACTCTTCAGCGACTCCCGCATCGCAGTTCTCATAAAGGATGATCCCACCGTCGAGCACGGTCCGGCTGTTGCAGGTCGAGCTCGCGGCCATCGCCAAGCCGAGGGCCTGCGTTTGCCATGCGCCACCAGTCCCCGCGCCCGATACCTCCTTGCGGTGTCGCCAGATCTGATCGACGTCCGCCTGGCTCTGCGCGAGGACTTCGGCCCTGGTGTCGTGGTTGACGAGGAGTTCCAGCGTTCCACCGAGCCCGTGGTCGATCAGGTCGTGCGTCAGCGAACCCGAAGTTGCGAGGCCTGCCTCGAGGCGCTCGCCCGCTAAGGAGACCTGCCGAGCGAAATCCGAGGCGAAACGGTCGATCTCGCCGGGAAACAGGGGGCTATCGAGATAGCGCTCAAGCGACTCGAGCTCGGCTGCCTGGTCCACCGCTTTGCCCCACGTCTCGAGACGACCACGTACCCACTCACCTCCGGCGGTGAATGGCCAGGCCGCAGCGTCCGCAACGAGCCCGGCCATCTGATCGATTCGATCGCCCACGAACCCTCGAAAGCGTTCGCCGATCGACTCTTCGGAGCGAGCGGGATCGAGGAGGTGGTCAAGACGCGGCAGCAGCACCGTCGGCGGTAAGGACGGGTACGGCGAGATAGAGACCTGATTCCCAGGCGTCGACGGAGGATTGAATGGGAACGGGTCAACCTCGTCCTCTTCGAGGGCACCTCGGAACACGGGCTCGCCTTCGAGGCCAAGTGCGATGCGGGCGAGTCGCTCACGCTCTGCGCGCGGGAGCCCCGGCGCCTGCGGCCCGAACTCCGGGACAACCTCCTGTAGCCCGAGCTTCGCCTGGGCGACGAAGTCCTCCCGCGCGGCCAGCTCCTCCGCGCCGCCGGGAACCCCGAGGAACCAGCGTCGTTCGAGTTCCTCTCGCTCCTTCTGTTGCTGCTCCGCGCGGAACGACTCCACCGACTCCGTCCCACCCGGGATCTTCGCGGCCGTCTCCTGGATCAACCGTTCCTGCTCGGCCGCGTCCTGCTCGGCAAGGATCTCCTGTACCTCGCGCAGCACCGACGGGGCCCCGTGCGGCGAGGCAGCCTCCTGGATGGCCAGCTCCGCCTCGAAGAGGCGTTCCTCGTCCTCAGGGGAGAGGAAGCGCGGGGCCGGGCGGCCAGCGCCGTTGGCGGCGAGCAGCTCGACCGCCGCCAGCGTGCGGTCGCCATCCTCGAGGACCCCGAATGCGCGGCGGCGCGCCTCGTTGCGCCGCGACAGCGAGGTCCCCGGCTCCCGCTCGAGGGTGCGCTGCTCGGCGGTCTGAGGGCCTTTGGCCTCATCGGTGGCGCGTTCGAGCGTCTTGAGCAGCGCCTCGCCGCCGGGGGCACGGCGCAGGCGGTCGCGCAGCGGCGCATTGCGACGGCGGCGACGACGCTCGTCGAGGAAGGAGTCGTGAGCCTCGAGGCCGCGTTCGATCTCGCCAGCGCGAGCGCGGATCAACGCGTCGGCCTCGCCGGGTGTCTGCCCCGCCAGCTCACTCAGGATCGAGGGTGGGCCAGCCGCAGCGGCGGCTTCGTCCTCGGCTAGCGCCACCTCGAACAGCAACTCCTCGGCGGGGTCGAGTCCCTCGATCCGCTCCGAGGCGTCGACCAGCTCATCGATCTTCGCAAGGTTGCGCGGGCCGTCAGGAACGACGGTGAAGGCTCGGCGGAGTGCGTCGTTGCGGTCGGTCACCGCGCGTTCGGAGCGGAGCGACTCGCGCGTGGCCCGCGCGCCAGCGCGGCGGGCTGGGGTGTCCTCGAGCAGCCGTGCCGACGCTGAGGGTTGCGGCGCGGCTGGGCGCGGGGACACCGGCGGGCGCGAAGGGGCCTCGA
>JANQNP010000047.1 GCA_028279505.1 Dehalococcoidia bacterium
GCGAGGCCGGCCGCTTCGGCGGACGTCGTCGCCACCGGCGCATCGGGCGTCGTCGACTCCACGCGGCAACTCGCGAGCAGTAGCAGCGCCACGGGGGCGAGCCAGAACAGACGGTGGCGGCCGTTGAACTGCACGAAACAATTGTCCGGTGTCAGCCCGCCACCAGCAACGGTCGGAACATGAGGGCTGCGTCGGCCCGGTCGTAGGGAACTCCCTCGCGTCGCCGCCACGTCGCCCGGCGACCATCGCTGGGATGGAGATCACCACTACGCTGGCTGACGTACAGGGCGCCCTCGGTGAGGTCGCGACCCGCGGCGAGGCGAAAGCCGCTGTGCGCCGCGCCGCCAGGATCGTGGGCGTCGAGCGCGATCAGCCGCTCGAACTGCGCGAGCTGATCCGCATCTGCTCCGCACTTGCCGCCGAGGGCGGCCCGATCCAGCAACTGGCCGAGGAGATCGCCGGAGACGCGCTCCGCGTCTAGCAGACGCGCAGCGACCGAACGAGAGCGCTAGGCCTCGTCGTCGTCGAACAACGCCTCGCGGGCGACGTCGCCCCACGAGAACAGCGCCGCCGCGAACCGGATCCCGCTCGCGCCGGCATCCAGCTCCGCGTTGAGCTGATCCACCGGCACCTCGCGCAGGAACGTGCCCACGCGATCGCCGATCCCGTCCTCGCTGTAGAAGTCGATCGGCCGGAACACGCCAAAGGTCTTCGAGGCCAGCGGATCCCCACCCGGCGTCGCGCAGGCAAGCGCCAGCGCGAGCTGGTCGATCCCGTACGGACGCCGAATCGACGCGATCCGCTCCTGGCACCACTCCGTCACGTCCTCGACGAGCTGATCGACCGCCGCGGGCGCGATCGACGGCCCGTCGAGCATCCAATCCGCCTTCGAGAGGCCGGTCCCGGAACGGATCGAATGCTCGATCCGCCGTCGTACGGGGTCGGGGCGCAAGCGCTGGATCAGGTCAGTCAACAACGCAGGTGCCTCCCGAATGCGAGCCGGTCGTGAACCCTAGGGGATTACCCGTGAATCATCGGCAGGCTCCCCGCACTCACCAGCGCTCCAACCACGAGCCAGCCCCCCGTCACCCGACCGTCAGGTGGATTCGACAACCGCCGAGGATCGCGCCAGCAGCGGATCGCGGCCGCTTCGAGTAACCGCGCCTCCCGAGGCCCCCGAAATCGAGGTCCCGAAATCCGGCCCGATCGAGCGAACCCGTAGAATGCCGGTATGGACGGTGGACCAGCCTCAGACGTCGCGGCGGTGCTCGACACGCTCCGCCACAGCGACCACGCGCTGCTGCGCTTCGAAACCGTGCCGCACCGCCTGCTGATCGACTTCCGCTCCAGCAGCGAAGCCGAAGCCGCCGTGCATCTCCTCGAGCCCGTACGGTCGCTCCGCGAGCGGATCGCCACGATCCGCCGCGCCCGACCCACGCTCCCGGTCCCGACAGAGCTCCAGATCGTCGGCTGGTCGCTCCGCATCGGCTCGCTCGAGCGCACCGGCGCCCTCGAGATCGTGCGCCAGCGCTTCGTCGACGACGGCGCGCAAGAGGCGCTGCGCCAGCTCGAGCAGGCCGTCACCCAGCTCGACGGCCTCGAGCGAGACGAGTTCCGGCGCGCCATCACCGGCGAGGGCTATCGCACCCTCTGGCCCGCCCGCAGCTCGTAGGCGCCCGGGCCTCGTGCAGCGCGACCGCTTCCGGCGCCTCGTCAAGCGCGCCCTCCGCGAGCTGCCGCCCGCCGCCCGCGATCAGCTCAACAACGTCGACATCGTGATCGAGCGTGAACCCAGCGCCGATGACCTCGATGGCGCGGGCACTGAGGGCGACCCGCACGAGACCCTCTTCGGCCTCTACGTCGGCATCCCGCTCGTCGATCGCGCCGACTACCACATGACCCTGCCCGACCGTATCGTCATCTTCCAGGGCCCGCTGGAGCGTTCGTTTCACCCGCGCGACATCCCGGAACAGGTGCGCATCACCGTCCTGCACGAGATCGCGCACCACTTCGGCATCGACGACGATCGCCTGCACGAGCTGGGCTACGGATAGCCGGCCGACGCCGCTCGCTCGACGCATCCGAGGGTGAGCACACCGCGCCGGTGCAGACGTGGAGACGAGCCATGGTCAGCGAGCGATTCGTCGTCGGCATCGACGACACCAATGACGACCCCGACGGCGGCGGCACCAGCAAGCTCGCTCGTGACTGGGCCGCCGCGATCGAAGCCGAGGGCTTCGGCACCCTCTTCGGCGTCACACGCCATCAGCTCTGGCAGAGCCCCAAGATCGAGGCCACGAGTCACAATCGCGCCCTCGCCGTCGCCATCGAGAGCGAGCGCAACGTCCTCGACGTCGAGGATCACGTCGTCGACTTCGTCCGCGCCAACGCCGCCGCCAGCGCCAACCCCGGCATCGCCGTCTTCTCGCGCCACACCGACATGCCGCACGCGCTCGCCTTCGGGCGACGCGCCCAGCAGGAGCTGCTGAAGCTCACCGACGCCGACCGCTACTCCACCGAATCGAACGTCGCCCTCCGAGGCCTGGGCGGGAACCGCATGGGCATGATCGGCGCCCTCGCCGCTGTCGGCCTCCACACCGGCGGCAAGGACGGCCTCTTCATCGACCTCGCCGGCATCCGCGACCTCGAGGGCCGCGTCACTGCCGGCCAGATCCGCGTCCAGTCCGCGCTCGAACACGTGATCGACGAAGACACCGGCGAAGAGCTCGACCGCGACGACCTCGTCGACACCGGCAACTGGGTCCGCCCGCGCATGATCGAGGACGAGCCCGTCCTCCTCACCCGCCGCTCCCCCGACGAGAAGAAGCTCTGGCTCACCGTGGATCGCCGCCCCGCCAGCTAGCCGGCCCCCGAGCCTGCTCGTCCGCTAGCCCTAGCGAGCCGCGACCCAGCGCCGCACCACCCGCTCCGCCGCCGCGCGCACCGGCGGCGCGCCCAGCGCCATCGCCGCCTCCGTGCTGACCCCGGCCGGCGCGGACGCCTCCGTATCGAGGACCCCGTTTGGCCGCCCGCTCACCAGCCCCCCAACCGCGAGGCACGGTCGCCCCGCCGCCGCTGCCCGCTGCGCGACGTGCCCCACCGTCTTCCCGTACGCCGTCTGCGCGTCGATCGATCCCTCGCCGGTGACCACCAGGTCGGCCGCCTCGACCGCCGCGTCGAGCCCGGCGAGGTCCGCGACCAACTCCGCGCCCGACTCGATCGCGCCCGACCCACCACCGGCGTGCGCGGCCGCGAGCAGCCCGACCGGCAGCCCGCCCCCGGCCCCCGCACCCGGCAGCTCCGCGAGCGCCACACCGAGGTCGCGCTCGATCACGCGCGCCCACCCCTCGAGGGCCGCATCGAACGCCGGCGCCTGCCAGTCCCGCACCCCCTTCTGCGGCCCGTAGATCGCCGTCGCCCCCTCCGCGCCCAGCAGCGGGTTGGTCACGTCGACCGCCACCCGCAGCTCGACACCCTCGAGCGCCCGCCCCTCAGGCGGCGCAACCGAGGCGAGTCGCGCCAGTCCGAGGGCGCCCGGCGGGATCGCCTCCCCCCGCCGGTCGAGCAGCCGCAGCCCCAGCGCCGCTGCCGCCCCCGTCCCACCGTCATTCGTCCCGGTCCCGCCGACCCCGACCACGATCCGCCGCGCCCCGCGACCGGCCGCGTCGGCAATCAGCTGCCCAACGCCCGAGGTCGTCGCTACCCCCGGCCGCCGATCGGCGGGCGCCACGAGCACCAGCCCGCAGGCGGCAGCCGACTCGATCACGGCCGATACCCCGTCCGCGCCGCGCAGCAGCGCGTACTGCGCCTCCCGAGGCGCCCCGAGCGGGCCGTCGACCACCACCCGCTGCCGCTCCCCCTCGGTCGCCGCGAGGCACGCGTCAACGGTCCCGGGCCCACCGTCCCCGAGCGGCAGCTCGCGCAGCGCCGCGTCCGGCCCGAGGACGGCGCGCACCCCCTCGGCGAGCGCCCGCGCCGCCTCGACCGCCGTCAGCGATCCCTTGAACTCTTGAGGGCAAACCAGCACTCGATGGGTAGTGGGTGCGCCGGCCACCGGCTCAGGTCCCCCAGCCGAAGTAGAGCCGGAGGAAGGCGCTGATAATGATCGCCGCGACGTAGGCCAGTCCGACGCGCCGGGCGTGCCGCTTCAGCCACACCAACCGCGACGGCGCGAAGAACACCAGGTATGCGACGACGATCAGCGAGACGATCAGCAGCGCCCGGAACAGCGAGGACATCGAACGCGGCCACCTTGGTTCGCTCTACGACGCTGCAACGATCGCGGCAGCGCGGCCCGATCCTAGGCGGACGCGGCCCGAACCGCCTCTTTCACCCTTGACACGAACACTTGTTCTAAGTACGTTCTATCGACTAGAACATCTGTGCGTATGAACGGGGGTCGAAATGGCTGCAGCAAGGGCACGAACGGCGCGCCGCTCGACCACGACGCTGACCCCGTTCCCCGGATCCCGCTCCGGCGGACCGCCGATCGGCCCCGCCCCGCGCTACGGCTATCGCTGCCCGGACTGCGGTGGTCCACTCGCCTTTGGCGAGGGCTGTTCGCTCTGTCCGATCTGCGGACATTCGTCCTGCGCCTAACCTCAGTCTCACACTCTTGTCTGAGCGGACCTCAACGCCTCGCGCCCATAACACATGCGTGGACCGGGTCTAGAGCCAACCGTATACTCGCCTGACTCTCCAGAGGTCCGAGGCAGGAATGACACTGGCGACTGAGACTCCAGCTGAACTCGCTGGGCTCACGCGACGCGTGCGGCGTCACGTGGTTCAGATGGTCTATGGCGCCAAATCGGGCCATATCGGCGGATCGCTCTCGGCGACCGATCTGATGTCCGTGCTCTACACCAAGTTCCTGCGCCACGACCCGGAAAACCCGTTCTGGCACGAGCGCGACCGCTTCATCATGTCGAAGGGCCACTGCACCCCGGTGCACTACGCGCTGCTCGCGGAGCTCGGCTACTTCTCCACCGATGAACTCGCGACCTTTCGCCGCAAGGGCACCCGCCTCCAGGGCCACTCGATCCTCGGCAAGCCCCCCGGCGTCGACAAC
This sequence comes from Dehalococcoidia bacterium, assembly GCA_028279505.1. Classification (GTDB taxonomy): domain Bacteria; phylum Chloroflexota; class Dehalococcoidia; order UBA2979; family UBA2979; genus UBA6627. Next base: position 5,069 of record JANQNP010000047.1, read on the forward strand.
ACCGCCGGCGCGCTCGGTATGGGCCTCTCCTTCGGCCTCGGCCTCCGCCTCGCCCAGCGCCTGCAGGGTCTCGAGGACTCGCGCGTCTGGGTGCTGATGGGCGACGGCGAGCAGAACGAAGGTCAGGTCTGGGAAGCGGCCATGGCCGCCGCCCACCACCGCGCCGAGGGTCTCTTCGCCGTGATCGACCGCAACGGCATCCAGAACGACGACTTCACCAAGACGACCATGAGCTCCGAGCCGCTCGACGAGAAGTACCGCGCCTTCGGCTGGACGGTGCTCTCCGACCTCGACGGCCACGACCTCAAGACGATCGAACAGGCTTACAGCTGGGCGCTCGACCAGCGCGGCGCGCCGGTCTGCTTGATCTTCGACACGGTCAAGGGCAAGGGCGTCTCCTTCATGGAGCACAACCCCTCGTTCCACGGCGCCCCGCCGTCGGACGACGAGTTCAAGACCGCGATGGCCGAACTGGCGGACGCATGACCACGGCCCCTGCGCCGGCCCCGGCCGCCACCCGCGAGGCCGTCGGCCCCACCCTGATCCGGCTCCATCAGGCCGGCAACGACCTCGTCGTTGTCGACGCCGACCTCGGCAAGTCCACCTCGGCGCGCAAGTTCCGCGACGAGTTCCCGGAGCGGTTCTTCACCTTCGGCGTCGCCGAGCAGAACATGATCTCCGCCGCCGCCGGCTTCGCCGCTATGGGCCACACCGTCTTCGCGACGACCTTCGCCGTCTTCGCCGAACACGCCTTCGACCAGCTCCGCATGTCCGTCGCCCAGCCCAACCTCGACGTCAAGCTCGTCGCCAGCCACGGCGGCGTCTCCACCGGCGAGGATGGCGCCTCCGCGCAATCCATCGAGGACATCGCGGCCATGTCCTCGCTACCCAACTTCCACGTCTGCGTCCCCGCGGACGTCGTCGAGTCAGAGGCGATCATCGAGGCCGCAGCCACCACCCCCGGCCCCTTCTACGTGCGCACGGCCCGCCCGAAGACCCCCGTCATCTACACGGACGGCGCCCGCTTCGAGCTCGGCAAGGCCCACATGCTCCGCGACGGCGGCGACGTCACCATCGTCGCCTGCGGCCTGCTCGTCGAGCGCGCCGTCACCGCCGCGGAACACCTCGCCGCCGAGGGCATCGAAGCTCGCGTGCTGAACATGGCGACCATCCGCCCCCTCGACGTCGCAGCCCTCGAGGCCGCGGCCGCCGACACCGGCGCGATCGTCGTCGCCGAAGAGCACCTCAACCACACCGGCCTCGCCGCCATGTGCGCCCACGCGCTCGCCACCCGCAACCCGGTCCCGATGGAGTTCGTCGGCGTCGACCGCTACGGCGAGTCCGCCACCTGGTCAGAAGCGCTCGAGATGATGGGGCTCACCCCCGAGGGCGTCGCACAGGCCGCGCGCCAAGCTGTGGCCCGCAAATAGGCCATCGCGCGCGTAAGTAGCCAGACTCAACCCGCCAGCAGCGTCACCAGCTCGCCGAGGTCGTTGACCTCCGCGTCCGCATCGCCCGGCCCGTCGAAGCGACCGCCGCGCCGGTTCACCCACACCCCGCGCATGCCGTGCGCTCGCGCGCCCGCCACGTCGTGGTGCGGGTTGTCTCCCGCGTGCAGCGCCACCTCCGAGGTCACACCGAGCGCCTCGAGGGTGTGGGCGAAGATGCCCGGCTCCGGCTTGGTCACGCCAACCTCCTCGGAGATGACGCACACCTCGAAGTAGTCGTGCAGACCGAGCCGGTCGAGCTTGAGCCGCTGGTCGCGGCCGAGGCCGTTGCTGATCAGCGCCAGCCGGTACCGCGACCGCAGCGCCTCGAGCGCCGGCAGCGCATCGTCGAACAATCGCAGGTGCCGCGGCCAAGCCTCGAGGTACGCCTCGAAGATCGCGTCGGACTCGTTCGCGGCGAGGCTGGCGTGGGTGCCGAGCAGCTTCCGGAACCCGATCCGCGCGTAGTCGTTGCTCCACTCGCTGCTGCCCGCCGCGCGTTGCGCCGCGATGATCAGCGGGCGGAGCTGGCCCTCGTAGATCTCGCTCGAACTACCGAGGGCAGCAAACCCCGGCGCCCGCTCGCGCAGCTTCGATGTGACCTCGGCGAAGCCGTCGTGCCACGAACCGCGCGCGTCGACCAGGGTGTCGTCGAGGTCGAGGCAGACCGCCTCCACCCCGTCGAACCTCATCGGTCAGCTACCAGCGCCGGCCGCCGGAGTCGCCGCCGCCATCGCGCCGGCCACCACGGTCGCCTCCGCGACCGCCGCCGCCGTTCCGGCGACGCGGGCGGTCATCGCCGCCCCGACCACCGCGGTCGTCGCGGTCCCGGCGCGGCCTGTCATCGCGACCTCGAGGGCCATCGTCCCGCCGAGGCCGGTCGTCCCGGTCGCGGCGCGGACCGTCATCGCGACGCCCGCGCGGCCCGCGGTCGTCACGCCGGCCTCGATCGCCACCACGTCCACCGCGGTCGCCACGGCCACCTCGGTCATCGCGATCGCGGCCACGGCCGCCACGGCCACCCTCGTCGCGGCGACGCGGGCGCTCCTCGCGCACCTCGTCGTCGGTCAGGCCAACGGCACCGTCGCGTCCGGCCTCCCGCATCGAGAGGTTCACGCGACCGAGGTTGTCGATCTCGATCACCTTCACCTTGACTCGGTCGCCAACCTCAACCACGTCCTCGACGCGGTCGACGTGACCCTCGGCCATCTCGGAGATGTGCACGAGACCGTCCTTGCCGGGGAGGATTTCGACGAACGCGCCGAACGCCATCAGGCGTACCACCGGTCCCTCGTACTCCTCGCCGACCTCGATCTCCTTGGTCAGGCCCTCGACCTCGGCGATCGCCTGCCGCACCGACTCGGACTCGGTGCCGCCGATGAAGACGGAGCCGTCCTCCTCGATGTCGATCGAGGCGCCGGTGCGCTCGATGATCGCGTTGATCACACGGCCGCCAGGGCCGATCACCGCGCCGATCTTCTCGGGGTCGATCTTCACGATCTTGATCTTCGGGGCGAACGTCCCCACCTCTTCGCGAGGCTCCTCGATCGCGTCCTGCATCACGTCCAGGATCTTGAGCCGCGCCTCGCGCGCCTTGTCGAAGACCTGGTGCATGAAGTCGGAGGGCAGCTGCGGCAGCTTGATGTCGAGCTGCACGGCGGTCACGCCCGCCTCGGTCCCGGCGACCTTGAAGTCCATGTCGCCGAACGCGTCCTCGATGCCGGCGATGTCGGTGAGGATCTTGTAGTTGCTGGCGTCCGGCGTGGACATCAGCCCCATCGCGATCCCGGCGACCGGAGCGTCGATCGGGACACCGGCGTCCATCAGCGCCAGCGTCGAACCGCAGACCGACCCCTGCGAGGTCGAACCGTTCGAGGCCAGCACGTCCGACACCACGCGGATCGTGTACGGGAACTCGGTGAAGTCCGGCAGCACCGGCTCGATCGCCCGCTGCGCCAGCATCCCGTGACCGATCTCGCGGCGGCCGGGGCCGCGCATGAAGCGCGCCTCGCCCACCGAGAACGGCGGGAAGTTGTAGTGGTGCATGTAGTACTGCCACTCGCCCGGAGCGATCCGGTCGAGGCGCGCGCGGTCGCGCAGCGCACCGAGCGTCGCGACGCTCAGCACCTGGGTCTCGCCGCGCTGGAACAGGCCGCTGCCGTGGACCCGCGGGAGCACGCCCACCTCGGAGCGGATCTCGCGCAGGTCGTCCGGCGCGCGGTCGTCGGCGCGCAGGTCCTCGGAGAGCACCCGCTCGCGCACGAACGACTTGAGCTGCGCCTCGACCGTGTTGCGCACGAGGCGCTGGTCGTGGCCGAACTCGCCATCGGCGACGTCGGCCGTCAGCTCCTCGTAGACCTTCGCGCCCAGCTCGTCGACGCCACGGAAGCCCTCGCCGCTGATCGCGTCGAGCATCTCCTGGCCGCGCCCCTCCAGGGCGCTCTCGACCATCGAGACCAGCGCCGGGTCGGTCGGTGCCGGCGGCTCGAACGGCATCTTCTCCTGGCCCAGGGCGTCGATCACCTGGCGCTGGAGCGCGTTTACCTCGGCGATCACGTCCTGCGCGTACTCGATCGCCTCGATCACCTCGTCTTCCGGCACCTGGTTGGCGCCGGCCTCGAGCATCACGACCGATTCCTCAGTGCCCGCGACGATCAGGTCGATGTCGGACTCTTCGATCTCGGCGTAGGTCGGGAAGGCCTTGAACTCGCCGTCCACGCGCGCAACGCGCACCGAGGACACCGGGCCCTCGAACGGCAGCTCGGACATGTTCACAACCGTCGAGGCGCCGATCGTGCCGAGCACGTCGGCCGGCTGCTCGCGGTCGGAGGTCAGCAACGTGCAGACCACCTGCACCTCGCGCTTGAAGCCCTTCGGGAAGAGCGGCCGGATCGGGCGGTCGGTCATGCGTGCGGCCAGCGTCGCGTCGGTGCCGGGACGGCCCTCGCGACGGAAGAACGAACCGGGAATCTTCCCGATCGCGTACATCCGCTCCTCGAAGTCAACGGTGAGCGGGAAGAAGTCGATGCCGGGCCGTGGGTCGCCGTGGCAGACCGTGACCAGGAGCATCGTGTCGCCGTAGCGGATCGTGCAGGCAGCGGCGGCGTTCGGCGCCAGCCGGCCGCTGGAGATCTCGAAGGTCTGGCCCTCGATCTCCGTCGAGAAGACCTCGCTATCGGCTGGGTAGGTGTGGGTATCAGTGGTTTGGAGTGTCACTCGCGTCTATTTCCTCTGCTGTGACTGGGGATCAAATAACTCGCATGCGCCGCGGCCTCTGGCGGCGGCGTTGAACTGGAAGGGAATGGGGAAGGATCGGGGCGGCGTCGCCGCCGGCTGTCGTCAAGGAATCCTGGTCCGACCGGACGCGCCTCGGGCGTGGCGGTGGTCAAGCTGTGTGGCTCGCGGGATCCGGGGAGGCCCCAGAAACGAAGAGGGCTGCGCTATCGGCGCAGCCCGAGAGCCTGAATCACGTTGTGGTATCGCTCCACGTCCTTATTGCTGAGGTAACGGAGCTGTCGGCGCCGTTGGCCAACCAGCTTCAGCAGGCCGCGCCGCGTGGAGAAATCGTGCTTGTGCTCGCGGAGGTGCTCCGTGAGGTGCTCGATGCGGTCGGTGAGGAGGGCGATCTGAATCTCCGGCGACCCTGTGTCGCCGTCGTGCTGCTTGAACTGCTCGATGATCTCGGTCTTCCGTGCGGTCGTCTGCATCGAACTGATGTGGTTCCTACTGTACTGCTCTGCCTCGACACACTTCTCCATGACGAACCGGCCCACGCCCGGTGGGCTGTTCGTACTGCCAGTCACGCTAGCATAGCCCCCATGGCCGGGCAATCAGCGCCGACACCCCCTTCCGAGGCCCCCCGACGGGCCGTTCCGTGACCCCGATCGCCGTCGTCACGGACGCCGATAGCTGCATCCCCGGCGCCCTCCGCGCCGCCCTCGACATCCACGCCGCCCCCGCCGACGCGCCCCTGCTCCTGGAGCCGGAGACCATCCCGCGCCTTCGCACCGAGGCCGGCGAGCCCCTCGTCGACGACGCCCTCGCCGCCTGCCGCGCGGCCATCGGGGCCGGCGCCACCGACCTCCTCTACGTCACGGCCGGCGTCGGCTACGGCTCCGCCCCCGACCTCGACCTCGCGCTCCCCACCCTCGAGGCCGACGTCCCCACCCCCCCCACCGCCGCCGCCCTGATGGGCGCCGGTTGGCAGGCGATCGCCGCCGCCGAGGCCATTCGCGACGGCGGCGCCCGCGATCAGGCGCTCGCCGCGGCCGAATCCGTGCGCGACAACATCGAGGTCCTCGCGATGCTCGAACACCCTGAGCTCGCGAGCGCCGCCGGCAACGCCGAGCTTGGCATCGTCCGTCACCGCGCGCTCGTCTACCTGCGCGGCCCCGAGGTCAGCATCATCAGCCGCCCGCCGAAGCGCGAAGACGCCCTCGGTATGCTGCGGGACCGCTTCGCCTCGGCCGTCACGAACCCCGCCAACCTGCACGTCGCCGTCCACCACGCGGCCGCCGGGCCTGGCGCCGACGCGCTCGCGCACTGGATCGAGCGCGAGCTGAGCCCGGCACGCGTCGTCGTCGCCCCGCTCACGAGGCACGCCGCCACCCGCCTCGGCCCCCGCATGCTCGGTCTCGCCTGGTACGAGGCCTGACCAACGGGAGCACGTCGCCCCGCGCCGAGCACCCTCGTCAGGTCGCCCTCGTTAGGTGGTCGCCGCCTCGGGAGGTGCGTTCGCCACTCGTTCACCGAGCCAGCGCCGGATCCCCGGGTAGCCGCTCCGCTGTAGCCACACCGCGATCCACAGCGCCACCAGGCACACCGCCGCGCCGATCACCCCATCCAGGATGTAGTGATTCGCCGTCGCCACCACCGCGACCGACTGCAGGATCAGCACGGTGACGCCGGCGATCCGCAGCAGCCAATTCCGCGTCGCCCAGAACACCACGATCGCGAGAATCACCGACCAGCCCACGTGCAGCGACGGCACCGCCGCATACGGATTCACGAACGCCGCCGTCGATTGCGCCTGGTAGGCCAGGTCCGAGTACTCCTTCAGCGTGTCGACGAAGCCGTACTCCGGGAAGAACCGTGGCGGTGCGACCGGCAGGCTCCAGTACATCACCAGCGCCATCCCGCCGGAGATCAGGAGCGCGTCGCGAAACAGCGTGTACATCGCCCGCCGCTGCCAGAAGAAGAACAGCCCCACCGCGATGATCAGCGGGAAGTCCAGCCAGAAGTAGACGAAGTTGAAGAGCCCGACCAGGAGGTCGCTCTGCAGCGTCCACTCGTTCACCTGGGGCTCGATGAACAGCCCGATCGAGTCCTGGAAGTCGATGATCCACTGCGCGTTCGCAAAGGCCGCCTCATCACGATCGACCACCGCGCCGCGAACGCCGAAGTAGAGCAGGAACCCCAGCGCCACGAGCCCGATCTCGATCAGGTCAAACCACGCGAGGCCCCGTCGCGAGGGCGCCGTCACCTCGTGCAGGTAGCGGTAGATTCTCACGCGCATCGGTCGGCGACGCTCCACCCCACCCACGGGCTCCGCTTGTGCCGGATCGTACCGGACCCCCACCCCCGAGGCAGCGATCCGAGCACCCGAGGTCGATGACGCGTCCGCCGGTGTCATCTGCCGTGTTGTTCGCCTCGAATCCGGCTTCTATGCTCCCGGCAGCCTCGCCCCACTCGCGTCGAGTGGCCGAGACCGCGAGGCGACGCGCAGCATCGGAGCACCACATGGACATCGAGGTCAGCACCGGCGATCTGTTCGACCAGGCCGCCGATACCGTCGTCGTCTATGCCCCCACCGGCCGCCGCCAGCCGGCCGGCGCCACCGCCGTCGCCGACCGTCGCGTCGGCGGCGCCATCAAGCGCGCCCAGGACAAGGGCCTGTTCACCGGCACCGCTGGCCACGTCCTCGAGTACCCCGCCCCCGGCCGAGGGCGCCTCAAGCGCATCGTCGTCGTCGAGACCGGCGACAAGATCGCCGAGGCGACCGCGCAGCAGGTCCGCGCGATGGCTGGCAACCTCTCCCGCACCCTCCGCGGCATGGACGCCGGCCACGTCGTGCTCGCCGCCCCGAACAGCGTCGCCACGAGCCTGAGCCCCGAGGACGCCGCGCGCGCCGTCGCGGAGGGCTTCGTGCTCGGCCTCTACCGCTTCGACAAGCACCACACCCGCGCCGCCGACAAGCCGAAGGGCGCCGTCACCGGCCTCACCATCCTCGCCAGCTCCGCCCGCCAGCGCGCCGCCACCGAGCGCGGCGCCCACCTCGGCAAGGTCATGGCCGAGGCGACGAACCTCGCCCGCGACCTCGGCAACGAGGCCGCGAACCGCATGACCCCCACCGATGTCGCCGAGGAGGCCCAGCGAGTCGCCGCCGAGAACGGCCTCGAGTGCCAGATCATCGAGCGCGCCGAGGCCGAACGCCTCGGCATGGGCTCCTACCTCAGCGTCTCCAACGGCTCCATCGAGCCGCCCAAGTTCATCGTCCTCCGCTACCACGGCGCCAGCCGCCGCGGGAACTACGTCGCGCTCGTCGGCAAGGGCATCACCTTCGACACCGGCGGCATCTCCATCAAGCCCGCCGGCGGCATGGAAGCGATGAAGTGGGACATGTGCGGCGCCGCCAGCGTGATCGGCGCGATCCAGGCCATCGCCCAGCTCAAGCCCAACCTCAACGTCATGGCGATCGCCCCCTGCACCGAGAACATGCCCAGCGGCTCCGCCACCAAGCCCGGTGACGTCGTCTACGCCATGGACGGCCAGAGCATCGAGGTCATCAACACCGACGCCGAGGGCCGCCTCGTCCTCGCCGACGGCCTCGCCTACGCCAAGTCCGAGGGCGCCACCACCCTGATCGACGTCGCCACCCTCACCGGCGCCATGAGCGTCGCCCTCGGCAACGTCCGCGTCGGGATCTTCAGCAACAACGACCGCCTCTGGAACCAGCTCGACGCCGCCAGCGGCCCCACCGGCGAGAAGTACTGGCGGATGCCGATCGACGACGAATACAACCGCCAGATCAAGTCCGACATCGCCGACATCAAGAACACCGGCGGCCGCCCCGCCGGCTCGATCACCGCCGCCAAGTTCCTCCACGCCTTCGCCGGAGACACCGCCTGGGCACACATCGACATTGCCGGCGTCATGAACGTCACCTCTGACCGAGGTGAGTGGACCAAGGGCGCCTCCGGCATCCCGGTCCGCACCCTCGTCCAGTACGTGCTCAACCGCGGCGGCTAGCGGCGCCCAGCGACCCGCTCGCGACGAGCAACCCACGAGGAGAGCGCATGTCTGACGAGATTCACGGCCTCTCCGGCATCCTCGTCTGGACCGACGAGGCGCGCTTCCCCGCGATGCGCGACTTCTACGTCGAGCGGCTCGGC
>JANQNP010000072.1 GCA_028279505.1 Dehalococcoidia bacterium
CTCGGCTGCCGGCGGTGCGGCAGCCTCGGGTGCGACATCAGGTGGCGGCATCGGCGCATGCTAGCCCACCGACTTCGCGGCAGCCGCCGGCCGAAGGGACGCCACCGGACATGAGCCTGCTGACGCGCACCAGCGGCGGCTGGTTCGACGACGAACGGCGCCGCGCGCTCTCCGAGTTCCTGCTGCCGCAGCGTTGCCTCGAGTGCGGTCGCTTCGGCGCGGCGCTGCACGACGAGTGCATCGAGCGCTTTCCGCGGGCGGAGCGGCCGCGGTGTCGGGTGTGCTGGGCGCCGTCGCGGATCCTCGTCTGCGAACGTTGCGCCCTCGACGATGCCCGCGACGGGTTCACGGAGCTGCGCACGCCGTTCCGCTTCACTGGCAGCGTGCGACGGGCGCTGCTGGAGGCGAAGTTCCGAGGCGTGACCTCGCTGTTGCCGCCGCTCGCGCACGTCGCCGCCCGGTCGACCCAGCCGAGCTGGTGCGTGGAGGTGGTCGTGCCGGTCCCATTGGCGGCTCTGCGGCGACGCCGTCGTGGCTTCAATCAGGCGGAGCTGATCGCGAAGGCGGTCGGGCGCACCGCTGGCCTCATGGTCGCGACGGACCGGCTGGCGCGGGTTCGGGAGGCGCAGGCTCAGGCGTCGCTCGGTGCGAAGGAGCGGGCAACGAACCTCGAGGGGGTGTTCACGGCGCGGGGGGTCGCGGGCGCGCGTGTGCTGCTCGTGGACGATGTGAGCACGACCGGTTCGACGCTGGACGAGGCGGCTCGCGCGCTCCGCGGCGCGGGGGCCTCGGCGGTGTTTGCCCTCGCCGTGGCGCGCGAGGACTGAGGCGGCGCTCCGCGTAGACCGTCGAGCACCTAGGCTGGCGCGATGGCACCCGACCGATCCGCACGGCCGCTCTTCGTCGTCATGCTCGGCGGCATGGATGGAGACGGCCTCGAGGCGTTGATGCGCCGGGCGCTGGAGGCGTCCGCGCTCGACCTGCTGGAGGTGGCGCCGCAGACCGGGCGGTTCGGGGAATGCCTGCTGGTGGCCGACCGAGCGCCGGCAGGTCCGTTGCCGGACGGGGTGCGGCTCGTCCTCGATGAGGTCGGGGAGCCGTTCCACTTCGGGCGCCAGCTGGCCGCGGTGGTCGAGCGCTCCGGGGCCGAACGGTTCGTGTACGCGGGCGCCGGGTCGGGGCCGCTCCTCGGGGGCGACGAACTCAAGGCGCTGGCTGACGGGATCGCCGGGGCGGACGCGATCTGCGTCACGAACAACTTCTACTCGGCGGACCTGTTCGCGCTCAGCCCGGCGCGGCTCCTCGGTGAGGTCGATCCGTGGCCGCCGGCCGACAACGGCGTCCCGCGCGCGTTGAAGGAGCAGTTCGCGATCGCGACGCGCGAGCTGCCGCGGACGACGGCGACGCAGCTCAACCTCGATTCGCCGATCGACCTGGTGGCGATCGCGCTGGCCGGCGCGGGCGGGCCGAGGTTGCGCGCGCTCCTCGAAGAGTGGTCGCCGGCGACGGAGCGGGTCGCGGCGGCGGCGCGGATGTTCACCGACCGGCACGCCGAGGTGCTGATCGCCGGGCGCGCCAGCGCCCGTTCGTGGCAGTACCTCGAGCGGGAAACCGCCTGCCGGGTGCGGATGCTGGCCGAGGAGCGCGGGATGACGGCGGCCGGCCGTGACGCGGACGGTTCGGCGCGGTCGATCCTCGGTCAGCTCGTCGACGCGGCCGGGCCGGAGCGCGCGTTCGGGGAGCTGCTCCCCGAGATCTGCGACGCGGCGTTCATCGATCTGCGGCCGCTGCTCGCGCACCTCGGGATCCACGCGTCGAGGGCGGATCGGTTCGCCGCCGACCTCGGGCAGAGCGAGGCGATCGAGGATGAGCGGCTGCGCGCGATCGTCGCGGCGGCGAGCGCCTCGTCGGTGCCGATCGTCCTCGGCGGGCATTCGCTCGTCGCGGGGGCGCTGATGCTGCTCAACGACTGGGTCTGGGACGAGCACGATCGGTTGCTGGCGGAGGGCGGCGGCTAACCCTCGTGGCTGTGCCGGCGGCATCGGCGCGTAGCCATGCGCTCCGCTACGATCTCACCCCAGATGCCGCCCGCGCCGAAGCCACGGTAGGGCCACCACAGGAGTCACGAAGATGACCGCCACCGCGCACGTCGAGCCGTCGCTCGTCGAGACCGATTCCGAAGTCGCAGACATCATCCGCCGCGAGGAGGATCGCCAGGGCACGGTCCTGGAGATGATCCCCTCGGAGAACTACGCGAGCCGGGCCGTGATCGAGGCCGTCGGCAGCGTGCTCACCAATAAGTACGCGGAGGGCTACCCCGGCGCTCGTTACTACCAGGGCAACGATGTGGTCGACGAGGCGGAGAACCTCGCGCGCGATCGTGCGACCGCGCTGTTTGGGTTCGACCACGCGAACGTCCAGCCGCACTCCGGCACCCAGGCGAACATGGCGGTCTACCTCGGGCTGATGAAGCCGGGCGACACGGTGATGGGGATGCAGCTCGACGCGGGCGGGCACCTCACGCACGGGCACAAGGTCAACGCGAGCGGGAAGCTCTACAACTTCGTCTCGTACGGGGTCGATCGTGAGACCGAGACGATCGACTACGACGGCATGTTGGCCCTCGCGAAGGAGCACCGGCCGAAGGTGATTGTCGTTGGCGCGACGGCGTACCCGCGGCAGATCGACTTCGCGCGGGCGCGCGAGATCGCGGACGAGGTCGAGGCGGTGCTGATGGCCGACATGGCACACATCTCCGGCCTGATCGCCGGCGGCTCGCACCCGAGCCCGGCCGGCCACGCCCAGATCGTGACCAGCTCCACGCACAAGACGCTCCGTGGGCCTCGCGGGGGCCTCGTGATCTGCGACTCCAAGTACGCGCGTCGGGTGGACCGGGGCGTGTTCCCGGGCTCGCAGGGCGGGCCGATGATGAACGTGATCGCGGCGAAGGCGGTGATGCTGAAGGAGGCGGCGACGCCGGAGTTCCAGCAGTACGCGCGCCAGACCGTCGAGAACGCGCAGACGCTGGCGCAGACCCTCGAGGATGCGGGGCTCCGACTCGTGTCCGGCGGCACGGAGACGCACCTCGTGCTGGTCGACGTGACGCCGCTGGATGTCGTGGGCAACGTGGCCGCGACGGCGCTCGAGCACGCGGGGATCGTCACGAACTACAACACGATCCCGTTCGACCCGCAGCCGCCGACCGTCGGCTCCGGGGTGCGGATGGGGACGCCGGCGCTCACCACCCGCGGGATGGGCGCCGACGAGATGCGACAGGTGGGCCAGCTGATCGCGCGTGCCCTCGAAGCGCACGCGGACGAGGCGGAGCTGTCGAAGATCCGCGCCGAGGTGAACGCGCTCTGCGAGGCGTTCCCGGCGCCGGGGTTGCCGCGTTAGCGAGATTCGGGCGCCGCGCCGGCACGGTCTCCAGTCGTCGGCGCCCGCCAGCGCAGGCGAATCTCGTCGCGGCGCATTGATCGGGGCCCCGGAGCTACCTACACTCACTGCTTCAAGACGGGGTGCTCCATCGAACACAAGCCCGGTCGCCGGTCACGGCACCGGGCCTTCGTATGCACCGCGTCGCTGATCGGGGCATCGATTGCGCGGCCGGACCGCGCCTCGAGGCGGTGCTCCCAACGTCCATGGTCAGCGGAGGTTCCGTGAACGAGTACGAATTGATGTATGTGCTCCATCCGCGTCTGACAGCGGAGGAGATCGAAGCGGCGGTCGAGCGCATTTCGGCGCTCGTCACCGGCCCCGGCGGCGAGATCATCAGCGTCGACCAGTGGGGTCGTCGCCGCCTCGCCTATCCGATCGACCGCAACCTCGAGGGTTACTACGTGCTCTCGACGTTCAGGGCGCCCGCGGCGGTCGCCGGACCGCTCGAGGCGCAGCTCAATCTTTCCGAGGATGTGCTCCGGCACCTGCTCATTCGTGGCATCATTCCCTACGACGAGCCGCCGCGGGACGAACGCGTCGCCCCGGAGCGGGATCGGTCGCGCCCTCCCCGGGACGACGACCGCGGCCCGCGTCGCGACGCACCGCCCGCGGATGCAGCGGCTCCCGAGGGCGATGCAGCCGCAGCGGCGGCCGCCCCCGCCGAGGCCGCGCCAGCGGCGGCGCCGCCCGCACCGGCCCCCGCGGCCGCTCCGGTTGCCGAAGCACCGGCAACTGAGCCACCCGCAACTGGGGCGGCGACCACCGAGGCACCGGCAACCGAGGCGCCGGCCGCCCCGGCGACCAGCGAGTAACCCTCCCCTGACCGGAGTGCAGCCATGCTGAACAAGTGCATGATCATTGGGAACCTGGGCGCCGACCCGGAGATGCGGTACACGGCCAACGGCAGTGCGGTGACGAACTTCAACGTCGCCACCTCCCGGAGCTACTCGAACACCCAGGGTGAGCGCGTCGAGGAGACCGAGTGGTTCTCCGTGGTGACGTGGAACCGCCTGGCGGAGACCTGTGCCCAGTACCTCTCGAAAGGCCGTCAGGTCTACGTCGAGGGCCGGATGCAGACCCGATCGTGGGACGGCCAGGACGGCCAGAAGCGATACAAGACGGAGCTGATCGCGGAGACCGTGAAGTTCCTCGGGAACCGCCACGATCGTCCGGCCGAGGGCTTCACACCGGGCATGCCGGTGGGCGCCGACACCGAGGGCGATCTCAACCCAGACGACCTCCCGTTCTAACGACCCTTACTTCCCCAGCGTGGGGCCAGTACTTTCCCCAGCCGGGGCCAGGAGCGACTGATGACCTTTGACCGAGACGACCGCGGCGATCGCGGAGACCGAGGTGGCGACCGCGGCGACCGAGGTGGTGGTCGCGACGGCGATCGGCCGCGCCGCGGCCGTCGTCGCTGCGACATCTGCATGTCGAAACCGCTGGTGGTGGACTACAAGGACATCGCTGCGCTGCGCCGCTTCCTGAACGAGCACGGCCAGATCGAGGGCCGGCGCAAGGTCGGTTGCAGCGCCAAGTGCCAGCGTGCGATCGCGACCGCGGTGAAGCGCGCCCGGCAGGTGGCGCTCCTGCCGTACACCTCCGAGCACGTGCGGGTGAGCGGCGTGGCCGTCGGTCGCCCGAGCGCGCCGCGCCGCTAGGCTGACGCGCCGCACACCGTTCGATCGCGCCGCCGCTGACGCTCCCCACGGCCGTCGGTCGGTTCAGGCGGCGCACCATGGGAGGACGAGCCACGCATGGCGCGGGAGCGTCGAGGTCGGGCCGCCGAGCGACAGCAGGCGGAGCGCCAACAGCGACTGATCTATATCGGCGCCGGCGCGGTCCTGGGGATCGCGGCGTTGCTGATCGCGGCCGGACTCTTCGTCACCCGCTACCTCCCGCCGCGAGCGCACATCGTCACGGTCGAGGAGCAGAGCTACGACGCGCGCGCCGTCGTTGACCGCGGCATCTACCTGGCGTTCTTCGAGGGCGGCGCCGCGAGCATCGCCGACATCGCGCGTGACACGGTCGACACGATCCTCGAGGAGGAGGCGTTGCGCCGTCGCGGGCCGGACCTCGTCGATGCCGTCACGGACGCCGACATCGAGCGCGAGCTGAACATCGACCTGGGTCTGATCGTTGAGGATCCCGATCCCGCGGACGGCGAAGATGGCGCCTCGACGGCGTCGCCCACGCCCGAGGCGACGGCGACCACGGAGCCGACGCCCGAACCGACCGTCGATGCCCAGGAGTTCGCCGACGCGCTCACCGGGTTCCTGCGGAACGCGGGCCTCGACCGCGACGAGTACGAGGCGATCATCGAGGCGCGCCTGTACCGGGAGCGACTGCGCGAGCACTTCACGGATGAACTCGGACCCTCGGGGCCGCAGATCCGGCTGCAGCGGATCCGCGTCAGCACGCAGCTCGCGGCCGAGACGGTGATCGAGGACCTGGAGGGTGGCGCCGACTTCGGGGAACTCGCCGATGAGCAGTCGGTCGCCGAGGAAGATGGCGACGCCGGCGAGATCGGGTGGACGGTCCCCGAGCTGCAGAGCGACGACGTGCAGGCGGCGATCGCGGATCTGGAGGCCGGTCAGTGGTCCGAGCCGGTGGTGGCCGGACTGTTCTACGAGGTCTATCTCGTCGCGGAGGTTGCCGAGGATCGGGCGTACGAGGACGCCGTGACGCTGCCGCTGGTGCGGCAGGAACTCGATGACTGGCTCGAAGCGTCGATCGCGACGCTCGAGGTCGATCGCGATCTCTCGGCCGACGAGGAGACCTGGATCAACGAGCGGGTGCTTGCGGACGTAACCTCTCGGTTGGGAGGGTAGACGGATGGCGGGGACGGTCGGGGTCTCGATGCTCGGCGCCGGCAACGTTGGTGGCGGCGTGATCGCCGCGATCAACGGCGCGACCGCGCGCTACGAGCGAACCGTCGGTCGCCCGCTCGAGCTGCGTCGCGCACTCGTGCGCGACGCCAGCCGTGCCCGGCCCGGCCTCGAGGCGTCGCAACTGACGACGGACCTCGAGGATGTGCTGTCCGACGAGGCGACGCAGATCGTGATCGAGCTGATGGGCGGCGAGGACCCGGCGCGCGACTACATCGCGCGCACGCTCGCCTCGGGCCGTCACGTCGTCACCGCGAACAAAGAGGTGATGGCGAAGCACGGCGCGGAACTGCTCGCGCTTGCGGCTGAACACGAGGTGCGACTGCTGTACGAAGCCTCGGTCGGCGGCGGCATCCCGATCATCAGCCCGCTCTCCCGCGACCTGCTCGCGAACGAGGTGACGGCCGTCACCGCGATCATCAACGGCACCACCAATTTCATGCTCACGGCGATGGCGACCGAGGGCGCCGACTACGACGACGTGCTCGCCGAGGCGCAGCGGCTCGGCTACGCGGAGCCCGACCCGACGGCAGACGTCGAGGGCTTCGATGCCGCGTACAAGCTCGCGATCCTCTGTGGCCTCGCCTTCGGGCTCGAGGTCGCGCCCGAGGCGATCGACCGGCAGGGGATCTCGTCGCTGACTTCGCGGGACTTCGCCTACGCGGCCGAGCTGGGCTACACGATCAAGCTGCTGGCCGGCGCGCGCCTGGATGGCGACGAGCTGATCGCGAGCGTCCGCCCGACGTTGATCGACCGCGACGAGCCGCTGGCGAAGGTCG
>JANQNP010000086.1 GCA_028279505.1 Dehalococcoidia bacterium
CTGCCCCGCTCTTCGGAGGGCGCTGCGCGCCTCCTCGGAAGCAGCGATGCGGTGTGGGCGCCAGCCACAGGACGCGGCTCGCGTGGTGCGGCGGAAGCCGGATTCGCCTGTGGTCTCTGACCCAGCGAGGCTAGTCGCCCTCGGCTCCCAGGCTCCACTGGTGGATGTCGCGGAAGCGGTCGGCGGGGGTGAAGAGGATGCCGGGAGAGAAGCCCTCGAGGCTGCCGGGGTGGATGTAGAGGCGTGAGGGGTAGGCGAGGATGACGCTGGCGGCCTGTTCGTCGAAGCGGGTTTCGAAGGCGGCGTAGAGTTCGCGGCGCTCGGCGGCGTCGACGGTGAGGCGAGCGGCTTCGAGGAGGGCGTCGGCGGTAGCGTCCTGGTAGCCGGCGATGTTGCGACCGGTTTCGGAGATCTGCGAGGTGTGCCAGCCGAGGTAGGGGTCGGGGTCGATGTTCGCCTCCCAGCCGAAGAGGGCGAGTTCGTAGTCTCGGGGGACGAGGCGGCGGGCGAGCAGGTCGCTGGCGGGGAGTGGCGTGACCTCGATGGTGACGCCGACGGCGTCGAGGGCGGCGGCGACGGCCTCGGCGAGGCGGACGCGCGCGGGGTCGGCGTTGGTCAGGAGCTCGAGGGTGAGTTCGGCGCCGTTGCGGGCGAGGCGGCCGTCCTCGTTGGGTGTGTAGCCGGCGTCGATCCAGGCGGCGTTGGGGGCGAGGGCGGGTGGATTGTCCTCGGCGGGTGGGCTCGTCAGCCAGGAGCGGGGGACGATCACGCCCTCGCCGGCGAGGCCGCGGATACCGGCGGCGCGGATGACGGCGGTTGGGTCGATCGAGGCGGCGATCGCGCGGCGGAGCGCGGGGTCGTCGAGCGTGGTCTGCTGGTTGTTCAGGTAGAGGATCGTGAAGGCGTGGCGCACGAGGGGTGTGGCGAGGAGTTCGTCACGCTCGAGGATGATCTCGCCTTCCCTCGGATCTGGTTGCTCGCCGCGGAGGGCGGCGTCGATATCGCCGCGAGCGAGGGCGTCGAGCTGGCGGGTGGCGTTCTGATAGAAGCGCAGCTCGAGGCGCTCGATGGTTGGGGCGCCTCGGTGGTAGCTGGTGTTGCGCTCGAGCTGGGCGCGGTCCGAGTTCAGCGACGTGAGGCGGTAGGGGCCGGTGCCAACGGGACGGGCGTTGGTGCGCGCCTCGGTGAGTTCGCCTGCCTCGATGGTGGCGTAGTGATGCGCGGGGAGGATGCCGACGGTGAGTCGCGAGAGGAAGTCGGCCGCGGGGTCGGGGAGGCGGAGAAGGATCGTGCGCTCGTCGATGACGAACGGGTCGACGGCGGCCCAGCTGGCTGCGAGTGAGAGATTGCCCTCGTAGTCCGGGTCCTGGAGGAGAGCGATCGTGGTGGCGACGTCGGTGGTGGTGACGGGCGGGCCGTCGTGCCAGGCGAGGTCGTCGCGGAGCACGAAGGTGTAGGTACGGCCGTCCGGCGTGACCTCCCAACGCTCCGCGAGGTCGGGGAGCGGGGTGCCGTCGGCGTCGATGCGGATCAGGCCGTTGAAGATGAGCGCGACGAGGTCGGCGTCGGTGGAGCCGGGCTCGGCGAGGAGCGGATTGACCTGGTTGGCGCCGCCGACCACGCCTTCGACCCAGCGCGAGGTGTCATTGTCTTCGGCAGCGGCGGTGGCCAGCCAGGCGAGCACGACGAGCGTGACGCCGCCGGCGAGCAGGGCGAGGTATGCGCGACGCAGGGTGAGCCGAGGCACGTCGGCGGCCGCCTTCGGCTAGGAGGCGGCGACGCTCCACGCGGAGATGGCGAGGAAGATCGCGACGACGAGGATCGTGAGGTTGTGCAGCGAGCGCTGCAGACCTCGGCGGCTGCGGTAGCTCTGGTCAGCCCCGCCGAGCGCGGCGCCGAAGCCGGTGCCCTTGACCTGCATCAGCACGAGGATGATGACCAGCGTGGAGACGAGGATCTGGGCGAGCGAGAGGAAGTCACGAAGTTCCATGAGGGGATCGACGTTAGGGCGGCGGCGGGTCGGAGGCAAGCGGGAGGTTGCGGGCCTCGGGAGCGACGATCGGGCGACCGCCCGAGCGCGTGAACTCGACTCGACATAGCATCGCGGTCCAGCGGCGAGCGGTGGCAGGACGAGGGGCGCGATGCAGGACTTCGAGGGCAAGGTAGCGGTCATCACCGGGGGCGGGAGCGGTATCGGGCTCGCGATGGCGCGGCGGTTCGTGCAGGAGGGAATGAAGGTCGTCCTCGGAGATTTCGACTCGGGCGCGCTCGACTCGGCCGTGGCGGCGCTGACGCAGGAGGAGCACGAGGTGCTCGGCGTGCAGATGGACGTGCTCAAGGACGAGGACGTCGAGCGGCTGCGCGACGAGGCGGTCGAGCGTTTCGGCGGGGTGCACATCGTCTGCAACAACGCGGGCGTGATCGACTCGGCGGCGGTGCCGATCTGGGAGTCGACGCAGGCCGACTGGGACTGGGTATTCGGGATCTGCTTCGACGGGGTGCTGCGCGGGGTACGCACGTTCGTGCCGACGATGGTGGCGCAGGACGAGCCCGGGCACGTGGTGAACACCGCCTCGGTGGCGGGGTTGATCGCCGGGGGCGGGATCTATGGCGTGGCGAAGCACGGGGTGGTCGCGCTGACGGAGGCGCTCTACCAGAACCTGCAGATGGAGGGCTCGAAGGTAGGCGCGAGCGTGCTCTGCCCGCCGTTCGTGCAGACGCAGATCTTCCGCTCCGCACGCAACCGGCCGGGCGCGACGGAGGTCGACCCGAGGAACCGGCACTCGCTGGTGGAGAACGGGATGCTGCCGGAGGAGATCGCCGACTTCGTACTCGAGGGGATCAAGAACGAGCAGTTCTACCTCGCGCCGCACCACACGTTTGACGAGGCGATCGAGGAGCGGGCGGCGAACGTGGTGGCGCGGCGGAACTGGGTGCCGCGCGCGATGCGCGACGACTCCTAGGCGGCGACGCCGCCGTTTCGGGACGTTTCGGGACCGGGTCTCCTCGAAACGCGGAGTCGCCTCGGTGGGCGGCCTGCTCGAACGGTCAGTACTGGTTCGTGTAGTCACGCGGTAGTCTGCGAACTGGCGCTGGTACCGCGCCGAGCAAACCGGTCGGGAGGCGACGGCGATGGCGAACGGCTTCGAGGATAAGCGGGTGCTCGCGGTGTACGGGCACCCGGACGATGAGGGGCAGGCGACCGGGACGCTGGCCTCGTTCGTCGCGGCCGGGAGCCAGGTCACGCTGTTGTGCACGACGCGCGGTGAGGTCGGCGAGATATCGGATCCGGCGCTCAGCACACCGGAGACGCTCGGTTACACGCGCGAGCTGGAGCTGCGCGCCGCGATGGCGCAGATCGGCCTGCAGGACGTGCGCTTCCTGCCGTTCCGCGACAGCGGGATGGACGGCACCGAGGAGAACGAGCATCCCGAGGCGTGGCACCAGCAGCCGCCGGAGGTCGCGGTGCCGGCGGTCCTCGAGGTGATGCGCGACGTTCGCCCGCACTTCGTCTTCACGTGGCAGGAGGACGGCGGCTACGGGCACCCGGATCACATTGCCGCACATAGGCACACGCTGGCGGCGTTCGACCTCTGCGGGGACGCGGAGGCGTACCCGGACGCCGGCGCCCCGTGGGAGCCAGAGCGGCTGTACTGGGGTGCGCGGACGATGGCCCGGTTCGTGGGGATCCGGCTGGAGATGGAGCGACGCGGCCTGCTGGACGAGCCGCTCGATGACGAGACACGCGCTCGCTTCGAGGAGATGGTGCAGCGTCCGGCGCCCACGGCGAGCGTGGTGGTCGACACCTCCGCCCACATCGAGGCGAAGCGTCGGGCGGCCTCGATGCATCGGACGCAGTTCGGCGAGGACGGAATGTGGTCGAAGATTCCTGACGATCTGCTGGGGGAATTCTACGGCGAGGAGCGCTTCTATCAGGGGCGGCCTGAGTGGCCCTCTGACGCGGAGCCGGCGAACGGCTTCTCCTAGCTTCGATTTCCTCGCACTTCCGCTCTTCTGGCGCCGATCGACCGCTCAGCCGTTCGTGCCTCTGCGCACAATCACACAGGATCAGTTCGGTGACCTTCGCCTCTGGAGGTGTCGATGATTCTGTGGCTACAGTGCTGGTGGGTATCGAACTTCTTGGCCCACCACGCGGTCGATTCGCAGAGCGAGGTGAGCCTCGATGTTCGCGTCTCCGCAGCTCACGGATGTTCCCACCGCCGGTGGCATCGCCGGGTGTCGCGGCGGCGCAGCCCGGGCTGCGGACCGACCGATACCACCTCCTGAGGCTGATCTCCCCACGCAGGCGATCTACTACGCCTCCCGCCTGACGAGTCAGGCGGGGCAGGGTCTCTTCTTCGCCTTCCTGGTCGTGGTCGCCGGGCCGAGCGACAACGGTGCGCTCGGACTCGGTAGCGTGATGATCGCGATGACGGTGGCGGCGATCGCGCTCGGGCCGTTTGGCGGCGCAGCCGTCGACCGGCTGGGACCTCGCTTCGCGCTGCCGGTTGGGGCGGCGCTGCGGCTCGGGGCGATCGTTTCCGCGCTGTTCGTCATCGGGCACGGGGAGTTCGCGTGGGTGGCGGCGTTCGTCTACTCGGCGGCCTCGCAGGTGTTCTCGCCGGCTGAGCTGGCGCTGGTGTCGGCGCTCCGGCGCCGTCGACCGGCGGGTGCGCACGCCTCGTTGTTTGCGCTCCAGTTCGGTGGGCAGGTGGTTGGCGCGTTCGCGCTGGCGCCGCTGCTGTTCTGGCTCGGAGGGTCGATCGCCATGTTGGCTGGTGCGTGCGTGGTCTACGTGGCGGTGGTCGCGTTGGCGTCGATGTTGGGGGCGCGGCTGCGGCCGGTCGCGATCCGCTGGCCTCGCTCGCGGCGGAGCGGTCTGCACTTCGGCTCCACGCTGCGGTTCATCAACGGCGAAGCTCCGGCGCTGTACGCGGTCGGGTTGCTCGCGTTCATCGACGTGATGTCGAAGTGTCTGATCATCGCCGCGCCGATCTACTTCCAGACGGAACTCGAACTCGGCCGCTCGCAAGTGGTTGTACTGGTAGGCACGGTCGCGGTGGGCGCGCTCGTGGGCCTCGGTTGGGCCGCGCGTCACCTGACTCCGTCTCGTTCGTCGTTCGCGATGCGGCTCGTCTTGCTCGGCGCGCTCGTGTCGACGTTCGCGCTGACGCCGCTCGGCGACGGGCTCGGCACGCTGACGGTGACCGGCCTCGACATCGGCGGGACGGCCGGGCCGTTCGGCGCGGGCTCCCTGGCGGCGATCCCGGCGGTCTTCATCCTCGGGATGACGCTGAGCATGGCGCCGATCGTGGCGCGCAGTGTGCTGACCGCGACCGCCCCGGCGGAGCTGCAGGGCCGCGTGTTCGCGACCGAGGCCGTGCTGTCGAATCTCCTCGTGGTGCCGGCGCTGCTGCTGGCGGCGCTGTCGACCGACCTGATGTCGGCACGGGCGACGGTGATGCTGCTCGGACTGACGGGCGGCGTGCTGTTCCTGCTGCTGGAGCTGCGCGCCCTCCGAGGCGCGCCACGCCCGGGCCGCGAGCCCGTCGCGGTGCCGGAGGCGGTCTAACCCTCGGTTGGGCCGGCTGGCGGGGTCGCCGCGCGCATCGCGCGGATCAGATCGAGCTTGTCGGTAATGATCCCGCCGACACCGCGTTGCACGAGGGCACGCGCATGTTCGAGGTCGTTCACCGTCCAGGTGACGATGAGTGGCGTTGCCTCGCGGAGTTCGCGGATCACCTCGTCAGTGAGCAGCTCGTGGTGGAGGCCGATCCCGGCGCCGTTCCAAGCGGTGAGGTCGCGGCGCATGCGGCGGAGCATATCGGCGGAGCCGATAGAGCGGATGACGTAGGCATTCTCGGCGTCGAGAAACCTGTCGAGGTAGGCCCAGTTCTGCGAGCTGACGGTGTAGCGGCGGCCGGGGATGACCTCCTCGATGGCTGCGCGCAGGGCGTCGGGTAGCCGCGGGTCGGTGCCCTTGAGGTCGAACATCGGCTTGGCGTCGGGCGGGAACCGCTCGAGGATGTCGCTGATCACGTGCTTGCGGGACCGCCCGAAGGCGAGCGACCAGCGGTCCCAGCGGATCGGGATCGGGCCGAGCGTCTTGTCGTGGCCGACCTCGACGCGGCCGCGGTGGAACCAGACGTCGATCTCGATGATCTGCGCGCCGGCTCTGGCTGCCGGGTCGAGGGCGTCGACGTGGTTGCCCGCGCGATGCGCGATCAGCAACGGGCGGTCAGCCAGGCTCACGCGCGCTCCGTTCGTGGCGTTTGCGGTCCAGCGTATCGACTGGTGTGTTGAGTTCACGTCGGGGTAGCTCCGGTCTCGGAAGGAACCGCGCCGGCGCACCCACGGGTGTTCGTCCTCGGCCGATCGGCGCGGAGGTCGCGGGACCTTCGGCCGAGACGGCTGCGCGGCCGGGCGTGCATGCTGACGGTCGGGCCAGAGCATCAGGGGGCCGATCCTGGGTTCGCTCGTCTTCCCACTCCTGCTGGCAGCGGTTGTGTTCATCGTCGTTGCGGCGGCGGTCCGACTGCGCGGTTCGCGGCGAGCGCGATTCCTCCGTGAGTCGGCGATCGTCCTCTCCGCGTACTTCATCTACTTCCTGATCCGCGGCGCGACCGAGGGGCGGGCCGCCGAGGCGATCGATCGGGCGCTGGCGCTCGAGGATCTCGAGGCGCGGCTCGGGATCTTCTTCGAGGTCGATCTGCAGCGGGCGGTGATCGAACACGACTGGATCGTCGAGGCGGCGAACGGCGTCTACATCTGGGCGCATTGGCCGCTGATCGGCGCGGTCGGCCTCTGGCTGTACTTCACGAGGCACGAGCGCTACCGCGTCTACCGGAACACAATGCTGGTGTCGGGGGCGATCGGCGTCGTGATTTTCGCGCTGTTCCCGACCGCACCTCCTCGGCTGGCGAACCCGGACCTCGTCGATACGGTGGTGGAGCGCACTGACATCTACCGGGTGATGCAGCCGCCGCTGCTCACGAACCAGTACGCGGCGATTCCGAGCCTCCACTTCGGCTGGAACCTGCTGATGGGCTACGCGATGGTGCGCGAGTCCGGCCAGGGTTGGATCCGGGCGCTCGGCTGGATCTCACCGCCGGCGATGCTGCTGTCGACGTTGCTGACGGCGAATCACTACATCCTCGACATCGTCGCGGGTGGCGCGGTGGTGCTGGTGGCGCTGCTTGCCGTGGAGTTCTGGCCGTACGCCTGGCTGCCGGAGCGGATCCGTGGCGGCGCGGTGGTCGACCGCGCAGCGACGGTCGCCGAGCCGGCACCGCGCGGGGGTGCGCCCGGCCGCTGAGGCGAGGTGGCGGCGAGCGATCGAGGAGCCGCGTTGTCGGCGCCGCCGGGTTGGGAGACCCTGAGCGGCATGTCTCTCCTTTGGGCGCGCCTGCTGGTCTTCGGCTCCTCGGCGGCCGTGCTGGTGCTGGAGATCCTCGCCGGGCGGCTCATGGCTCCCTACGTGGGGGTCACGCTGGAGACGTTCACGGGAATCATCGGCGTCGTGCTGGCCGGGATCGCGGCCGGTGCGTGGGTCGGCGGGGTCGCCGCCGATCGATTCACGCCTGAGCGCTTGCTGGGGCCGATGCTGGTGGTCTCCGGCGCGCTCGTGCTCGCGGCGCCGACGTTGGTGACCTGGGTCGGCCCTTCGATGCGCGCCGCCGGGCCGGTCGAGATCACGTTGCTGACGGGGAGCGCGTTCCTCGCACCGTCGATCACGCTGTCGACGATTCCGCCGATCATCGTAAAGCTACGGCTGCGCTCGCTCGACGAGACCGGCAGCGTGGTCGGTTCGTTCTCGGCGATCGGCACGGTCGGGGCTCTGGCGGGGACCTTCGTGACCGGCTTCGTGCTGCTGGCGGCGATGCCGTCGCGGTCGCTGGTGCTGGTCGTCGGTGCATTGCTGCTCGTCGTCGGGCTGCCGTTGCTGGCTCGCTCAGCCTCGAGAGGTATGGCGGCGCTCGGTGTCGTTGCGACGATTGGCGCCGGTGGTGGGCTGTTCCTCGAGGATGGGCCCTGCGATGTGGAGACGACGTATTTCTGCGCCTCGATCGAGGTGGACCCGGCGAACCCAAGCGGGCGGACGCTCCGCCTCGACACGCTGCGGCATAGCTACGTGGACCTCGAGGATCCGACGTACCTCGACTTTCGCTACCTGCGGATCATGGCGGACGTGGTCGCGGAGCTGCCGGCTGGGCCGCTCGACATCGCGTACATCGGTGGCGGCGGCTTCACGATGCCGCGCTACGTCGCCGAGGTGCGGCCGGGGTCGACCGCGCTCGTGTTCGAGATCGACGGGGAGCTGATCGAGCTGGTCGAGGACGAGCTCGGGTTGGTACTGACAGACGATCTCCGGGCGGAGGTCGGCGACGCGCGGCTCGCGTTGCCCGATCAGGCCGACGGCGCCTTCGACGTGGTCGTCGGCGACGCGTTCGGTGGGCTCAGCGTGCCGTGGCACCTGACGACCCGTGAGTTCTTGCGGGAGATCGACCGCGTGTTGGCCGACGGTGGCGTGTACGTGATCAACCTGATCGACTACCCGCCGCTCGGCTTCGCGCGCGCCGAGGCGGCGACGTTCCTCGATGCGTTCGAGCACGTTGCCGTGGTGTCGACGTTCGAACGGCTGAACGGCGATCGCGGTGGCAACTACGTGCTGGTCGGTTCGCAGTCACCGCTCGACTGGACCTCGATTGCGACGCGGATCCTCGAGCGCGGTGGGTTCGACGCCGTGCTCGCGGGGGCGGACGCGGCGGCGTTCGCCGACGGTGCGCGGGTGCTGCGTGACGACTTCGCGCCGGTGGACCAGCTGCTGAGCCGGCCACCTGGCTAGCGCGCTAAGGACCGCCGCCGGCGATGGTGTCGAGCCGGCCGTCGACGAAGCGCAGGACCTCGGTGGCGATCGCGATCGCGCCGTTGGCGTCGGTCTCGTCGTAGACCTCGGAGGGGACGCCGGCGGGGATGCCGCTCGGGTAGCGGGCGCCGAGGAAGTGCTTGTCGAGGTGGGCGGCGGTCGACTTCACGAGGTCGAAGGAGGGGTCGAGGGCCATCGCGTCCTCGCAGAGGTCGGCCAGGCCGTTGCCCCAGACCAGCTCGGCGCCACGGGCGTAGAGGTAGGCGACGACGGCCTTCTCGGCGGCCTGGTGGCTGAAGAAGCAGGCAGGGGCGTAGCGGCCGCCGTCGGCGCAGTGCCGCGCATCCTCGAGGTCAAAGGCGGCCTGTAGCCGCCAGCGGTCAGCTTCAGTCGGTGGCATACGCGGGCTCCCCGTGTGCGAGCGTGCGGGCGAGGGTGGGGTCGGCCTCGTGCAGCTCGTCGAACTCGTCCGGGGTGTAGACGAGGAAGTGCGTCTGCAACCTCGGGCGGAGGTGGTCGACGAAGAAGTCGGCGCGCCGGCGCCAAGGCTCCTCTGTCGGGTGGACGAGGAGTAGCTCGAGCGGGGTGTCGTGGCGCACGTCGCCACGAGCGAACGCGCCGGCGACGTAGAGGCGACGGGTGCCGAGGGGTGGGAGCTCCTCGACGAGGCGGGCGAGCTCTGCTTCGAGCATGGCGCGGCGCTGGTCGGCGAAGCCGATCATCATGGGCATCAGGGCCACCGATCCGTGGGAACGGTCTGCGGGTGGCGTGGACTCAGACGGTCGTTAGCGTAGGCGAACCCGGGTGCGGCATCACCTCGTCGGCGGTCAGCGGCACGGCGTCCTTCTGGTAGACCTGGAAGCGGTGGGAGCCGAAGTCACCGATGATCAGCCGCCCGTCGTCGTCGACGTGGACCGAGATCGGGAACCGCAAGCGCTTCTGCGCCTCGAGGGTGGTCATGTCGCGGAGCCGGAGCACGCGCGGGTTCGCGAGGATGTACTCGCGCCCCATCTTCGAGAGCGTCGCGTCGCCGGTGAACTGCTCGACGTAGCGGCCGTTGCGGTCGAAGAGCACGACGCGGTTGTTCGCACGGTCGGCGACGTAGATGTCGCCGTCTTTGTCGACGGCGATGCCCGCGGGGCGGTTGAGCTGGCCGTCGCCGCTGCCGCTCTCGCCGAAGCTCATGATGAAGTCGCCGTCCCCCGTGAACTTCTGGACGCGGTCGTTGCGCCAGTCGACGACGTAGATGTTGCCGCTGGCATCGAGCGTGATGCCCCAGGGTGAGTCGAACTCGCCGGGGCCGTCGCCGTGGCTGCCGAAGCCGGTGATGTAGTCGCCGTCCTTCGTGAAGAGCTGGACGCGGTGGTTCTGCGAGTCAGAGATCCAGAGCCGCTCTTCGGCGTCGAACGCCATGTGGGAGGGGCGGTTGAGCTGGCCGGGCTCGGAGCCGTGTTCGCCCCACTTCGCGATCTCATCGCCCTCGGCGGTCATGACGGTGATCCGGTGGGTTGCCTCGTCGGAGACGTAGAGGCGGCCGTCGCTGTCGCGCTCGAGGCCGGCCGGCCAGGTGAAGGAGCCGCCGACGGGGCCGAGATCCTCGTCGTCCCAGCTGATCGCGCGGATCGAGCCAGTCCCGTCAAACCTCGAGAGGGAGTAGATGCGGTGGTCGTCACCGATCGCGAAATCGACCGGGTACCAGGTGAGGCGGCGCATTCCGAGGGTGCGGACGTAGGGGAACCCGGCCCGCAGCAGCAGTTCGTAGTCGGCGACGTGGCCATTGCCGTTTGCGCTGTCGTTGTTTGTCATCGCGGCGCTCCTCGGCGCTGGGGATTCGCGGTGGGTGGCTACGCGGCCGTCAGCTTGTACGGCGTGATCTGCTCGAAGGTCCCGTTCACGATGTGTGTGGGGTCCATCTTCATCCACTGCTCGATCACGGTGCCGTAGATGCCGCGGAAGTCGATGGTGTGGCGCAGGTCCTCGCCATAGAGCCAGTCTTCTGGCTTCACGGACGGGTACTCCGAGTAGAGGCCGCCGTCGACGTGGTCGCCGATGATGTAGGCGCCGCCGCCGGAGCCGTGGTCGGTCCCCGAGCCGTTGTCCTTGATGCGGCGTCCGAACTCCGTGAAGACCATGATGGTGACCTCCTCGGACGCGTCGTGTTCGCGAAGGTCGGCCATGAAGTCGGAGAGCGCCTGCGTCAGCTCGGTGAGCAGTCGCGGGTGCGTTTCCGGCTCGAGGGCGTGGTAGTCGTAGCCGGCGTGCTGCGTGTAGAAGATCCGCGTCCCGAGGCCGGCGGTGTGGACCCGGGCCACGTCGCGTAGCGCGTTGGCGATCGGGTTCGAGGCGTACTCGACCGACGAGCTGTAGCGCGACGGAACGTCGCGCAGCATGTCGATCCCGGTCAGCACGTCGCGCCCGGTCTGGGCGAGGTAATCGCCGACGACCCCGGTGCCGACGCTGGGCGTGTACATGCGCTTGAAGATCTCGAGGTCTTGCTGGCGCTCCTGTTCGGCCTCGACCTTGGTCATGAGGCCGAACTGGTCGAGGTCGCCGACCGACGTCGCGGTGACGCCGGGCGCGGCGAGGGCGCGCGGGAGGCCGCGGCCGAAGCTGACGGCGGTCAGCGGGTTCTCGGTGTTCGGGTCGAGGTCGCGGGTGGCGCGGGCGAGCCAGCCCTCGGTCGAGACCTTGAGCGGCTCGGTGGTGTGCCAGATGTCCATCGCGCGGAAGTGCGAGCGGTTGGAGTTCTCGTAGCCGATGCCCTGGACAACGGCGACGTCGCCGGCGTCGTAGAGCTCCTTGAGCGCGCCGGCCGCCGGGTGCCAGCCGAGGTCGCCGCCGTCGCCGAGCGGTAGCACGTCCTCGGAAGCGACGCCGACGGTTGGGCGCGCCTCGCGGTAGTGCTCACTCGTGTGCGGGATCAGCGTGTTCATAAAATCGAGGCCGCCGGTCAGCTGGACGACTACCAGCACCGGGTCTTTGCCGTTGATCTTGGCCATCTGTCACTCCTCGGCGGCCCGCCGGCCGCAATCGGCTAGGCGAACTGGTACTCGGGGCTGGCGACGACCAGCTGCAACATACGGCCGATGCGAGCCTCGCTCTGCTCGCGGGCTTCGTCAGACTCGAACGTGAGGGGGCCGTCCTCCGAGGCGAACTCGCGGAGCACGCGGCGGGTGTCGTCGCTCGCCGGCACGGGGCCGGCGAGGTCGAGCACCTGGTCGACGAAGGCGTCCGGCTCGACTGCGCCGTCTGACGCCGCGATCCTCGAGACGATCGACTGGACACCGGGTTTCGAGGTGTCCATCACCTGCTCCACGGCGAAGTTGACCCGCTCGCTGAGCGTGCCGCCGTCGAGCCACTCCTTGCCGGTGTGCCAGCCCTCGACGCTGGGCGGGTCCATCAGCTTCTGGCCCATCGCGGCGGTGGCGGGCGACCACGCGAGGATCGCGGGGTCGGGCTCTTGCGGCCAGTTGGCCAGTTTCACCGCCCCGCCGACGAACTCGGCCGGGCTCTTCACGCGCTCGAAACGGGCGCTCTTGAAGAAGTCCGAGTTCAGGAGCGTGCGCATGACCGCACGCATGTCGCCGTCCGACTGCTGGTAGCTCGCGACCAGCTCGTCGATTGCTGCCGGGTCCCGCGGCGGGTCGATGCTCCAGGCGGGGACCTGCTCCTCGTCGGCGACGAAGAAGTTGTACAGGTGCCGTCCGAGGAAGCGTGGGGTCGCCTCCTGCCGGACGATGATGTCGATGATGTCCTCGCCGTTGAGGTTGCCGGTGACGCTGAGGAAGGTCTTTTCGCCGTCGTCGTGGTCGTCGGCGCGGTAGACGAACTTCGAGTCGTAGCCGCCGGTCGGGTAGAGGGGGATCGGCTGCTCGAAGGTCCAGCCGGTGAACGCGCGGGCGGCGGCCTTGATGTCGTCTTCGCTGTAGTTCCCGATGCCCATCGAGAACAGCTCGAGGAGCTCGCGGCCGTAGTTCTCATTGATGTCGCCGGCGTGGTTCTGGCAGTTGTCGAGCCAGGAAAGCATCGCCGGGTTCCGCGAGAGGTCGAGCAAGATCTGGCGCAGGTTGCCGAGACCGTTCTCACGGAACGACTGGATCTGGGTGATGATCGATGGCCCGTGCTCGCCCTTGTACCAGCCGGTCGCGAAGACGTGGTGCCAGAAGAGCGCCATCTTCTCGCGCAGCGGGCTGCCGCCGTTCGCGATGTTGAAGATCCAGACGGAGCTGGTGCCGACGGGGACATCCGGGCTCCGGAGGGCCGGGATGTAGCGGTCGATCAGGTCCTCGTTCGGGTTCGGAGGAGGCTCGGGGTCGAGCAGCTCCTCGACGATCTCCTCGTACGGGCGATCCTCGAGGGCTTCGAGCTCGTCCCGGGTGGCGCCGACCCCGACGCGACGCATCAGATGGGCACGCAGTTCTATTGCTTCGCTAGCCATGTCGCTCCCCAGCCTCCGCCGCGGCAGGTTCGCAGTGCGGTAGCCCGCGTTATACCAAATGTGCTGGCCGGATCCGCGTTCGGGTAGGGACGTTGATCGCCGGTCGCGTACGGTCCCGGACCGCGCGTCTCGTTTGGCCTCGGCTATCCTGCCGCCATTACGTATGTGGCACGTCCGCGCGATCGGCGTGGGCGCGCCGGAGGTGCGGCGATGGCGACATCAACGATCGAGACGAGCAGCGGCGAAACCAGCGCGCGGTACGCGGAGCTGGAGGAGCGGATCATGGACCGCGACCAGGTCGCGGCGAGCGAGGTGTTCTATGACCTCGTCCGTGACGGGCGCCCGCTGACCGAGCTGATCCGCGAGACCGTCCGCGTGCACGCGCCGTACACGCACGCGCCGTACCACCAGCGGATCGACGACGGGGTCGTTCGGTTCGTCAACAACGATCACTGCCTGCTCAGCGCGCGTGCCAGCCTGCGGATGCCGGAGTTCCTCCCGGAGCGGCTCCGCTTCCTGCCGATGGCGCAGACGATGTGGTACGTGCCGACCGGCCTGGATGCGTGGAGCCAGCTACTGGGGCGAGCGCCCGGACACTACGGCCGTCGCGTCTACGACGAGTCGAAGTTTCCGGATCCGCCGCGGCCGACCCGCCACTGGGAGGACGCCGAGGCGATCGCGACCGACGGGACGCTGGATGAGCGGCTGAACCACTGGCTGACGCTGGTGCAGTACGGCCACGTCGAGGAGTCGTACGGCGTCTTCAAGGGGCTGCTCGCCGACCCCGCCGACCGGCCGCAGGTGCTGGCACAGTTGATGTTCGCGGGGCTGATCGACGTGCAGGACCGGATCTATATGAACCGGAGCTACACGACCGGTCACAAGTCGTACCGGGCGCGCGCGACGATCGAGCTGGCGGGCGCCCTCGGTTGGGAGAACGCGCACGACGTGATCTACGCCGGCGTGCCGGACATCGCGGTTGGGCCTCGCTGGTACTCCGCGTACGAGATGGCCGGTGAGGTGATGTTGCGCCGGCTGGAGGCGGAGCCGCCGGCCTCGTCGCTGGCACCAACCGTGATCACGGGGCGCGACGAGGAGCTGTTCGCGCAGACCGAGGATCTCAGCGCCGCCGAGCGCGAGATGCTGCTGCACGCGATCCTCGAGGAGCACGAGCCGGCGTACCTGGAGGCGATCATCAGCCTGCTGCTGGGCGGTCGCTCACCGCAGGCGATCCTCGACACGATCCAGATCGCGGCGGCGGAGGTAGTGCTGCGCTGCGGCGAGGGTCCGAGCTTCTCGATGCCGCAGCACGGCTACGAGTACACGAACACGCTGGCGTGGTTCTTCGCGAACTTCGAGCACAGGCACAAGACGAAGCTGCTGTTCGTCGCCGGGTCGTTCATCAACCAGTGCGCGCGCTGGGTGCGCGACACGCCGGGGAACGGGAAGCCGGTCTTCCGTGCGCCCGCCTCCACCGAGGGGATGTCGCGCGATCAGGTGCTCGCGCAGTTGGACGCTGCGACGACGTCGCTCGAACCCGACGAGGCGGCGAGCTGGGTGCAGGCGTACCTCGATGCGGGGCACGACCGTCGAGCGTTGATCGCGACGCTGGCCCTCGGTGCGGCGAAGCAGGGGAACGATCCGCACAACCAGGAGATCGGGCTCTGCATGATCGAGGACTACGGACGGACGTCGTCACCGCAGCGGGACCGGCTGCTCCTCGCGTGTGCCAAGCACACCGCCGGCCACTCGAAGTACGGCGATTCGCTCGAGTCGTACAACCGCTTCGCGGCGGCGTTCGACCTGCCGCCCTCGACGGGCGCAGCGGGCGCGGGTGACCCGCTGGAGGCGGTGCTCGAGGAGATGGAGCAGGTGCCGCTAGCGGATGAGGAAGCCGTCCCCGAGGGGCTGCTGACTTCGTAGAGGCGCGCGGTGGGCGGCCCGCTGCGACGCTTCTCACTGGTTGTTCTGCTCTTCACATTCTGTTTGATCGTTAACACATCTTTGCCGATCTGGTGGAACCGATCGGTGTTTGGCCTCGTTCAGTCGCTATCGACTGGCGCCCTTGGGCGTCGAGAGGGAGGGCGACATGGCGAAGCCGATGTGGGCGGTTGTGGGTGTGCTGGTGGCGGCGATGATGCTGCTGGTCGCGTGCGCCGAGAGCGGCGATGACAGCGAGACCGCGGGCATAGGTGACAGCGACCTTGGGGCGTCCGTCGCGGAGGAATACCGACAGCAGCCCTCGGAGAGCGGCGGCGGTGCCGACGGCAGCGCGGCTGTCGCGGATCGGGCAGCCTCGGATGCCGCGCCGCCTCCGCAGCCGGGTGCGACCGGGCCGGGTCTTGACGAGTCCTTCGGCGCTAATGGCGGCAACAACCTCGCGCCGGTGGCGTTCCAGCAGGTGGGTGACGGCCGCGTCATCATCTACACCTCGACGATGCTGGTCGTGGTCGAGGATGTGTCACTCGCGACGCAGCAGGCGCAGACAGCGATCGCCGGCCTCGGTGGGTTGGTGTTCGGGCAGGACACGACGACCGAGCCGTTCCCGCGCACGGTGCTCACCTTCCGGGTGCTGCCGGATGACTTCCAGGAGGCGCTGAGCCGGCTGGCGGGCCTCGGTGAGCTGGAAAGCCAGCAGGTCTCGACCGACGACGTGACCGACCGCGTCGTGGACCTCGAAAGCCAGATCATCACCGCCGAGGCCTCGGTCGAACGGCTGCGCGAGTTCTTGAGCAACGCCGTCGACCTCGAGGACGTGGCGCAGCTGGAGGCGCAGCTCCTGCAGCGGGAGACGAACCTCGAACTGTTGCGCGGGCAGCTCCGCACGGTCCAGGAGCAGGCGTCGCTCGCGACGATCTTCCTGACGCTGGTCGAGCCGACGCCGGACGCGCCCGAGGCGCGCGTGGAGCTGGTCCAGACCGCCTACCTCGATCATGACGAGGGCGCGCGATGCCCCGACGACGATGAACTCGCGGTCGACGAGGGCGAGCCGATCACGCTGTGCATCGAGATCGAGAACACCGGCAACCTCGCGCTGACTGAGATGGAGGTGCGCGACGGCGGCTTCGACCTCGACGACGACGACTTCGTGGCCCTCGAGGGTTCGCTCGCTGGCCCGCTGGAGCCGGGTGACCGCCTCGTCGGGTACTTCGAGACCACGGCGGAGCCGTTCCCGAACCCGTCGCCGCGCTTCTCCGCGGTCGTGGTGGACGAGGACGGCGAGCCGATCCGCATCCCGGTCAACGTGGAGCTCGAGGTCGTTGATCTCGACGTGGCGGAGGACACCTCGGTCCCGTCGTTCACCGACGGGCTCACCGGGAGCCTCGGCGCGGTCGCGGTGCTCGCACAGATCGGCGTGCTCGCGCTGGGCGTCGCGCTCCCGTTCTTCTGGGTGCCGCTGATCGTCGTCGGGCTCGTCACCCTCGGGCGGCGGATGTCGCCTAGAGGGCAGGCGGCCGCGCCGCCGGTCGTGACCAGCGAGGGCGACGCCGGCGACTAGCGCTGCTTGGACCTCGGATGTCACCGGGCCCGCCGTCAGGCGGGCCCGGTTCGCGTCCCGCGCGGTAGAGTCGCGGCATGGTGACCACACGATTCGAGGCACGCGAGTGGATCGCGCGGCCGCGCAACCTCAGTCCCAACGGGATCCACGACGACGATCGCGCGCAAGAGCTGGGCTTCGAGGGCGGCTTCGTGACGGGCGTGGTGCTCTACGAGCACATCGCGGCCGAGCTGATGAACCAGGGACTGCCCTGGCTCGAGGAGGGTCGCGTCGATCTGCGGTTCCGCCGGCCGGTCTACCACGACGAGGCGGTGACCTGCCGCGTCGACCCGGAGACCAACAGCTACGAGATCAGGGGCGACGATGGGATGGGCGCTCGGTCCTCGGGCGTATTCGCGATCGATGACGATCCGCCCTCGATCCCGAGCGGCGACGCCGCGACATCACCCGCGGGGGTGCCGCTGGGCGATCCGTCGCTGGTCGGGCTGGTGATGCGGATCGAGGAGCGCCTCGATCCGGCGCGGTTCGATGAGATCGCGGAAAGCTCCGGGTTCCCGCGTGACCTCGGTGGGCGGAAGCTGATCCCGATCGGGCAGTGGATCAACCCGATCGACCTGATCTACGAGTACTTCGGTCGCTCAACGACGATTCACTTCGCCGGGCGGATCTGGCACCACTCGCCGCTGTTCGAGGACGAGTCGTTCACGACGACCGGTGTGATCACCGGGTTCTCAGAGCGTCGCGGGAACAAGATCGTCGAGTTCGACGCCCTCGTGGCCGCCGGCGACGGCCGGCCGGTGGCGACGATCGAGCACAGCAGCGTGTATCAGCTCGCGCGCGAGCGGGTCGCCGAGGGCGAGAGCTAGCCCTCGAGGCCGCGCGGCGCCTCCGTTGTCTGCGCGGCGCAGACGATGAATTCGAGGTCGGCGTCCGCATCGGCGTGGATCTCGTGCTCGATCGCGGCCGGGAAGAAGAGGAAGTCGCCCGGGCCGACGCGCTTCGTCCACGGGCCGCAGCTGACCTCGCCGGCGCCGCTCAGGAAGTAGTAGACCTTCTCGACGTCCTCGTGGATGTGGCGCTCGTTCGCGCCGCCGGCGGGGAGCCGGTTGCGAAGGATGAACTGGAAGCTGCTCTCGAACGGGATCGAGGCGGCGTCGAAGATCCGGCGGACGTGCAGATCGCCTCGGGACTGGGTCTCGTCGACGGACGATTCGGGCGTGACGATCAGGCGTTCCTCGGTCATTCGGTGGTCCTCTCGGCCGGGTGATCCGGCAGGTGCTCTCGGATCGTCGCGGCGAGCCTATCGAGTTTGACGCGAGCTGGGTGGGGCGGCGCGGCGGCGTAGCCGAGCAGCAGGCTGTCGCCGACGAATCGAGGGTGCACGTGGAAGTGGGCGTGGAAGACATCCTGCCCGCCGGCCTCGCCGATGTTGTGATGGATTGTCAGTCCGTCGGGGCTGAACGCCTCCGTGAGGGCGCGGGCGACCTCGCCGACGGCGGCCACGACCGCTGCGCCGGTCGCTGGATCGAACTCCCGGATGTCCGCGTGGTGCGCCTTCGGAATGACCAGCGTGTGTCCCTCGGTGGCCTGCGCCAGGTCGAGGAAGGCCAGCACGTGATCGTTCTCGAGGACGACGCTCGCGGGCTCGGTGCCGGCGACGATGTCGCAGAAGACGCAGCCGGGTGCGCGATCCTCGGTGGTCACGCTCAGTTCGCCGATGGGCAGACCCGCGTCTCGCCGGTGGTCGCGTCGATGTAGGAGCCGTCCTGCTGCTCGAAGCCCGAGAAGGTCGAACCGTCCGGGCAGATGATCACCGAGGGGATCTGAGCCGGGGTCATCGTTGCACCGGTCGTCGGGGCGGTGGTCGGGCCGACCGTTGAGGTCGGTGCTCCAGAGTCGTCGCCGGCCGGTGTGGCCTGGGACGCCGGCGTCGAGGTGGCGGCGGACGCTTCGCCACCGCCTGAGGCCGTAGCTTCAGAGTCGTCGCCGCCGCTGAAGGCGAGGAACGCGCCGATCGCGATGACCGCGACGATCGCCGCCGGCCACGCCCACAGGGGGACTCGTCGTCGGCGACCGTTCTGGGCGCCGTCGGTCACCGGTGCGGCCAGGTCGCGCTCGATGGCTTCGAGCGGACTAGAAGGCGGACGTTCGGGCTCCTCCTCGAGGTAGTCGAGGACGCTCCGCCCCGGCGGCACGGGCGTCGGGCCGAGGTCGGGCTCGCCCTCGAGGTAGTTGAGGACGCTCTCGGCGGGCGCGACCGGCGCGGGAGCACCGGGATCGATGCCGCTCTCCTCATCGATGCCGGTTTCGTGGTCGAGAACGCTCGGGCCGTCGAGACGTGCGTTGGCGCGCGCGACCTCGGCGGCCCACGCGGGGTCCGGCTCCTCGGTGGTGTCCTGGTCCTCGGGAGGTGGTGGTTCGTCGTCGAAGCCGGTGCCGCTGGTCTCGTCGATGCCGGTGTCGTGGTCGAGGATGCTCGGGCCGAGGCGGGCGCGCTGTCGCGCGACGAAGGCCTCCCACTCCGGATCGGGTTCGCTCTCCTCGCTAGGTTCGTTCTCCTCGATGGGTTCGACCGGGGACCGAGGCTCGTAGGGCTGGCCGGGCACCCAGTCGTCGGGTGGGGCGGCGAAGGGGGACTCGTCGAGGTAGTCGAGCACGCTGGGGTTGCGGAACGCGGCCTCGGCCTGGCGGCGCCACTCGGCCCAGGCCTCCTCGGTGTCTGGGTCCAGCGGCAAGGCCTCGCCGTCCGCGTCGTCGGCGAGGGTGGTGCGCCCGAGGACGGCGTGGGTCTGCGCGACGACCACGTCCCACTGCTCCTCCCAGTCGGCTGCGGCGTCGCGGTCCATGAACAGCGGCGAGATGCCGCTAATCAGGATCCCGTCCTGCGAGACGTTGCGGCTGAAGGACTGGTGGACGTTCTCGGGCAAGTCGGCGAGGTGTCGCGTTGGCAGATCCTCCGCCCAGACGGCGAACGGCGGGCGGTCGCCGCCGATGACGAAGAGCGGCTCCTCGCCGCCGCGCTGATGCTTGCCGATGACGTTGGTGAAGATGTTCAGGTTGTCCGCCAGCTTCGAGGGCTTGCGGAAGTCGTCGAGGTCGAGCCAGCGCATGTGGGCGCCGTGGAGCGCCTGGAACGCCTCGGAGTTCATCAGGTCCGCGACGACGGCGTCGTAGACGGGGGTGGAGACCGGGTTGCCGTCGAGGTCGGTGATCTCGAAGAGGTCGTAGTCGCCGGTGATGCCCTTGCCGGTGTTGCCGTAGAGGCCCGTGTCGACGACGACACCGTCGTCGAAGCGGATCTGGCCGTCGGCCTCGAGCTGGCGCATGTGGTCGCCGATGCCGCCGTTGAACTCGTTCATCCGCTGGTCGAAGCGGCCCTCGATCTTGGCGAAGAACGCGGGATCGAACGCGGCGCGTGGCGGCAGAACCGGCTCGAAGAAGCCGACGAGTCCTTGCGTGCCAGGCTCCGCGCCAAGCAGCACGTCGATGTCGTTGATCGTCTTCGACTTGATCTCGGTGCCCTTGGGCGGGTGGCCCTGCCGCCGCCAGTGCAAGCCGGCGATGTTGGAGGGCCGGGTCCAGATCAGGGTGCCGTTCTCGTAGCCGTCCCGTGGCTCGCGAGCGATGCGCTGCGCGTCGATCGTCGCCTCGCGCATCATCCCCGCCTGCCCGGGGGTCAGGAGGTCGCCGGTCTCGGCGTCTGCGAGGTTGTCGCCCTGGAAGCGCGACGCGCCGCCGCTGCCTGATCCGCGCACGGGAGTACCGGCGTTGGCCGCTGAACTGGGGTCCGCGCTGCGCGAGCGTGGGCCGTAAGTCTGGTAGGCGCCCACTCCGCGCCTGGGCACGAGCGGGTCGCGGGCCTCGGGCGGTGGGACGACGACGCGCTGGCGGGTCGGCGCCGCGAGGTGGTCGAGCTGGAACTTCATGCCGGCGCCGGTCAGCGCGGCCTCGGTGATCAGGTCGAGCAGCGCGAGGACGCGCTCGTCGCCGCCGACCTGCTGGCCCATCTCGTTGACGCCGAAGAAGAGCGTGCGGAGCTGAGCGACGAGCGTGGTCGCCGCGAAGAGGCGGTAGGCGCCGATCGTCGCCTGGCCGATGCCGCGCAGGACCATCTGGGTGACCGCGGCGTCCGATTTCTCCTTGTTCGCCCGCTCGAGGGCGAGCGCGTCGGTCCACGGGATCGCGCCGAGCAGCTCTGGCGGCTGCTGGAGGTAGGAGAGGTACCCGAGCGCGACGGCGAGCTGCGCGCGTCGGGTCCACCCACTGCGATTGAGCGAGCCGTTCGCTGCCGTCACGTAGCTCAGGCGCTGGAGGATGTCGGCCTCGAGTGCGTCGAGCGCGGCCGTGATCTCGTCCTTCTCGCCGCTGTCGGGGTACTGGTCGAGCTCCTCGCGGGCCGCGGTGATGTTGGCGAGCGTCTTGTTGTAGACCTCGTCGGCCTTCGCGATGTAGTCGGCGGCCTGCGCGTGGCCCATCGAGACGGGCGTCTCGTAGATGGTGACCGAGTCCTCGGCGACGTTCCCGTCCGGGTGCTCGAACTGGACGCTGAGCGAGGTGCCGTCCTCGTAGTCGATCTCGCCGCGGCCGAGGTCGCCGGTGGACCAGGTGAAGCCGGCGATCGAGACATCGCCGCCACCTTCGCCGCCGCCTGCGACGGTGAGCGGCGTGGAGGTGAACTTCCACTCGCTGTCGGTCTCGTCCGTCCACGTGATGTCGAGGTCGGCGGTGCCCTCGGAGGTGGTGAACTCGACCTCGACGACGTTGCCGGGATCGTCCCAATCCTTCGGGACGTAGAGCTCGATGCGGAACGTCTGGTCGGAGACCAGCTCCTCGAGCGGGCGCCCGTTCAGGTCGACGATGCGGATCGAGAAGCCCTCGGCCATGACGCCCTCCTCGGAGGCGCGCTCCGATCGACGCTCCGCGGCAGCGTAGCGGATGCGGCGAGGGCCTCGGGAGTGGCGGTTACACGAGCAGGAGCGCACCGAGGGCGATCACGGCGATGTACAGCACGCGCTGGAAGGCGGCTGCGGGGATGCGTCCGGCGACCCGGTGGCCGAACCACAGAGCGACTAGGCCGAACGGGAAGTAGAGGGCGTAGGCGGTGACGATGTCCCACGACCAGAGCCCGGAGACCCCGTGCCCGGCCCAGACGACGAGGGCGAGCGGGACGAAGTAGGCCTGGAGCGTGCCTCGGAAGACGTCGGGTGGCCACCGGCGCAGCGAGCCGTAGACGACGACGGGCGGCGCATTGGTGTTGTAGGCGCCGCCGAGGACGCCGCTCGCGAAGCCGAGCGTGTAGGCCCAGGCGCTGTGACTGGCCTCGGTGAGTGGCGGGCCGATCAGGCTGTAGAGCGCGTAGAGGATGAGCACTACGCCGAGGCCACGCTGGACCAGGTCGCTGGGGGCGTTGGTGAGCACGAAGATGCCGACCGGCACGCCAGGGATCGAGCTGGCGATCAACTGCAGCGCGGCGCGCCGTTCGAGGCGTTGCCAGTTGCGGCGGAGCAGCAGGATCGTGGTGCCGACGATGACGAAGGCGACGATGGCGGTCGCCTCCTCGACGCCGATGAGCAGGGTAAGGAGTGGCATGGCGACGAGGCCCGTACCGAAGCCGAGCGTGCCGTGGAAGAGGGTGGCGAGGCAGAGGATGGCAACGACGAGGGCGAGGTCGGTCGATTCCATCGGGTGACGCTACGGGGCCGTAGACGTTGTGGGTAGGAGTCGGGCTGGGGCGCGCCGGGGGGGCGGGAAGGGGGACGGGGCATCCCGATCGCCCTACGCGCAGGTCGCGCCCCCCTCAGACGAGGGCGGGGCTAGGTGAAGGCGAAGTCGAGGTTGAGTTCGTCCTCGATGGTGCGGAACCAGTCGATCACCTCGGAGTGGTAGGGGATGCCCTCGACGCTGCGGACGGCTTCCTCCTCCGCCTCGATGAGGCCGGGGTAGACAACGCGGTCGTGGCCGGGGGCGGGTTTGGTCTCCGCGAGGCCGCGCAGGAAGTCGTCCATGTGCTGCTTGAAGTCGGCGACGTCGATGAAGGCGTCGATGCGGTACGCCATCAGGTGGAAGCCAGGCACGAGGGCGATGAACCCGGGACCGATGCCGCTCAGGCTGCTGCACATGATGTCGATGATCGCGCCGAGGCCGAAGCCCTTGTGGGAGCCCTGCTCGCGGACGCCGCCGAGCGGGAGCATGTAGCTCTCCTCGGGGACGTCGACGCGCTCCATGATCGGGGTGCCGTCCATGCGGGCGAGCCAGCCTGGCTCGACCTGCGCGCCGACACGGCGGGCGAGGCGGAGCTTGTTGTTGGCGATCTGGGTGGTGCCGATGTCGAGCATGAACGGTGGCATCTCGCCGGCCGGGGCGGCCCAGGCGAGCGGGTTGGTGCCAAGACGCGGCTCGGCGCCGAACGTGGGGACGGTGACGACGCGACCGCTCGAGGACATCGCGACGCCGATCATGTCGTGCGGGAGTGCGCGCATCGCGTGGTAGCCGGTGCCGCCCATGTGGCCGACCCCGGTCACACAGACGGCGCCGAGGCCGTACTTCGCCGCTTTCTCGACCGCGATGTCCATCCCGCGCGGGGCGACGTGGAGGCCGAGCGACCCACCGCCATCGATCACCGCGGTTGTCTCCGTCTCCCGGGTGGTCGTGATCTGGCCGCGCGGGTTGAGCGTCTCGTTTCGATAGCCGGCGACGTAGGAGCGCAGCATGTTCGAGACGCCGTGCGTCTCTACCCCGCGGAGGTCGTTGAACATCAGCACGTCGGCGGCGAGGACCGCGTTGTCTTCGGAGAGTCCCATGCCCATGAAGATTTGCTCGGTGGCGGCGCGTACGTCCGGCTCGGCGACGACGACGCGGTCGGCTTCGGGGACCTTGAATCGCTCGAGCATGGCGGCGCCTCCTGATGCGGGGCGAGCCTAGCGCACTCCTCGAACGATCTGCCCGAGCTCCTCCGTGTTTGGCGCGACGACGACGAGGAGGGATGCACCCCCGAGCGGGTGGATGGTGAGGACGCCCGCCGGGCCGTCCCATGTCTCCGGTCCGCAGAATGAGCAGTCGGCGCGTTCGTAGCGGCGATCGTCGTCGAGCGACTCGCTTGCGATCTCGGCGAACTCGACCGCGTCGTCGACCGACTCCCATTCGATCTGGGCGACGAGTGCGGCTGGTTCGCCGTCTTCGTGCAGGACGTGGGCCGCATCGACGAGCCAGCCGTCGGTTGCGCGACCAGCCCGGCCCGAGCGCGTGTCGAGCTCTTCGAGCCACACCGTCCAGATGAACTGGCCGACGGTCTCGCGCTCGCCGACCGTCCAGCCAGTTGGTAGCTCATCTTCGATGAAGACGATCTCGAGGCGCTCGCGACGTCGATCGTCGGTGTAGTCGAGGGTGTCGATCAGCTCGCGTGTCGTCCGCGGCGGGTCGGCGTAGATCTCGTCTCGTTCGTAGCCCTGACGGAGGAGGCTGGCGACCCACTG
Organism: Dehalococcoidia bacterium; assembly: GCA_028279505.1. GTDB lineage: Bacteria > Chloroflexota > Dehalococcoidia > UBA2979 > UBA2979 > UBA6627. The sequence goes on from JANQNP010000086.1 coordinate 24,276, forward strand.
CTGGCCGTCCAGGTAGACGAACGTGGTCTCGCGTGTGAAGACGTAGGGGACCTCGGGCGCCTCGCTCGCCGCGAGCAGGCCGCCGAAGCCCATCCCGAAGAGCTGCACCGCGTTGAAGTGCTCGGCGACGTACTGCTGCTCGATGTGGGTGGCGTCGCCCTCGATGAGCGCGCGCAGGGCGAGCTCCGCGTCGCGGTCACCGGCCACCTCGTCGAACATCGCCTCGAGGTCGTAGCGGGCGTCCTGCAGGTAGTGGGCGTACTCGTGGCTCGTGGTCGCCTCTTCGAGGGAGGAGAACCTGCCGAACAGCCGCACGTAGAGGTGGTCGATCTCGGGGCGGTAGAGGCCGGCGACGCCCGCGTTGAGCAGCTCCTCGTAGAGAGCGAGCAGATCGGTGTCGGCCGGGATCAGCCCCAGCAGGGAGTAGAACGCCTCGTCTCGGCGCAGGCTGTCGATGCTCTCTTGGTCGGCGAGCAGCTCCTCGATGAGTTCGGCCAGCTCTTCGTCGTCGAGCAGGGTGATTGCCGGCTCGTCGTCGACATCAAGGTCGAACAGCTCCTCCGTACGGTCGGCGACGAGGTCGAGCGTTGCCTGCGTCTCGCGATCATCCTCGGTGGGCGTCGAGGTCGCCGTCGGCGTCGATGCGCTGTCGGAGCCGCAGGCGGCGATCAGCAGGGAGAGGGAGGCCGCCACGAGCGGCGCGAGGTAGCGAGGCATGGGCTAGACCTCGGAGGCCGCGCCGTCGGCGGCGGTGGGTGGCGACTCGATTGGAGCGGGCGTCCGACGGCGGCTCGGCCGGTACTCGAGCAGCCAGGCGCCGGTGGCGAGGAGGGCGCCGGCTGCGACGAGGAGGACGCCGAATGCCGGTCCGTCCACGACGCCATCGCTCGAGGCCGTGAGGCCGAGTAATGCGAGCGCGATCAGGGCGATCAGGGCTGCCGGGATCGCGAGGGCGAAGGCCACGTGTCGAGCGTGCGTCCGTTCCAGGATTCGAACGTGGCCAAGCACGAGCATCAGCAGTGCGTTCGCAGCGATGACCGGCACCGCGAACAGCAGCACCCGCGTGACGGGCAGGGTGAGCGCGTCTCCGGCGAGTCCGTGATCGATCAGCCCGTCGGTGACCCTCGCGAGGTCGAGTCCCGAGAGCCGGTCGCGTGCGCCGAACTGGCCGGCGACCCACGGCTGTAGGAACCCGACGAAGATCATGCCGTGGCCAAGGGCAGACAGCGCTGATGCCACCGTCGCGCGCCGCACGCTTGCTCGCCCTCCCGACGTCGCCGCTAGTTCGAACCGTTGAGGTCGACCGGCATCACCATCTCGAGGGTGAACGAGGTGTCGTCTCCCGAGCCGGCGATCGCGAAGCCGAGGATCGATTCGAGATCGAAGTCGTAGCTGTCGGGATCGGCGGCGATCTCGTCGGCGGCTTCATCGAAGACGGACTGCGGGAGCGCCGGGACGTTCAGGAAGTAGAGGAACGCCGGTTCGTTCGGCAGGAGCGCGCGCGTCCGTTGGAACGCGGTCGCGTCGAGGAGCGGCGGGTCGGCGAGGAGCACCTCCGGCCACTGGATGGCGGTGTAGCCGGCCCGCTCGCTGACCCAGACGCTCGTGTCGCAGGCGCATTCGAACTCGAACTCGTCGATGAGCGTTTCGAGGTGCCCTCGGAGGGTGGCCGGCTGATCGGACTCGAGGAGGCCGAGCACCCAGACGGAGTCTGGATCGACCTCGCCCGCGATGTCGTCGACGGCGATCGCGAACCCGAACGTGCTGCCGAGGATCGGGATCAGGTCGTGCTCGACGCTGATGCCAGTCGCGTCCTCGAACGGTTCGACCCACAGCTCCAGTAGCTCGCGCTCCTGCTGCTCGAGGGTGGCGTAGCCCTCGTCGAGAGCGTCGTGCATGCCGGAGCCGGCGACGAAGAACAGCGCGTCGTCCGGCGTGAGAGCGGCGAGGCCCTCGATGTCGGCGGGCTCGGTGATCAGCTGCTCGATCGTGCCGGAGCCGCTGCCGACGTTGACGACCAGGCGAGCGCCGAACCCGTCGGTGCTGGCCGTGACCGAGAAGGCGAGCGAGGCGTCGCGCGGATCGAACTCGGCGGTGTCGGTGAACGCGTCGACGATGTCCCGGAAGTCGCGGTGTTCGAAGATCGCGCCGTTGCCGTAGGCGACGGTCAGGGCGTCCGTCCCAACCGCATCCAACGCGTCGAGGAACGACGGCGACTCGCTCAGCGGGGGCAGCTCACGCTGGCGGCTGATGAAGTTGGAGATGTGCTCAGTCTGGTCGGCGATGTAAATGATGCCGTCCTCGACGGTGACGGCGATCTCCTCGTCTGGGCCGAGCTGGCTGGTGACGTAGACGTCGAAGTCCAGGTCCAGGTCCTCGTCGCGCTCGGTACGGATCGTCGCGTCCTCGCTGTCCGCGAGGAGTGCGATCACGCGATCGCGGTCGCGTGAGTCGATCACGCCGACCGCCTCGCCGTCCTCGGAACCGTCGTACTGCACGGCGATGCCGGCGCTCCGCATGCTAGCGAACGCGGTGACGATGTCGTCCTCGAAGTCGAGGTCTTCCTCCTCGGCGGACTCGCGCAGGTCCTCGCGGACGTTGTCCTCGATGCCGAGGGCGTTCAGGAGCTGAGGGGTGGCTACCCACGGATCAGAGGTGAAGTCGGTGTTGAACGACATGTAGAAGTGGGTGTCGTCCGGGAAGAGCGCGGCGCCGGAGACCGGGTCGAACTCGGCGCTGGCGCTGCGACCGAGGAAGATCAGGACGCCCCCAGAGACGATCGCGACGAGTACCGCCGCGATGGCGATGGCGACGACGGGCGAGCGCCCAGAGCTACTGGTGGCCTCGTTCATCGCGGACTCCCCTCGACGGTGGCGCGTTCAGGGTCTCAGACAGCGGGCACGCCGACACGTCAGAATGGCGTGAAGATCCTGACACCGGATTATCGGCGGTGTTTCGGGGCGGCGGAGTGGGTGGTTGTCGATCGACGGGTCTTTGCAGGGTCCCCGTCGTCCGGGTCGTTTCGCCCGGTAACCGGCGCTGAGGCGTCGGCTCGATGTGGTACAACGCTCGTGTTCGAGGTGCGGGGCCCCGGATTGACGCCGGCCGACGGCGTCCCGCGACTCCAGCGGGGTCGCTCCACGTTGCTTCGCCCACCTCGGACATCGATCAGGCACTGGTGATCTGAGGGGTTGCGGATGGGTGTACTCGACGGCAACGGAGTGATCGTGACCGGAGGCGGTCGCGGGATCGGACGGGCGGTGTCGCTGCTCGCGGCGGCGGAAGGTGCGTCGGTCGTGGTCGCAGACAACGGCTGCGAGCCCGATGGCACGGGGTCGAACCCCGCGATCGCGCGGGGCGTGGTCGCCGAGATCACGGCCACGGGCGGCAAGGCCGTCGCGGTGACCTCCGACATGAGCACGATGACCGGCGCCGAGGAGGCGGTGAAGGCCGCGCTCGACTCGGCGGATCAGCTGGATGCGCTGATCACCTGCGCAGGGATTCGCCGCGATACGCCGATCTGGGAGATGACCGAGGACGACTGGGACTCGGTGATCGACGGCAACGTGAAGTCGGTGTTCGCGCCGGTGAAGTTCTCGACCGTGGTGATGCGACAGCAGCGCTACGGGCGCGTGGTGATGATGGCCTCGGATGCGGGGCTCGGCGCCGTCGGCGCGTCCAACTACGCGGCAGCGGGCGAGGGGACGATCGGGCTCAGCCGGACCGTCGCGCGTGACGTGGGGCGGTACGGCGTGACGTGCAACGCGATCTCGCCGCTCGCGCGGACGCGGATGTTTGGCGGGGCCTCGGAGGAGTTGCGGCCGCCGGCGGGGGTCCTGTCGGCGGACGAGATGGCGCGGATCGCGCCGCCGTTCCCGACGCGCCACTGGGAGGGTGAGAGCCATCCCGACGACCCGCAGAGCGTGGCGCCGCTGGCGGTGTACCTCGCGAGCGATGGATCCGGGGACGTGAACGGCCAGCTCTTCGGCGTTCGCGCCGGCGAGGTGTACCTCTACACCTACCCGGGTATCGACCGGCAGCTGCTGAGCTACGGCCGTCGCTTCACCATGGACGAACTCGACGAACAGGCTCCGCGCGCCCTCGCGTTCGGCGCGAGCGACCCGCTGCGCGGCTAGTCCCGGGAAGGAGCAAGACGATGGGTAATCGACTCGACGGACGCGTCGCGATCGTGACCGGCGCGGGGCGCGGCATTGGCCGCGGCGTCGCGCACCAGCTCGCGGCCGAGGGCGCCTCGGTCGTCGTGAACGACTTCGGTGGTGGCCTGGACGGTACCGGCGGCGACGTTGGTCCGGCTGACGAGGTGGTGAACGAGATCCGGGCCGCGGGCGGCCAGGCGGCAGCACACTACGGCGACATCTCGAAGTTCGAGGATTGCGCCGCGCTGGCGCAGACGGCGGTCGACGAGTTCGGCCGCCTCGACATCCTCTGCCACGTGGCTGGCATCCTGCGTGACCGCATGGTCTTCAACATGACCGAGGAAGAGTGGGACGCCGTGCTGGCGGTCCACCTCAAGGGCGCGTTCAACACGGTGCGGAACTCCGTGCCGGAGATGCTGAAGAACGGTCACGGCCGGATCCTGCTGTTCTCCTCCGGGTCCGGGCTCGGCTCATCCGGGCAGGCGAACTACTCCGCCGCGAAGGAGGGGATGGTTGGCTTCGCTCGGGCACTGGCACGCGAGCTCGGTCCGTACGGGATCACCGCGAACGCGATTTATCCGGGCGGCAACACCCGCATGACGCAGTCGGTGCCGACGGCCGCGGCCGACATCCGCGCCCAGGCCGGAATCGTTCGCACGGGTCGTGCGGCGACCGCGGAGGTCGGCTGGCCCGAGGATGGGCCTCAGCCGCGTGACCCGGAGAACAACGCGCCGACCGTGACGTGGCTCTGCACCGACGCCGGCGGCGCGGTGAGCGGGCAGGTGATCGGCTCCTCGGGTTGGCAGGCGTCGCGCTACTCCGCGCGGCAGGTGACGCGGTCGATCGCGAAGGCCGATCACTGGACGGTGGACGAGCTGACGCGGGCGGTGCCGCTCCAGCTCGTCGCCGGGGTCACGAACCCGGCGCCGAAACGGGTGGAAGACCCGAAGTAGCCGTCCTCGGACGAGCCGTACGACGGGGTAGGCCGCGAGGCCTACCCCGCTTGGATCTGATTGGCGCGGTCGACCTCGAGGGGCGGCCAGCGGAAGGACGCGATCGATGGCATCGGGACCGCTCGTCGGGGTGAGGATCCTCGAGTTCACGCAGATCATCGCGGGACCGTTCGGCTGCCAGTTCCTGGCCGACCTCGGGGCCGAGGTGATCAAGGTTGAGCCGCCGCAGGGCGAGCCGTGGCGGCTGACCGCGCAGTTCGTCCCCCTCGAGTCGAAGACGTACCAGGCGCTCAACCGAGGGAAGCGATCGCTGGCGATCGATCTCGCAGACGAGCGCGCGCAAGCGGCGATTCACGCGCTCGTGCCGACGGTGGATGCCGTGGTGATCAACTACCGCCCGGACGTCCCGGCGCGGTTGAAGGTCGACTACGAGACGCTGAGCGCGATCAAGCCGGATCTGGTCTACGTCGACAGCACCGCGTTCGGCCGCAAGGGGCCGTGGGCCAACAAGCCCGGCTACGACATCGTCGCGCAGGGCGTCTCGGGTCTGACCGCCGGCGGCGCCCGCTTCGACGAGCGAGGCGTGCCGATGTTGCCCTCAGTCGGCGTGCCGGTCGCGGACATCACGACCGGGTACGCGATCGCGATGGGGACGATCGCGGCGCTCTTCCACCACCGGGCGACTGGCGAGGGGCAGATGGTGCAGACCTCGTTGCTGGCGAACGCACTGCAGGCTCAGAGCGGCGGCTTCATGTCGTTGCCGCCGGCCGACGTGATGCTGCGAACGCCGTTCCTCGAGGCGCTCGAGCAGGGGCGGGCCGACGGGAAGTCGTACACGGAGATGGCGAACCTGAAGCGCACCATGCAGCAGGGGCGCCAGACCGGGAACATCTACTACCGGAACTACCTGACGAGCGACGGCGCGATCGCGATCGGCAACCTGTCGGCGTCGCTACGACAGAAGATGCGAGACGCGCTTGGGATCCCGACCGACCCGCGCGACGACGATCCGGAGTGGGATCCGCGCTCCGAGGAGTCAATCGCGTTCGGGGAGCAACTGGTGGCGCAGGTGGAGGAGACGATCGCGGGCAACACTACCGCGCACTGGGTCGCCCACTTCGAGGCGGCCGGTGTCCCCGTCGGCGAGATCGTCTTCGTCGACGAGCTGTCGGAGCACCCTCAAGTGGTCGAGAACGAGTACCGGGTGGGCCTGGAGCACGAGCTGACCGGGCCTCAGACGATGGCCGCGCCGCCGTTCAAGATGAGCAAAACGCCGCCGGAACCGCAGGGTGCAGCGCCACCGCTCGGCCGCGACACGGACGCGATCCTCGCGGAGGCTGGACTGACCTCGGAAGCGATCGCGGCGCTGCGGGCGGATGGGGTTGTGCGGTAATCCGCGATTACGCCTATACAGATGATCTGTATCCTCGTCGCGTGCGCGATGGACGAGGAGCGATGTGATGAAGCGGTTGTTGGTCTTGTTGGCGCTGGGGGTGTTCCTGTTCGCCGCGTGCGGGGATTCCGAGGATGACGGCGACGACGCCACCTCAACGCCGGACGCGACGGCGACCGAGGCGGCGGCGGATCCGACCAGCGCGCCGACGGAGGAGGCCACCGAGGAGCCGACGGCCGCCCCGACCGACGCACCCACCGAGGAGCCGGCAGCCGATGGGCCGGACGCGCGGCCGGCCACCACCGCTTCAGCGGCGCTGACGCAGTCGTATAACAGCGCTGCCGGTGGATCGTTCGACCCGGCGGTGATGGGGTTCGACGCCAATGACGTTGAGGCGCAGTGGTACCAGGCGGATGGGTTCTACGTGGTCGTGTACGCGGGGCTCGACCTGGACGCGACCGGGCCGCTCTGCCCGGGCAACTCGATCCAGACGGCCGCCGGCTTCGAGTTCGTGAGCAACGCGCCAACCGAGGGCGCCGACTGTTCTTCGTTCCCGACGATCTCGTCGGACCCGGACGTGGGGCCGCTGGTCTGCCAGGGCGTCGTGTCCTACCGCACGGCGATTCCGGCAACGACCGAGGGCGTCCTGTACGGAACGATCGAGCGACCGGTCGAGGGCGGGATCATGGGGATCACGGGCGTCACGCCCACGTCCGCGGGTGTACCGGAGATCGACATCTCGCTGCTGGGCTGCTGAGGTCGATCGACCTCGACGGTCGATACGCCTCGATAGACGCACTCAGGCCCCGGGTGACCGGGGCCTGATTCGTTTCGAGGATTGAGAATCTGGCGGAGCTTCGCCTCTGTGCCGATTCGGTCGTGCTGGCTCCTGTCCACCGCCTCATGCGGTCGAGCTGATGGCCATGCGTGTTCGAGGCGCTAGCTCCCTGGTTCGGTCGTCTTGCAGTACAAGGGCGGACTCCTTGTCGTTCAGCGCTTGGTGCGCGCTGGCGGGGAGCTGATTTCGTGGAACAGGAGGTCCTCCTCTCGCCACGACGTGGGTCGATCGTACGGCTGCTCGACCTCGTGAGAGTGCGCACGAGTACGCGCGTCGTCTCCACGGTCCACTGCTGCCTCGCCTGGACCGGCGCGACCGTTGGCGGCCGCTACGCTCTCTGGTCGCCGTCGCCGTGATCGAGGAGGGCGAGCCCGTGCTCGTAGACGAGCATCAGCTCGTCGACCCACTCGCCGCGTCGGGGTAACCAGCTGTCGAGGCGTGCGCGGACCTCGGGGGTTGGCGGACGGTCGGGTTCCTCGAGGCTGGCGACGTGCTTCACGAAGCGGTAGTAGCGCTCCCAGTCGGCGTCGGTGCGCATGAAGCGGGACGGGCGGCCGCCGACGGCGAAGTCGAGCCAGGCGGCGGTGTGCTCGTCCAACTCGCGCGTCAGTCCTGGCTGAGCAGGTGCTGGGTGCAGAAGGAGACGATGCGCTCGCCCATGTCGAGGCGGTGGGGGAGTTTCTGGATCCCGTGGCCTTCCTCGGGGTAGACGACGTACTCCACGATCCCCTCGTTGCGTCGGACGGTATCGACGATCTGTTCGGACTCCTCCTGCGGGACGCGGACGTCGTGGTCACCCTGGATCACGAGCAGCGGGGTACGGATCCGGTCGGCCTTGTGGATCGGCGAGATCGTCTTGAGGAAGGCTGGGTCCTCGCCGTACTCGCGGGCCCGGTGCTTGCGGCGCCACGGGCCGGTGAACTTGAGGAACGTCTCAAAGTCTGCGATGCCGAACAGGTCGATCGCGGTACCCCACTTCTCGGGCGCCTCGGTGATCGCGGCTAACACCATGAAGCCGCCGTACGAGCCGCCCATGACGCCGATGCGGTCCGGGACGACCTCGCCGGTGCCGGCGAGCCAGTCAGTGGCCGCGATCAGGTCGCGGACGGAGTCCATCCGCAGCTCCACGTCGTCGGCGTGGCAGTACTCCTTACCGTAGCCGGTGGAGCCTCGGACGTTCGGGACGAGGAGAGCGACGCCCTGCGTCAGCAAGTAGTGCGGCGCGGCGTACCGACCCCACAGCGCTGGCCGGCTCTGGCCCTCGGGCCCGCCATGCACGAGGACCAGACACGGCACCTGCGCCCCCTCGGGCACGTCCGCCGGCCGGTAGTAGAACGCCGGGATCTCCCGCCCGTCGAAGGTCGGGTAGCGGATCAGCTCCGGCTCGGGAAGCGTGTCCACCTCGACGTTCCCGCTGGCGCTCGTCGAGAGCTGCATCGTCTCGCTGGCTCCGATCTCGGCCAGCCAGACGTTGGCGAGATGACGGGGCCCTTCGAAGCCGAACACGAACGCGTCGCCGTCGCCGCGCCACTCCGGCGTCGCCACGATCCCGCGCGGCATCTCCGGCACGGCCAGCGCGTCGCCGATCCGCGCGTCTGCGGTCAGCTCATACGCCTCGAGGCGCGAGTACCCGTCCTCGTTGATCACCAGCAGCAGCCGCGACCCATCCTTCGAGGCGGTGGCCGCCTCGATGTCCCACTCGTAGGTGCAGAGGAACTCTCGTTCGCCGCTCGCCCCGTCGATCCGCTGCAGCCCGACGAAGTCGCGACCCTCGTCGCTCAGCGCGAGCACGGTCCCGTCGTCGGCCAGCCGCAGCGCGGCCCACTGCGCCGCACTCTCGGTCGTCGCATCGTGCGGAGTGATCGTCTGCGGTTCACCCGCGGCCGAACCGTCCGCGTTCAGCGCCAGTGCGAAGAGGTCGTTGTCGCCGGGAAGGTCGAGGTTGGGCCTCGATGTCAGGAGCGCGCTGCCGTCGGCGGCGAACCGGCTCGCGCCGTTCATGCCGTCGTGCTGGTAGACGAGGTGTTCGGTGCCGGTGTCGACGTTGAGCACGTAGACGTCGAAGAACTGCTGCTCGCGTTTGTTCGAAGCGTAGGAGAGCAGCCGGCCGTCGTGCGACCAGGCACCGATGTTGTGGATCACCATCGGCGCGGAGGCGAGCGGCCTCGAGGTTGCCGAGTTCAGGTCCAGCAGGTGGAGCTGGAACTGCTCGTCGCCGCCGTCGTCGGCGATGTACAGGAGCTCGTCGTGCCCGGGGCGAGGTGCGAGGCCGTAGATCACGCCGCCGGTGTCGGTGAGCTGTTTCGCCTCGCTGCCGCCGCTGGCGACTCGATATGCCTGTGGGACGCCCGGGTGGTTCCAGCGGAACGCGACGTCGCCCGAGGCCAGGAAGTGCGGATCGAGGGCGGTCTCAAGCTTGATGAAGTCCTCGACGGTCGCAGCCATGACGCCTCCGGGATCGCCGTCGCAGGGACGGCAGCGGGTGCGGGGATTATGGCGGAGCGATTCTCGGTCTGCCTGCGCGTAGTCGGCGACCGTCTCGCGGTGCGAAGAGCGAGCCCCGGTCAGACGCCGTGCCGAGCCGTCTCGAGAGCGACGAACGGGCGAGCGGCGGCTAGGAGGAGGTTGTGGTTACGGCCTCGGCAGCCTGCTCACGGAGATCGCGTTCGTAGTAGAGGCGCATGACGGCGCTCGATAGGCGCTCACCGTCGTGCCGGTAGCGACGCTCGTGGTCGACGATGTCGAGCAAGATCAGGCGGGCGCCGCCGTAGTCAGCGTCGCCCGGGGCGACCACCGGGGTCGATCGCCACTCCTCGGGGAGTGGCTCCGAGGGCAGGTTGCTGTTCGCGAGGACCATCTGAACCACGTCCTCGCGCCCGACGTGGTGCTGGATGGCGGCGACGTGATCGGCGGCGGTGTAGCCGTCCGTCTCGCCGGCCTGCGTGGCGACGTTGCTGACATAGATGCGATGCGCCTTCGATTCGAAGAGCGCCCGACCGATCTCGGGCACGAGGAGGTTCGGCAGGATCGAGGTGTAGAGGCTGCCGGGTCCGATCACGATCAGGTCGGCTTCCAGGATCGCGCGGATCGCCTGCGGGTGGGCCGGGGCGTCCGCGGGCTCGATGAAGACCTCGACGGGTGGTTCGCCTGTTTCAGGGATCCGTGACTCGCCGCGGATCTCGCTGCCGTTGCGCAGCTTCGCGCCGAGCGTGACGTCCGCAAGCGAGGCGGGGACGATCTGGCCTCGGACGGCGAGGACCCGCGAGGTTTCCGCGATGCCGCGCTCCATCGAGCCGGTGACGTCGGCCATCGCCGTGATGAACAGGTTGCCGAACGAGTGGCCGCCGATCGCGTCACCTTCGCGATCCTCGAAGCGGTGCTGGAACAGCTCGGTGACGAGCGGCTCGGCCTCGGCGAGGGCTGCGATGCAGTTGCGGATGTCGCCGGGCGGGATCACGTTGCGGTCGCGCCGGAGGCGGCCGCTGGAGCCGCCGTCGTCGGCGACCGTGACGATGGCGGTCAGGTTGCCCGTGTACTGCTTGAGGCCGCGTAGCAGGTTCGACAGTCCGGTTCCGCCGCCGATGGCGACGATCTTGGGACCGCGAGCGAGCGAGCGGCGCTGGTAGACGAGGTCGACGATGTCGGCCTCGGAGCTGCCGGGCACGAGTGCAGCGGCGAGTGAACGGTTGAGTCGCCAGCCGGCGAACAGGGTCAGGCCGCCGGCGAGGCTGACGAAGAGCAGCCCGCGCCCCCAGCGGGGGATGAACTGGAGCGTGGCGTAGTACGTCCACTCCGGGAACGTGTAGGTGAGGTAAAACTCGCGGAGAAGATAGGCGAAGCCGAGGCCCATGATCGCGACGGCGAGGACGAGCAGGATCAGCCAGCGCTTGATGTGCAGGCCGACGTACATCCATTTCGTGAGGCCGGATCGGCTCACAGGGATCCCTTGTCTGAGGCCCGCCACGATCTATCCAATCGCTCGGCCCCGCGCTGGTCAACCCAGGCGTTATCCGTCGAACGCTCGAACCGAGCGTCGAGTTCCCAGAATCGCCGCCGAGGGCCGGTGAACTGTCGATTAGACATAAACGATTGCGACGCCATCGGCCTGCACGCTAGCCGCTCAACCGGTCGATCAATTTGTCGATCCCCGCGCGGTTCGACAGCACGTTGAAGCCATCGTGCGGGCTGGTCGCGTTCCAGCGTGTGAATTCGGCGTCGTTCAGGTGCTGCTCGCGATAGGCCTCAGGGGTGATCCAACGGCCATCGGAGTGCTCGTGGCTGAGGGTGATGTCGCCGTCCTCGCAATCGGCGACATAAGCGAACCTCAGGATGTCAGCGCCGTAGGCCTGGAGCGGGAACACGTCCAGGTACTCGACCGGGCCGGTCGGTGTGAGGCCGGACTCCTCGTGGAGTTCGCGGATCGCCGCGGTGAGCGGATCCTCGCCGGGGTCGACCATCCCGCCGGGGATGCTCCAGAAGCCGACCATCGCGCCGCCGGCGCGTTCGAGGAAGGCGGCCTTGCCGTCACGGAGCGCGTAGACGCCGGCGGACAGCCGGTAGGTGCGCGGTTCGCTCCCCCACAGGTTGGTGGACATCGCGGTCGCCTCGAGACGGGGAGTGGCGGGGAGGCCGGCACGCAGCGTACCGGCCTCGTCGTGAGACGGGCTAGGCGTCGAGCGCGGCCTTGATCATCTCCGCGGCGGAGTTCGGGTCCGTGCGGCCCCTGGTCTCGCGCATCACCTGGCCGACCAGGAATTTCACGGCGCTCTCCTTGCCACCTCGGTAGTCGTCGACGGCTTTGGGGTTCGCCTCGATCACCTGGGTGACGACCGCCTCGATCGCCCCGCTGTCGGTGACCTGTCTGAGGCCGCGCGCCTCGACGATTGCCTCGGGGAGGTCGCCGCTCTCGAAGGCGAAGCCGAGCACGTCCTTCGCCGTGCTCGCGGTGATCGTCTTCGCCTCGACGAGTTGGACGAGCTGGGCGACGTGCTCTGGCGAGATGCCGGTGTCGACCAACTCAGCGTCGGCGCGACCCAGCTCGTTGATGCGCCCGGCGACGTCGCCGATGAACCAGTGGGCGACGGCGCGCGCCTTCGAGGTGTCGCCCACCAGCGTGACCGCGGCCTCGTAGTCCTCGGCGCGCTGTCGCGACTCGGTGAGGGTGTGCGATTCGTCCTCAGTCAGGCCATGCTCCAAGACGAAGCGGGCGGCGCGAGCGCGCGGCAGCTCGGGGAGCGCGGCGCGGAGCTCGTCGACCATCGCTGGTTCGATGTGCAGCGGCGGCAGGTCGGGCTCCGGGAAGTAGCGGTAGTCGTGCGCCTCCTCCTTCGAGCGCTGGGAGGCGGTCTCGCCGGTCGCGTCGATGAAGCCGCGGGTCTCCTGGTCGACGGTGCCGCCGGCGTCGAGGATTTCGGCCTGGCGCTCGATCTCGAACTCGATCGCCCGTTGCACGGAGCGGAACGAGTTCATGTTCTTGACCTCGACCTTCGCGCCGAACTCCTCGGCGCCGTGGAGGCGCAGCGACACGTTCGCATCGCAGCGGAAGGAGCCCTTCTCGAGATCGGCGTCGGAGACGCCCGCATAGCGGAACACCTGTCGCAGGTAGCGGAGGAAGGCGACCGCCTCGTCCGAGGAACGGAGGTCCGGCTTCGAGACGAGCTCCATCAGCGGCACGCCGGCGCGGTTGAAGTCGATTAGGGAGTAGTCCTCGGACCCGTCGTCACGGTGCAGCAGGCGACCGGTGTCCTCCTCGAGGTGGATCCGCTCGAGGCCAATCGTGCGCTTGCCGCGGTCGCGGGTGTCGACCTCGACGCTGCCTTCGAGGCAGAACGGCTGGTCGTACTGCGTGATCTGGTAGCCCTTCGGGAGGTCGGGATAGGGGTAGTTCTTGCGGTCGAACTTTGCGTACTCGGGGATCTCACAGCCGAGGGCAAGGCCGGCGAGGATCGTGTAGGCGACGGCCTGCTCGTTGATCACCGGCAGGGTCCCGGGCAGGCCGAGGGTGACCGGGTCGATGAGGGTGTTCGGCTCTCGGTCGAAGTAGTCGCGCGGGCAGTCGGAGAACATCTTTGACCTGGTGCGGAGCTGACAATGCACCTCGAGGCCGATGACGACCTCGTACTTCTCTGCGATCGCGGTGTCGGTCGTCACGGGTGTCCTCGGAACTGGCGCGTTGGCGGCTGCGTTCAGTCTAGCGACCGTGCTCGTGAGGATCGCGTCGAGCGGGAGGCTGATCGGCGATGAGGGTGGCAAGACTGCTCCTCGGCTGTGCGGTGCTCCTTGTGGCTGGAGCTTGCACAGGCGGAGATGACGCGAGTCCGACCGCGACGCCGGCGGGCTCGACCGCCACCGGCACAGTGGTTGCGTCGCCGAGCGCGACGCCGACCCCGGTGATGCCGACCTCGACGGTCGTGGCGACGGCGACTCCGGTCGTGAGTGATCCGATCGCTGGGCTGTTCCGCGAGCCCCGGTTCGAGGAGCCCGATGCCTCGGTTCAGCTGGAACCGAAGGTCTCGGGGCTCCCATCGCACGACGGACTCTCGACCGTGCTCTACGACATCGAGAACGGGACGGTGCGAGACCTTGGCTTCGGGATGCTGGGCACCTTCAGCACGGACAGCCGATACATGGCGTGGGCCGCGTTCGCCGACGATCGCAGCGAGCCGTCCACGCTGCGGGTGATCGACGTCCAGAGTGGGGTCATCACGGACCTCGGGGAGGTCGACAGCGTCGCTCACTTCTCAGATGAGCGACACGTCAACGTTCGACCCGCCGGCGGCGGGCGACTGGAACTCGTCGACGTCGAGACGGGTGAACGCAAGTCAAGTGATGCGATCGACGTGAAACGGTCTGAGTTGCGGTCAGATCACTTTCTCGGTGAGCGACATGACATTGAGGGCAGTGGTGAGTATCTCTACCGCATCTTTGATCGCGAGACGACGGATCTGGTGCTGCGCGTTACGGCACTCGATGCCCGAATCGTGCCGGACGGCCAGCTCCTGCTGCTCGTCGATGCGGGGCTCGGTGTTGGCAATATCTTCCTCGTGGACCTCGACTCGCTCGAGGCGGAGTTCGTCGCGACGACGCTGACCGAGCCATTCGCCCGCTCATCCATCCCGATCGCTGCGAGCGAAGACTACATCGTCTGGACTCCGAACTACTGCGACGGCGAGTACTACCAGAGCGTGGGGGACCCGTCGGTCTACGACCTCGAGCGTCGGCCAGGCAGCGAACCGGCGGTCGGCAACACGATGCTCTTTAATCGCGCGACCGGGATGCTCACTGAACTCGTTGACGAGCACCTCGTCATACTCAGTTTCACGCCGGATGGTCGGATGGTGGACGGCATCATCGGCGGGCTGGCACTGCTCGATCCGACCCTGCCGGCCTGGGACGTGGTGCTCCCAGAGGGGAGCACGCCGGTGCGCTGGTCACCGGACTACCGGTACGCAAGTCGCGGGGAGCAGCTCGGCCACGGCGGCTACTGCCCGCCGTAGCGGGCTGTGGGATCAGAAACGGCCGGCGC
>JANQNP010000102.1 GCA_028279505.1 Dehalococcoidia bacterium
AGCCCGTCTCGCGGAGCGGGCCGTCGGCGCGGCCGCCAACGCCAGTGATGACGCGACGCAGGGCGCGGTCCTCGGCGTCCGTCACGCGGCGCCAGCTGATCTGGAGCGGGTCGAAGCCCTCGACGTCCCCGTTGTGCGCGGCGTTGTCCGCCATCGCGGCGAGGAAGTTGTGTGCGGACTCGATGGCGTGGAAGTCGCCGGTGAAGTGCAGGTTGATGTCGTTCGCCGGCTGCACCGTGGCCTTGCCGCCGCCGGTGCCGCCGCCCTTGCGGCCGAAGAGCGGGCCCAGCGAGGGCTGCCGAATGGCGAGGACGGCGTTCTTGCCGAGCTTGCGGAGGCCGTCGGTGAGGCCGATCGAGGTGGTGGTCTTGCCCTCGCCGGCGGGCGTGGGCGTGATGGCGGTGACGACGATCAGCTTGCCGGGCTCGGTGTCCGGGAAGGCGTCGAGCGGCACCTTGGCGCGGTCGCGACCGTAGGGCTCCAGGTCGTCCCAGTTCAGTCCGAGATCGGCGGCTACTTCGGGGATGGCGCGCACGGGTGCTCCTCACGGGTGCCTCGCGGCTCGCCAGTGGCTCTGGCTGATGCCGGGGGCACAATTCGGCGAAGTATATCGGCGGGTGCGGCTATCCTCGATGTATGGAAGGTCGGCTACAGCACGTTCGTCCACGCCGTCTGCTGATCGCGCTCGCGCTGCTGATCGCGGGGATCGGCGTGGCCTGTGCGCCGGACGACTCGCCGCTGGCGGTGCACGTGCTCACCGCCGACGGCACCGTGAACGGCGTCATGGAGCGCTACATCGAGCGCGGGATCGAGCACGCCGAGGAGAACCAGGGCCTCGCGGTCGTGGTGCGGATCGACACGCCGGGCGGCTCGATCGATTCGATGAAGCGGATCGTCGGCCACATCGAGGCCGCACAGCTCCCCGTGATCACCTGGGTCGGACCGGCCGGCGCGCAGGCAGCATCGGCCGGCACGTTCATCGCGATGTCCGCGAACATCGCCGCGATGGCGCCGAACACGACGATCGGCGCGGCGACGCCGATCCAGGCGACGGGCGAGGACATCCCGGGCGCCCTCGGCGAGAAGGTCGAGAACGACACGGTCGCGTTCGCGCGCGGCGTCGCGGAGCTCCGAGGGCGCAACGCCGACTGGGCGGAGGACGCGGTGCGCGACGCGGTCTCGGCGAGCACCTCGGACGCGATCGCGCAGAACGTCGTGGACCTCGAAGCGGTCGACATCAACGACCTGCTCGAGGCGGTCGAGGGTCAGACGGTGACGCTCCTCGATGGGACCGAGGTCGCCCTCGATGGGGTGTTCGGCGCGGTCCAGGTCCAGAACGACATGAACATCTACGAGCGGGTGCTCGGCATCGTCAGCAACCCGACCGTGTTCTCGCTGCTCTTCCTCGCGGGCCTCGCGGGGATCGCGATCGAGTTCTTCTCACCGGGCAACGTGTTCCCCGGCGTGGCTGGAGTGATCGCGCTGATCGCGTCGTTCCTCGGCGTGGGGACGCTGCTCCCCGGGGAGGCCGCGATCGCGTTCATCGTGATCGGGATCGTGCTGCTGATCCTCGAGTTCACCGTGGGTGGCGCGGGGATCTTTGCGACCGGAGGCGTCGTTGCGCTCGTCCTCGGTCAGGCGATCGCGATCGGGCAGGCATCGACCGACCTGAACTTCCAGCGGATCGTGCTGGCGACGGTGCTCATCGTCGGCGTGATCGTGGCGTTCACCGCGATCGCGCTGTTCATCATCGCGAAGAACTACCTGGCACCGACGACCGAGACCGGCACGCGCGAGTTCTGAGCCGCCGCGCGCCCTGCCCTCGGCGGGTGGCAGCCCTCAAGCGCGCCGGGGCTACGTCGGGCTAAGAGTTGTCGCCGTCCTCGGATCGCCCGTTCGTGGCGGAGCCGCCGCCGTTCTCGCCGAGGCCCTGCAGCGCACCGGCGATCGGGCCGGCCACCGAGGCGAGGTCCATCGGCAGAATCCACTTGGTGGACTCGCCCTCGCCGAGGCGGCGCATCATGTCGAGGTACTGCAGGCCCATCGTGTTCGGGTTCGCGACCGCGGCTGCCTGGTTGATCCGCTCGAGGCCGATCGAGAAGCCCTCGGCTTCGAGGATCTGGGACTGGCGCGCGCCCTCGGCGCGGAGGATCTGCGATTCGCGTTCGCCCTCGGCCTCGAGGATCGAGGCCTGCTTGGAGCCCTCGGCGACGTTGATCGCCGCCTGGCGCTGGCCCTCGGACTCGGTGATCTCCGAGCGCTTGGTGCGGTCCGCCGTGAGGAGGCGGGTCATCGCAGCCTGGATGTCGGCCTGAGGCGTGATCTCGCGGATCTCGACGGCCTTCACCTCGACGCCCCAGCGCTCGGTCTCGTTGGAGAGCTTGACCTGCAGCCGCTGGTTGATCGTCTCGCGCTGGGACAGCACCTCTTCGACCGTGATGTCACCGATCACGGAGCGGAGCGTCGTCGTCGCCATGTTGCGGACGGCGCGGATGTAGTTGTTGATGTTGATGACCGCGGCCTCGGCGTCGACGACGCGCATGTAGACCACGAAGTCGATATCGACGAGGGCGTTGTCCTTGGTGATCGAGGACTGGGCCGGCTCGTCGAGGACGATCTCGCGCTGGTCGACGCGGACGCCGCGATCGAGGAACGGGATCAGGATCACGAGGCCGGGGCCCCTGGTGCCGATGTAGCGGCCGAGGCGGAAGATGACGGCGCGCTCGTACTGCTTGACGACGCTGATGAAGAACATGGTTATGCCCACCTCCAGGCGGGTGATTGAACCGGGTCTTGGCCCGTTACCGTGAGTATACGGAGCTTCTGAGCGGCTATGATGCGCGCGGTTCGGAGGAGGACCGATGAGCTGGAGCACCTCGTTCAACCCGTCCGGTGGGGCCGCGATCGTGGGCCTCGGGATGACGGAGATGACGCGCGAGTACACGTACAGCGCGAACGGCCTCGCGGCGCTCGCGATCCGCGATGCGATCGCCGACGCCGGGCTGACCAAGGACGACGTCGACGGGCTGCTGGTGAACCACGGCGTGATGGGCAGCCTGCGACCGGATCTGCAGAAGTCCCTGGGGATCGAGAACCTGCGGCTGCAGACGCTGATGAACGGCCAGGGATCGACCGCGGGGCAGATGGTGCAGTACGCCTCGTTGGCGGTGCAGTCCGGCCTCGCGAACGTGGTGGTCTGCGTGTTCGCCGATGACCCGCTGCGCGGCGGAGGCGCGGGGGCCGCGTACGGCGGGGCCGGGCGCACGACGACCGGGATGGCCAGCCTCAACGGGTACTACGGGCACTTCGGGGCGAACACCGGCTACGCGCTGGCGGCGCGGCGGCACATGGCGCTCTACGGGACGACGCAGGATCAGCTCGGCGCGGTCGCGGTCTCGACGCGGAAGTGGGCGCAGCTCAACCCGATCGCGATGCAGCGCGGGGACATGACCCTCGAGGACTACCACGCCTCGAGGTGGATCGTGGAGCCGTTCCACCTGCTCGACTGCACGCTCGTCACGAACGGGGCGGTCGCGGTGGTCGTGACCTCGAGGGACCGGGCGAAGGACCTGAAGCAGCCCCCGGCGTACATCGTGGGGATGGGCCAGGGGCACCCGGGCAACCCGCGGCGCGCCGGCGCGGAGTACGAGGTCAACACGGGCGCCGTGCAGGCGGGCGAGACGGCGTACGAGATGGCGGGCGTCGGCCCGAAGGACATCGGCGTCCGCGAGCTGTACGACTGCTACACCTACACGACGATCGTGACGCTTGAGGATTACGGCTTCGCGCCGAAGGGCGAGGGCGGCCCGTTCGTCGAGGACGGCAAGCTCGGCCCGGGCGGGTCGCACCCGACGAACACCGGCGGCGGCGAGCTGTCCGGCTACTACATGTGGGGGATGACGCCGCTGTCAGAGGCGGTGATCCAGACCCGCGGCCAGGGCGGCGATCGCCAGGTGGAGGACAACCAGCACGTCCTGGTGAGCACGCAGGGCGGGATCCTCGATATGCACGCGAGCCTGATCCTCAGCGCCGATCCCACCGCCGGGACGGGAGGCCACGCATGAGCCGGCCTGCGCCGACCTCGGATGACGCGAGCGCGCCGTTCTTCGAGGGCGCGGCGCGCGGGAAGCTGATGCTGCAGCGCTGCCGCACGTGCAGCGCCACCTTCCTCCCGGTGCAGGAGGTCTGCACGGAGTGCCTCGAAGCCGACATGGAGTGGGTGGAGTCCTCGGGCGAGGGGACCCTCCACACGTTCGGGGTGATGCACTACCTCTACCACCCCGGCTTCGCGCAGGAGCTGCCGTACAACGTCGCGGTCGTCGAGCTGGCCGAGGGTCCGCGGATGAACGCTCGGATCGACGCCGACAACGACAGCCTCGAGGTAGGCATGGCCCTCAAGGTGGCGTTCGAGGAGGCTGGCGACGTACACGTGCCGGTGTTCCAGCCGGCCTAAATCGCGATGGTCTGACCCAACAGCAAGCGACCGACAGAACGGAATCCCCAGTGGCGATCGAGATTCGACCGGCGACCGCGGATGAGCTGCCCGAGCTGCTGCGCATCCTGACCACCTCGCTCGCGCAGCCGCACGAGGACTTCGTCGCGCTGCAACCGGAGTTCACGCTGGCGGCGTTCGACGACGGCCGCCTGGCCTCGGTGCACGGGTCGTGGCCGCTGACGATGCGGTTCAACGGCAATGCCGTGCCGATCTCCGGCGTCACGACGGTCTCGACCGACTCGATCGACCGGCAGAAGGGCTACCTGCGGAAGCTGGTCACCAAGCACTTCGAGGAGCTGCACGAGCAGGGCGAGCGGCCGCTGGCGGTGCTGTTCGCCTCGCAGGCGGCGATCTACCAGCGGTACGGGTACGCGGTCGTCTCGACGCAGTACCAGTACGAGATCGAGCCGCGCTACATCCAGTTCAACGAACCCCTCGAGGTGCCGGGCCGGCTGCGGCACGTCGACCCCGACCCCGACGCGGACTTCGGAACGCTCGTCGGGCTCTACCGCGAGTACCGCGAGAACCGCACCGGCGAGGTGCACCGCGGGAAGCCGATGTGGGACGCCGGGATCCTCTCGCCGCCCAAGCCGGGCGAGACTCGCACCGTGCTGGTCTACGAGGAGGACGGCGAGCTGCAGGGCTACGCGATCTATCGCACCGGGCCGGGCAACTCGCCGTGGCCGGAGCCGAACCACATCTGCGAGATCGACGACATCGTGGCGCTGACGCCGCAGGCGTATCGCGCGTTCTGGAACAACTTCTCGACGCTGCAGCTGGTGAACAAGATCCAGTGGCACAACGTCGCCGGCGACGACGCGCTGCCGCACATCCTGCTCGAGCCGCGGATGCTGCGCCGGCGGTCACGCGACCAGCTCCTCGCGCGGGTCGTGGACCTCGAAGGGAGCTTCCGCGGGCGCGGGTACGAGGAGAGCGAGCGGCTGACCTTCGCGCTCGAGGACGACCTCTGCACGTGGAACACGGGCAGCTGGCAGATCTACACCGGGCCGGACGACGCCGAGGTGACGAAGCTGGAGTCCGGCACGCCGGATATCGAGCTGAGGCCCGGTACCCTCGCGATGCTGCTGTTCGGCCAGATCACGGCGAGCCAGGCCGCGCGTTATGGCAAGTTGAAGGTCAACAACGCGGACGCGCTGCCCACCTGGGACAAGACGCTCCGAGTGCGCCACGCGCCCTTCACCGCTGACCACTGGTAGGACCGACGATGACCACCGCAGCACCCGCCGACGCGGCGATCGGGAAGCGCGTCGAAGAACTCGACACGCCTGTTCTTTATGTCGATCTCGACGCCCTCGAGCACAACGTGGCGCTGATGGCGCAACGCAGCGCCGACGCCGGCGTGGCCTGGCGGCCGCACGTGAAGGCGAGCAAGACCCCGGAGCTCGCAAAGCGGATCCTCTCCGGCGGCGCGCAGGGCATCACCTGCGCGAAGGTCGGTGAGGCCGAGGCGATGGTCGCCGGCGGCGTCGACGACATCCTGATCGCCAACGAGGTGGTCGGCTCGCTGAAGATCGCCCGCCTCGTCGAGGTGGCGCGCCAGGCCTCGAGACTCTGCGTCGCCGTGGACGACCCGCGCAACATCGAGGAGCTGTCCACGGCGTTCTCCGAGGCGGGGCTGACCCTCGATGTGCTGGTCGACATCAACATCGGCGCGAACCGCTGCGGCGTGACGCCCGAGGTGGCGCCGACGCTCGCCCAGCAGGTGCTGGACGCGCCGGGGCTCAATCTCCGCGGCCTGATGGGCTACGAGGGCCACGCGGTCGGTATCAGCGACCTCGAGGAGAAAGAGGCGGTCTCCGCAGCCGCCGCCGAGGTCTTTGCGGAGGCGCGCCGCCAAGTGGAGGCTGCCGGCATCGAGGTCGGGATCATGAGCGGCGGCGGCACCGGGAACTACTGGTTCAACATCGCCCTCGGCGCCTCGAACGAGTTGCAGGCCGGGGGTGGGGTGCTCCTCGATCGGACGTACGAGGAGAAGATGCGCGTCCCCGACCACCAGCAGTCGCTGTTCATCCAGGCGCAGGTCGTGAGCACGGCCGTGGCCGGGCGAGCGGTCGCGGACATGGGCTGGAAGGGCAGCGGGATGCACACCGGATTGCCCTCGGTGGTGTCGCCTCCCGGCGTCGAGGTACGGGGGCTGAACGCCGAGCACACGATCCTCACTCTCGACGAGGGCGTCACGCTGAACCCGGGGGACCGGGTCACGATGGTGCCGAACTACTCGGACTCGACGATGCTGCTGCACCGCACGCTCTACGCGACGCGCAACGGCGTGGTCGAGGCGGCGTGGCCGATCAGCGCGGCCGGCGCGCTTCAGTGAGCCCGCGTAAGAAGCCGTCGAAGGCCGAACTCAAGCGAGCGATCCCGCAACAGGACGGGACGCTGGCCGCGCCGGGGCTCGAGGCGTCGGTCACGATCAGTCGGGACCGCCTCGGGATCCCCTACATCGAGGCGGAGAATGAACACGACGCCTGGTTCGGCATGGGCTATGCCTGCGCACAGGACCGGCTCTGGCAGCTGGAGTGGTACCGCCGCCGCGGGACCGGGACGTGGGCGGAGCTTGCTGGCGAGGTGGGCGTGGCCTCGGATCTGCTGTTCCGCCGCTTCCTGCTCGACGAGGCGTCGAAGGCCGACGTCGAAGCGATGTCGCCGGAAACGCGCGCGATGTTCGAGGCATACGCCGAGGGCGTGAACGCGTTCATCCACTCCGACCAACCGAGGCCAATCGAGTACGCGCTGACGGACAGCGAACCCGACGACTGGGAGCCGTGGCACTCCGTGCTCGTCTTCAAGGTGCGGCACGCAATCATGGGCAAGCGGCTGACCAAGCTGGCGCGCACCGAGCTGCTGCGCCGGATCGGCCCGGAGCGCTACGCGCTCCTCGAGGGGTCCGAACCGCCGGGCATCGACCTGATCCTGCCGCCCGGCAGCGGGGCCTCCGAGGTGATCCAGCAGAGCGCCGAGGAGCTGCTCGCGGCGACGCGCAGCCTCGACACGCTCGGCATAGACGACGGCGGGTCGAACTCCTGGGCCGTGCACGGCAGCCGGACCACTTCGGGCAAGCCGATGCTGGTGAACGACTCGCACCGCCCGCTGGACGTGCCGAACGTCTACTGGCAGGTCGGGGTCGCGTGCCCCGAGTTCCGGATGGCGGGTGGGGCGTTCCCGGGCTTCCCGGCGTTCCCGCACTTCGGCAACAACGGCGAGATGGCGTTCAACATCACCCACGGCCAGGCCGACTACCAGGACCTCTACCTCGAAGAGTTCGACCCGGACGATCCGACCCGCTACCGCACCGAGGACGGCTGGGCGACGGCCCGCGTCCGCCGGGAGCGCGTGCGGGTCGCCGGCGGGGCGCCGGTGACCTCGGAGAACTGGGAGACGCGGCACGGGCCGGTGATCGCGGGCGATCCGAAGTCTGGGTCGGCGATCTCGATGCGCTACACGGCGACGGACGAGCCGTGCCTCCAGTGGGAGTGCCTGCGGCCGATGCTGTTCGCGAAGACGGTGAAAGAGCTGCACGAGTCGCAGCGGCAGTGGGTGGAGCCGGTCAACAACCTCGTGAGTGCCGATTCCAGGGGGAACATCGGGTTCCTGTTCCGCGGCCGGGTGCCGGTGCGGCCGACGACGGCGGCGCGGCAGTTCGTGGTCCCGGGCTGGACCGGCGAGCACGAGTGGACCGGCAACGTGGCGTTCGCGGACCTGCCGCAGGCGATCAACCCACCCGAGGGCTTCATCGGCACCGCCAACCAGCGGGTGATCGACGGCGACGAGCCATACCTCGCGTACGAGTTCTCGCCCGCGGGCCGGGCTGCCCGCGTGATCGAGTCGCTCCGAGGCGATTCGAAGCTCACGCCCAAGGAGATCGCGGCGCTGCAGGGCGACACGACGTCGGTTCGCGCGCGCGGCTGGATGCGCTACCTCGCGTCACGGTCACCGACGACCGGCACAGCGGAGCGGGCGCGAGCGCTCCTCGCGAGCGGCGACGGCAACCTCAAGGCCGACGGGCCGCTCGGCCTGCTCTACGGCTGCTTCACTCGACAGCTCGCGCGACACCTGATCGAGCCGATCGTCGGCGCCGAGACGTGGAGCTGGATGACGACGAACGGCAACACCGGCGCCGAGGGCCTGATCCGGCGCTGGCTGTACCACTGGGGCGCAGCCCTCGACGGCCCCGAGCTGGAGACGACGGCGGCGTCGGTGGACGGGCGGCCGCTCAGCTCCGTGCTCGCGAAGACGTTGCCACGCGCGCTTGCGGACGCGTGGCGTGACGCCACGCGGATTGCTGGGTCGGACGACCCGAAGAGCTGGCGCTGGTCGGACGCGCACCTCGTGAGCGGCGAACACACGCTATCGGCGTCGTACCCGGAGTTCGCCTCGGTGCTCGATCCACCGCGGATCCCGATCGGCGGCGATGGGGACACGATCCAGGCGGCGGCGGTGACGGTGCCGGAACCCTCGGAAGGTCCAGCGTTCAAAGTGGGTGGCCTGTCCGTGTACCGGCAGGTGGTGGATTTCACCAACCCGGAGCGCGCCACCTGGATCACGCCGGGCGGCGCGTCAGGCCTCCCCGGCACCGACCACTACGCCGACCAGGCCGAGGCCTGGCGCACCCACCGCCGCGCGCCGATGCACCTCGCGGCCCGCGACGTGGCGCGGGCGGCGGAGCGCCGGCTGGTCCTCGAGCCGGCGTAGTTGACGGCGGCCGGGGCGGGCCGCATTCGTCGTCTCGACGGGATCGAGCACGGGCCAACCAACGTCCGGATCTATCGAACCCTCGCCGACGAGCCGCCGTAAGCTCAAGGAATGAAAGAGCAGACGTTCGATGGGGAGTGGTGGAGCACCGACAGCGATGTCAAGGTGCCTGGCACACTGACGTGGCGGCCGGGGCAGCTCGCGGAGCTCGAACTGCTTAAGCCTCTCCCCAGGGCCCACGGCGCGACACAAGAACACGACTACGGACGGCTGAGTCCGCCCCCACGGACGATCCTTGGCGTCGCTCGCACTGGGGATTTGCTGACACTGAGTCGAACCACCCAGCTCAAGCAAGCGAGGCGATGGCGGGATGGACGACACCATCGTACTGAGACGGTCGGAGCCGGCCTGACCTTCCTCGGGAAGCACCTGCCGAACGGCGACGCTGCAGTTTTTCGCAAAGCACGGATGAAGACACCACATTTGACTCAGTGGGCTAATCCTAATCCGTTCGTCTATCAAGATGATCCAAGTAGCGACTCCGAGTTCCGGATGGGTTGGACACTACCCCCGCCCACCCAGATCGACCTGACGAGTGGAACCGTGGAACTCGGGACCGAAGTCCGCTCTTCAACGGGGCAGAATCGGTTCGAAGTCCAAGCCACGTCGTACCTGGAATACGAGAGCAACCAACCGATCCAGTTCGACCAAGTCTGGAGCGAATTCCTCGGTCCATCGCTCGGCTTCTTGAGCTTCGCGACGCATGATGACCAGGAGCTCTCGTCGTTGAGTGTCGCAGTCGGAGAAGATGGAAGTGACGCTTGGATCCAGGTCCTTAGTGCTGATGTGTCCGGCCCTGACGACCCAGAACCGCTACGTATCGACGGCATGCTGCTCGGGAGCCACACGGTCTTCGGACTAGACGTCGCCAACACGCTTCGCAGATGGATCGAAGCTCCACGGGGTTCGCTCGGAGCGCGTGATCTGTTCCTCGCGCTCCTCGGTCCCCGGCGGCTCTTCGGCGAGGAGTGCTTCCTGGTCCTGGTATCGGCGGTTGAGTCCCTCTGGCGCACCGAGCTGAAACGGCGACTTCAGAGCACAGAGGCGTACGAAGAACGCGTCAGGGCTATCTTGGACGCCTGTCCGAGCCATGAACGAGATTGGCTCAGCAGTCGGCTTCAGCATGGGAACGAACCGACCCAGAAAGAACGGCTCGAAGAAGTCATCGAATACGCCGGCGCAGATTTCGCCGATCTGACAGGTGATCCTCGCAAATTCGTCCGCGCTGTCGTAGACACGCGGAATTACTTGATCCACGTAGATCCAAGCGGCGCATCCCGAGCCGAGCGTGATCCAATACGCCTATACCGGATAGGGGAGGTTCTGTCCCTTATCGTGGAGTTTGCACTCCGAGTACAGCTGGGGTTCTCGATGGAGGCTCGCAATGAGATACTTCGTCGGTACAACCGATACGGAAACCTCAAGCGACAACTCGTCAGAGATCCGCTCTACTGAGTCAACGTAGCTCCGAGGGCCAATGCCACCCCTCGGGAGGTTCCCCTCACATCGCCGCCCGCGAAGAACTCTCGATGGCTCGTTCGCTACGGCGGGGGCTATCCTCGGGCGACCGAGCCGAAGTGGCGGAACCGGCAGACGCGACGGTCTCAAAAACCGTTGGGCTTTACGGCCCGTGTGGGTTCGAATCCCACCTTCGGTACCA
>JANQNP010000132.1 GCA_028279505.1 Dehalococcoidia bacterium
GTCCGCCACTGTCCGCCCGGCCGAAGCCGGGGTTCTCGTGCGACTTGCATGCATTAGGCACGCCGCCAACGTTTATCCTGAGCCAGGATCAAACTCTCCGAAACAATCAATGCATCCTCAGTGCGGCCGGCGAACCGGTCGTTCCGAGGCAAGTATCGACTTTTCGTACGCCGTCCACGGTCCAGCGACGCGCTCGCGCGAACGCGAGACGCCGTCCGAATCCGCAGGACCCGTACGAGACGGAGATCCTTTGTCTTTGGATTCTGCCTGCTGTCCAGATGTAAATGTGCGCTGCACACCCAGCGGGTGGCGAAAGAAGAGCCTAGCGAACGCGTTTTGCTCCGTCAACTGGCTGGTCGCCAGCGGCCACAGCGGTGCATTCGGTTGCTGTTCCGTACAGGAAGGTAAGCCGTTCGCTGCTCGGCGTCTACCGACCTGAACCGCAGGATACCACCAACCACCGGTCGTCGGTCAGCGCGCGGCCCCCGGCGAGGTCCACGCGCGCTCCGCGCCGCGCGGCGATCGCGACGAGCTCGTCCCGCTGCGCGGCGTTGAGCTCGAGGCCGACCGACCTTCCGAGGCCGACTACCACCCGCTTCGCGACCGCCGGCGGCAGCGCGGCGAGGGCGCGCCGATCGACGCGGGCGCAGCGGTCGGCGGTCTCGCCGTGCGTCTCCAGCTCCCGTCGCGCCCAGTCCTCGAGGGCGTCGTCGGCCTCGCGGGCGCGCGAGGCGAAGGCGGCGAGCTGGGCCCGCGCCTCGGGGTTCACGGCCTCGAGGGCGGGCAAGACCTCTCGCCGGACGCGGTTGCGCGCGTAGGTGGTCAGCTCGTTCGTTGGGTCAAGGCGAGCCTCCACTTCCAGCGCGTCGAGGTAGCGCTCGACCTCGATCCGCGACGTGCCGAGCAACGGCCGCAGTAGCTGGAGGTCCGTGCCGCCCGGTACCGCGAGCGGCCAGGCGCTGGCGACGGCCATGCCGCTGGCTCCGCGCAGCCCGGCGCCGCGCGCGAGGTTGAGGAGCACGGTCTCCGCCTGATCGTCGCGGGTGTGGCCGGTGATGGCGGAGGTCGCACCGACCTCGGTGAGCGCACCAGCGAGCCAGCGGTAGCGCGCCGCGCGGGCGCCGGCCTCGTCGCCAGCCAGCGGCGCGTCCGCGCGTCCGAGGGTGACCGGCACGCCGAGGCCCCGCGCGAGCGACTGGACGAACGCGGCGTCGGCGGCGGTCTCCTCGGCGGGGCGGATGCGGTGGTCGAAGTGGGCGGCGATGACGCGGTGCGGGGTCAAGGCGCGGGAGGTCGCGACCAGCGTCGCGACCGAGTCGGGGCCGCCGGAGCAGGCAACGAGGACGATGGCGTCGGACTCCAGGTGCGGGTGCAGCTGTACGGCCACGTTCCGCTCGAACGCGTCGGTGCGCCGGTTCCGCGGCCACGGATCGTTCGAATCAGGCATGCCGCGAGCCTAGTCGCCGAACCTAGTCTCCGAACAGGGATTCCCACCAGCGTTCGCCGGGCTCGCGTTGCGCGGGGGGCACCGGCGGCGCATCGACCTCGACGACTGTCTCGCCGGGCATGACGAGGCCGAACTTCGTGCGGGCGAAGGCCTCGATGTACTCGTCGGACTCGATGTACGCGGCGAGTCCCTGGAGCTCGGCGTGCTGTTGCTGGAGCGCGGCGATCTCGCCGCGTAGCGCACGTTCCTGGAGCTGGAGTCGGTGATTCTGGGCGGCGGTCTGGAAGGCGGCGTAGACGAAGAGCCCCATCAGCAAGAGGGCCACGACGATCACCATGTGTGCGGGTCCGAACGTGGGGACCCGCGGGCGAGGCCTGGGGAGACCGAGCACCGGCGCGTATGCCTTCCGACCCGCCGTCAAACACCGTATCAGAGCGCCCGGCGGAGCGGCGACCGATTATCTGCGCTGCTACTGCCCGGCGGTCTCCCAGAACGACGTCTCGCCGGCGACGTGGCAGCGCTCGTTCATCAGCGACACGCGCCACCAGCGGCCCGGCTCCACCTCGAGGATGGAGACCGCGGCGAGGTCGGTGCGGATGCGGCGGAAGCCGGCCAGCGGGACGCTCAGGGCGTGGCAGAGCGCCGACTTGATGGCGAGGTTGTGCGATACCACGGCCGCTGCCGCGTCCGGATGGCGGGCGGCGACGTCCTCGATGGCTCCGACCATGCGCTCCTGCACCTCGCCGTAGGTTTCGCCGCCGGGCATGCGCAGGTCGGTGGGGTCCTCATCGCGCCAGCGCTGGATGAAGTCCGGGTACCGATCGCGGATCTCGGCGATGGGCAGCCCGTCGAGGTCGCCCTGGTCGAACTCGACGAGTCGTTCGTCGGTCTGGACCTCGAGGTCGCGGCCAGTCGCGATGGCGCGGGCGACTTCGAGCGTGCGCGTGAGCGGGCTCGACACGACCGCCGCCAGGTCGCGGCCCTCGAACCAGCGGGCGACCGCCTGCGCCTGCTCGCGGCCGCGGGCGTTCGGGGGCACGTCGCGCAGGCCCTGCGGCACGCCGCTGACGTTGTCGTCGGTCTCGCCGTGGCGGACGAGGTAGATCGTCGCGGGCATCAGGCGGGCGATCCCGCCTCGGCGAACTCGATCGCCGTGCGGGTGATCGCAGCCGGCTCGGCGTCGAGGTCCAAGGCCTTCAGCACCTGAGCGGGGCGGCCGGTGCGGCCCTGCTCGAGGGAGAGATACATCGCGAGGGCGAGCGCGCCTTCGTCGGTCTCGGCGACCTCGAGATCGAGGATCGTCGCGCGGATGTCGTAGCGCCGGACCTTCTGACCGCGCTGCTCTTCCCAGTCGAGGGTGTCGAGGGCCAGCAGGCGGTGGACGGAGGCCTTGAGGGCGGCGCGGTCGAGCGCGGCCGGGGTGAATCGCACCTCGTAGCGTGCCGCGTGCAGGGCGGACTGCATCGAGGGCAGGTTGTCCGCGACCTGCTCGACCGCGGAGACGGAGAGGCCGGGGGGCATGGCGGCGGTGAGCTGCTTGGCGACGGCGTCGAGCGGGAGCTCGTCGTCGAACCAGATGTCGATCAGCTCGTGGGTGCCTTCGACGCCGACGGGAAGCGGCGCGGCGAGCGCGATCTTCGCGTGCGGCGAGAAGCCCTGCGAGTACGAGAGCGGCAGCACCGCGCGGCGGATCGCCCGCTCCCACGTGCGCATGAGATCGAGGTGGGCGACCCACCTCAGTGGGCCCTCCTTGGCGAAGGTGACGCGGACGCGCTGGGACATCGGACGAGTCTAGGGCGTCGAGGAGCGGGAGGCGGCCCAGGTGGCCTGGAGCGAGTCGAGGAGCTCGAGCGCGGCGGAGCGCGGGTCGCGCTGGCGGCTGGCGACCTCCTCGACGAGCGTGTCGAGCGCGCCGGTGGTCTCGGCGGCCTCGAGGGCCTCGCGATGCAGTGCGGCCCGGGCGAGCGCGATGATCTGTCCTCGGACGTGTCGCTCGCGCTCAGCGGCGGCGTGCTCGTCGCTGCGGGTGTGCGCCTGGTGCTCGTCGATCGCGTCGACGAGTTCGGAGATGCCCTCGTTGGTCTTCGCAATCGTCTTGAGGATCGGGGGACTCCAGGCGCCGACGTTGGCGATGGCGAGCAGGGCGCGGAGCTGGGCGACGGCGGTGTCGGCGCCGGCGAGATCGGCCTTGTTCACGACCATGATCTGCGCGATCTCCATCAGGCCGGCCTTCATCGACTGGACCTCATCGCCGGCGCCCGGGTTCGCGACGAGCACCGTGGTCTGGGCGGTGGTGGCGACCTCGACCTCGTCCTGGCCGGCGCCGACGGTTTCGATCAGGACGATGTCGTGGCCGAAGGCGTCCATCAGGTCGACGACGCCGGTGGCCGTCTCGGAGAGGCCACCGAGGTTGCCGCGGGAGGCCATCGAGCGGAGGAACACGCCCGGATCGCTGGTGAGGTCCTGCATGCGGATCCGGTCGCCGAGGATCGCGCCGTGGGAGAAGGGGGACGAGGGGTCGACGGCGACGATGCCGATGGTGCGCCCTCGTTCACGCTCGGCGCGCGCGAGCGCGCCGACGAGCGTCGACTTGCCGGCGCCGGCGGAGCCGGTGATGCCGATGGTCTGCGCGCGGCCGGTGCGCGGGTAGATCAGGCGGAGCACCTCGCGGCCGATGGCTGAATCGGCCTCGACGTGTGTGATGGCACGGGCGAGGGCGCGGCGATTCCCCTCGACGAGTGCGTCGACCAGTTCGGCGGCGGTGTCCAAGGGTTAGGCGCGGCGGGGTGCGTGCTCGCGCACGAACTCGATGATGTCGCGGGTGTCGGTGCCGGGTCCGAAGACGCCCTTGAAGCCCATCGCCTGGACCTCGTCGACATCGTCGGCCGGGATGATGCCGCCCGCGAAGAGTAAGACGTCGTCGACGCTGCGCTCCTTCAGCTCCTCGACGATGCGGGGGAAGAGGCCGAGGTGGGCGCCGGAGAGGATCGAGAGGCCGATCACCTGCACGTCTTCCTGCAGCGCGGCCTCGGCGATCATCTGGGGGGTCTGGCGGATACCGGTGTAGACGACCTCCATACCGGCGTCACGCAGGGCGCGCGCGACGACCTTGGCGCCGCGGTCGTGTCCATCGAGGCCGGGCTTCGCGATCAGTACGCGGATCGGCCGCTCGTCGGTGGCGGTGGTCCCCGCCTCGGCGCTGGGTTGGGTCATCTGTCGGTCCTCCGCGCGTCTATCCGGGCCAGTCTGGGCGTGGCGCGGCGGTGGCGCCAGCCCTCGATGATCGTCGGCGGGCTAGTTGTTGAACTCGATGAGCTGGATCGCGAGGCCGAACGACTGGTCGGCCGAGATGGTGGTGGTCACGCTGTTGGGAAGCGCGCCGGGCGCGGCGTCGGGGAGCTCGATGCCTGCGTCGCGGTAGCGAGCGACCTCGGAGGCGATGTCTTGCACCTCGATGGCGACCATCGAGATGGCGCCTTCGCCGCTGTCCTCGAGGCGCTTGGCCATCGGGGAGTCGGGGGAGTCGGCGGCGATCAGCTCGACGATGACCTGGCTGGAGGGCATCTGGCCGATCACCATGCCGCGGTCGGGCACCTCGATGGTGTTCGTGACCTCGATGTCGACGAGCTGCTTCCAGGTGGCGCTGGCGGCGTCCATGTCGGTGACGAGTGCGGCGAGGTGGTCGAAGCCTTTGGCCTCGGAGGAGTGGGCGCCTTCGGGGGGTTCGGCGAGCTCGATGAGGACGCCGTGGGCGGCCTTGGGGTGGATGAAGGCGATCTGGCCGGCGAGGCCGGCGCGGGGCACCTCGTCGATCAGCTCGACCTCGGCGGCCTTGAGGCGGGTGAGCTCGCCGTTGATGTCGTCGGTGCGGAAGCAGATGTGGTGGAGCGTCGGGCCCTTGGACTCGAGGTAGCGGGCAACGCCGGTGTCGTCGCGGGTGGGCTGGAGGAGCTCGATCTCGTTCTCGCCGACGGCGAGGAGGACGCCGCGGACGCCTTGCTCCTCGACGACGCGGTCCTCGGTGACCTCGAGGCCCATGGTGTCGCGGTAGAACTTGAGGGCCTCGTCCGCATCCGGCAGCACGACGCCCACGTGGTGAATCTTGTCGATCAAGGGGAGCTCCAGATCTCTCGACGCAGGTTGGAGGACAGACGGGGTTAGAGGGTCATGACCTCCTGGTACTCGCCCCATTCGTCGCGGAGGACGGCGCAGATCTCGCCGACGGTGACGTATTCCTCAACGGCGTCGATGAGCAGCGGCATCATGTTCTCGGTGCCGTTGGCGGCGGCGCGGATCGCGGTCAGGGATTTGTCGACGGCCGCCTGGTCGCGGCGGGCACGGAGGGCGCCAAGGTCGTCTGCGCGCCGCCGTTCGACGGCGGGGTCGACGCGCATGATCTGCGGCGGTTCGAGTTCCTCGGTGATGAAGTCGTTCACGCCGACGACGACGCGGTCCTTCGTCTCTGCCTGCCGCTGGAGGCGGTAGGCGCTCTCCTGGATCTCGCGCTGCTGGAAGCCGCCCTCGATACCGGTGAGTGCACCACCGAGGTCCTGGATCCGGTCGATATAGGCCATCGTCTCCTCTTCGACGCGGTCGGTGAGCGCCTCGATGTAGTAGGAGCCCGCGAGCGGGTCGATGACGTCGGCGGCGCCGGACTCGTAGCCGATGACCTGCTGGGTGCGGAGGGCGAGTTCGACGGCTTCCTCGGTGGGGAGCGCGAGCGCCTCGTCGTAGGAGTTGGTGTGCAGCGACTGGGTGCCGCCGAGGACGGCCGACATCGCCTGCAGGGTCGTGCGGATCAGGTTGTTGAGCGGCTGCTGCGCGGTCAGGGTGGCGCCGCCGGTCTGTGTGTGGAAGCGCAGCATCTGTGAGCGCGGGTTCGTGGAGCCGTATCGCTCCGTGGCGATCCGCGCCCAGACGCGGCGGCTCGCGCGGAACTTGGCGACCTCCTCGAGGAAGTTCGAGTGGCAGGCCCAGAAGAAGGCGAGGCGCGGGGCGAACTCGTCGAACTCGAGGCCGACGTCGATTGCGGCGTCGACGTACTCGATCGCGTTCGCGAAGGTGAACGCCAGCTCCTGCGCGGCGGTGCAGCCGGCCTCGCGCATGTGGTAGCCGCTGATCGAGATGGTGTTCCAGGCCGGCAGGTTGTCCTTGCACCAGGCGAAGGTGTCGGTGACCAGCCGGAGCGAGGGGCGCGGCGGGAAGATGTAGGTCCCGCGCGCGATGTACTCCTTGAGGATGTCGTTCTGGATCGTGCCGCCGATCTTGGTGAGGTCGGCGTTCTGCTTCTTGGCGGCGGCGACGTAGAAGGCAAGGAGGATCGGGGCCGTCGCGTTGATCGTCATCGAGGTGGTGATCTGCTCGAGTGGGATGCCGTCGGTCAGCGTCTCCATGTCGGCGAGCGAGGAGATGGCGACGCCGACCTTGCCGACCTCGCCGATGGCCTCATCAGCGTCGGAGTCGAAGCCGATCTGCGTCGGGAGGTCGAAGGCGACCGAGAGCCCGGTCTGCCCCTGCTCCAGCAGGAATTTGTAGCGCTTGTTCGACTCAGCAGCGTCGGCGAAGCCGGCGTACTGGCGCATCGTCCAGAGGCGGCCGCGGTACATCGTCGGCTGGACGCCGCGGGTGAAGGGGTACTCGCCTGGGTAGCCGAGCTTGTCGTGGTAGTTCCACTCGGCGAGGTCCTCGGGCCCGTAGACCGGGTCCAGCGGCGCGCCAGAGGAGGACTCGAACTGCTCGCGCCGTTCGGCGAAGCGATCCGTGGCCTTCTTATGTGTAGTAGTCAGCCACTCGTGCTTGCTCTTGCTCGCCAAGGGGGACCCCCGATCCGGTCGCGAGTGTAGGTGAGCGCTCATGGCACGTTCAATTTGAACGAGGTTTGGATCGGGCGGTCTGTGGCCGCTCGTTCAAGCGCGCTTCTTCCGCGGCTTCGGGGCTTTCGGCGGAAAGGTCGCCACGTGCGCCAGCGCTTCCGAGATGAGTTCGCCGAGCTGGGCGTCGTCCAGCGACGACGGCGGAGCGACGTACTCCTTCATCGGCCGGTCCGCCGGCCCGAACGGGCGACCATCGCCGGCGAGGAGCGCGTCGCGTCGCTCGGCGGGGAGGCGGAGGCCGATGTCGGGGCCGAAGAGGCCCATGAACATGTTGCCGTTCACGAACCCGGCGAGGTTCCCGAACATCGGCTTCGTCTCGACGCCGGGGGCATCGGGCACGAGCGCGCGGAAGCGCTCCTTCTCCTCATCGCTCGGTTTCGGGATCTTCACGCGCGGGATTGTAGCTGGACGGATACTCTCGGTGGGCGATGGCGGAACCCACGACGATCGAGCGGATGCTCGCGGCGGCACGTGCCCGCATCAGCCGGCTCACGCCGAGCGAGGCGGCGGCCGCTCAGCAGGCGGGTGCGATCCTCGTTGACACGCGGGACTCCGAAGACCGGCGCAGCGAGGGCGCGATTCCGGGCGCGATCTGGTTCACGCGCAACACGCTGGAGTGGCGAGCCGACGCGACGTCGGAGCTGCCGGATCCGCGCATCGCGGATCCGTCGCGGCAGCTGATCGTGTTCTGCAACGACGGCTACGCCTCGAGCCTCGCGGCCGCGTCGCTTCAGGACCTCGGGTTCAGCAGCGCGGGAGATCTCGTTGGAGGCTACCGCGCGTGGAAGCGCGACGGTCTGCCGACCACCGACCTCGCCGACTCGTAGCTCGCCACGTCATCCACGTCACGGACGTCGTGGTCTTACGGAGTGGCAGGCCCGATTGCGTTGCCGCCGCCGACACAGCGGCGCTGCTCGCGACGTTTCCTTATGCGTTCCTTATCTCCCTCACAGACTCCTCTTAGAGATCCGGTCGAACGTCGAAGTATCGCTCCCATGCAGTAGGAGGACGCATGTCAGGGCCGATCGGCCGAGCGATGGATCATGATGAGCAGCATTCCGAGGGTGAGACGACCGGAGCGAGCCGGCGCAAGTTCCTCGGACTAGCGGGAGCCGGAGCCGGTGCGGTGGCAGCCGGTGCGCTGCTGCCGGGACTCGCTGAGGCGGGGCGCCGCGATGGCGATGGTGATGGCGACCCGCGCGAGCGCGACGGTGAGCGAGGCGGCCGCGACGGCGACGGCAACCGCGACCGAGGTGGCGCAGACTCACCAGAGCGATTCATTCGCATGTTCGATGACCTCGAGACGTTCAGCCGGCCCTCGGACGAGCTTCGCGCGTCGCTGACGGAACTCGGCCGGCCGGGCGGGATCCTCGATGCGAACGACCCGCTGGAGGTCGGTCCGATCCGGCTGATCACGGAGCCGGAGCTGAGCCCAAACAACCCGGACAATCCCACGCAGACCGCCGGGACGACCTTCGTCGGGCAGTTCCTCGATCATGACATCACGATGGACGCCGACTCGCGGCTCGGCCGGTCCACCGGGCTGCGTCGCAGCATCAACTCGCGTACGGCGCGGTTGGACCTCGACAGCGTCTACGGCGGCGGACCGGCCGATTCGCCTGAGCTGTACGAGGCCGACGGTCTTCGCCTCCGCGTTGAGTCCGGGGGCCAGTTCGAGGATCTGCCGCGGGATGCGGACGGCGTCGCGATCATCAGCGACGGCCGCAACGACGAGAATCTGATGATCGCAGGCCTGCAGGCGGCGTTCCTGCTCTTCCACAACGCGGTCGTCAACCGCGTGGAGGCCAGTGGGCTGACAGGGGACGCGGCTTTCGAGGAGGCGCGCCGGGTCGTCCGCTGGCACTGGCAGTGGATCGTGGTGCACGAGTTCCTGCCGCAGATCGTCGGGCAGTCGATGGTCGACTCGGTCTTCTCCGGCGGTCGCCAGTTCTACACGCCGCGGCAGCCCGCGATCCCGGTTGAGTTCCAGACCGCCGCCTACCGGTTCGGGCACTCGATCGTGCGACCGTCCTACCGGGCGAACCTCGCGGGCGACGACGGGGAGCCGTTCTTCGCGCTCATCTTCGATCCGACGCAGTTCGGGCAGCCGGATCCGGACGACCTGAGCGGCGGGTCGCGCGCACCGCGACGGTTCATCGGCTGGCAGACGTTCTTCGACTTCGGGGACGGCGAGGTGCGGCCGAACAAGCGGATCGACACGAAGATGTCGTCGCCGCTGTTCCAGTTGTCGGCGGCCGCGATCGGAGCGCCGCGCGGTCAGGACCTGGGCCCGACGTCGCTCGCGACGCGGAACCTGCTGCGCCACATCACCTGGGACATCCCCTCGGGCCAGGCGGTCGCCCGCCGGATGGGCGTGGAGCCGCTCGCTCCCGCCGACCTGGCGGACTTCGGCCAGTTCGGCTCCGCGCTCGACACGCGGACCCCGCTCTGGCTGTACGTCCTCCGCGAGGCGGAACTCCTCGAGGAGGGGCTGCACCTGGGACCGGTCGGCGGCCGGATCGTCGCTGAGGTGCTGATCGGGCTGATTGAGCTGGACGGGTCGTCCTACCTCAACGCGTCGACCACGTGGAGCCCGACGCTGCCCGCCCGCGACGGCGGTGCGGGGTTCGGGATGGCGGACCTGCTGACGGTGGCCGGCGTCGACCCGAGCAGCCGAGGGCAGTAGCAGCGACGAGGTAGGTCGGGTCGGGCGTGGTGGGCGATCGAGGGACCTACCCTCGGCCCACCACCCGGCTCGAATCGCCTCGGAGCGGCCGACTCGAGGCTGCCTACCATCCCTTTGTCGTGGTGCAGCGCAGCGTGATCGGCCTGCCCTGGACTGGCCGCCTGAAGCGATGGGGCCAGCGGGATCGCGCTCCCAGCGTAGGTGGCTGCGGTAGCGGCGATCTCGCCGAGGACCAGCGTGGCTACAATCGGCGCCGTGAGCCATGCCGTCCCCGCCCCCGGTCACGAGGCTGAGGTTCAGCGCCTCGAGGCGATGCTCGATTCCGACGAGCGGATCACCACCACCGAGTACGCCCGCCTCCTGACGCTCGTCGGTCGCCACGATCCGCAACGTCTCTTTGACTTTGGCGACCGGACCTACCGGTTCGGACTGAAGCAGGCGTTTCGAGATCGCAACGAAGAGGCGTTCGTCGAGCTGGCCCGAGTCGGCGCAGCTTTGCTCGACGCCGCCGGCCTCGCGGACCAGGCGATCGGGCGGCTCAATCACGCGCTCACCTGGCTCGGTCAGCAGAACCGCGGCTATCGCCGTCTAGTGATCCTTCGAGGCGTGTACGAGGCGATGAGCGGCGACGTCGAGCGCGGCCGAACTTCGATCAACTCTGTGACCGATCTGTCGGCTGGCATCCGAGACGATGCCGATGCGGCGACCGGTGAGCTGGTCACCCTCGCGTTCGATCGCGACGTTGGCAGTCAGGCATCTGCGGCGGACGCCGCGCTCACAGATGGTTTTGACTCCGAGGCCGGGGCGCTCCGCGTTCAACTGATCGCAGCGAAGGCCGCGCTTGGGGATGTCGACGGCGCCCGTCATGAGGCGAACGTTCTCCACGCCACATCCTCGAAGGTTGGCCACCCTGCGAGAACGGTCGATGCCGAAGTGGCAATGCTCGCGCTCGAGGCGCGGCGGGAAGCGGTGGAGCCGCGCGCGGAACTCGCTGCAGATGCCGAGCGCCTCTTCAACAGTCACGCGGTCCGGAAGCTACACGTCACGATGCTCCACCAGCAGAGCGTGCGCCGCGACACGGATGCGGCAACAGCCACCCTCGCCGCCCTTGAGCAGCATGAGGCCCTGTTCCCGCGCGGCTACCTGGTTGCAGCCAGCGGGCTCGCGTCGTTCGGCAGGACGCTCGACGGTCAGCCTTGGCTCAATCAGCCGGTTCCCGCCGCACCGTCGCTGTTCTCGCTGGAGGGAGCGCTCGCATCAGGCGAAGCGGTGGCGATGGGTGGCACGCTGAGCGACGCGGCCGACTGGCTGGCGTGGTTCGAGGAAGACCTACCGGAGCCGCTAGAGACGTCGCTGTACTGGCCGTCGTGCCGTCGAAGGGTGACTGGATTGCTCATGCGTCGGGTCGGCCGCAGCGAAGAAGCGATCGAACAGCTCAGTGATGCCGTCGACTGCTGTGACCGGCGCGGCGATCGGATCGAGGCAGAGATCGGTCGAGCGCAGCTCGCGGTCATGCGTGGTGACTCGCCGCGACCCGGCACGGTCGCCGGCGTCGACCTGCAGGTCTTCGGGCGAGCGGCGGCGCTGATCGCCGAGCGGTGCGAACAGGCCGGCGACCAGTTCTCGATGATCGAAGCCCGGGTGCTGGGACGTATCGCGCGTGGCTACAGCCGTAGTGAGATCGAAGACGAGCTTGGTCTCAGGCCCCGCGCTTCGGAGGGACCGATCGGGCGCGTCTACCGGAAGCTCGGCGTCAGCGGCCGGATCTCAGCGATACCAATCGCCCGCGAGCGGCTGCTCGTTTAGCCAACTGCTCGATGACCCGCGGTCCGATTAGGCATGCGGATCGAGACAGCGCTGCGGAGCAGGGACGGGGGTCAAGTGAAGCTCCCCGCCGATCTGGTCGCTTCAGAGTTGTTTTTGGTGGGCGATAGAGGGATCGAACCTCTGACCTTCCGGGTGTAAACCGGACGCTCTGGCCATCTGAGCTAATCGCCCGCGACGACCCAATCCAAGCACAAAGCGCGGCGGCTCGCGACGCGTCGAACCCTAGTCCGGACGATCGTCTCGTCCGCGTTCTGGCGGCGGCTCCTGCGGCCGGCGCCAGAACGCGAGCGGCACGCGGATGCCGAGGACGAACACGACGTAGCCGAGCATCAGCAGCAGCTCGAAGGCGCTCCGCGCCGCGTGGCCGGCCCACGCCTCGACGAAGTCGCCGGCGACCCAGAGGTTGACGATCAGCGCGGCGGCAGCAGCGAGGTGGGTCCAGAGCGAGAGGCCGTTCATCGATCTACCCTACGCCCGAGGACGGCAGCGGGCAGCAGGCGGGCGATGACGAGCACCTCGGTCTTCAACGAGATGCCCCTCGAGCAGCTCGAGGAGGTGGCGGGCGAACTCCAGCGCCGAGCCGGCATCGCGTTGCGGCGGATCGGGGAGGCGCGCGCCGACGATCCGGGGCCCGAGGGCGACAGCCCTCGTCAGCGCATCGCGTCGCTGATCGCGTCCAACGAGCTGGCGATCACGACGCTGGAGGCGGCGACAGCGGGAGCCGATCCACCTCGGACGCGGCTCGATCTCGAGCCGACGGCGGTCGCCGCGCTGATGTACGGCGCGCCGACGCTGGCCGGGCTGCTGGGGCGGCTAGAGCAGAATCGCCGCATCCTGGCGTCGCTCGCGCGCTCGCTTGAACCGCGGTTCTCCGAGGTGGTCGCGAGCGCCTGGGGTGAGCGCTCGCTGCGCGAGATCGTGGTGCTGCACGCGATCGAGGAGCCGGCGCGCTGTGCTCAGTCGTTTGAGGAGCAGCTCGCGCTTCTGGAGGCCACACCGCCCCACGATGCGTGAGCATAAATGTAATCTCGCGCCAATCTCGCCGTTCATATGCGTTTCTTACGTTTTGCCTGATACCGTCCCCGCCATCGACTCGCTGTGGCAGGCGGAACGGGGCAATCAGCGTGGGACCATCGCTCGGCATGGCGCTCAGAACGGCCTTCTTCGCGCTGATCGGTCTGTCAATGACCCAGCTGGGCGTCGCGGCGGCGCTGCTCACGATCTCGCACGCGCTGAAGGGCGAGATCTGGTCCGTGATGCTGATCGCGCCGGCCGTCGCCGGGATGGTGTTGGCGGTGCTTGCGTTGCAGCAGGCGGCGATCGGTCTGACGTCGGGTCGCCCGCCCTCGAGCGGGCACTAGGCCGCCCCCGCTAGCCCTCCGGGTTCGAGACGACCTGCTCGGTGATCGCCACGAAACGGGCCCCGTCCCACTGGTAGCTCGTCTCTCGGAGTTGCGACGGGCAACACTGCGGATCACCGTCGGCCCACACGCCCTCGATCGCGACGACCAGATCGAGGCGGACCTCGATCCGTCCCGCCGTCGCGATGAACTGGACGAGCTCTGGCTGGCCGTCGATCAGGGCGAACACGCCGGCGCCGAGGTCGCCGAGCGTCCCGCCGGACTCGACGGTGACGACCGCCTCCTCGATCTCGTCGTCGCCGATCAGGTGGTGGAACTCGATCCGCTCGAGGGGGACCTCGCCGCCGCCGGCGGCGTCGATCAGCGGGCCAACCAGGGAGGGTTGATCGAACTCGACATCGCGGAGCGAGGCGACGCTGGCGGCGGTCGCCGTCGCGGTGGGGGAGCTTGACGCCGTGGGACTCGCGGTAGCGGTGGCGGTGGGAGTGGCCTCGGATGAGTCGCCGTCGCCGCAGGCGGTGGCGAGCAGGAGCGCGACCGGGAAGAGCAGCGCAGTAGCGGGAGGAAGGGCGCGGCGCATCGGCAGTCTTCTCCTCGGCCCCGCGCCCTCCCATCGTCGAGCCCTCGGGGAGTGGGGTCAACGCGCCGCTCATCGCGCGCGCTGATACGATGCGCGAACCCCGGCTGTTCTCCGTCCCGCGTCGCGTCCCCGGCGACCAGATCCGTTGAGGATGGCAATGCCCGAGGACCGCACGCCCGCCGACGTCGCCCGCTACCGGGGGTTCCGCCAGGACGAGGTCGACGCCGCGAACCTCTACCGCGCGATGGCCGACTCCGAGGAGCGATCCGAGATCGCCGACCTCTATCTCCGCCTCGCCGCGGCCGAGGACCGTCACGCTGAACTCTGGGAGCAGCAGCTCGCCGACGCCGGCCTTGAGGTGGGTGACCGCCGGCCGAGCTGGCGGTCGCGCGTCCTCGCGTGGACGGCGCGGCGCTTCGGGCCCGACGCGGTGCTCCCGACGATCAGCGCGCAGGAGCAAGCCGGCCAGCGGATGTACGACGACTCGCCGGAGGCCGGCGGCACCGCGCTGCCGGGCGACGAGCGGTCCCACGCGCGGGTGCTCGGGGTGCTCGCCGGCACTCGCGGCGGCATCGAGGGGGCGCTGATCGGGCGCCTCGAGGGGCGGCACCGGCAGGTGGGTGGGAACGCCCTGCGCGCGGCCGTGCTCGGCGCGAACGACGGGCTGGTCTCGAACCTCAGCCTGGTCATGGGCGTGGCCGGAGCGGACCTCGAGAACCGCACCGTGTTCATCACGGGGCTCGCCGGGCTGCTGGCCGGGGCGATCTCGATGGCCCTCGGTGAGTGGATCTCGGTGCAGAGCTCGCGCGAGCTGTACGAGCAGCAGATCGCGGTGGAGGCGGAGGAGATCCGGCTGATGCCGGAGGAGGAGGCCGAGGAGCTGGCGCTGATCTACCAGGCGAAGGGCTTTGCGGAGGAGGACGCGCGGCGGATCGCCGCGCAGCTGATGGCGAACGAGGCGACCGCCCTCGATGCGATGGCGCGCGAGGAGCTGGGCGTCGAGCCGGAGGAGCTCGGCGGCTCGGCGTGGGTGGCGGCGGTCACCTCGTTCTTCCTCTTCGCCGTCGGGGCGATCGGGCCGGTGGCGCCGTTCGCGATCTTCGACGGCGGCACCGCGGTGGTCGTGAGCCTTGTCGTGAGCGCGGCGGCGCTGTTCGCGATCGGTGCGGGCATCACGCTGATGACCGGTCGCGGGCTGCTGTTCTCCGGGGGGCGACAGGTCCTGTTCGGCCTCGGGGCGGCGGGGGTCACGTTCCTGATTGGCCGCGCGATTGGAGTGTCCGTCGGTGGTTGAGGCGACCCTGACCTGTCCGCGCTGCCAGGCACCGGTTGGCAACGGCGAGGCATTCTGCAACGAGTGCGGCGAGCGGTTCGACGACGAGCCCGCCCCGCACCCGGCCGCGACGGTGCCGATCACGCCGACGCCGCGCCCCGCGCCGGCACCAGCACCGCCGAGGGCAGAAGCTCCGAGAACGGCGCAGCCGCAGCTCGCCCAGCAGCCGCGGCCGTTCGCTGCGCCGGCCCCGCCGAACCCGCCGAGCGCCGGTCCGACGCCGACTCCGGCGCCCGCCACGGCGGCGCCGACCGCACCTCGAGGGGCGCTCCCGGCCTCGGAGGGGTACCTGGCGGCGCTGCGCGAGGTGTTCGGCTACCCGGCGCTCCGGGACGGACAGTCGAGCGTCCTCGATGCGTTGCGCGGGGACGACGTGCTGGCGGTGATGCCGACGGGGAGCGGGAAGAGCCTCTGCTACGTGTTGCCGGCCCTCGAGGTGGGGCGGACCGTGGTGGTGTCGCCGCTGATCGCGCTGATGCAGGACCAGGTCGAAGCCCTCGAGGCCGCCGGGGTGGCGGCGACGTTCATCAACTCGAACCTCAACCGCGGCGAGCAGAACCAGCGGTACCAGGCGTTCGTGCGCGGCGAGACGCAGCTGCTCTACGTGGCGCCGGAGCGGTTCGCCAACCCGCTGTTCACGCAGGGGCTGGCGCGGGCCGGCGTCGAGCTGTTCGCGGTCGACGAGGCGCACTGCATCTCCGAGTGGGGACACAACTTCCGCCCGGACTACCTGCAACTCGGCGAGATCCGCGAGCGGCTCGGGCAACCTCGGACGCTGGCGCTCACGGCGACGGCGAACCCGCAGGTGCGGCGGGACATCCTCAGCCGGCTCGGCCTCGCGGGGGCGGCGCGCGAGGTGGTGACCACGGTCGACCGGCCGAACCTGACGTTCGCGGTGGTACCCCTGGCGGGGCTGCCGGAGCGGCGCCAGTGGCTGATCGACTACGTGCGCGAACACGCCGGGCAGAGCGGGATCATCTACGCGCGCACCCGCCGCAACGTGGAGGAGCTGGCGGAGGCGCTGCAGCACGCCGGGCTGAGCGCGGAGGCGTATCACGCGGGCCTCGATCGGAACCACCGCACCGCGGTGCAGCGACGGTTCACCGTCGGCCGGACCGACGTGATCGTGGCGACCAACGCCTTCGGGATGGGGATCGACAAGCCGGACGTGCGGTTCGTGGTGCACCTGCAGATGCCGGCGCGCATCGAGGCGTACTACCAGGAGGCCGGGCGCGCGGGGCGCGACGGGGATCCGGCCGAGTGCACGCTGCTCTATGCGCGGCGCGACCGTGCCGCGCAGCAGCGCTTCATCGACATGCAGCACCCCGACGACGCGACGGTGCGGGACGCCTGGCAGCGCTGGGTCGGCATCGCGCACGCGGAGTCGGGGCGGCTCCCGTTCGACGTGGGCAACGCGGATCCGGACCAGTTCGGGCTGATCGTGTCGGCGTTGCGGGACTCGGGGCTCCTCGATCCTGTCGAACTGCGGCTGCGGTCGTTCGACCGGATGGCGCCGATCGACACGCGCGCGGTCACGCGGCACCGCGACTACGCGGAGGCGCGGCTGCGGGAGATGACGGAGTACGCGGAGACGAAGTCGTGCCGGCGCGCGCTGGTGCTTCGCTACTTCGGCGAGCAGCCGCCGGCGCAGTGCGGGAACTGCGACAACTGCCTCGGGACGGCGGTCAACGACGACGCGGGGTACCCGGCCGAGCTGTTTGACGACCTGCTGGAGTTGCGCGATCGGATCGCGCGGACGACCAATCGGGATCCGTTCCGGGTGTTCGAGAACCGGACGGCGCGGGAGATTGCTACGTACCGGCCGCGGGACCGCGACGGGCTGCTCCAGATGTGGGGCATCGGCGAGACGCGCGTCGACTGGCTGGGGGCGGAGATCCTGGTGCTCGTCGAGGAGTGGTCCGCGGCGAACCCGGACGCTGCTCCGCCGCCGATCCCGGACGCCGCCGCGACACAGCGGCCGCTGAAGTCTCGCGCCGACCTCGGTCCGGAGATCGACGCGGACGATCCGCTGATCGAGGCGCTGCGCGGCTGGCGCTCCGAGCGTGCTCGGGCGGACGGCGTGCCGGCGTACACGCTCTTCTCCGACCGGACGTTGCGGGAGCTGGTGGCGAACCGGCCCGATACGCGGGCCGCACTCCTCGAGACGTGGGGGCTCGGCGAGTCGCGCGTGGATCGGTTCGGGGTCGAACTCCTCGATCTGATCGCGGCGACGCCGTCGGGTGGCTAGCCGGAGCGCAGCGCTCGCGGCGTGAGCGCGCGGATCGCGGGTGGTGACACCCTCGATCGCCCCGATTTCCCCGCGGGCGGACTTTTGCAATATAGTTGCACTGAAACGTGTGCAATCCCCACGGAAGAGGGACTCGGATGAACCTGACCGTCACGGACCTCGCCCAGCAGCGCCTCTCGACTCTGATCTCAGAGCACGACTCGGACGCGCAGGCGATTCGCGTATTCGCACAGGCCGGCGGCTGCGGCTGCAGCGGCCCGTCCTTTGGCATGGGCCTCGATGACCCGCAGGCGACGGACGCCGTGATCGAGTTCGGCACGCTGAAGTTCATCGCCGACCCGACCGCCGCCCAGGCGCTCGAGGGCGCGTCGATCGACTACGTCGAGGACGTGATGCAGCAGGGCTTCTCGATCGAGGCGCCGAATGCGACGGAGATCCTCGGTGGTGGCGGCGCCTGCGGGTGCGGGGGCGGCGCGCACTAGCGCCGAGCTCGAGCAGAACGAACGGAAGGCCGGTCCTCTGGACCGGCCTTCTTTGTGTCTGCGGGTGGATCGCGCCTCGGAAGGCGCGTCGCACCGGGTCGGGCGCACTGAGCGCCAGGCCCGAACAGAGCAAACGCGAAGGCCGGCCCTCGGGACCGGCCTTCTTCGTGTCTCGCGGTTAATCGCGCCTCGGAT
This sequence comes from Dehalococcoidia bacterium, assembly GCA_028279505.1. GTDB lineage: Bacteria > Chloroflexota > Dehalococcoidia > UBA2979 > UBA2979 > UBA6627. The sequence goes on from JANQNP010000132.1 coordinate 18,033, forward strand.
GGAGGCGCGGAGCGCCGCGGCTGTTCGCTCGCGGTGGGCGCTGGTCCCTGGCGCTAGTGGTTGTGCGCGTGGCCGTGGCTGTGGCCAGGCGCGCCGCCGGGCTGGTTCGGCTTGAAGTACGGGTTCGTGCCGGCGGCGTGGTTGGTGACGTCGACCATCCGCTCGATGCCGGGCACGAACTTCTTCACCGAGGTCTCGATGCCCTGACCCAGGGTCACGTTCGCCTGGCCGCAGCCCTGACAGCCGCCGGAGAACTCGATGTAGGCGTCAGTACCGTCGACGCCGAGCAGGGTGACCATGCCGCCGTGGCCGGCGATGGCCGGGTTGATCTGCTGGTCGAAGAGCTGCTGCATCGCGAGCTCGCGCGCATCGAACCACTGTGGGTTCGGGTTGTTGAACTCGAGGCCTGACTCTTCCGGGCCGCGGTCGATGTAGTCGATCTCGATCCCGTTGAGGTAGCGCGCGTCGCGCAGCTGGACGTAGACGGTGATGCCGTCGACCTCGGTGACCAGGTCGTCCGAGATCTGCTCCTGGGCGCCGTCCTCGACCATGCTGAGGACGTGCTGCATGCCGCCGTCGGGGGTCCGCCGGAGAATCTGGAGCCGCAGGCCCGCCACGTCGTTCGGGTGACCGTCGATCACTTCGTGCAGCTTCGTCCGGCATTCATCGGTGAAGGTGATCGCCGGTGCCTGCTCCGTCTCGGTCGAGACCATCATCGTCTCCCGTCACGCGCCGCGCCGGTTGGGGGCGCAGGAATAGTTAATGTGCTGCCGTCAGTTTACCTGACCAGCGCGGCGACCTCGTCGACGTGGCGCGCGACGAGGCCGGGCGCCTCCATCGGGAGGAAGTGGGAGTACTCGGGGAGCGGCACGTCCTCGCCGTGCGCGAACCACGAGGCGACCTCCGGATCGGTCGGGGAGCCGTCGAAGGCGGCGGCCGGATCCGAGGAGCTGCGCGGTTTCGCGCGCAGGACCCGCGCCAGGATCGCGATGTCTCGGATCATGTCGTGCAGGTCGTGGGAGCCCATCGCGTAGATCGTCGCCTCGGTGCGGGGTGGGCAGGCGAGGTGGAAGCCGTCGCCGTCCCCGCTCGGGAGCAGGCCGTACTCGCAGTAGTCGTGCAGCACCTGCGGGTGCCAGCGGCTGTGTGGCGCACGGCCTCGGAAGCGCTCGAACATCTCGTCGGGGGAGGCCCACTGGTCGCGTCGCTTCGCGACGAAGCTCGGGGCGCCGCCCTCGGCGTCGGGAGCGCGGATCACGCGTGCGATCACGGGGTCGACGAGGACTAGGGCGGCGAACCGGTCCGGTTCGAGGCTCGCGGCCATCGTGACCGAGTGGCCGCCCATCGAGTGGCCGACACCGATGGCGTCGCGGAGGTCGAGCGCTCGCGCGACGGCGGCGACGTCCTCGCCGAAGTGGGTCCAGCTGTAGGCGGCTCCGCCGTCGATCGGGAGTTGCTCGGCGCGGCCGTGGCCGCGCAGGTCGAGGGCGATCGCGCGACGGCCGGGCAGGGCGCGGATCACCTCGTCCCAGAGCCGGGCATGGAAGCCGGTCGCGTGCGCGAACAGGAGCGGTGGCCCGCCGCCGTCCCATTCGAACGCGACGAGGCGAGCGCCGTTCCCGTCGACGTCGAAGCGGCGTGGCTGCTCGTCGGGTGACCGTCGCGGATCGCCCTCGTCGATCGCCTCCTGCTTCGTCATTCATACCTCCACCAGTCCGCCACGGTCAGCGGCGCACGCTGACTGGACGATACCGCGACACGGCTCCAGTGCTGGTGCGACATCATTGCAATCGAACCGACACACGATCGGCGCAGAATTCGGCTTGACCTCCCGCACGCGGGACGCCAGTCTCTCGCACGAAGCGGCTGGGCGACGGACCGCCGGGCCGCGCGGGTTGAGGGAACGCCGACGATGCCGGACCTGCCGCGAACGCGGGTGTTCACCTTGCTCGCCCTCGTGACCGTCGCGGTCGTCACCGCGGCGCTGGCCGCCGGATGCTCGGACGGCGAGGAGCCGAAGCCGACGATACGCGCCGCGGGCTTCAACTTCGCCGAGAGTCACGTGCTCGCCTGGATCTTCGCCGCGGCGTTCGAGGACGCGGGCTTCGACGTCGACACCTCGCGCATCCAACCCGGCAGCACCCGCGAGATCCTGAAGCCGGCCCTCGAAGAGGACGAGCTCGACTACCTGCCCGAGTACATCGGGACGCTGCTCAGCTTCCTGGGCGGGCGGCCGACCGATGACAGCGAGGCGAACTTCGAGGCTGCCCGGGGTCGCTACGAGGAGACGGGCATCGCGCTGCTCGACTACGCGCCGGCGCAGAACCAGAACGCATTCGTCGTCACGCGCGCGTTTGCCGAAGAGCGCAACGTGCGGACGCTGAGCGACCTGGTCCCGATCGCCGGCGAACTGCACTTCGGCGCCACGCCGGAGTGCCCGGAGCGGCCGTTCTGCGCGATCGGACTGCGGGACGTGTACGGGATCGAGTTCGAGGAGTTCATCCCGCTCGATGCCCGTTCGCGGGTAGGGGCGTTGGAGCAGGGGACGATCGACGTTGCCCTCGCATTCACGACCGACGCTTCGCTGCTGGTCAACGACTGGGTGGTGCTCGAGGATGACCGCGGCATGGTGCCGTCGGAGAACGTGGCGCTGGCGATCCGGATGAACATCGTCGAGGCCTACGGGGACGAGCTGGTCGACATCGTCGCGGCGATCTCCGATGAGCTCACGACCGACGCGCTCTCCGAGCTGAACCGGCAGGTTCAGGTCGACGGGCTAGAAGCCGAGGCCGCGGCTCGTGCGTGGCTGACCTCGACGGGGCTGGTCGCCGAGTAGCCGCGCCTCGCGCGGCGTTGCGCGCGTCCAGCTCCGCCGACTAGCGTTCGGCGGTCTGGCGCGACTCCGGGAACTCATCGTGCCAGCAGCGGAAGCGCCGTCACATGGCCCTCGTGTTCACGCTCGTCCTCGCGGTGGTGCCGTCGGCGCTGATCCTCCGCTACTTCATTCGCCGCGACGAGTTCCCGGAACCGCGCCGTGCGATCGCGATCACGTTCGCCTGGGGCGTCGCGTCGATCGTGCCGGCGGTGCTGCTCGCGTTCGGGTTGCTGGTCGCCGTCGACGCCGCGGTCGGTGACGAGGTGACCGACCCGTGGCTGCGCGGCGCCGGGATCGCCTTCTTCGGCGCGGCGATCCCGGAGGAGCTCTTCAAGTTCGCGGTCCTCTACTTCTACTGCCGGCGGCTCAACGATTTCGACGAGCCGATGGATGGCATCGTCTACGGGGTCACCGCGTCGCTGGGCTTCGCGACGCTGGAGAACATCCTGTACGTCGCCGATGGCGGGGTCGCGGTGGCGATCGTTCGCGCCTTCACGGCGGTCCCGGGACACGCGCTGCTCGGCGTGATCATGGGCTTCTACTTCGGGCTCGCGCACTTCGAGCCTCGGCGGCGAGGGCTGCTGCTCGTCGCCGCGTACGTCTCGCCGGTGATCTTCCACGGCCTCTACAACACGGTGTTGCTTGCACCCGAGGAGGGCGCGGCGACGGGTTGGGCGCTGCTCGTATTCCTCGTGATCGCGATCGAGATCTGGTACGCGCGCCGGCTTCACCGTCGCCTGCGCCGCGATCAGCTCGCGAGTGCGGCTGCCGGCTGAGGGCCGGTCTCGAGCCGCTATGCTTCGACCCCCCCAGCGCGCTGCTCGGAAAGGCTGACCGATGGACCGCCCCCCGATTGTCACGAAGATCGAGATCACGGAGTTCAAGTACGAGCTCCAGGACATCCAGCCTCACGAGCAGTCGCGGATGCCCACCTACAAGAAGGGTGACCGGCTCACGCGCACCGGCCGCGTGCTGACGATCGACACGGACCAGGGCATTCGAGGCGAGTACTTCGGTGGGAACGCCTCGGAGCTGGCCGGCGTCGCGAACGTCGCCTACGCGCTGCTCGGCCGCAGCGCGCTCGCGCGGGAGCGGTTCTACAACGACGCGAAACTCTCGCTGAAGCAGCAGGCGCGTATGGGCATGTCGCAGGTCGACATCGCGCTGTGGGACATCGCTGGCAAGTTCTTCGAAGCGCCGGTCTACCAGCTCCTCGGCGAGTTCCGGACGGCGCTCCCCTGCTATGCGAGCACGATGGTCGGCGACGACGAGCCGGGCGGCCTCAACACGCCCGAGGCGTTCGCCGACTTCGCCGAGGAGTGCCTGGAGCTCGGCTACCCGGCCTTCAAGATCCACTGGTGGCGAGACGCGCCGCTCAAGAAGAACATCGAGCTGCTCTATGCCGTGGGCGACCGGGTGGGCGGGAAGATGGACCTGATGCTCGACCCGGCGAGCACGATCATGACGTGGGGTGACGCCTACAAGGTGGGCAAGGCCTGCGACGAGATCGGGTTCCTCTGGCTCGAGGACCCGTACCGCGACGGCGGCGTCTCCGCCTTCGGGCACCGCAAGCTCCGCGACGCGATCAGCACTCCCCTGCTTCAGACCGAGCACATCCGCGGGGTCGAGAGTCACGTCGACTTCATCGTCGCGGACGGCACCGACTTCGTGCGCGGCGACCCCGACTACGACGGCGGGGTGACCGGGGTGATGAAGATCGCGCACGCCGCCGAGGGGTTTGGCCTGGACATCGAGTTGCATTCGCCGGGCCCGGTCCGCCGCAACGTGATGGCGGCGATCCGCAACACGAACTACTACGAGATGGGGCTGATCCACCCGAAGGTGAAGCGCTCCGCGCCGCCGATCTACCTCGATTATTACGACGACACCGACGCGATCGACGCGGACGGGAACGTCCACGTCGTCGACCGGCCGGGGCTGGGCGTGGACCTCGATTGGGACTTCATCAACGCGAACCGGTCGGGTGTCGTTACGTACGAGCGGTAGTGGGTGGCGGGAGAGATACGCCCTCGCCGAGCTACATTGGTCGCGGCCCGGAACGTACCCTACTCGGTCGCTGGCATCGCGAGCCGCAACAGTGCGAACCGGTACTCACCGTCTTCGGTACAGCTCACCATCAGTTCGTCATCGCGGGTGTTGCCCCGCTCGCGCGTGTCGGCACCGAGGCTCTCAAGCCACCTCGCGACGATCTCCTGGCAGTCCGGGCAGACCGGCCGAGCTACGACCGACCGGTCAGGGTCGATCGCGAGAGCCGACGAGTCGCCAACTACCGCGGTGCGCTCTAGCTTGCTCGCTCGCCGGAACGATGTCGTCGAGGACGACACCGAGGTGATCGACGCCGGAGGGAACGTCCACGTCGTCGACTGGACGGCACCGAGACTCGAGCCCGATTGGGAGCTCATGATCGCGAGCCAGTCAGGCATCGTCGCGTACGAGCGCTAGCAGCCAGCAGCAGGACCGGCCATCGAGTCACCGCAACTCAGCGCGCACCACTGCCTGGTAGTTGGGCGCGCACTCCTCGAGGGCCACGCCTTCGTCGATCGCGTGGCGGATGGTGTTGGCGACCCGAGCGCCGAGCTGCGACTTGCGGAAGCGGATCTCGTCCACCTCGAGCGCCGCGGCAAGCGCGGCCTCAAGGCGCGCGATTCGGTCGGATTGCCCGACGGGCGAGAGGTCCTGACGCGCATCCATCAGGTGTACCGACCGGTGGTCAGCCCGACTCGCGCTGGTGACGCCGCATCGGTTTCGTGAGCTGCCCGAGTCTGCTCGACGGCCCGGGTGCACGTGGGCATTCGGCCGACCTCAGGGCCATTGTTCGCTCCAGGCTCACGGGCTTCCGACGGGGTCGACACGTCGCTCCAGCTGTAACTCACGCGCGAGATCATCTGGCCGATGATCGTTCACATTGATGAACAAGAACATATGCCTTGTCGAACAGCATCGTCAACAGAATGAACGCGGCGTCCGACGAGCTGAGGCACATGGACACGCGAAGCGCAGCGCAGCATCTTGCGGCGGAGGTCCGTCGCTACCGTGATCGCGAACGCCTGTCGATGCGCGAATTCGGGTCGCGGGCCGGCCTCGCCGTTGGCACCATCCAGCGCCTCGAATCGGGTGAGACGCCGAACCTCGATACGGTGATCCGCGCCGCTCGGGTGGTGCGACGGCCGATCAGCACGCTGCTCGGCGAGGAGTCGGGTGTGCTGCCGCCGGCGCTGCGGCCGCTCGTCGACGCGGCGGTACACCTCGCGGAGAGTGACCTCGCCCTCGTGATTGCGACCGCGAGCCGGCTCGCCGAGGCGCAGGCTCGCGCGACGGCCGCCGCCGACCCGGAGCTCGAGCGGAAGCGGGCCGCGATCCTCGATCTGCCCGAACTCGACGAGGATGACCGGGCGATGCTCCGGGCGGCGTTCGAGCACGAGGACGAGCTTCGAGCGGGCGGGGAGTAGCGGGCGCCGCGGGATAGTGCGGGCGTCAGCAACTGCGCCGCCGATGATCAGCCGGCAGACGGTGAGCTGACCGTCAGAGTACGCTGTGCCGATGGCGGTCCGATCGGTTCTCAGCGCGCTCGGCCTCGCGGTGATCGCTATCGGACTCTGGTCTGTCGCCGTCGAGTCGCGAACCGTTCACGCCTGTACCGGCGAGCACGTCCCGCCGGACGACCCGTCGGTTCGTTATGTCGTTGGCGGCTGGGTGCGCGCCGTCAGCTACGAGGAACAGCATCCAATCAACGCGCTCGAGCCGATCGAGATGACGTACACCTTCGAAGTCGATCAGTGGTGGCGCGGCCACCCGCCCGCGACGTTCACGTTCATCGATCGCCGGAGCGCTACCGGCGACACCGACAACGTCCGATGGGGCGCTATGTGCGGCGCGATGGACTCCGACCCTACCGACCGGTACTTCCTGCTCGCGGTCCCGTGGGAGGTCGGGAACTTCAGCACGTTCTTCGTCTACGGCCGCGGGGAGCGCCCCGGTGACCCGAACCTCGACTGGGGCCTCGAGTTCATCGCCGACGCCATGGGCGTCGAGCCGGGCTCGGTCGGGAACCTGGGGATCAGGGCGCCGGACTCATCAGCTGTTGGCGGGCGGCTAGCCTTCGTCGTCGCCACCATCGTGGTCGTCATCCTCGGGCGGACGGCGACCCGACCGTCGCGTTCACCCGTCGACCGGTACCGGGGTGCTCGCTAGAATCATCGACCGCAGGGTTCGAGGGGACCCGACGGCGTTGCGGCGCGGCCGCGCGCCGACCGGCGTGGCAGGGTAGCTCAGAGGCCAGAGCAGGGGACTCATAATCGGATTCGGCGCTGGACTACAGCGTCCTCGAACGGTCAGGAAGCCGCTGCCGGCAGCTGCGGGAGGCCTGGCGGAAGCCCCCTGAACCACCCCGAACACCCCCTGTTTGGCTCCCCGTTTGGCTCCCCGTGCTAGGCTCCGCGATCCCCCCGGTCACCAACGACGCTCCCCGTCGACGGAGACCACCCGATGCCCCTGCTAGAACCCGAGGGCGGCGCCCGTCCCGACATGGACGGACCGCGGCCGCTCGAGGTGCCGACCGAGCCCAAGCGCAGCTACCTGCTCGACCAGCTGCGCGCGCTCATCCGATACGTCGACGAAGGTGGAGGCGTCGAGCTGCACACCCGACACCGCGGCGATGATCGGCTCCATGTGACGTTCAAGGTCTACCGCTCCCCGCACCAGAAGATCGCCAAGGAGATCCGCGACGAGCGGACCGGCGATCAGCCGTGGGTGTGGATGCCGAAGCGAGGGCTCGGACGTCGGCGCCGGCCTCGATAGACTCCCGTGCGATGACACCTGTCGATCAGCGCTGGTCCCGTTCGTCTCAGAGCTGGTGGCATCGCTGGGTGCACGATCCCGCCTGGAACCCCGTCGACAAGGTCCTCTTAGGCTTCGGACTCGTCTTCTTCTTCGGATCGATGCTCGGGTTCGCGATCCTCAACCGATGGTTCTGACGTCACGCAGCAGCTCAAGCATCGCTTCCTGGTGGCGACGGCTGAACCCGCGCGGCACGCCGTACCCGCCATGCTCGGACTCAAGGTGGCTGAGATACGGCTGCGAGACGCCGAGCCGCTCCGCGACGTCCGCCTGTCGGATACCGAGCGACTCCCTCAATCGGCGGAGCGCGGATCCGCGACGTCCGGCGATCTTGAACTCCGGAGCCCTCGTGCACCCTTCCAGAACGCCACCAGGGCGTTTTATATCGTCATCAGCCGCGACGTGGCTGCCGGGCGGCACCCGAGTGCCCATTTCGGGTTACCTGGGCGGCATCGGCAGCTGGCCGGCCGGGGGGAGCGGCTCGTCACCAGGTGAACCGGCCGGAACCGGGAGCAGGCCGCTCGGCGCCGGCGGCGCCAGGCCCACGCGGGCCTTCGCCTCGTCTCGAGCCTTGAACCACCAGACGAACGCGGCCGTCGTCCACGGTGCCGTCAGGCCGAAGATCGACATGCCCGCCTGCAGCGCGTCAGGGCGGGCGTCGGCTTCGACGCTCATCACCCAGAACAGCACCACGAACGCGATCGTGAACTGCGCGACCAGCGCGAACATCGTCACGGCGGGTCGAACCCACTGCATCATCGCTGCCCTACTTCCTTGGTTGTCCCACCCCAGGCGAGGCGGGCGCGGCGCTCGCTGAACCGGTGAGGCTCGGTCGCCTCGTCGATCCGCCGGAGCGCCCAGTTGATGTCGTTGAGCTCGGCGACCACGAGGTCGTCGAGCAGGCCCGGCACCCAATCGGTGCCGCGGTCGGGGAGCGGGGTCAGGGCGTCGTGCGCGCGCCAGATCGCGATCTCGTCGGGGGTGGCGCCCTTCGAGTTGAAGTACACGACCCCGTCACCGTCCGGGTCGAGCTCGCGCGCCTGGTCAGGCGTCAGCAGCGACGTCGACATCCCGTGCCCATAGGCCGCGAAGCCGTGGCCGTACGCCATCGTCGAGCTGATCATCTCGTAGGCGCCGCGAGGGTTCCGGTTGGTGTGGTGAGTCCCGAGCCCGTGCCCCATCTCGTGGGCCGCGATGTTCACCGCGATCCGGTGCCGGCTGCCCTCCCAGTCGTTGGCGAGTGGTTCGACGACGTTGCGGTAGCCGAAGGTAACGAGCCCGCCGACATGTGGATCCGCGCGCTGGTCCCAACGGACGTCGCGGTGGGTTCGGTAGTCAGGCTGGGCGACTCCCGACCCGTCGGTGTGTATGCCGTGATGCGCGACGACGAGCAGGGTCTGCTCGGTCCTGAATCCCTGCGAGCGGAGGATGCCCTCGGCGTCCCACCACGACATCGTGTTGTTGGCGACGCCGCCCTTGCCGCCGCTCCCGAGAGAGCCGGTGCGCTCACCGAGACCAGGGCGCATCGGGCCGGGCGCTTTGATCACCAGGGGGAGCTGGTTCGCGTCGTAGTTCAGGTCGCACAGCGTCACGCGCTGGAACCACCGCCGGACGTCGAGCATCAGACGGTGCATAGAAAGCTGGTGCGCGAACGTCGCCGGCGCCGGCGAGTCCGGGTACTGCAGGATGGACGCTCGAACTTCCATCAGCCCTCCTCAATGCCGAGCCGCGGGGACTCGAAGCCGTGATCGCGTGCGTGCGCCTCGATCCAGGCGCGGATTTCGGACTGGCCAGCGTCGAGCTGGTGGACGACGTCATAGAGCGAGTCGCCGCCGTTCGGGCCGAGCTGCAACAAGGCGCTCGTGAGGTCCGGCTGCATCGCGATCAGGCACTCGAGGGCGCGCGCCTCGCGCTCCGCCTTGGCGTGCGCCTCGGCTCGGCGATCGAGCCACTGGTCAACGAACCGCGGCACCCGGCGAGCGAGCCGGATCACCACCCAGAGCGACCCGCCGGCCGCGACGACCGCGGTCAGCATCGCCGCGACCTGGGTGACGGCGCCGACCGTCTCGAGGTCCATCAGTTCCCCCGCCTGGCCAGCTGCTCGACCAGGTCGCGTGTCTCCCGCTCGCGCCGGCGTTGCGACTTCTGCTTGAAGATGTCGTCGAGAAGGCGGGCCTTCGGCCGCACGCCTGGTCGCCGGCGTCTCGGTGGGATCCGTCTCGGCATCAGACCTCCGCCTCGTCATCGGGCATCGCCAGCAGCTCGAGCACGACGGGCATCTCGCCCTCGTCCTCGCGGGGGTTCGTTCCCAGAACGCGAGCCGGCCCCTCGAATCCCTCGTTCGCGAACGCGGAGTAGCTCTGCAGCGCGATCACGTCGCCGGGCTCTACCTCGCACCACAGGTCGACGTCGACAACGCTGACCTCGACGACGCGCTCGGCCAGCGCCCGCCGACGCAGCAGGAACTGCGCTGCCTGGATCGTGATCTCGCGCGTCTTCAGCTCCTCGCGGACCTCGACGATCTGCCGGCGGGTGATCGGGTTGTTGCCGAGGCTCTCGGCCTCACGGACGAAGCCGTGCGGCGCGATCGAGATCCCCGACGTCTTCGTCTTCCGGCCGCCGGGTCCGGTCGTGACGACGCTGTTCGACGTCGGCACCGGGGGCGTGAACTGCTGGCCGAAGCCGGCGCCCTCTTCGACGATCGTGGTGACCCGTATTCGATCGACGAACGCCTGCTCAATCGACTCGGCGGCCGCGATGATCGACGACGCGAACGCGGCCGCCTCGCCCTCCTCGAGCCAGCGCTGGATGGTGCAGTGCTCACCCTCGACGAGCTGCACCAGGCGGAAGCGGTTATCGCCGCGGTGCGGCGCGATCCGCAGCTTCGAGGAGATCGCCTGCGGGAACACCTCGTGGTCGAGCCACCACTCGATGCCGGCGCTGTCGGCGATCGCGTCGAATGCACGACGCCCGGACCACTCGGGGAACGCCAGGCCGGCGGCGAGCTCGCCGTGGTTGCTGATGTCGCCCGGCTGGATCCCCGTCGGATTGACGCGGTTGATCTCCGCGAGCACGCGCGTCATCTCGGGGCCTGCCGACAGCGACGTCGTGTAGTCCGTCGGGGTGAACCGCTCGGTGAGGATCGTGGTCATGTCCTTCGCCTGCAGCTGCACGTGCCCCTCGTCAGGCACGCCGGCGCGGCCGACCACCTTGCCCACCCACGGCCGCGGGTAGAGCGCCGACTCGATGACGAGGATCAGACCGCGCTGGGGCTTCGTCTCACCGATCAGCGGGTCGTCGACGGCGATCTCGAGGTGTGCGATCCCGGCCTCGTTGAGGGCGTAGGAGCGGTTCACCTCGTCGGCCGTCGTCAGCTGCCCCAGGCGGGTGCCGTTCCCGTCATGGAGGAAGACGACGGCGACGTCATCGCTCATCGGACGAACACCCAGCTGCCGTACACGAACGGCGACGTCGCGCCGGCGTCGAGCCTCCATCCGTCGTGCTCGTAGAGCGCCGTGGCGTCGTAGCCGGCGGTGTCGGTGTCGAGCAGGACCGGCTGCACGCGGTTCTTCGTGCCGACGGTGGGCGTCGCGGTCTTCGCCTCTGACTTCGAGGCGCGCCCGTCGACGACCGCGAGCGTGGCGCCGGCGGTCGTCTTCTCGAGGAGCGTCACGCCGTCGAGGATCAACCGCCACCGCAGCGACTTGCCGGTCATGTTCACCGAGTTGCCGTCGGCGTCGAAGACGTCGAACCAGGGCGAGCGATCCTCGCCGACGTGGACGTTGTCCTCGCTCGTGATGTCCTGCCGGAGCGCGCCGCTAGCCATGAGAAGCGTCCTTCGGGATGTCTGGGTACCAACGCCCGTCGTTGGGGATTTCGACGGCCCAGCGGCCGTCTGAACGCACCTCCCGGTCTTCGCGGGCGTCCTTGCCGAAGACGTTGGTCATCAGCTCGAGGACCTCGGTGCCGAGGAACCCCGACGCGGCCGGTTGGTTCCCCGCCAGGGCGAGCACCGCCTCGAGCACGAGAGCTCCGGCACCGGCCGGCTGCACGCCGGCGATCGCGAAGCTGGCGTCGAGCGACAGCGCACCGGTCGGCGGCGGCTGGTTCCCCGCGAGGGCGACGCCGCCCGCGGAGGCCGCCACGGCGCCGGTCGCCGGCGGCTGATCGCCCAGCAACGCCAGCGCGGCCGCGATCGCGTTCGCCCCCGTCGCCGGCGGCTGGTTCCCGCCGAGGGCGC
>JANQNP010000031.1 GCA_028279505.1 Dehalococcoidia bacterium
CGCCCAGGCCGACGTCGTCGTCACCCTCGGCTACGACCTGATCGAGTACCCGCCCGAGCGCTGGAACCCCAACGGCGACAAGAAGATCGTCCACATCGACCGCCAGCCCGCCGAGGTCGACGCCTACTACATGCTCGGCTGCGGCATCGAGGCCGATCTATCGATCACCCTCGATGAGCTCTCGTCGATGGTCGAGTGCCGCGACCTGCCGCCCGTAGTCCCGAAACTGCGCCAGCTGATCCTCGACGAGCAGGCGCAGGGTGGGCTCAGCGACGGCCATCCGATCAGCCCGCAGCGCGTGCTCCACGACATCCGCGCCGCGATGGGGCCCGAGGACATCCTGATCTCCGACGTGGGGGCGCACAAGATGTGGGCGGCCCGCCTCTACCCGTGCCTTGAGCCGAACACCTGCATCATCTCCAACGGCTTCGCCAGCATGGGCATCGCCCTCCCCGGCGCCATCGGCGCCAAGCTGCTCTACCCCGAGCGCCGCGTCCTGGCGCTGAACGGCGACGGCGGCTTCATGATGAACTCGCAAGAGATGGAAACTGCCGTCCGTGTCGGCGCGAACATCGTCGCGCTCGTCTGGCGCGACGAAACGTTCGGCCTGATCAAGTGGAAACAGATCAACCAGTTCGGCCGCCCGAGCCACATCGACTTCGGCAACCCCGACTTCGTCGAGTACGCCCGCTCGTTCGGCTGGGCCGCGGACCGCGTCGACACCGCCTCGGAGCTCGCCCCGGCCCTCGAGGCCGCGTTCACCGCCGGTAAGCCGGCGCTGATCGACGTCCCCGTCGACGCCGCGGAGAACCTGAAGCTGACCGAGCGCCTCGAGGCGTTCGAGTTCGCCGGCGGGATCTAACCCCCGTCCGCTGCCCGGTCCCATCGAGGACAGACACCGCTCGCGCACGAAGTGCGAAGGTGGTGTCTGCGCCACGCCGGATCGGGGGACTCGGATGCCAGCCAACTGGATCGCACGCCACGCCACGCCGCTCGTCGGAACGCTGATCGTGGCACTGCTTGCCGCGTTCGCGCTGATCGCCGTGCTGTTCGTGCGCCTCGAGCAGACGCGCGACGACCTGAAGCGCGTCGAGAGCGGCGCCCTACTCTCGGCGGTTCAGCTCGAGGCGTTCCAGGGCCAGCTGGTGGCGCTTGCTCCCGAGCTGACCTCCGGCCTCGATGACGCCATCGGTGGCCTCGAGACCTTCGGCGACTCCAGCCTCGAGTTCGACGTCCAGATCAACGAGACAGTGCAGGTCGACACAGAGATCGTCTTCGACCGCGAGTTCACGGTACCCATCGAAACGACAATCCCAATCGATCAGACGATTGAAACCACGATCGACGCCCAGGGACCCCTGGGGATCACCGTCCCCGTTGACGTCGCCGTTCCCATCGAGCTCGAGGTCCCGGTCGCCCTCGAACTGACCTTTCCGGTCCGCGAAACGATCCCCGTCGCCGCCGAGATTCCCGTCGACCTGCAGGTCCCCATCGAGGTCGATGTCGCAGACACCGGTCTGGGCGACCTCGGAACCTCGCTCGCCTCAGGCCTGGCGAGCTTCCGCGAGCTGTTTGCAGCCTTCGAGCAGTAGCGGCCCTTCGAGGAGTTAGCGGCCACGCACACCGCCGCTCGCCCGGGATGCGCGGTCAGTCGCCGTCTACGCACGTAGAAGCCGGGCGGACCGAGCACCCTCGCGTGGTTCGTGAGCCCTCGGCCGGTCCGGACCTCGATCAGTCCTTCGAGTCGACGCAGCTCATCGTGAGGCGGTAGCCGATGCCGGGCACCGCGGTCACGCCGACGCGGAGCTTGGTCAGCTTTCGCCGGAGCGCCGTCACCTGCTGGCGCAACGCCGTGCGGTCATGCGAGTCGGGCAGCTCCGTGCCCCAGAGCGCCTCACCGAGGTCCTCGTGTCGAATGACATAAGCGGGTTCGGCGGCGAGGCGCAGCAGCAGCCGGCGCTCGCCGGGCGAGAGCCCGACCGAGTCAGACACAATCGAGGACAACACCTGGTAGGCCTCGCCGCTCAGCGAGGTTTCGCCCCGTTGCAGCTCGATCTCGAGCAGCAGTTTCCAATCATCGACGTCGGACGCGGTCAGATTGGCGAGGCAGGCCGTGCAGTAATAGCTGCCAGACGGCCGTGGGGCCCACTGGTGCGATCCGCGTGTCGCGGAAGCCAGCGGGCAGCGAACATCGGGTAGCGGTGCCAGTTCCCGTCGCGCGGGTGCAGCCATCGTTCCCCCCAATGGCGAGGCGGCCGGCCGCCTCGCCTGACTTCCTTGTCGGTTACACGGCGGGGGCCTCGATGCCCTCGGGCGCTGGCTTGAACCAGTCAGCGTGGTAACCCTGCACGTGGTTGACGTACATTCGCACACCGTCGTTGTCGTGCTCGATGCGATAGGCGACGCGTCCGGCCTTCGCGTACTCCAGCGGGCGCGGCGCTGGTTCCGAGACTAGCTCGAAGGACTGGCCCGATTCCTCGGCGAGGCGCCAGGTGACGAGCCAGGTTGTCAGGAACGAGCGGGGGAGGTCCCTGAACTCTTCCCATGCCAGAGTCGCCATTTCACCATCAGATCGGGCGGCGATTGCAGCGACGATCTCCCGAGGACTCGCGCCGTGGTTCATCAGGTTCCGGAACTCGTTTGCGCCACTCTCAGACTCGAGGATTGAGTTGAGGACATGGGCCATCGCCCGGCAATTCTTCGCCACTCCTGCTTCCTCCCGCTGCTACTCAGAATCGTCAGAAAACAAGAAACCATGGCCTGAGCGGCGCGCCATCTGCGGATCATTTACTATCTCGTGGTAAGTGAGACGCTCTGGAAGCCGAGGACTCAGTCAGATGGAATACCTGAAAAGACTCCACGATGTCCTGGAGGCGGATCAGCGGGTCGAGCTCTCTGAGTACATCGACATCGTTCGGAGGGCGATCCGGGAGGCGCCAGCTGACGCCCGAGAACTGCTCCAGGTGACATATGAGCGCGGACTTCAAGAAGCCTACTCGAGCCCCGCGGATGGAGCGCTCGCCAAGGTAGCGCTAATGGGCGCCACTCAGCTGAACGTAGTTGGCGAACATGCTGGCGCAATCGCCCGTCTTGAGCAGGCGCTCCAGATGGCTACTGACGATCCAAGTTCCAGAGCCGAGATACTAGCCGAGAAGGCCTTCTACGAAGCGCTGTCAGCCGACCCTAGTTCCGCTGCCACGACACAGGCCGAAGCCCTCGCTGCGATTCCAGACGAAATCGATCGTGAGACCTCGCTTAGCGTTGAGACGACGGCCGCGATGGTTTCGCTGCTGCTGTTCGAACCCGATGCCACGGAGTCCGCCGCCGCAGTCACCTCCCGAACGCGTTCGAACGAGTTCGACTGGATGGCCAGCGCGCTAATGGTCTACCTAGTCTCCGCTCTTGCATCATCGAGCGATGCGAGCCAGGCGACTGCCTGGGCAGACGCACTTCACGGCTACGCAGCTTCGCTTCCTCACGAGGCTCGTGAGTTGGACGCCACCGTCGCCCAGTTCGCCCTCAGCGCACGCCGTCGCCTTGTCGACCCGCCGACGGAGCTGCGAGAGGTGGGCGTCCGCACGCTTAACAGCATCGCGTGTTGGCGCCTCGAGATTCTCCGGCTGTACGAGAGCGCGATCCGAGGCGACGCCACCGAGGCGCTTAGGTCAGCCGACGAGCTTGAGGAACTACGGGCGGAACTCAACGATGGCTTCACCATCCTTCGTGGAGGATTCCGCGCATTCGTCGAGGCCTACTTCGAAGCGACCCCCGTCGTCGATCTTCAGCTGCCGCCGCAGGTCCCGAGCATCCTAATGCTGAGCGGAGTTCTTGCCTCCGCCGAGGCGGTCGCCATCGGCGGATCGCAGAGCGCCGCAGCCGACTGGCTCAGGTGGTTACAGAACGATCTTTCCCCTCGGGTCGCGACTTCCCTCGAGTGGCCAGCTTGCCGTCTCAGAGTGGAGGGTCTGCTGCTGCTTCGCCTTGGGCGTGAGCGGGAGGCAGTGACTCGCATGCAGGACTCGATCGCTTGCTGCGAGGAGCGAGGTGACCTCGTCCAAGCGGCGATCGGCCAGGTGCAGTTGTCGGAGGCGCTCATGCGAGGGACGACCGCTTCGATGCTCCCGGCGACACATGCACGCTCGTTGGCACAGGCTGGTAGCGAGCGTCTTCGCGCGATTGGGATCGATCCGATTCCGTTCGCGTACGCTGCTAGCAGGACGTTCCTCCGGGAGGAGCAGATGCCGGAACGCGGTGGGCTTACTCCGCGAGAGGCCCAGGTTCTCGGTCGACTCGCCCGCGGGCTCACGTACCGGGAGATCGGTTCGGATCTCGGGATCAACTCGCGGACGGTGGGGGTCCACGCCTCGCACTGTTACGAGAAGCTGGGCGTGCGAAATCGGGTGGAAGCGGTGAAGTTGGCGCAGGATCTTGGGATCGTCTAGCGGTGTCGGGCTTGAGGACTCGGTGAGCCGAGCCAAATTGAGCATGGCGGACCACGAGCTGGACGTCGGCCGAGTCATGGCGCTGCTCGAATCGGACGAGCACATCGACGCGCGAGAGTACGTCGATCTGATTCGCCGGGTTGGTCGCGTTGATCCTCAGATCCTCCTCAATCTGGGCGCGTGGACGTACTCGTTTGGCCTAACGCAGGTCTTCCGCGAGGACGATCCGGAGGGCCTCGTCGAGGTCGCGTTCGTTGGATCAACGATCCTCGACGCGAGCGGTCAACACGATCAGGCGATCGCCCGGATCGAGCAGGCAGAGGTGCTAGCGGCGGGGAATCTGGTTGCGGAGATCACGCTGCGATCGACTCGCACGTTCATGTATGTCACCTCCGGTCGGGTTGAGGGCGCACTGAAGCTCCTCAAACAACTGGAAAGCCACGACAGTATTGCTACGAATCTCCATGCATCCGTGGAGGTGGCTGCAGCTCGGTGCGCGCTGCTGAAGTTCTCTGTGTTCGACGAGGCTCTGTACCTGGCGCGAGCGGCGCGCGAACAGGGCAACGACCCGATTGCCAGCTTCCTGATGTCGCAGACGACTCCACCGCTAGCCGCGGCCGGGCGGCTTGGAGACGCAGAGGCACTAGGTCGTGAGCTTCTCGACTACGCGAGCGTCACCGGTCATCGGGCGCGACAGATCGACAGTCAGACCGCGCTTTGTGCTATCTCCGCTCGCCGTAGATGGGATGTGAGCGCGCTGGACCTCGTGTCCGAGGCTGAGGAGCTGCTCGACAATCACGCGCTCTGGAAGGCGTTGCTCTCGGCGCACTACCAGCAGGTGAGTCGGGGCGATGGAGCTGCAGCTTCGAAGAGCCTTGAGAGCTTGGTGCACCACCACGACTGGCTCAACGGCGCATATCACAATGCGTTCGCCGGCATCGACGCGTTCGGATCTGCACTCCTGAGGTCAGCGGAGGTGGCGCTCGACCTCCCCGATCTCCCAACGATCTTCTCGCTCCCGAACATCCTCGCGTCCGCCGAGGCGGTGGCGATGGGTGGCACCCTGAGCGCGGCCGCCGACTGGCTCGCCTGGCTCGAGGACAAACTACCGCCTGAGGTGGTGACGTCTCTCGAGTGGCCCGCGTGCCGGCGACGCATCGAGGCGCTGCTGTGGCTGCGGATGGGCGATCGCGATGAGGCGTGCACCGGCCTCGAGCGGTCGATCGCGGTGTGCGAGGAGCGCGGCGACAGCATCGAGGCGGAGATCGGCCGCGCGCAGCTGGCGACGCTCAGCGGCGACGAGGGGCAGGCGGAGCTGGCAGCGTCCCGGTTGCGGGAGGTAGGCATTGACAGCGCGTTGTTCGCTGATGCCGTGTTACGGATCGTCGACAAGGCGGGGGCCGCGGGAGCGCTGCTGACGATCCGGGAGGCGCGCGTCATCGGCCGGCTGGCGAACGGGCTCTCGCACCGGGAGATCGAGGCAGAGCTGGGGCTGCCGCGCCGAGGCGCCGCGCGCGCGATCACGACCGGATACGCGAAGCTAGGCGTGACGGGGCGTGCGCAGGCGGCGCAGGTGGCCCGCGACCGGCTGATCGCCTAGCGCGGCGCGGCGACGCCTTCCGCGGGTGCGAGGGGTTCGAGGTGCTGGCCAAGCCAGCGCTCGATAGCGGCGACCTGTTCGTCGCTGAGGCGGAGTCCGAGTCGGGTTCGTCGCCAGAGGATGTCGTCGGCGGTTCGCGCCCACTCGTGACGCACGAGGTAGGCGACCTCTCGCTCGCTCAGGCCGGCGCCGAACTGCTCGCCGAGGTCGTCGATCGACTGCGCGTCGCCGAGCAGGTCGAAGATGCGCGTGCCGTAGGCCTGCGCGAGGCGGCGCCGCGTGGCGTCGTCGAGCCAGCCGTAGCGCGCGGCGAGGTCCGCGTGGAGGCGAGGTGTGTCCTGCGATGAGAAGTCGCCGCCGGGGAGGCGGGCGCGCTCGGTCCAGGACGGAGTGTGGACGTCGACGAGCGGGCCGAGCTTGTCGACCGCTTCGGCGGCGAGCTTGCGGTAAGTGGTGATCTTGCCGCCCAGCACCGACAGAAGCGGCGGGCCTTGGGCGTCGAGGTCGAGCTGGTAGTCGCGTGAGACGGCGGAGGCGTTGACGGTCTCGTCGCCGATCAGCGGGCGGACGCCGGAGAAGGTGTGGAGCACCTCCGCGGGGGTGACCTCGCGGCGGAAGAAGCGCGTGGCGGTGGCGCAGAGGTAGTCGACCTCAGCGGCGCCGATCGCGGCGATGGCGGGGTCTGCGGCGTACTCGACCTCGGTGGTGCCGATCAGTGTGAAGTCGTGCTCAAAGGGGAGCGCGAAGACGACGCGGCGGTCGGGGTTCTGGAGGATGTAAGCGTAGTCGTGGTCGAAGAGGCGCGGGACGACGATGTGGCTGCCCTTGACCAGCCGGATTGGCTGCGACGGTACTTCTGGCACCGAGTCCTCGAGGAATGCGCCCGCCCACGGGCCGCAGGCGTTGACGAGCGCCCTCGCGCGGATTGTGCGCCGCCCGAGGGTCGCCGGGCTGCCGTCGCCGCTGCCTTCGAGCTCGACGTGCCACTCATCGCCCTCGCGACGGGCGGCGACGCAGGCCGTCCTCGTGAGGACGGTCGCGCCGCGTTCGGCGGCGTCGAGGGCGGTCAGCACGACGAGGCGGGCGTCGTCGACCCAGGCGTCGGAGTACTCGTAGCCGTCGCGCAGCTCGGGGCCGTCGCGCATTTCGGTCCGGAGTGCGGCGCCGGCGGGGTGGCGGTCGAGCCGGACGCCCGTCGAGCCAGGGAGCAGCTTGCGGCGCCGGAGGTCGAGGTGGTCGTAGAGGAAGAGGCCGACGCGCATCATCCAGCGCGGCCGCAGGCCGGGCACGTGGGGCATGACGAAGCGGAGTGGCCGGACGATGTGCGGTGCATTCCGGAGCAGCACCTCGCGTTCAGCGAGCGCCTTCGCGACGAGCCGGAACTCGTAGTGCTCGAGGTAGCGCAGGCCGCCGTGGATCAGCTTCGAACTGGCGGACGAGGTGTGGCTCGCCAGGTCTTCGCGCTCGCAGAGGAGGACCCGAAGCCCTCGGCCGGCGGCGTCGCGCGCGACCCCGACGCCGTTGATGCCGCCCCCGACGACGACGAGGTCGTAGCGCTCGGAGGCTTGGCCGTCGGGACCATCAGACGTGTCTGCGCCGGGTGAGGTGTCGGTGACCATCGCCGATCGACGCTATCACGAGCCGGACACTGGGACTCTGAGCGCCGCGAGCGCCATCTGTGCGAGGATCCGAGGCGCGGACGCGACCGGCGAGGATGGAGCGCGCAGATGACCGAGGGCCCGTCGCTGCTGGCGATCGACCAGGGCACGACGAGCAGTCGTGCGATCCGCTTCGCGGCGAACGGTGACGTCGAGGCGACCGCGCAGCGTGAGTTCACGCAGCACTTCCCGCGGCCGGGCTGGGTCGAGCACGACCCCGAGGAGATCTGGCAGACCACCGTCGAGGTGACGCGGGACGCGCTGGGCGACGCACCGGTGGCGGCGATCGGGATCACGAACCAGCGCGAGACGACGCTGATCTGGGACCGCGCGACGGGCGAGCCGATCCACCCCGCGATCGTGTGGCAGGACCGCCGCACCGCCGACCGCTGCGCCGAGCTCAAGGAGGGCGGCGCGGAGGCGCTCGTGCGCGAGCGGACCGGGTTGCTCCTCGATCCGTACTTCTCTGGCACGAAGGTGGCTTGGCTGCTTGATCACGTCGACGGCGCGCGCGCTCGCGCGGAGCGCGGGGAGCTGGCGTTCGGGACGGTCGACACGTACCTCGTGTGGCGGCTGACCGGCGGACGGCGCCACGTCACCGACGCGACGAATGCCTGCCGCACGCTGCTGTTCAACATCGAGACGCAGGACTGGGACGACGACCTGCTCGCGCTCCTCGATGTGCCGCGCGCGCTGCTGCCGGAGGTGCTCGACTGTGCCGCCGATTTCGGCGAGACGGACCCGGTGGTGCTTGGGCAGGCGCTGCCGATCCGTGGGGTGGCGGGCGACCAGCACGCGGCGACGATTGGCCAGGCGTGCCTCGAGCCGGGGATGGTGAAGAGCACCTACGGGACGGGGTGCTTTGCGGTTCTCAACACCGGGGACGCGGTCGTGCGGTCCGACAACGGGCTGCTGACGACGCTCGCGTACCGGCTCGATGGTCGCCCGACGTATGCCCTCGAGGGGTCGATCTTCGTGGCGGGGGCGGCGGTCCAATGGCTGCGTGACGAGCTGGGGGTGATCGCGAGCGCGGGCGAAACGGAGGCGCTGGCGGCGAGTCTCGATGCGAGCGGCGGAAGCGACGGTGTCTATCTCGTGCCGGCGTTTGTGGGCCTCGGTGCGCCGCACTGGGCGCCCGACGCGCGGGGCGCCCTCGTCGGCCTGACACGCGCCTCGGGTGCGGCGCACCTGGCGCGGGCGGCGCTCGAGGCGGTGAGCTACCAGACGAACGACCTCGCCTCCGCGATGGCGGCGGACGCGGGCGATGCGATCGGCACGCTCCGGGTCGACGGCGGGATGGTGGCGAACGACTGGTTGCTGCAGTTCCTCGCGGACGTGCTCGACACGCCGGTCGAGCGGCCGACGAACATCGAGACGACCGCCCTCGGCGCGGCGTTCCTGGCCGGGCTCGGTGCGGGGGAGCTGGACTCGACCGAGCAGCTGAAGGCGCAGTGGCGCCTCGATCGGCGGTTCGAGCCGCGGATGGATACCGCTCGAAGGGCCGAGCTGCTCGAGGGGTGGCAGAAGGCGGTGGCGAGCGTGCTGTCGCCCTCGTAGGGCGGGTCTTTACCTCAGGCTGACGCAGTCGACTCTATCCTCCGATCCGGTCGACCCACCTCGACCGGATCGCCTGGAGGGCACAGTGACGAGGACACGCATCATCGCGATGGGTGCGGCTGCGGCCGTACTCGTGGCCGTCGGATTCGGCGGCTGGTACTTCTTCATCCGAGACGATTCGCCGCCGCCGGTGAACCTGGCAGACGCGGTGGCATCGCTGACCGATTCGACCGCCGAGTCCGGTGACGACGCGACGCCGGAGCCGACAACGACCGCCACACCCGACCCGGCGACGATCGTCACGCCGGCGGATGCGTCGGTGGATCCGACCGAGACCGCGACCGCGGACGACGCCGCCGAGATCGGGCTGGCCGGTACCTGGACCGTGGCCCAAGGGACTGACTCGTTCGTCGGGTACCGGGTCGCCGAGGAGCTGTCGACCATCGGCGTGACCACTGCGGTCGGGCGGACCTCAGACGTGTCGGCCACGCTCTCGTTCGACGGTGCGACGATCACGGCGGTCGAGGTCGAAGCCAACCTCGCGGCACTGACGAGCGACGACGATCGCCGCGACCGGGCGCTCGGCCAACAGGCGCTGGAGACCAACACCTTCCCGACGGGGACGTTCTCGCTCACCGAGCCGATCACCCTCGAAACGGAGCCCGTCGACGGCGTGCCGATCGCGGCGACGGCCGTCGGGGACCTGACGCTGCACGGCGTGACGCGGAGCGTGTCGATCGCCCTCGAGGGGCAGCTCGTCGGCGATCAGGTCGTCGTGATCGGCTCGACGGAGATCGTGTTTGCGGATTTCGACATCGATCCGCCGTCGGCGATCGTGGTGGTTTCGGTGGCGGACGAGGGGACGATGGAGTTCCAGCTCGTCCTCGAGCGCGCCTAGCGCGGAGCACGGCTCGCGTCGCTTGTCGGAGGTCGATTGCGAGCCCTAGAGTCGGCGCGCAACCGGGACCGATGAACGCTGAGCGAGGCGCGTCGTGTGGACCGTTGCCGCCCTCGGGCGCCGCGTCGCAGCGTCACTCATCGCGGCGATCGCGCTGTTCGCACCGCTGGCGGTGGGAACAGCCTGCGGCGACGGGGAGGCGAACGAGCCGCTGAGGATTGCCTACCTCGGTGACTTCTCGGGCGACCTCGGGGAGTTCGGACCGCAGATCCAGCAAGGCGTGGACCTCGCAATCGAGCACATCAACGCCGCTGGCGGCGTTGGTGGCGAGCCGGTCGAGCTGCTCGTGGCGGACAGCGCGTCGGATCCCGCGGGCGCGGTCCTCGAGGCGCGGCGGCTCGTCGAGGAGGAGCGGGCGTCCGCGCTCGTCGGACCGCTGGCCACCGACACGACGATCGCGGTCGTGCGCGAGGTCAGCCGTGAGCTCGACGTGCCGACGATCACGCCGTCCGCGACCAGTCCGGCGCTCTCGGACCTCGACGATCGGGGCTTCCTCTTCCGGACCGCGATCTCGGACGCCGCACAGGGTCCGATCCTGGCTCAGCTCGTGGCGGCGGACCTCCAGGCCTACAACGTCGCCGTTCTCTTCGAGGACAGCGCCTACGGCCGCGGTCTGACCGAGGCATTCGAGGCGAACTACGGCGGCGTCGCGACAACCGTCGCCTATCAGCCCGGGCGGGACTCGTACCGAGCGGAGCTGGACGCCGCGGCCCGCGGCGGCGCCAGTCACCTGATCGCGATCGGCTACCCGGCCGAGGCGATCGTCTATGTCGGGGAGGCGCTCGAGCACGGCGTCTTCGAGCAGTTCGTGTTCGTCGACGGCACGCGGTCGCGCGAGCTGTTCGAAGCGATCGGCCCCGACCAGCTCAGCGGTGCTCGCGGTACGGCGCCGAGCACAGGCCCGGAGACCAGCGCCACGCGAGCCTTCGACGAGGCGTTCCTCGAACGGTGGGGTGCGCTGCCGGCGACCCCGTTCGTGCGCGAAGCCTACGACGCGACGGTCGCACTCGCGCTGGCGACCGAGGCGGCCGGGTCGCTCGAGGGGGCGGCTATCGCCGAAGCGCTCCCGGCGATCGCGAACCCGAGCGGCGATCCCGTGACGCCGGGCGTTGAGTCGATCGCGCGCGGCCTCGAGCGGCTGCGTGACGGCGGCGAGGTCAACTACCGCGGCGCGGCGTCGGCGATGGACTTCGATGAACGCGGCGATCTCGCGACGGGCTACGTGGGGATCTGGGCATACGAGGACGGCGACGTCGTCGAACTCGAGACGATCCCGTTCGACCTGAACTGACGCCGAATCGGCCTTCGTTGCCGCCTGTCAGCGCACCCGGGGCCACGCCTGTGCGGGTGATCCCGTACGCCCGTTGATACGGGCGATCCCGCACGCCGTCGAAGATCACGCGAGATGCAAACAGTGCTCGGTTTCCCTCGGTTCGGCTGGGCCGTGGTGCTCGTCGTGGGCGCCTGGTCGGCGGTGCATCTGCTTGCCGCCAGCATCGTCACGGATTCGGTGTTCGATGGCGCGCTGCTCGGCACCGACAGCTACATGCGGCTGGTGCGCGTCGACGAGCTGGTTTCCGGCGGCGGCTGGTTCGACAGCACGATCAACCGCAGCAACGCCCCGTACGGCGACGAGCTGCACTGGACGCGACCGTTCGATCTGCTGCTCCTCTCGCTCGCGCTGCCGCTCTCGGTGGCGCTCGGGTTCGACGACGGTCTCTTTGTCGCGGGAGCGACGATCTCGCCGCTGCTGCACCTCGTGATGACGCTCGTGGCGGTCTGGGCGGCCGCGCCGGTCGTCGGCCGCAGCCGCGCGCCGATGGCCGCGATCGTGTTGCTCGTGCAGCCGGCGGTCGTGGGACACACGATCGCGGGTCAGGCGGACCACCACTCACTCCAGTTGCTGCTGCTGGTGCTGGCGATCGGGCTCCTGGCACGAGCGTTGAGCGATCCTCGTCGAGGCCGGTACGCGGTCGCGGTCGGGGCGGTAGCGGGCCTCGGGATCTGGATCAGCGCGGAGATGACGATCCTCGCCGGCCTGGCAGTCGCGGCGCTGGTCGGGGCGTGGGTGCTCGATCCGCGCGAACGAGCGGGCGCACTTGTGCGGTTCGCGTTGAGCTTCACGGGCACGATCGCGGTAGCGATCGTGACGGAGCGACTGCCCTCGGACTGGTTCGCCGTCGAGTACGACAAGGTCTCGGTCGCACACCTCGCAGCCGCGCTCGCGGTGCTGCTGGTGGCGGGCGGCCTGGGCCTCGGTCGGTGGCGTACCGAGACGGTTCGAGGGCGGCTCGCCCGCGCGGGCGCCGTCGGCCTCGTCGCCACCGCGCCGCTCGCGATCTTCTTCGGCGGGCTAGTCGCCGGCCCCGGTGCCCAGGTCAATCCGGCGATCGAGCCGATCTGGCTCGACTTCGTCAGCGAGCTCCAACCGCTGCTGCCAACCGATGGCGAGAGCCTCGGGCAGATGTTGCTGTACCTCGGGCCGGCGCTGATCTGCCTGCCGGCCGCGGCGGTCGCCACGTGGCGCTCTTATGGCGACCAGCGGCTGGTCTGGGCGACGACGACGGCGTTCCTCGGGCTCTATACGGTGCTCTCGCTGCTGCATCTGCGATTCGCGTCGTTCGCGGGGGTGCTGATCGCGGTCGTCAGCGCCGCGGTCCTCGGCGAGCTGCGCGACTGGCTTCGCGCGATGCCGGCGTCGCTCTGGCGACGCCTCGCGTGGGTCGGCGCGGCGATCGGTCTCTCGGTGGGGTTCACCATCGGCGGTGGCGTGGTCGCGGCCGCCAGCACGGAGACCGATCCGAACCCCGACGCGCTCCTCGGGTGCTCGCGCACGGGTTACGCGGCGCTCGATGCGGCCGGGGAGCCCTCGGATGTGACGTTCGCGCACATCAACGTAGGGCCGGAGCTGCTGTATCGGACGGAGCTGGCGATCGTGGCCGGCCCCTACCACCGCAACGACGAGGGCATCCTGGACCTGCACCACTTCTTCTCGTCGACCGATGATGCGCTGAGCCGGGAGCTGGCCGCCGAGCGGGAAGCTCGCTTTGTCCTCGTATGCGACATCGGCAAGAAGCGCGACCTGTACGCTGCCGAGGCGCCGGGGCGGAGCCTCCACACCCGCCTCGTCGCCGGAGAAGCTCCAGACTGGCTGCGCCTGATCGCCGCCAGCGAGGATGGCGCCCCGTTCCGCCTCTACGAGATCGAGGCCGACCGATGAGCCGACCATCGCTCCGCGTCGTGGCCGATCACTCGAACGATGGCGCTTCGGTTGCCGTCCTCGTGCCCTGCTTCAACGAGGAGGCGACGATCGCCCGCGTGGTCGCGGACTTCCGCGCGTCGCTGCCGCAGGCGACCGTCTACGTCTGCGACAACGCCTCGACCGACGAGACGGCCGAGCGCGCACGAGCGGCGGGCGCCACCGTCTTCGAGGAGCCGCGACCCGGCAAGGGCAACGCCGTCCGCCGCCTCTTCGGGGCGATCGAGGCGGACGTGTACGTCCTCGTGGACGGCGACGACACCTACGACGCCGCCGTGGCGCCGAAGGCGGTCGAGCGCCTGCGCGCGGACCGGCTCGACATGGTGAACGTCGCTCGCGAGAGCGACGAGGCGGAGGCGTACCGGGTGGGGCATCGCCTCGGAAACCGGGTCCTGAACGGCATCACGTCGACGCTGTTCGGCGACATCTTCGACGACATGCTGTCGGGGTACCGCGTGTTCTCGCGGCGGTTTGTGAAGAGCTTCCCCGCGCTGAGCAGCGGCTTCGAGATCGAAACCGAGCTGACGATCCACGCCCTGAGTCTGCGCATGCCGGTGGCCGAGGTGACCGCGCCGTACAAGTCACGTCCCAAGGGATCGGACAGTAAGCTCCGCACCTACCGCGACGGCGCGGTGATCCTCAGAACGATCGGGATGATGGTGAAGGAGGAGCAGCCGCTCCGCTTCTTCGGTGCGATTGCCCTCGTGCTCGCGCTTGCCGCCATCGGTCTCTCGATCCCCGTCTTCGTCGACTACGCGCGGACCGGGCTGGTGCCACGTTTCCCGACGGCGATCCTGGCGAGCGCGATGATGCTGCTGGCCTCGCTGAGCTTCTTCGCGGGCATGATCCTGGACTCGGTCGCCCGAGGACGCCTCGAAGCGCGCCGGATGCGCTACCTCAGCTACGAAGGGGCCAGCGACCGGCCGTCTGCGGAGATCGAGGATCCGCCAAGCGCCGCGACGGGCTAGCGGCGGCGGCGGCCGATGTAGTGCGGGCTGGTGTTGAAGAAGAGCTCCGCCGCTTCCATCACTGTCTCGGATAGCGTCGGGTGGGCGTGGATGGTGAGCCGTAGGTCGTCGGCTCGTGCGCCCATCTCGACGGCCAGCGTTGCCTCGGCGATCAGTTCGCCGGCGCCAGGGCCTGCGATCCCGACGCCGAGGACGCGGGTCGTGCCGGGTTCGAGGATGAGCTTCGTGACGCCGTCGTTCCGGCCGACCGTCGTGCCGCGGCCGGAGGCGCTCCACGGAAACTTGCTGACCTCGATATCTATGCCGCGGGTCTGGGCTTCGGTTTCGGTCAGGCCGGTCCAGGCGACCTCAGGGTCGGTGAAGACGACGGCGGGGATCGCCGCCGGATCGAACGCCGAGGGCTGACCGGCGATCGCCTCGACGGCGGTTCGTGCCTCGTGCGTTGCCTTGTGGGCCAGCATCGGCTCGCCGGCGACGTCGCCGATCGCGAAGATGTTCGGCTCACCGGTGCGGCGCTGCACGTCGGTCTCGATGAACCCTCGTTCGTTCACGACCACGCCGAGGTCGTCGAGCCCGAGGTCGGCGGAGTTAGGACGGCGGCCCACGGCGATCAGGACGCGATCGAACTCGCGTTCCTCGGACTCTGTCTCGGCGCTGGAGAGCGTTGCGCGGATCACGTCGCCCTGCTCTTCGAGGCCAACGACGGTGGTGTGCAGCATCACCTCGTGCAGCTGCTCCGTGACCCGCTTCTCGAGGATCGCCACCAGGTCGCGGTCGGCGCCGGGGAGCAGCGTGCCGGTCATCTCCACGACGGTGACGTCGGAGCCGAGCGCGGCGTAGACGCTGCCCATCTCGAGGCCGATGTAGCCGCCGCCGACCACGAGGAGGCGGTTGGGGACCTCGGGAATCTCGAGCGCGTCGGTGGAGTCCCAGACCCGATCGGACTCGAGGCGGAGCGGGCTGGGGATCGCCGGGACGGAGCCGGTCGCGATCACGGCGTAGTCGAAGCTGACGTCGGTCAGCTCCGAGTCGTTTGCGACGCGGAGCGTGTGTGCGTCGGCGAAGCGGCCGCGGCCCTGGATGTAGTTGACCTTACGGGCGCGGCTGAGCTGGCCCAGCCCACCGGTCATCTTCTTGACGACTTCGTTCTTCCAGTCGCGCAGCCGGTCGAGGTCGACCTCCGGCTCCTGGAACACGATGCCGAAGTGCTCCGCCGACTCGGCGGTTTCGAGGATGTGGGCGACGTTGAGCAGGGTCTTCGAGGGGATGCAGCCGCGGTACAGACAGACGCCGCCGGGGTTCTCTGCGGTGTCGACGAGCGTGACGTCCATCCCGAGTTCAGCGCCGAGGAAGGCGGCCGGGTAGCCGCCCGGGCCGGCGCCGAGGACGATTAGGCGGGTCTTCGCGGCTTCGGTTGTCACGGCGTCGTCCTCGTCACGGCATCGCCCTCGTTGCTCGGCCCGACCTCGTCACTGGGCTACCCCTCAAGAGCGAGGAGCATCGGGTTGTCGATCGCGTCGATGATCCACTGCATGAAGCGGGCGCCGTCGGCGCCATCGATCACGCGGTGATCGTGGCTGAGCGAGAGCGGCATCATCAAGCGCGGCTGCCACTCCTTGTTCTCGTCGAGCACTGGCGTCCACTCCGCGCGGCCGACGCCGAGGACGGCCACCTCGGGCGGGTTGATCACGGGCGAGAAGAAGCCGGTCCCGAGGCTGCCGAGGTTGGTGAGCGTGAAGGTGCCGCCGCGGCTGTCGTCCAGCGTGAGCGTGTTGGTGCGGGCACGTTCGGCGACCTCGTTGAGCTCGATCGAGAGCTGGATGATGTTCTTGTCGTCAACGTCGCGGATCACCGGGACGACAAGGCCACGCTCGGTGTCGACGGCGACGCCGATGTGGACGTAGTCCTTGTAGATCAGCTCGTTCGTCTCGGTGTCGAAGGAGGTCGCGAGCAGCGGGTGTGCCTTCAGCGCCCCTGCGAGGATCTTGAGGACGAAGACCGAGATCGTCAGGTTGCCGCCGGCCTCGCGAGCTTCCTGCTTGTACTGCTGGCGCATCGCCTCCATATCAGTGATGTCAGCCGTGCGCTGCAGCGTGACGTGCGGCATCTCCAGCCACGCCTGTGTCATGTTGCGCGCGACGGTGCGTCGGAGGCGGCTCAGACGCTCGCGGCGGATCGGGCCGAACTGCTCGAAGTCGGGGAGCGGTCGCGGGTCGTAGAGCGTCGGGAATGCGCCCTCGGTCGCCGCGGCGGGGGCCGCGGAGGGCGGCGCGGCGCGTCCGCTGGCGACGAGCGCGCGAGCGTGAGCCTTCACATCGTCCTCCGAGATGCGGCCTCCTGGACCGCTGCCGACGACCTGACCGACGTCGACCCCGATCTCGCGCGCGAACTTGCGGACGGCCGGGGAGGCGAAGATCGGCGTGGCGCTGTCCGACATGACCGGAGGGGCCGCTGGCGGTGGGGGCGCCTCGGCGACGGCTGGCTCCGCGGTGAGGGCATCTGGAGCGGCGGCGACGGGGGCGGGCTCCGGGGGTGCGGCTGGCGCCTCGGGCGTCTCGGGCGCGGCTGGCGCTTCGGCGGCCGGTGCGGTCTCGGCTGGTGCGGGCGCCGCGGGAGCTTGCTCTGCGGGCGGGGCCTCGGCAGGGGGTGCGGGCGCGGCGGCGCTGGCCTCGCCGACGCTGATGATCAGCTGGCCGGGGGCGATCGTGTCGCCCTCGGAGACGTGGATCGCGGTGACGACGCCCTCGACCGACGACGGGACGTCGAGGGTCGCCTTCTCGGTCTCGATCTCGAGGATCGGCTGTTCGAGGGTGACGGTGTCGCCCTCGGCGACGAGGACCTTGAGGACATCGGCCTCGTCGATGTCCTCGCCCAGCTCGGGCAGCGTGAATTCGGCCATGCGGGATTCCTCGGCTGCGCTCTAGACCGTCGTCGGGTTGGGTTTCTCGGGGTTGATGTTCAGGTCCTCGATCGCCTGGCGGGCGACGCTGACGGGGAGCTGTTCGTCGCGCGCGAGGGCGGAGAGGGTGGCGACCGTGATGTGGCGCTCATCGACCTCGAAGAAGTCGCGTAGCTCGTCGCGGGTGCCGCTGCGGCCGAAGCCGTCCGTGCCGAGCGCGACGAGGGGGGCGTTGACCCACTTCGCGATCGAGTCGGGCAGCGCCTTTAGGTAGTCCGAGACACCGACGACGAGCGTCGGATCCTCACCCAGCTGCTGGGCGAGGAAGGGGACGCGCGGCTCCTCGCCCGGGTGGAGCAGGTTCCAGCGCTCGGCGTCCATCGCGTCACGACGCAGCTCGGTATAGCTGGTGACCGACCAGACGTCGGCGGCCACGCCGTACTCGCGGCCGAGCAGCTCCTGCGCCTGCAACGCCTCGTTGAGGATCGCGCCGCTGCCGAGGAGCTGGACGTGCGGGCGCCCCTCGGGGTCGATGCCGGCCTCCGAGGCGGATCGGAAGAGGTACATGCCCTTGATGATGTCCTCGCGGACGTTCGGGCGGTCGGGGATCGGCGGCTGCTGGTAGTTCTCGTTCTCGATCGTGAGGTAGAAGACGACGTCTTCGTTCTCCTCGTGCATCCGGCGGATGCCCTCTCGGATGATCACCGCGATCTCGTAGGCGTAGGACGGGTCGTACGACACCATCGTCGGGATCACCGAGGACAGCACGTGGCTGTGCCCGTCCTGGTGCTGCAGGCCCTCGCCGTTCAGGGTGGTGCGCCCGGCCGTCGCGCCGATCAGGAAGCCGCGCGTTCGCGCGTCGCCGGCGGCCCAGGCGAGGTCGCCGATGCGTTGCAGCCCGAACATCGAGTAGAAGATGAAGAACGGGATCGTCGCGACGCCGGTGTTGGCGAGCGAGGTCCCGGAGGCGATGAACGAGCTGAACGAGCCGGCCTCGGTGAGGCCTTCCTCGAGGATCTGGCCGTCGCTGCTCTCCTTGTAGAAGAGCAGGCTGCCCGAATCGACCGGCTCGTAGAGCTGACCCTTCGAGGCGTAGATGCCGAACTCGCGGAAGAGCGCTTCCATGCCGAAGGTGCGTGCCTCGTCCGGGATGATCGGGACGATCCGCTTGCCGAGCTCCGGGTGGCGGAGCAGGGAGGCGAGCATGCGGACGAAGGTCATGGTCGTTGACGCCTCGCGGTCGCCGCTGCCCTCGAAGAATTCGCCGAAGAGGGACTCGTCGGGCGAGTCGAGCGGCGAGGGTGGGACTCGCCTCGATGGGACCGGGCCGCCGAGGGCGCGGCGTTGCTGCTGGAGGTAGCGCATCTCCGGGCTGTCCGACGCCGGGCGGAAGAGCGGCGCGCCGATGACCTCTTCGTCGGACAGGGGGATGTCGAACCGATCGCGGAACTGGAGGAGTTCATCCTCGTTCAGCTTCTTCTGCTGGTGGGTGACGTTGCGGCCCTCGCCGGCCTCGCCGAGGCCGTAGCCCTTAATCGTGCGGGCGAGGATCACGGTCGGCGACCCTCGATGCTGCTGGGCCGCGTGGTAGGCGGCGTACACCTTCTCCACGTCGTGGCCGCCGAGACGCATCGACCAGAGGGCGTCGTCGCTCATGTGCGAGACGAGACGCTCGAGGCGCGGGTCGACGCCGAAGAAGTGCTCGCGGACGTAGGCGCCGCCGGCAACCGTGTATTTCTGGTACTCGCCGTCGACGACCTCGCCCATGCGCTGGACGAGCACGCCGTCGTCGTCCTTGGCGAGCAGGTCGTCCCACTCGCTGCCCCAGAGCACCTTGATCACGTTCCAGCCGACGCCTCGGAAGACGGCTTCCAGCTCCTGGATGATCTGGCCATTGCCGCGGACCGGGCCGTCGAGCCGCTGCAGGTTGCAGTTCACGACGAAGACGAGGTTGTCGAGGTGCTCGCGTGACGCCAGCGAGATCGCGCCCAGCGACTCCGGCTCGTCGGTTTCGCCGTCGCCGAGGAACATCCAGACCTTGCGGTCGCTGGGCGGTGTCAGGCCGCGCTGCTCCAGGTAGCGAAGGAAGCGCGCCTGGTAGATCGCCATGATGGGCCCGAGGCCCATCGAGACCGTCGGGAACTGCCAGAAGTTCGGCATCAGCCAGGGGTGCGGGTAGGAGGGCAGCCCGCCGACCTCAGCGAACTCGCGGCGGAACTCGTGGAGGCGCTGCGGGCTCAGCCGGCCCTCGAGGTAGGCGCGCGCGTAGATGCCCGGCGAGGCGTGGCCCTGGAAGTAGACGAGGTCGCCGCCGCTCGCGTCCTCCGGGCCGCGGAAGAAGTGGTTGAAGCCGACCTCGTAGAGCGTCGCCGCCGAGGCGTAGGTCGAGATGTGGCCGCCAATGCCGTCTGACTTCTGGTTGGCTTCGACGACCATCGCCATCGCGTTCCAGCGGATGATGGACTTGATTCGCCGTTCGAGGGCGCGGTCGCCGGGGAAGGGCGGCTGGTGCTCGACCGGTATCGTATTGACATAAGGCGTCTGCGAAGTGACGGGCAGTGGCACCCCGGTCTTCTGCGCCTCGATCTGTAGCTGTTGTAGGAGGCGGCTGACGCGGGCGGGGCCGGCGGTACGGAGGACGTCGCGTAGGGAATCGACCCACTCCTGGGTCTCGATCCAGTCAGCGGCGTTGGGGCTGTCGGGACTCGCACCGTCCACAACAGGATCGCCCGGCGGGAGGGCTTCGATGCTCACAACGGGGCTCCGTCCTCGTTGCCACCAGCGTACGGCAGAGCACGCCTGCCTATCGACGCTAGCTGATTCCGCACGGCATCGACGTACGGGATCTCACGAGGTCAGCCTGACGACCGCGCGTTAGAATTGCGTCACGATGACCCGCCGAACCGTCGCCCTGCATCGAGCCGACGGCGTTGGCTATCGCGCCGCCCTCGATTGGCAGCGCGCCACCGCCGAGGCGTTGCGTGACGCCCGCGCGGCAGACGGCGCGATCGCAAGCCCCGAGGCCCTAGCGCTGATCCAGCACGACCCTGTCTACACGCTCGGCGCGCGGGCGATCGACGCCAACGTCCTCGAGAGCCCGAGCGCCCTCGCCGGTCGCGGCGCCGAGGTAATGCGGGTCGACCGAGGCGGCGACGTCACGTTCCACGGGCCGGGGCAGCTCGTGGGGTACCCGATCCTCGACCTGCACGCTCGCGGGATCCGGCCGGGCGACCATGTACGCCTGCTCGAGCAGACGGTGATCGACACCCTCGAGACGTTCCACCTCCGAGGTGAGCGCGTCCGCGGCCGGCCCGGCGTCTGGGTCGACGGCGCCAAGGTCGCCGCCATCGGCGTGCGGGTCTCCCGAGGCATCTCGACGCATGGGTTTGCGCTGAACGTTGCCACGGACCTCGGATGGTTCGACGCGATCGTGCCGTGCGGGCTCGCCGATGCGGAGGTCACCTCGATGGAGCGCCTGCTCGCGGGCGCGCCGCCGTTCGAGGAGGTTGTCGACGCGTACCGCCGCGCCTTCGAGCGGCGATTCGCCTCGGAGCTGGTTGAGGCCGTTGACGGTCCGCTCCGCGTCGCGCCCGCGGAGGCGGTGCCCGCATGACGACGGAGACGCGACGCGCGGCGCGCGAACGCAAGCCGTCCTGGTTCAAGGCGAAGTTCCCGGCGGGCGAGCGATTCGAGATGGTCCGTGACCTCGTCACGACCAACCAGCTCCACACGGTGTGCCAGGAGGCGCGCTGCCCGAACATCGGCGAGTGCTACAACGCGGGGACCGCGACGTTCATGATCCTCGGCGACACCTGCACGCGGGCCTGTGGGTTCTGCGCGGTCAACTCCGGACGCCCTGAGGCGATCGACCCGCTGGAGCCGGTGCGGCTCGCGCAGGCGGTCGAGACGCTTGGCCTCGACTACGCGGTAATCACCTCGGTGAATCGTGACGACGTCGTGGACGGTGGGGCGAGCATCTTCGCCGCCTGTATTCGCGCTGTGCGGTATCGGACGCCGTCGTGCGACGTCGAGGTGCTGATCCCGGACTTCGAGGGCGATTGGGACGCCCTCGGGACCGTGCTGGAAGCGCGGCCGGTGGTGCTCAATCACAACACCGAATCCGTGCCGCGGCTGTACCCGAGGGTGCGGCCGAAGGGTGACTATCAGCGGACGCTCGCGCTCTTCGGCGAGTCGAAGCGGCAGGCCCCCGACATTCCGGTGAAGACCGGGTTCATGGTCGGGATCGGCGAGCGCCTCGAGGAGATGAAGCGCAGCCTCGAGGATGTCCGCGACGCCGGCGTCGACCTGATCACGATCGGGCAGTACCTCCGG
This sequence comes from Dehalococcoidia bacterium, assembly GCA_028279505.1. Classification (GTDB taxonomy): domain Bacteria; phylum Chloroflexota; class Dehalococcoidia; order UBA2979; family UBA2979; genus UBA6627. The sequence goes on from JANQNP010000031.1 coordinate 21,674, forward strand.
CCGACGGAGAAGCATCTGCCGGTCGACCGCTGGGTGCATCCCGACGAGTACGCGGAGCTGAAGGCGTACGGCCTTGAGCTCGGCTTCGACCACGTCGAGGCCGGGCCGCTCGTTCGCAGCTCGTACCACGCGGGGGAGCAGGCCCGGGCGGGTCACGTCGGCCTCGGAAGCGCCTGACGCCCTCGGATGGACGGGCACGTCACGCACGTCGCCGTCCGGATGGTTCACGTACTGGCGGCGACGGTGCTGGTTGGTGGATCGCTCGGCATCGCGATCGCGGGATGGACAGCGCCCGCCACTGACCGAGGCTCCGCGTTCGTCGCAGCCGCGACCCGGTACGAGCTGGCCTTCTGGCTCGCCCTCGGCGCGATCGTGGCCACCGGCGTTGGCAATCTCGGTGTCTTCGGTCGCGGACTGCCGGGCCCGGACACCGACTGGGGGCAGAAGCTCTCGTTGAAGCTGACGCTCGTGTTCGTGCTGATGCTGCTGTCAGTGGTGCGAGTGCTCGCCGTCGCGCGGCTGCGAGACCTCGAAGCGCGGGTGCGCGTGGTCGCCCTCGCGAGGTGGTATGCCACGACCGCGGGATTCAGCGGCGCCATCGTGGCTGCGGCGGTCTGGCTCGCTCATGGCTGAGCGCCTGAAACAGCTTGACCCTCGGACACCGAGTGCGGCGATCACGGTTGCGCTCGCGACCTTCCATGCATCCATGCTCGTGCTGGTCATCGTCGTCCTGATCTACTTCTTCGGCGACCTCGGTGAGACGTTAGACGACCTCAACACGCTGCTCGGCCTCGGCCTCTTCGCGTACCTCTGGGCGGTCATCTGGGTGACGACATCGGGAGCGCTGCGCCGGCTCGGATGGCCCAACGCAGCGGGGCTGGCTGAAGCCATCGAGGCCGCAGTCCCGTGGGGCGGGTTCGCCGGCGCTGCAATCGTGATCGTCCCGTCGTTCGGCGGCGCGCTCGTGCTCGCGGCCTACGGCGTGCTGACGCTCGACGGAGAGGCGTTGCTCCGGGCGCTGATCATCGTCCCATTCGGCATCGTTGCTGGCGCCGTCGCGTTCGGAGTGGGTGGGCTGATTGGGCTGACGCTCGGCGTGCTCGACTACGCGCTGGTACGGGCCTCGGAGGCCGTGCTGGACGCGGTCAGCCCTTCCGAGGTGGGGCGAGGCGCGTAATGGCACCCTGTCGCCGAGTACGATCGATCGCGCGTTGATCGCGCTTGCGCGCTGGATCATCCGCGCCGCCTCGACCCGCCACTAGCACGAACGGATCTCGACATGTCCGAACGCCTCTTAGTGATCGGCGGCGACGCCGCCGGCATGTCCGCCGCCTCCGAGGCGCGCCGGCGGCGGGGGCCCGATGACCTCGAGATCGTCGTCTTCGAGCGCTCTTCGTTCGTCTCGTACTCCGCCTGCGGCGAGCCGTACTTCGTCGGTGACTACGTCACCGAGATCGACGATCTGATCGCGCGCACGCCGGAGGAGTTCGCCGCGCGCGACATCGAGGTGCATATCCGGCACGAGGTGACGTCGATCGACACGGAGGCGCGGCGGGTGGCGGTGCGAGCCGTGGACGGCGGCGCCGAGCGAAGCGAGCCGTACGACGAGCTGTTGCTCGCCACCGGCGCCGAGCCGAACCGTCCGCCGATCGACGGCGCCGATCTGCCGGGCGTCTATCAGATGCACACCCTCGATGACGCGCTGGCTGTCCGGTGGATGATCGACGAGCACGCGCCGAAGCGTGCCGTCGTGATCGGCGGTGGGTACATCGGGATCGAGATGGCCGAGGCGTTCGACCGGCACGGGATCCCGGTGACGATCGTGACGGCGGCGCCGTCGCTCCTCGATCCGCAGCTCGATCCGGATATGGGCGACCTCGTGCGCGCGGCGGCCGAGGCGCAGGGGTTCGATGTTCGCACCGATCAGCGCATCGAGTGCATCGAGGGCGATGACCATGTCACGGCTGTAGCCTGCGACGGTCCCGATCGGATCGATGCCGACGTGGTTCTGCTCGGCCTCGGAAGCCACGCCGAAGTGTGGCTGGCGACGCAGAACGGGATCCCGGTAGGAGAGAGCGGCGCGATCCTGGTGGACGACCACCAGCGCACGCAGGTCCCCGGCGTCTGGGCGGCGGGCGATTGTGCCGAGGCACGCCACCGGATCTCGGGGAAGCCGGTGAACTTTCACCTCGGAACCGTCGCGAACAAGCAGGGGCGGATCGCCGGGGTGAACCTCGGCGGTGGGGACGAGGCGTTTCCCGGGGTGCTGGGTACGGCGGTGACGAAGCTCTGCGACCTCGAGATCGGGCGCACAGGGCTCACCGAGACGGAGTGCCAGGCGCTCGGCCTCGACTACGTCGCGGACACCTTCGAATCGACGACCGCGTCTGGCTATTGGCCGGAGGCCGAACGGATGACGATGAAGGCGCTCACGGACCGGGCCACTCGGCGGCTGCTGGGGGCGCAGATCGTGGGCGGAGCCGGCTCGGCGAAGCGGATCGACGCGGTCGCGATGGCGCTCTGGAACGAGATGACGATCGACGCGCTGATCAACGTCGACCTGTCCTACGCCCCACCGTTCTCAGGAGTCTGGGACCCGGTGCTGGTTGCCGCTCGAAAGGCTCGAGCGATCCTCGGCGATCCGTAGCGGTCGCTGGCGCAACCACGAAGTAACTTCCGGAGGAGCGGTAGAACGAGACCGCCCTCGATGCCATGGTCTGGAGGCGGACGGCACCGGCGCCAGTACCGCGGGCAAGGGTTCGATGCTCCGCAGGATGTTCCCGAACGTGTACGAGGGCTGGCTCGTCGTCGGCTCGTCGGGCGTGATCGTCCTGGTCGTTGCCGCAACCTTCTTCTACGGCTTCGGCACCATCTTCAACGAGGTTCGCGACGAGTTCGGGTGGAGCAACGCCTCGACGGCGCTCGCCTTCTCGCTGCGGAACGAGATCGGCGGCGTCGGCGCGATCATCGTCGGGGTGGCGCTCGATCGGGTCGGCCCGAAACGTGTGCTCTTCACCGGCATCTCGATCGCCGCCGCCGGCGTCCTCGCGATGTCGTTCATGCAGGAGCTCTGGCACTTCTACGCGGTGATGGTCGTGATCGCCCTCGGCTCGAGTTCGGCGGGCGGGCAGGTCGGTCTCACCGCGATCTCCACGTGGTTCCGCCAGCGGCGCGCGTTCGCGATGTCGCTGATGACCCTCGGCGGCGGGCTAGGCGGCATCTTCGTCGTGCTGATCGGCCTGCTCGTGGACGCCGCCGGGTGGCGTTGGGCGCTGCGCGTCCTCGCAGCGGTGATGCTTGTCGTCGGCCTCGTGGTGGGGAGCAACGTCCGTTCGAGGCCGGCCGGGCACCCGCAGCCGCTCGACGGACGCCACCGCGACCCGTTCGAGATCCCCGACGAGGAGCTCGAGGAGGCCGAGGAGTGGGGCGTTCCGGTCCGTCGCGCGATCAGCTCACATGCGTTCCTGCTGCTCTCGCTGGCGATGCTGGGGAGCAGCTTCGGGTTCGTGGCGCTGGTGGTGCACCAGATCCCCTATCTCGAGACGGAGCTGGGGCTGTCGAAGGCGCTCGCGAGTAGCTCGGTCGCGGTGTTCACGCTCTCCTCGATCGTCGGCCGGCTGGGCTTCGGGTTCCTGGGCGACAAGTACCCGAAGCGCCTGATGATGGCGGCGGCGATCGGGATGCTCTCGGTCGGGCTGCTGATCGTCGCCGTGGCTCCGAACCTGTGGGTCGCGATGATCGGGATCGCGATCGGCGCGCCCGGCTTCGGCGGGACGATCCCACTACGCCCGTCGATGACCGCCGACTACTTCGGCACCACCCACTTCGGCACGATCAACGGCACGATGCAGTTCCTCTCGACCACCGGCGGGGCGGTGGGCCCGTGGGTGGTCGGGCGCGTCGTGGACCTCGAGGGTGACTACACCGTCGGGTGGTTGATCGCGGCGGTGGTGGTCGCGGCCGTCGGTGTGCCGGCGGCGCTGGCGGCGACGACGCCGACGGCGCTGCGCGACGAGTATCGAGGCGCGGCGACGGTGTGACGGCCCTCGGTGGGGCGGCTACAGGTAGCCGCCGCCACCTCGCGAGGCCTTCGGGTCGGTAATGACGTTCAGCAGCGAGACCTTGCCCGAGGCGAAGGCGCGGTCCATGGCCGGGCGGATCTCCGCGGGGTCGGTGACTCGCTCGGCGTAGCCGCCGACCATCTCGACCATCCGCTCGTAGTCAGCGGGGAGCAGCGTCGCGATCGGCGGCGCATCCGCCGGGAAGCTGCGGTCCTGGATCGTGTGCGCCGCGATGCCGGCGTTGTTCGACACGACGATGACGATTGGGATATCGAGGCGGGCGCAGGTCTCGACCTCCATAGCCGCCGCGCCGAAGGCGTAGTCGCCGAGGACGGCCACCACCTGCCGCTCTGGCCGCGCGAGCTTCGCGCCCACGGCATATGGCAACCCGGTGCCCATGCAGCCGGTCGTGCCGGCGCCGAAGCGGTGCCGTCCGACGTGGGTCGGCATCACCTGGCGCATGACGGCCATCGTGAACTCGCCGTCCTCGGTCACGATTGCGTCGCGCTCGAGGGAGTCGCGTACGTCCGCGATCAGCCGGTAGTGGTTGATTGGCTGCTGGTCCGAGGTGAGCTGCTCGGCGACGTTGCCCTCGTTCTCCCGCGCCTGCTCCTGCAGTTGGGCGAGCCAGCCGCTCGAGGACGATCGCAGCTCGCGGCCGGCCAGCGCCTCGTTGAGTGCCTCGACGCCGACGCGGCAGTCGGCGACGAGGCCGAGCTCGACGTTCGCCGCCGAGTGAAACTCCTCGGGCTCGACGTCGATCTGCGCGATCCGCGCGTTCGCCGGCAGGCGGCTGCCGAGCTGGAACATCCAGTTGAAGCGCGCGCCCACCATCAGCACCGCGTCGGCGCCGCGCATCGCGGCGGAGCGGGCGGCGCCGGCGTTCGAGTCGTGGTCGTCGGCCACCGTGCCGCGTCCCATCGGCGAGGCGATGAACGGGATCCCGAGGTCGGCGAGCCGCGTCAGCGCGAGCCCGGCGTCGCCCCAGGCCGCGCCCTTGCCGATCATCACGAGCGGTCGCTCAGCGGATGCGAGCATGTCCGCGATCCGCTCGATCGAGGCGGGGTCGGGTGCGGCGAAGGAGACCTCCGGCGCGGACTCGCGAAGCGGGGCGTCGCTCTCCTCGACGCGGCCGGGACCGGAGACGAGGTTGCCGGGGAAGTCGAGGTACACGGCGCCCGGCCGGCCGTACTGGGCGCGCGAGATCGCGAGGTGGAGGAACTCCGGGATGCGCTCGGCCTGGTCGACGCGCTGCGCCCACTTGGTGGCCGGCTGCGCGAAGGCGACCTGATCGGCCTCCTGGAAGGAGCCGAAGCCGAGCCCGCCTTCGGCGGCAGACCCGCCGAGGACGATCAGCGGCATCGCGCTCTGGGTGGCGACGTACATCGGGGTGACGGTGTTGGTCATCGCCGGGCCGGAGGCGGCGACCATCACCCCCGGCTTCTGGTTGAGGTAACCCCAGGCCGAGGCGGCGAAGCAGGCGTTCATCTCGTGCCGGCAGTTGATGACGCGGATGCCCTCGCTGTTGCATTCGGCGAGGACGTCGATCATCGGGCCGCCGAGCACGGTAAAGATGTGGTCGATGCCACTCGCCTTTAGCTGCCGCGCGACCAGCGTCGCTCCCTTGGTCTCCGCCATCGCCTGACACCTCTCCTCGAATAGTTGTTTGCGAACCCGGTGGTTCGAACCGGGTTTGATTGCCGCGACGCATGCTAATCGCGCCCGCTCGCGGGGTGTAGGCTGGCGCCGTTCACCAGTGATCCGAGACTGACGAGGAACGACGCATGCCGGCACCACTCGAGGGCATCAAGGTCATCGACTTCACCCGCTTCCAGAACGGCCCGCACGCGACGGTGATGCTGAGCGACATGGGCGCGCAGGTGATCAAGGTGGAGCGGCCGGGCGAAGGCGACCCAGGACGCGCCCTCGGACGGGGCGAAGACGGGTTCTGCGCCTACTTCGAGGCGCTGGATCGGGGCAAGAGGTCGATCACGGTCGACCTCGGTTCGCCGGAGGGCGCGGAGATCATTCGCGCCCTCGTCAAGGACGCGGACGTGCTCATGGAGAACTTCCGGCCGGGACTCCTCGATTCCCTCGGGTTCGGCTACGAGGCGATGCGGGAGCTGAACCCGCAGCTGATCTACGCGGTGAACAGCGGCTTCGGCCCTCGTGGGGAGTGGACCAATCGTGGCTCGTTCGACATCGTCTCGCAGGGCATCTCAGGGGCGATGATCGGCCAGGCCGGCGGGCCGGGGAACGACCCGGTGTTGATCTCATGGGGGCTCGCCGATCAGGTCGGCAGCATGGTCTTCGCCTACGCCGTGATGACCGCCCTCGTCGCGCGCGAACGTCACGGCGTGGGCCAGAAGGTCGACACGTCACAGATGGGTGCCATGGCGACGCTCCAGGCGCTCAGCATCCAGCGCTACCTCCACGTCGAGAACGAGCCGACGACGAAGTACGTCAACCCCACCTTCTCGCCGTACCAGTGCTCCGACGGGGAGTGGCTGACGATCGGCGTGCTGACGCCGAAGCACTGGCCGCTGCTGTGCATCGCCATCGAGCGCGAAGACCTGATCACCGACGAGCGGTCGGCCGACCCGTTCGCACGACGCGACAACTCAGGGTGGCTGCTGGAGGAGCTGGCGGTCTCGTTCAAGCGCGGTCCTCGACAGAAGTGGATCGACAACCTCGTGGCGAACGACGTGCCATGCGGGCCGGTGTACAGCTACGAGCAGATGGCGAACGAGGAGCAGTTCTGGGTGAACGGGTACCTCGCGAAGCTGGATCACCCCAACTTTCCCGACCACAAGGTGGTCGGCGTCCCGTTCGAGCTGAGCGAGACGCCCGGCAGCATTCAGGGGCCCGCCCCTGAGCTGGGACAGCACACCGAGGAGACGCTCCTCGACCTCGGGTATGACTGGGACAAGATCAGCGCGCTGCGCGAGTCCGGCGTGATTTAGGTACGCCAGCGAACATTGCGTGCCCGAGGACGCGGTCGGTATCGTCCGCTGGAAAGGCGGTGAGCTGACCGTGACCACTGCGACCGCAATCGCGACGCAACGCCGAGTCATCCCGGTAGCCGACCTCGATCTGCACCTCCGCGAGGGCGGCGACGGCGCCCCCGTCGTGATCCTCCACCGGTCGATCGGGACGCTGGGTTGGGACGCGCTCGAGGAGAAGCTCGCCGCGCAGTTCCGCGTGATCACGCCCGATCTGCCGGGGTTCGGCGAGTCCGAGCGCCCCGACTGGGCACGCGAACCGCGCGACATCGCGCTCCTGGTATCGAGGATGCTCGAACGCCTCGATCTGACCGACGTGACGTTGGTGGGGCTCGGCTTCGGCGGCTTCGTCGCGGCCGAGTTGGCGACCGCGAACGAGGAGCGGCTGAAGTCGCTGGTGCTCGTCGGCGCGGCCGGACTCAAACCTCGTGAGGGCGAGATCGTCGACCAGATGCTGATCGAGCACGCCGCCTACGTTCGGCAGGGGTTCAGCGACGAGGCCCGCTTCGAGGCGCGGTTCGGTTCGGAGCTACATCCCGACATCAAGGACATCTGGGAGTTCAGCCGGATCATGACGGCCAGGGTCAGCTGGAGCCCGTACATGTTCAGCCGCCGGCTTCCGCACCTCCTCTGCGAGGTGAAGACACCCACGCTCGTGGTCTGGGGCGATGACGATCGCATCATCCCGAAGGACAGCGGGCTGCAGTACGCCGAGCGCATCCCGAATGCTCGACTGGAGGTCGTGCCGAATGCCGGGCACCTCGTTGAGTGGGACGCGCCCGAGGAGCTCGCCCAGCTGATCGCCGCGCAGGCCACGGTCTAGGAAGAGGACTCGACCATGCTCATCGGACGCTTCACCGAACGCCCGTACCAGGACCCGGCCTCGGGATACTTCGGGGCGACGGGCCGATCGATCCAGGATCTGTCGATCAGCAACGGCGAGTACGACTCGCAGCTCGGCGCCGATCTCTACAACCGCTACCTGGATGAGCAGGTGGCGACGGAGGAGGCCGGGTTCGACGCGGTGATGCTCAACGAGCACCACTCGACACCGTTCTGCATGGGCGGCACCGTCAACACCGAGGCGGCGATCCTCGCCCGGATCACCGAGAAGGTGAAGATCGTCCTCAACGGGAACGTGCTGCCGATCTGGGATGACCCGCTGTGGCTCGCCGAGGAGCTGGCGACGATCGACATGATCTCGCGTGGTCGACTCGTCACGGGCTGGGTCCGCGGCACTGGCCGCGAGAGCATCGCCCACAACGCGCAGCCGCCGTTCAACTGGGAGCGGTTCCAGGAGGCGCACGACTTCATCGTGAAGGCGTGGACCGACGACGGGCCGTTCCGCTGGGAGGGCGAGCACTACGACTACCGCTACGTGAACCCGTGGATGCGGCCGTACCAGAAGCCGCACCCGCAGATCATGATCCCCGGGGTCGTCTCGAAGAACACGGTGAAGTGGGCTGCGGAGCACCGCTACCCGTACCTGATGCTGTCGACGCGCCTGGAGCCGACGAAGGCATCGTTCGACTACTACCGCGAGGTCGCCCGCGAGAACGGGTACGAGGCCGGTTCTCAGCACATTGGCTACCTATTCAAGGTGCACGTAGAGGAGACCGAGGAGCTGGCCTACGAGGTCGGCAAGAAGTTTCTCGACGGACCGGGGAACATCTTCCTCGAGGGGTCGCGTGGCACGGCGTCGCCGGTGCTTCAGAACCTGCCGGGACTGACCGACCGCAAGAACCTGCTACCGACAGGGCAGGTGGGGTTCGTCGCGGCCTCGAGAGGCCGGGACGCCGACCAGGTGGCGAAGGACAACCCGGACGAGGCGAAGGATGACAAGGCGGCCGAGCCGGCGCCGCCCGCCCGTGGTGGCCCGGCACCGGCGATGCAGGCGGACTACGACACGCAGCTGGAGAACTACACGATCATCTCGGGGACGCCGGACTCGGTGATCCCGAAGATTCGCCACGTCCTGGAGACGTTGCGCCCCGGCACGATCTTCTTCTGGGACGGCGACGGCGCGATGACGCACGAGGACTCGATGCGCAGCCTGAAGCTGATGGGTTCGGATGTGCTGCCCGCGGTGCGCGAGATGGCCGAGGAGCTCGAGCTCAAGAGTTCGTTCGAGGTCGACACACAGACGAACGAGCCGATCCCGCAGCTCGAAGAGGCAAGCGCCGCCGGCGGCTAGGCTCGTCGAGGGTCTTCGACCCCTTCTGACGCTTCGCGCCTCGTTTCGGGGTGCTGGAGGTCTGATCGCGCGTTTCGCGCTGACGGTGAGGGGGCCGCTACCTGGCTTTGTCGCTGGCTGCTCGTTCGCGTATCTCTAGGCGATGACCTCGGACACTCAATTCGACGCGATCGTGATCGGTGGAGGGCCGGCCGGGTCGACCACGGCCGGGTTGCTCGCGAAGCGCGGTGCGCGAGTGTTGGTCCTCGAGCGGGAGCGCTTTCCCCGGGAGCATGTCGGGGAGTCGTTGCTTCCGGCGTCGTTACCGATCCTCGAGGAGCTGGGGATCCGGCAGCCCGTCGAGGACGCCGGGTTCCTCAAGAAGTACGGCGCGACGATGGTCTGGGGCAGCTCGCCCGAGCCGTGGAGCTGGTACTTCCAGGAAACGAATCGCACCTATCCGCACGCCTACCAGGTGGTTCGGGCGCAGTTCGACGAGATCCTGCTGCGCCATGCCGCCACGCTTGGGGCGGATGTTCGCGAGGAGCACCGCGTTGTCGAGGTGCTGCGTACCGATGCCGGCTGGGGCGACCGCGTCACCGGCGTGGTCTTCGAGGACGACGACGGCAGCCGCGGTGAGGCGACAGCGCACGTCGTGGTCGACGCGAGCGGGCAGCAGGCCCTCGTCGCGAACGCCCTCGGACTGCGGCGGTGGGATGACTTCTTCCGCAACCTCGCCGTCCACGGCTACTACCGCGACGCGGAACGGCTGCCCTCTCCCGACGAGAACAACATCCTCGTTGAGGCGCATGCCGACGGCTGGTGCTGGACGATCCCACTGCACGACGGTCGCGCCAGCGTGGGCGTGGTCGTCGACTCGGAGCGGGCGCGCGAGCGGATCGAGGGTGGAGACCTTCAGGCGTTCCTCGCCGAGCACGTCGCCTCGGCGCCCCGCACCGCCTCGTTGCTCGCGAACGCCCGGCTCGAGGGCGAACCGCGCGCGATCCGCGACTGGTCGTACGTGGCGACGTCGCTGATCGGCGATGGGTACGTCCTTGCCGGCGACGCGGCGTGCTTCGTCGATCCGCTGTTCTCGTCGGGCGTGCACCTCGCGATGAACGCGGGCGTGCTGGCGGCCGCCTACGTCTCGACGCTGATGGAAGATGAGCAGCTCGCCGAGGAATCGCGACCCGTCTACGAGCGGCTGTACCTGCAGCAGTACGACCACTTCCGAGAGCTGGCGAAGCTGTTCTACTCCAGCAATCGCACCGCGGACTCCTACTTCTGGGAGGCGCGGCGACTGGATCCGGAGAGCGCCGACCTGCCCGCGCGCGCCGCGTTCGTGAACGCGGTCGCAGGGCAGCCGGCGGCCGGGTATGAGCGGGTCGTCCTCGATCGCGGCGAGGCGCCCGAGGCGTTCGTCGCAGCGGTGCGGAGCACGGAGATGGAGCGCGCCGCGCGCCAGGCCGCCGCCGAGGAGAGCCGGCCTGCCGTGGCCGGAGCGGTTCCTCGCGTCGCGGCGGGGGTGGAACTGGTGATCGAGCCGGTCCTCGAGGGTGGCGCGTTCGTCCGCTCGCACGTCGTGCGGTCGCCGGACCGGCCCTCGGGAGTCCCGATCAGCCCGGTGGTGGCGGCCGCCCTCGCGCTCGCCGATGGGAATCGATCGGTGCTCGAGATCGCCGAGCGGCTCGCGCTCGACTACGAGATCGAGCTGGCACGGCTGGCGCCGGTGGTCGCGAGCGCGTTCGAGATCCTCTACATCGATGGGGCCGTCGAGGAGCTCACGCGGCCGTAGCTCGACCGAGGGGCAACCTCGCTGACGGACGCTGACGGTCGCTCGCAGTACGATCGAAGGACCCCAGCCGAGACAGTGTGAGAGCCCTCAATGCTTGCCATCCTTCACCCGGACGTCGACGAAGACAGCCTCGAGTACCGCCAGACGTGGGAGTACCTGGAGCAGCTCCCCGGCGTCGAGCTGAGCGTGAACACGATTCAGGGCAAGACCCGCAAGCTCACGGAGATCTACCTGCTCGGCAACACGGCCGCGGTGGACCTCGACCAGGTGGCGGCGCTGCCGGCGGTCGAACGCGCGATCCGGATCTCCGAGGGGTACCGGGTCCTCGGTCGTCACACCGAGGGGGAGCGGGAGACTGGCTTCGTCTACAACGGGGTCGAGTTCAGCCAGGAGACGTTCAACGTCCTTCCGGGGCTCTGCGCCGTCGATAACCCGGCGAACGTCGAGACGATGATGAAGGCGCTCCAGGAGAACGGGCACACGCTGACGCGGATGGGCGCCTACAAGCCGCGCACCAACCCCTACTCCTTCCAGGGCCATGGCAAGGAGTGCCTGCCATACGTCTTCGAGCTGGCGGGCCAGTACGGCATCAAGGTGATCTCGATGGAGGTCACGCACGAGTCGCACATCGAGGAGATCGACACCGCCCTCGAGAAGCTCGGCCGGCCGACGGGCGTGCTCCTGCAGGTCGGCACCCGCAACAGCCAGAACTTCGAGCTGCTGAAGGCGATCGGCCGTCAGAAGACCTACCCGGCGCTTGTGAAGCGCGGGTTCGGCATCACGCTCAGCGACTCGCTGAACGCGGCCGAGTACCTGGCCAGCGAGGGCAACTCGAACGTCATCTTCTGCTTGCGCGGCATGCGCAGCGACCTCGGCGCCCCGCACCGGATGATGGTCGACTTCGGCCACGTCCCCACGGTGAAGCGTCTGACGCGTATGCCGGTCTGCGTCGACCCGTCGCACTCCGTGGGTACGCGCCACGGCGCCCCAGACGGCATCCTCGACATCGCGCATGTGAGCGCGCAGGGTGTCGTCGCCGGCGCGAACCTCGTGCTGGTCGACTTCCACCCCAACCCGGAGGAGGCGCTGGTCGACGGTGCGCAGGCGCTCCGCATCGAGGAGCTGCCGCAGTACCTCGCCGACATCGAACTCGCATGGCAGACCTACCAGCAGCGGCTCAAGATCTGGAACCCGGCCTGACAAGAGCTCCCAAGCGGCGATCGAGGGGTGGCGAGGCGTTCATTCTGACGGGGACCTCTGGACGCGACTAGATGACGTTCTTCTCACGGTGGTCGTCTCTGATTGACGCGAGCTGGTCGAAGTAGTTCCGGATCTCGATCTCTGCCTGTCCGTCCTTTAAGGCCGCGACCCGTTCATACAGCGCCTGGGCGCGATCCCTCATCTCCATGAATCCCCGCCATTTGTCTCGCGGCTTCAGCCAAGTATCGAGAGCCGTGAGGAAGGCCGCGGTGATCGCAAAGAACGGCGTCCATTCGACGAGATACTCGAGGATATCGTTGCTCGGAGTCCCGTCGATGCTTGTGGTTCCAGCGACTACGGCTGTGGAAAACAGCAGGATCAGGCGGACGCCGACGCTAAGAGCCCCGTAACGACGCGTCGACCCCGCCCATGAGTCGCGCTGCCTCCTGATCGCATCCCATGCGTTGCGACTGTCGTCGCCCAGCTGACTGAGTCGCGATTCAGCAGCGGCCTCTAGTCGCGATGCCTCCTCAAACGCGCGGCTCGCTTCCTCTCTTGTCCGAGATGCGATCCCGTCAAGCTCCCGGAAGGGATCGGAAGTCTCTGCTTCTAGGACCTCTGAGGCGACGGCGCGTAGATCACGGGCTCGTGACTTGATCCGGGCCCAGTCGTGCAACTGAGAGGCTTCGAAGAGACGTTCCCGTCGTGACTGCATCTCGGCAGCCAACAGGTCGTCGGGGGTCTCGACGACATCGTCATGCTCGTTCACGGTGCCTCCTCGTTCGGCTCGATCGCAACACCAGATATGTGACTCGCAGGGCGGGAATCTGACGGAATGAGCTGTGGTCGCTAGGTCTCCCAGTGGATCGCACCCAGGCCAGCCAGGGATGTCGGGCTTGCGCTGAGGCGCGCTCGCACGATTTAGGGCAATTCCATAACTTCAGCGTGCTCTCGAGGAGTCCGCCATTGCCGATCACCAAGCCCATCAGCGTGGGTTCGATCTTGATTCGAGGATGGCGATGACCGAACTGACCAACCACCAGCTCCGCCTCATCGCGCGCCCGACCGGCGCGCCGAGTGCCGAGCACTTCGAGGCCACCGAGGAGCCGGCGCGCGTGCCCGAGGACGGTGAGCTGCTGCTGGAGACCGTCTACGCCTCGATCGACCCGGCGATGCGCGTCTGGATGAACGAGGACCCGGGGTACGTGCCGCCGATCCCGCTCGGCGCGGTGATGCGCGGAGGTGGCATCGCCCGTGTCCTCCAGAGCCGCGACGAAGCGTTCGAGGTGGGCGACGTGGTGGCGGCGCGGCCCGGGTGGCAGAGCCACCCGACGCTCCCCGCGAGCGAGGCGACGAAGCTCGATCTGGGCCTCGGGACGATCGAGGACTGGGCGGGGCCGATCGGGACGACCGGGCTGACCGCGTACTTCGGGATCCGCGAGGTGGGGGCGATTCAGCCCGGGGAGACCGTGCTCGTGTCGGGTGCGGCGGGGGCGGTCGGTCAGATGGTCGGGCAGATCGCGAAGATCGAGGGCTGCACTGTCGTCGGCATCGCCGGTGGCCCGGAGAAGTGCGCGCGGCTGACCGAGGACCTGGGCTTCGACGCGGCGATCGACTATAAGGCGGTCGACCACCTCGAGGCTGCGATCGCGGGGGCGTGCCCGAACGGTGTCGACGTGTTCTTCGACAACGTCGGTGGCGAGACCCTCGATGCGGCGCTGGCGAACCTGCGGTTGAAGGGGCGCGCCGTGATCTGCGGTCGCATCTCGCAGACGGCGGCGGAGGAGCTGTACGGGGTGAAGAACCTCGGCGTCCTGATCGGGAAGCGAGCGCGCGTGGAGGGCTTCATCGTCTCTGACTACGCGGACGAGTTTCCCGAGGCACGTCGCTGGATCTCGCAGCGCCTGCGCGAAGGCGAGCTGAAGCAGGCGCTGCACGTGGTCGACGGGCTGGAGCGTGCCCCAGAGGCGCTGGCGATGCTGTTCGAGGGGAAGAACACCGGCAAGCTGGTTGTCAGGGTGACCGACGCCTGACGCTGACGCCGGTAGCATGCGCGGGATGACTGACAATCCCGCATCGGATCCTACCGGGGCGCTCGCTGGCGTCCGCGTGCTCGACCTGGCCGACGAGCGGGCGATCTACGGCACGAAGCTACTCGCCGACCTCGGCGCGGACGTGATCCGCATCGAACCGCCCGAGGGCGATCGACTGCGTCGACGCGGACCGTTCGCGGCCGGCGGCGACGGCGAGGAGCACTCGCTCTACTACGTCTACTACGGATCGAACCGTCGGTCGGTGGCACTCGACCTCGAGAGCGACGACGGGCGGGCGCGGCTGCGCCGGCTGGCGCTAGCCTCGGACGTCGTCATCGAGACGGAGGTGCTCCCTCGGGCGGGCATCGAGGTGGCCGCACTCCTCGAGGAGCAGCCGGCGCTGGTGGTCGTCTCGGTGACCTCGTTTGGCACAGCCGGCCCGTGGGCAGGCTTCGCCTCGACCGACCTGGTGGCGGGCGCGCTCGGTGGGTTCGTCGCAACGACCGGGGACGTCGACACGAAGCCGCTCAACGGCTACGGCGAGCTGCACCACGGAACGACTGGCGCGTACGCGGCGATTGGTGCTCTCTCCGCGCTGTACCACGCGCGGGAGACGGGCGAGGGCCAGCTCGTCGAGCTGGCCGTCCACGAGGCGGTGCCGAGCTGCCTCGAGCACGTGCTGATGTGGGCATGGCATCACGAGGCGCTGCCGTTCGCCGAGGGCGATGTGCTGCCGCGGCGCGCCTCGCTGCACTGGTCCGACGCCTACGAGGTGATGGGCGCCCGGGACGGCTCGGTCATGGTCACGGTGACCCCGGACCCGATGAAGCAGCTCGCGTGGCTAATCGAGGTTGGCGCGGAGGCAGACTTGCTCGACCCGCGGTACCAGGACCCCGAGGAGCCGCGCGCATTCGGGTTGCGGATGATGGAGGTGATGCGCGACTGGGTCGCCAATTGGGACGTCGAGGAGTTCTTCTTCGAGGCCCAACGCCGTCACTTCCCCTACGGCTGGGTCCTGTCGCCCGACCGCGTGGCCGCGAGTCCGCAGCTCGAGGATCGCGGCTGGTGGGGGGAGTACGACCTCGGTGGCAGCACCGTCCGAGGGCCGGGCGCCCCATACCGCCTCGAAGAGACGCCGGTTGCCAGCAGGCGTCGCGCCGCGACGCCGGGGGGTGACACCGCCGAGGTGCTCGCCGAGATCGGCTGGGTCGACTGATGGCCCGCCCGCTGGAGGGTGTCCGCGTCCTCGACTTCACGCATGTTCTCGCGGGGCCGTTCGCGACGCGGATCCTCGGGGATCTCGGGGCGGATGTCGTGAAGGTGGTGTCGGAGGCGCGGCCGGGCAACACCCCGGTCGGCTCGTACTACCGGATGTGGAACCGAAACAAGCGGTCGCTGGCCCTCGACATGTCGACCGAGCGCGCGAGGGAGATCGCGCGGGCGCTCGCGGAGCGCGCCGATGTGGTGATCGAGAATTTCTCGCCCCGGGTGCTGGACCGCTGGGGAATCGGCTACGAGGCGATCGCCGAGGTCAATCCCGGTGTCACGTACGTCCAGATGTCTGGGATGGGCGACAGCGGTCCGTGGCGCGACTTCGTCTCCTACGCGCCCACCGTCCACGCGCTCTCCGGGCTGACCTACCTCACCGGCGTGGAGGGCCGTGAGGACATCGGGATCGGCAACTCGTTCAACGATCACCAGGCGGGCCTCCACGCCGCAACCGTGATCCTGGCCGCCCTCGAGCGTCGTCGTGCCTCGGGACGGGGCCAGCGCGTCGACTTCGCGCAGTACGAGCTCGGTGTCCAGCTCACGGGGGCGGCGCTCCTCGACTACTTCGCCAACGAGGAGGCGCACCGCCCCGGCGGGAACCGCCATCGCTACGAGGTCGCGGCGCCGCACGACACGTATCCGTGCCTCGGCGAGGACCGGTGGGTCGCGATCGCGGTGATGACCGATCAGCACTGGCACCGGCTGCGTGCACTCCTAGGTGACCCCGAGTGGGCGCGGGATCCTCGCTACGACACCGCGCGCGGGCGGGTCGATCACTCCGATGAGCTCGACGCCCACCTCGAGAGGTGGACCAGCACGCTCGACGCGACCGAGGTGCAAGACCTGCTGCAGGGCGCCGGCGTGGCGGCGGGCGTCGTCCAGACGGGCGCGGACCTCGTGCACCGCGACCCGCAGCTCGCAGCGACCGGGTTCTTCACGGAGACCGAGGACAGCGGTGCGTACGAGGGACCGACCCCGGTCGACCGGCTGCCGCTGCGCTTCTCGAAGACGCCGGTCGACCAGTACCGCGCTCCGCGCGCGGTCGGCGCGGACAACGTCGCCGTCCTCGGTGAGTGGCTCGACATGACCGAGGCGGATGTACGTGCCGAGGAGGCGGGTGGCACGCTGCGGTAGGCGAGGCGCGGAGCGGCTAGTGGCTGGTCCGCAGGTAGCGGACGATCTCCATCATCACGCGGCAGTCGACCTCGTTGTAGCGGGCGATCTCCAGCATCAGGCCGTCCTCAGAGAGCGGTTCGCCCAGCTCCGCGGCGCTGGCCTGCGCCCACCAGGCCCCGACCATCGCGCCCTGGCCGTCCGTCGGACCGTCGGTCCAACGGGTCTCGATCTCGCCGAGGTTGTGGAGCGCCTGGCCCATCGACTTCAGCCCGAAGCCCATCGATCCGCGGACCACCACCGGCTCCTCACGGACCACCCGCTGGAGGAAGTCGAACCAGCGTGGCGACGGCCAGTCCCGATCGGGGTGGCGGGCGCGGGCGGAGTTGTAGGCGTTTTCGAACGTGGTGACCTCGGCGTGTGACCAGTGCATCACGAGCGGGTCATCGCCCTCGGGAGCGAGCCGCGCTCGCGTCGCGGCCATGTGCGCGAGCCACTCCTCGATTACGCGCGCCTCTTCGTCCTCGGAGAGCGCGTTCACGGTGAACGACGCGAACTGCCACTCGCCGTCCTCGAGGTGGCCGCAGCCGACCATGAAGATCAGGGCCTGCCCCCCTCGGTTGGGGAGCTGGGTGAAGTCGTCGGCGAGATCGTTGACCGTCTCGAAGTCGACGTAGAACTCGAGCGTGGGCCACGCGCGCCATGTCTCCTCGGCGGCGGTGACGCGCTCGGGGCGCACGTCTGGCCCGATGTCGGTGCGATTCACATCCATCAGCTCGATCAACGTCCCGGCGTTCTTGCCTGTGACGCCGAGGACCGCAGGCGTGCAGCGCGGGTCTCGCCAATCGACGATGCCCGCGGCGTGGGCGGCGGCGCGCCGGCTCGCGCCCACCTGCCAGAGCAGGGAGATGTCGTTGATCTCCTCGGCGATCTCGAGCTTGGCAGCGTGCCAGGGCCCGTCCTGCTGATTCGAGAGGTTCGGATACAGCTCGCGCACGCTCGGCTGGGGCGTCATCGCCCAGTCCGCGCCCTCTGCCCGCAGGCGGCGCAGCCACGCGGTCGCATCGCGCACCGCCGCCTCGACCGAGCGAGACGCGCTCACGCGACCGTCCTGCGGCAACCAGCCGAGCCGTTCGAGGCACCCCGTGCCGCGTTCCGTCTGGCCGCCTCGACGCTGCTCCCAGCTCCGGCCGAGGAGATACGCCCCGGGAGGCTCGTAGCCTTGGAGCCGGCCAAGCGCGCGGTTGTAGACGAAGAGCTGGCACTGGTACGCCGGCATCGAGCCAGTCGATCGTGGCTCGCCGACCGGGTTCAGCCGCAGCGTCGTGAATTTCACGTCGACGACGCGATAGTGCCAGGGCCCCTCGAGGTCGGGCGCGGCGACGGCCGCCTCCTCCGCCGTGAGCGCCTCGGGGAACAGCTCGTGCAGCACGTCCGATCGGATCAGCAGGTCGGTGGCGCCGTGCGCGAGCGCCTCGGCGTCCCAGAGCACCGCTTGGTGGGCGATCGGCACGCCGGCTCGCATCGCGTCGAAGGTGGCGTTCGCCTGATCGAGGTCGCGGATGTCCTCGTGGCCGCGGCTGAGGGTGACCAGCTCGTGCGTCGGGTGGCGATCGCGCAGCAGCGTGACCACCGCCTCCTCGAAGCGGCGGCCCTGTTCGAAGAGGAAGCGGGTGAAATCGGTGCGGCCGTCGTACGGCGGCGCGGTCCTCGCGGGGTCGCTGTCCGAGAGGTAGCCGTGGTCCTTGCCGTGGCGCGCGAGCCAGTCGAGGACTGGGTCACCGATGGCGTGGTTGCGCGTGGCGGACGCACTGATCCACTGCTCGGTCGGGTCGTCCGCAGGCGATGCCTCGGTCCCGTCGGCCCGGCGCGTCAGTGCGTCGATCGGCATCGGCGTAGCTTACTTCACCCTCACGCCCCGGTCGCCGCGGGAGGCGCTGCGGGCCTTCCCTGAACCGCACGCTTGTCGAGGGGTGCGAGACTGGCGGCATGACGCGCCCTCGAACGCTGCTCCTCCCGCTGCTGGGTTTGCTGGTGGCGCTTGCACTCGCATGCGACGACGAGACGCCGGCGCCCGAGGCCGATCAGACCACCGACTCCCCGGCGCCCTCGGTCACCGCGACCGTGACTCCTGAGCCGCCCGTCGGTCCGCAGTTCGGCACGGCGGGCCTGATCCCGAGGCACTTCCCGAGCTCGGAGGCGGACGATTGGCGTGCCCTCTACCGCGCCGCCGAGGAAGCCGGCCCGCTGATCGGCCTCTACGGCGGCTGGCGCGACGATAAGACGGCGGACGGCGAGATCCCCGAGGTCTTCCGAGGCGGCCACGCCGGGATCGAGGAGCAGGGTGGGATCGTTCCGGTGATCGCTGTCGGGTTCGCGACGGAGGACGTGCTCACCGGGGTGATGGAGACGACGCTCGACTGGTCCGACCCCGCGGCGGCGGCGCTGTTCACCGACGTGGCGAGCGCGATCGTCGAGGAGTACGAGCCGCCGTTCTTCGTGCTCGGGGCGGAGATCAATCGGATCTGGGAGCAGCACCCGGCCGACTACGACGCGTTCGTCGCCGCGTGGCCCGCGGTGTACGAGGCGATCAAGGCGGCCTCCCCTCGCACCGAGGTGGGCGCCAGCTTCCAGCTCGAGTTCATGCGGGGCGCGGGCTACCTCTCGGGACAGACTCGCGCGCCACACTGGCAGCTCCTCGACGCCTTCGAGGGTTATCTCGACTTCGTCGGGCTGTCGACCTATCCGTTCCTCGACTTCGAGTCACCGGAGGCGATCCCCGCGGACTACTACCAGGAGGTCGTCGACCGCACCGGCCTGCCGATCGCGTTCACCGAGATGGGTTGGCCCTCGCAGCCGCTGTCGAACTTCCCGGAGTCCGGCTACGGCGGTTCGCCGTCGGAGCAGGCCGCGTTCGCCGTGCGCTTCCTCGAGCTGATCGAGGACGTCGACGTTCGCTTCGCCCTCTGGTCGTTCCAGCACGACATCGGCGCCCCGGGCGGCCCCGCCTTCGAGACGGTGTCGCTGCGCGAGAACGACGGCACGCCGAAGCCGGCGCTCGCGATCTGGCAGGCCGCTTCGGAGTAACGACTGCCCTCGGCAGCCGCGTCCCGTACAGTCGCCCTCGGATCCCCGACCATCGAGGCCTGACGAACGGACGCCGTATGTCGATTCGCTACGAGACCAAGGACCAGATCGCGACGATCACGATCGACAACCCGGAGAAGGCGAACGTCCTCGATAAGCAGCACTCGGACGAGCTGTCGGAGGCGTGGCGGCAGGTCTGGGAGGATCGCGACGTTCGAGCCGGCATCATCACCGCCACCGGTGACCGCCACTTCTGCGCCGGCCACGACATCAGCCCTCATCCCGAGCTGACGCCGGAGGAGCGCGAATACCTTCGCGCGCAGAAGATGTACTGGCCGCACGCCGGGACGGTGAACGGCGCGACGATCGGCGTCGACGGCCGGATGGGCGATCACTACCCGCGCGTGTGGAAGCCGGTGATCGGCGCCGTCAACGGCTGGGCGGCCGGTGCCGGGCTCTACCTGCTGCTCTCCTCGACGGACATTCGCATCGCCTCCGCGGAGCACGCCCGCTTCAAGTTCGCCTTGCTCTCGCAAGGTTGGCTCGGCAACGGTCCCGGCGCCACGCTGCTGATGAAGCAGCTTCGCTACGCCGACGCGATGCGGATCCTGCTCACCGATGAGCCGGTCGACGCCCCCGAGGCGCTGCGCATCGGCCTCGTCAACGAGGTGGTGCCGCATGGCGACATCGTGACGCGGGCCCGCGAGATCGCGACGCACATTGCGTCGATGCCGCCGATCGCGACGCGGATGATGAAGGAGTTCGTGGTCCGTTTCGGCGAGGCGCGCACCGATGAGGCCTGGCAGGTCCAGAACCTGATCAACACGCTGCTGATCCAGACGACGGCGGACGGGGACGAAGGTCGTCGCGCGTTCAACGAGAAGCGCCGGCCGAACTTCACGGGGGCGATCCGCCAGAAGGGCGAGCCGTTCCCCGAGCTCGACGACGAGCAGCGCGCTCGCCTGGACGCGATCTACCAATCCCGCGACTTCTGAGGGGTCTTCGACCCCTCTTCGGGCCCTTCGGGTCTCGTGTCGCGAGCCGAGGGTGCTTCCGAGTATTAAGGGGTCGGACGGGTTGCGGGCGGAGGGCTAAGCGGGCTGGCGCTTCACCAAGTGATTGACGATGAAGGTCGAGACCGGTTTGTCGTGCTGGTTGATTGCGGAGTACTGGAGGCGGAGGACGCCGCGGTCGTCACGGCGGGAGGATGGCTTGACCTCGATGACCTCGACTTCGGTGTGGAGGGTGTCGCCGGGGCGGACGGGGGCGAGCCACTTGAGGTCGTCGATGCCGGGGGAGCCCATGCTGCAGGCGGCGAGAGTGCCGGTCTGGATGAACAGACGGAAGCAGACCGAAATCGTGTGGAACCCGCTGGCGATGAGGCCCTCGTAGATCGATTCGGAGGCGGTCTTCACGTCGAGATGGAAGGCCTGTGGGTCGTAGTGCATCGCGAAGTCGATGATGTTCGCCTCGGTGAAGGT
This sequence comes from Dehalococcoidia bacterium, assembly GCA_028279505.1. Taxonomy (GTDB): domain Bacteria; phylum Chloroflexota; class Dehalococcoidia; order UBA2979; family UBA2979; genus UBA6627. Next base: position 42,888 of record JANQNP010000031.1, read on the forward strand.
GATGCCGCCGGTGGTGAATGTCTCGCCGACCGTGAAGTCGTCCAGGTACCGATCGCTCATCCCGCGGCCTTTCGCTGAGTTTGACGCACTTCGCTTCGCGCGACTGGCTCGAATCGCCTCGTCCGCCGGCGCGCCAGCGGATGGTATCCCTGTAGCGAAGTGGAGGGGGAGCGACGATGCCCGAGGTTGGCTTCGCGGCGTGGGTGGAGCCGCTGGCGCGCGAAATCCAGCAGAGTCGGGCGGAGGTCGTCGCGTTCGCCCGCACGCTTCCCGAGGCCAGCTGGGACGAGCCGAGCGCCGTCGAGGGGTGGAGCTGCCGCGATGTCCTGGCGCACCTCGCCGGCGACACCGCGAAGATCACGGTCGCCGTCATCCGCGCGGCGCGCGATCCGCTGGCACCGGTCCCGAGCTACGGAGAGGGCGACGTGGCGCTGAATGCGCGAGATCTCGAGGAGCGGCGGGGCTGGTCGATTGAGCAGTTGATCGCGGAGATCGAGGCCGACGCCGACGAGTGGCGGCGCGGGCTCGCGACGCTCGAGGAGGACGACGGCGGCCGGAACTGGCCGGGCTTCCCGCTCGACGCCGCCGGGTACCTCGCGATGGTGGCCGGGCACGACCGCGAGCACCTCGAGCAGATGCGCTGACCTAGCCCGCGGCGATCCCGCCGAGGGCGCCCGCGGACTGGAGGGCGTCGATCTCGAGGGCGCTCAGGCCCACGAGGTCGCGCAGGACCTCGGCGTTGTCGCCGCCGAGGGCGGAGGCGCGCTCGAGCTGACGGGTGCCGCCATCCCAGCGCCACGGGAGCCCGACCATGGCGCGTGCCTCGCCGTCGTCTCCGAGGACCGACTCGTAGAAACCGCGTGCCCAGAGGTGGTCGTCCTCGAACAGCATCGTGCCGTCCATCGAGGCCGCCGCCGGCACGCCGGCGGCCTGGAGCTGCGCCGCGGTCTCGCGCGCGTCGCGCGGGCCGGTCCACGCCGCGATCGTGGCATCGAGGTCGGACGAGCGGTCGCGTCGCTCCTGCAGCGAGAGGTCCGATGCGCCCTCGAGTCCCTCGATCACCTCGCTGAGGGCGCGCCACTGGTGATCGTTGGTGACCGCGATCGCGACCCACTGGTCGTGGCCGTCGGCCGGGTAGAGGTCGTGCGGCGCGAAGTCGCGGGAGCGGTTGCCGAGGCGGCGCGGCATCGTGCCGTCGCGCTGCGCTTCGAGGAGAGTACCGGGCATGGCCCAGAGCAGCGATTCGGACATCGCGAGGTCGACGTGCCGTCCGTGCCCCGTGCGGTCGCGTGCCTCGAGGGCGGCGGCGGCGGCGAAGGGGAGCAGGAGACCGAGGACCGGGTCCGACCAGGCGAAGCCGGTGGTGGGTGGCCGGCCCTCGTAGCCGTTGAGGTCGGCGAAGCCGGCGAAGCACTGCACCAGCGTGCCGTAGGCGACCGCGCCGGCGTCGGGGCCGGTGCGGCCGAGCCCCGAGGCGGAGAGCAGGATCACGTCCTCGCGCAACTCCTTGAGCACCTCATAGCCGAGGCCGAGCCGCTCGAGGGCGCCCGTCGCGAAGTTCTCCACGACGAGATCGCTCTGCGCGGCGAGCGCTCGCACCGCCTCGAGGCCGGCGGGCGACTTTAGGTCGATCGCCAGATCGCGCTTGCCCCGTCCGAGGACGGCGTGCAGCTCCGAGCGGTGGCCGGGGTCGGCGCGAGTGGGGGCCTCGACCTTGACGACATCGGCACCGAGGGCGGCGAGGTAGCGGGTGGTCGTCGGGCCGGCGATCACCCATGAGAGGTCGAGGACGCGGACGCCGCTCAGCGGCAGCGGGCCGTTGTTCCGCCGAGGCGTGGGGTCCTCGCGAGGTGAGAAGCCTGCCCGAGGTGGCGGCTCCCGCCGGTAGTCGCTCGCCGCGAGGCCGAAGAGCCCTCGGGGGGCGCGCGCGCCCTCGGCGCCCGGGAGTGGCGCCAGGAAGTCGCGGGCCTCGATCTGCGGCTCGTCGAGGATGTCGAGCGGGCCGTTGACGGCGAAGCAGGGGATGTGGGCGGTCTGCGCGAGCGTTGCGATCTCGGCTTTCGGACGCTCGGAGGTCCAGCGCGACATAAACGGAACGAGCTCGTCGGCGCCCTGGAGCCGCTGAGCGTGCGTCGCGAATCGAGGGTCGTCGGCCCATTCCGGCTGGCCCATGACCTCGCGCCAGGCCTTCCACTGGTGCTCCTCGCGAGGGGAGATCGCGACATAACCGTCGGCGGCGGGAAGGATGTAAGAGGCGCCCAGCACGTCCGCGCGCTTCTCGCGGGTGAGCGACAGCATCCCGTAACCGGGCATCGAGTGCTCGCGAGCGGGCAGGATGGCCATCGCTTCCTGCATCGACACGTCGAGGTCGACGGGGGCGCCAGCGTACAGCGCGTGCATCGCGGCGCAGGCGGCGGCGATGCCGCCGATGAACTGCGCTTGCTCGCCGGCGGCGCGGACCGGTGGCTCGACCTCGGCGTCCTCGACGGGGCCGAGGAGCATCCGGGCGACGCCGCTCGCGTGGAAGGTGACGAGGTCGCCGCCGAGCCAGTCGCGGTGCGGGCCGGTGAGGCCGAACGGGGTAATCGCCGCGATCACGGTGCTGGGGGCGTGCGTTCGGAGTTGCTCGGGCAGCCAGCCGTGCGCCTCGAGGCTGGCGGGTTGGCCGCCGACGATGACGAGGTCGGCCTCGCCGGCGAGCCGTTCGAGGTCGGCCAGATCCGCTTCACGCTTGAGGGCGTCCGTCACCTCGCGGGCGAGTGTTGCCTCGCGGCTGGCCGGCGGCCGCTCTCCCTCGGCGGGCCGGATCTGCAGCACCTCGGCGCCGAGCTCGGCAAACATGCGGCCGCAGACGGAAACGGCGAGCGGCTCGCCCAGCTCGAGGACGCGCAAGCCGTGGAGGAGGGGTGAGGCCATCCGAGTTCCAATCAGGTCGAAGTTCCGAGCTTAGCCGGGCGACCCGATTGCGCGTACCCACGGGTCGCAGGGACCTGCCACGACGGGCCCTTCGTCATTTGTGGCTACCGTCCATGGTCCCGAGACTGACGGGATGCGCATGCCTCTCGTCGCGCGCGGACGGCAGGGCCTCCGATGGGCGATCGCCCTCGCGGCGGTGCTGGCGCTGTTGCAGCCCGCGCTGGTGGCGTTCGACATCGAGCTGTCGGGTTGGCGCGTCGATCACGGACACCTGTTCACTTCGGCCAGCGGCGCGCTTCACGATCACGATCACCCGTACGACCACACGCACTCGCACGACGATCACGGCGAGGCGGGGACCGACGCCGATGGCGACTCGGTCGACTCGGGCGTGGTGTTCGTGAGCGGGGACGATGTCACCAGTTCGGTGATGCCGTCCTCGGCGGTCGTGGCGGGTGCGCCCCGGCTCACTCCGCCGCTCCGCGCTGTCCTCGAGCGCGCTGATACGCCCTCGGACGTGGCGATCGGTCCGATCGCGCCGCCGCCGCGCGTCTGAGCCTCCGTTCCAATAACCGATTCGAAGCGTCAGGGACGCGCCGCTCGCGCGAGCCCTGACGCGGAACGAGGTGAGATGTGACACAGGCACGAGCCGCGTGGCTCGCGCTCGGTGGCGTGCTCGTCGCCGCGGTCCTCGGAGGCGTGTTTGCCCTCGTGAGTCGCGGTGAGCCGTACGAGTACAGCGGGTACGCCATCGAGAACTCGGAGCTGGCGCTGGACATCCAGCTCACCGACGGCGCGGGCGAGCCGTTCGTCCTCAGTGACCGGATGACACCGGCGACGGCGGTCTACTTCGGCTACACGCACTGTCCGGACGTGTGCCCGCTCACGATGCTCGAGCTCGCGGCGGCGCGGGACGCGCTACCCGAGGAGCGTCGCGACGACCTGCAGGTCTTGATGGTCACCGTCGATCCGGAGCGCGACACGCCCGAGGTGATGGACACCTACGTCAGTCACTTCGATGACTCGTTCATCGGCCTCAGCGGCACGCCCGATGGCGTCCGAGAGGTGATGCAGGAGTGGGGCATCGTGGCGTTCCGGGAAGAGGGCGGGAGCGACCGTTCCTACTTCATGAGCCACCCGTCGACGGTCAGCGTGATCGGGGCCGATGGACGGCTGCGCCTGCTGATCCCGACCGGGCTGACACCGGAGGCGATCGCGGCGGACCTGCTGCAGGTGATGGACGCGAGCTGACGCCGCTTCATTCCCAATGACTCTCAATCGAACACAACCTCCGAGGAGGAGATTTCTGATGCGTTTGAATCGAATCATGCGAGCGTTTGCGCTCGCGATCCCGTTGCTGGCCGCGGTCTCGCTGGTCGCCTGCTCCGACGATGATGGCGACGCGACGGCTGAACCGACGGCCCAGCCGGCCGCTGATCCGACGGCCGATGCGACGACGGAGCCGACCGCCGTTCCGACCTCGGAGATCACGGTGACGGACGCCTGGGCGCGAGCGACGCCGGGCAACCCGGACGAGAACAGCGCGGTCTACATGCTGATCACGAACGACGGTACGGCCGACGACCGGCTGATCGGCGCGGCCGTCGACGACGGTCTCGCGACCACGGTCGAGCTGCACGAGACGGCGATGGAAGACGGCCAGATGCGCATGCGTCAGGTCGAGGGCTGGGACGTGCCACGCGATGGTGGGACGCTGGAGCTTGCTCAGCGCGCCAACCACGTGATGCTGATCGGCCTCACGAAGCAGCTCGTCGAGGGCGACACGGTCGGACTGACGTTGCAGTTCGAGCAGGCGGGCGAGGTGCGGGTCGAAGCGCCGGTGGAGCAGGGCATGCCGATGCAGATGGACGACGACGGCGGGAGCTAGCCGGGGTCGTGGCAGGCTGGCGGGCGGACGCGAGCTGCGTCGTCCGCCCGCCGGTCACCGGGACCGGCGGTGGCTCACGCTCACCGTGCGGCGCGGCTATGGTGCGGTGGTTCGACTCGGAGACCCACCCCAGAGAGAAGAGGGCCGCCGCGATGCCGGATCTGATCTACGAGAAGCACGACCGCTATGCGGTCTTCACGATGAACCGCCCGGAGCGGCTCAACGCGCTGGGTGGGACGATGAACGCCGAGCTGGACGAAGCGCTCGCCGACTTCAACGCGGATCCGCAGATGCGCGCCGGCATCGTCACCGGCGCCGGTCGAGCATTTAGCGCCGGCGCCGACCTCAAGGAGATGAACGAGCGCAACCAGGCGCGCGGCGATCGCCCTCGGGAGCAGGGCTACGACCTCAACGCCGCGATGCGCTTCTCGAAAAGCCCGAAGCCCTTCATCGCCGCGATCAACGGCCTCTGCATCGCCGGTGGCCTGGAGCGCGCCCTCGACTGCGACATTCGCATCGCGTCGGAGGAGGCGTTCTTCGGGCTCTTCGAGGTGAAGCGGGGCATCCTCGCGGGCTACGCGATCCACCACCTCGCGCGCCTGATCCCGATCGGCGATGCGCTCTACATCCTGCTCACCGGCGATCGCATCTCGGCCGAGGATGCGCTGCGCTCCGGCCTGGTCCGCGAGCTGATGCCGACCGAGCGTGTCATGCCTCGGGCGGTCGAGATCGCGGAGATGATCGCGGCCAACGCACCGCTCTCGGTCGAGGGCACCAAGGCGATCGCGCAGCAGTGGCGCCAGACGCAGCTCGACGAGTCGTACCGGCTCGGCGACTGGGTGGGTCGCACGGTCCTCAACTCGAAGGACGCGAAGGAGGGGCCGCGCGCCTTCTCCGAAAAGCGCGAGCCCAACTGGCAGGGCCGCTAATCCGACGCAGCTAGACCGTCTCCGTCGTGTCCTCGGCGGTCGCGGTCGTCGAGGTGCGTCCGCTCACGCGGGCAGCCACCGACCGCAGCTCGGCCATGTGCTCCTGCATCGCGATCTGCATGAGGCGCGCGTCCATCGAGTGCATGACGAAGCGGGCGCCCTTCTCGATCGCGGTGGTCGAAGTCTCAAGCGTCTGCTGGTGGATCATGACCGGGACGTTGCGGGCCTCGGACTTCTCGATCACGCCCTCGATGACCTCGAGGTAGCGGGGGTTAGTGACCTCATCGGGGATGCCGAGCGAGGTGGTCATGTCGTTGGGGCCGATGAAGATCCCGTCGATCCCGCCGACGTCAAGGATCGAGTCGAGTCGCTCGTAGGCCGGCTCGCTTTCGATGCCGATGATGCAGATCGTCTCGGCGTGCCGCGCTTCGAGGTAGGCCTTAGACTTGTCGCTCGGGAGGACGCCCTCGGTTACCGCGCGCCGGAGGTACTCGCCCTTGAGCGGGTGCCACTTCGCGGTGGCGACGCAGGCCTGCACTTCCTCGAGGGTCTCGCAGTAGGGGACGAGGACGCCGGCGGCGCCGGCATCGAGGGCCATCGCGACCCACTCGGCCTTCGGGACGGGGACGCGAACGATCGGGACGACCTCGGCGTCGCGGAGCATCCGGCAGAGCTCCTGGATCTCCTTGCGGTCGCGGGAGCCGTGCTCCGCGTCGATCACGACGAAGTCCATCGTCGAGCCGGCCAGGGCGGCGCGAAACCGCGTCGTTCCCATCGCGGAGAGCATGCAGCCAAACACGTGTCCGCCGTCCTGGAGCGTCTGCTTCAGCGTCACGCCATCCATCGAGGTCTCCCATCGCCGCTGCCGAGGTTGGTGTCGTCGCGTCAACATACCGACCGCGTTCCGCGGGCGCGGTCACCGGCCGAGCAGTCGATCGCCTGCTGCCTATACTCGCGCCAGCCGATCCTGCCAGCGAACGAGGTGCCCAATGACCGAGCCCTACGAGCCCGCCGCCGCGATGAACTACGAGACGATCCAGGTCGAACGCGACGGCCGCGTTGGCATCGTGCGCTGGAACCGCCCGGATCGCCTGAACGCGTTCAACCAGACGATGTACGCGGAGTGGGTCGAGGCCTACGACGCCTTCAACGCCGACCCGGACATCGGCGCCGTCGTCGCCACCGGCAACGGACGCGCCTACAGCTCGGGCGCCGACATCGGTGGCTTCGAGCGTTCGTTCACTGGCGACGCCGCGCCGGTCGAGAAGTCGCCGCCGCATCCCGCCTTCGAGCCCTGGTACATGGCGGAGGGCAAGCCGACGATCGCCGCCGTCAACGGCGTGGCGGTGGGGATCGGGTTCACCTCGATCCTCTGGTTCGACAACATCATCGCTTCGACCGAGGCGCGCTTCTCCGCTCGCTTTGCCGCCATCGGGCTGACGCCGGAGCTCTCCAGCTCGTGGCTGCTGCCGAAGCTGATCGGCGTCCAGCGCGCGAAGGAGATGATGCTCACCGGCCGGATCTGGAGCGCCCAGGAGGCGCACCAACTGGGCCTCGTCCGCGAGGTCGTGGAGCCCGAGGATCTGCTCCCAACGGCGATCGCGCAGGCGGCCGAGATCGCGGCCAACCCATCGACCTCGCTGAGCGTGATCAAGCGCATGCTGATGGAGGATCTGCTCTCGACCGACCTGACCACGATCGAGCGCCGCTCCGGCGAGAACTTCGCTGCCGGCCGTCGCAGCCCCGAGCACCGCGAGGCGCTCTTCGCGCTGCGCGAGAAGCGCCCCGCTCGATTCCACGACGCCGAGCACATGGCCGAGGTCGTGGCCGGCCTCGACTCGAACTAGTCGAGAGCCGCGCGTCGCCGGAGGAGCAGGCTACGTCCCCGTGAACTCCGGCTCGCGGCGATCGAGGAAGCTGCGGAAGCCCTCGCTGGCGTCGTTCGAGCGCAGCAGCTCCGTCTGGATCGCCCACTCGCGATCGAGGAACACGCTGCGATCGATCGCATCGACCGAGTCGAGGACGAGCCGTCGGACGCCGGTGTACCCCATCGGCGGACCCGCGGCGATCTGCGCGGCGTACGCCATCACCTCGTCCATGAACTGGTCGTCCGGCACCACCCGGTTCGCGAGGCCCAGTTCGAGCGCGCGGGCGGAGTCGACGACGTTGCCGTCGTAGAACAGCTCGAACGCCTTCGAGACGCCGACGATCCTCGGGAGCCAGTAGGCGGCCCCGTAGTCCGCGGCGACGCCGCGCTTGATGAAGATAGAGCCGATGCGCGCCGACTCGGCGAAGATCCGTACGTCGCAGCAGAGGGCGATGCCGAAGCCGCCGCCCGCGGCGACGCCGTTGATCGCGCCGATCACAGGTACGTCGCAGCGTGCGAACGCCTGAGCGGTCTCCGCTGAGCCAGCCTGGAAGTTCATCCGCGCGTGTCGCGACCGCGCCGGTGGAGTCCCCGTGCCGTTCCCGCTCGCGTTGTCGACGCCCGCAGGAGCGCGCTCTTGCGTCACCTCGGCGCCGGCGCAGAACGCCCGACCGGCTCCGGTCAGCACCATCACGCGGACGTCGTCGTCTTCCGAGGCGCGTTGGAGCGCCCCTCGGAGGCCGCTGTTGAGATCGGCGCTCAGCGAGTTCATCTTCTCCGGGCGGTTCAAGGTGGCGACGAGGATCCCGTCGCTGACCTCGACTTCGACATCGGCCATCGCTGTGCCTCCTCGGGCTGGGCGCCGTGGCGGTCACCCTACCTCGGATCAGCGCGCGATTCAGCGCGGCTCCGGTCACTCGTGCCGCACGCCTCGGAAGGGGCGCTACAGGCGCAGGTCGGAGGAGTGGCCCGGGAAGAGCTTCGACTCGGGGCTGATGTGCTTGACCGCGGCGTTCGCGGCGATCGCGGCCTGCCCGAAACCGGTGACGATCAGGCTCAGCGGCTCGGAGCCCTCGACGGCGGCGATGTCCCCGGCGGCGAAGACGCCGGGAAGGTTGGTCTCCATGAAGCCGTCGACCCGGATGTGTCGCTGATCGGCGAGTTCAAGGCCCCAGTCGAGCATCGGGCCGAGCGACGCTTTGAAGCCGAGGCTCAGCAGCACGATGTCGACATCGAGGTCCCGCGTCTCGTCGGTCTGGTTTTGCACGATCCGCGCCCGCTCGACGACGCTGTTGCCGCTCACCTCGGCGAGCTCCCAGTGGGTGAGCATCGGAATCTCGGCGAGGCGCAGCTCGGTGAGGCTGGACTCGTGCGCGCGAAACTGCTCGCGGCGGTGGATCAGCGTGATCTCGTCGGCCCAGTCGCGCAGGTTGAGGCACCAGTCCACGGCGGTGTCACCGCCGCCGACGATCAGCACCCGCTTGTGGCGGAACGGCCGGCGGTCCTGCACGAAGTAGTAGACGCCGTTGCCTTCGTACTTCGCGACCCCAGGGCGGTCGAGCTTGTTCGGCGCGAACGCGCCGATCCCCGCCGAGATCAGCAGCGCGCGGGTCCGGTGCTCGCCGCGGGGCGTGCCGAGGACCCAGACCGGCTCGTCGCCCGACTCGTCGCGCGTCAGCGTCTCGACCGATTCGTTGTAGACGTAGTCGGGGTCGAACCGCTCGTTCTGCTCCATGAGTAGCTTCACGAGGTCGCGCGCCATCACGTGGGGGTGCCCCGGCACGTCGTAGATCATCTTCTCAGGGTAGAGGACCGCCAGCTGCCCCCCGGGCTCCGGCAACGCTTCGATCACCTTGGTCTTCAGGCTACGCAGGCCGGCGTAGAACGCGCCGAACAGCCCCGTCGGCCCCGCCCCGATGATCGTGAAGTCGTAGATCTCGTCGCTCATCGCCTACCGCCCGACTGCGGTTCGAGCGTGGCACACGAGGCCGATCGTGGCATCTGGCGTTCGTGAGGGTTTCCCCGTGACGGCCGTCGTTAGTGCTGGCCGAGGAAGTCCAGCAGGTGGCGAGTCACCTCGGTGGGTTGCTCCTGCTGGACCCAGTGGCCGGCGCCCTCGATGAGGTGCACGTCTCGGAAGTCGCTGCACGCCTCGTCGCGCATCCGCTCGAGGCCGCCCGGGCGCTGGCGGACGCCCCAGTCGCGGGCGCCGGCGACGAACATCGAGGGCACATCGATCGTGCGGCCGGAGAAGAGCTGCTGCTCGCGCATGAAGTCGGCGTGGCCCGAGGCGCGGTACCACTGCAGGCCGCCCTGGAACCCGGTCCGCCCGAACTCGCCGGCGTAGACGGCCAGCTCCTCGTCCGGCAGCCAGGCGCACGCCTCGATCTGTTCGCGGCTCGGCATCTCGGGGGCGACGGTCTCGGCCATCCCGAGGGCCGCCGGCATGACGTAGTAGTGCGGGAGCTTCGCGAACTCCTCGGCCTGCCAGCCTCCGAGGGGGAACGGCTGGTTGCCGGGCCAGTCGGCGCTCTTCATGTGGTAGTAGGCGCGCATGAAGTCGTGCACGCCCTGCGGGCTGTGCCACATATTCTCGTTCGCCTCGCGCGTCCCGTAGTAGCGCCCGTACCGCTTCCGAGGCGGATCGAGCTGCAGCAGCGCGTCGTCGATCGCCTGCTGCGCCATCGCGCCGGATGGCTCGATCGGTAGCGGTGGCGGTCCGCCGAACGGGGCGCTCATCAGCACCACCGACCGGAACACGTCCGGCCGCACCAGCGCGCACCAGGCCGCCACCGGCGACCCGAAGTCGTGGCCAACGACCGCGGCCACCTCGTCACGCCCGAGGGCCGACACCAGTCCGAGGGCGTCGCGCGCGAGGTTGAGCATCCGGTATGAGGCGAGGTCGCCGTCGTAGTCCGGATCCCACCCCGTGGTGCGCCCGTAGCCGCGCTGGTCCGGCGCCACCACGTGGTAGCCGGCCTCGGCCAGCGGAACCATCACCTTGCGCCAGCTGTAGGCCAGCTCCGGGAAGCCGTGCAGCAGCAGGACGAGCGGCCGCTCGCCGTCCCAACCAGCCTCGAGGATGTGCACGCGCAGGTCGCCGACGTCGTCGACGAACCGCGACCTGATGCCGTCGGGCAGCGTTGCCTCCAGGGCATCGCTGTCGCTCACACGACCAGCCGTTCCTGGTACTCGCCGAAGGCGTCGCGCATCACGCCGCAGATCTCGCCCAGTGTGCAGTAGGCGCGCACAGCCTCGAGGATCGCGGGCATCGTGTTCGTCTCGCCGTCGCGACACACGCCCTCGAGGGTGGCGAGCGCGGCGCGGACGGCGTCGCCGTCTCGCTCCGCCCGCACCCGGTTCAAGCGGTCGAGGTGAACGCGCTCGCCGGCCGGGTCCATTCGCAGAATCGGGATCTCGATCGGCTCATCGATCTGGAAGTCGTTCACGCCGACGATGATCCGCTCGCCGCCGTCCACCTCGCGCTGGAACGTGTACGCCGCCTCGGCGATCTCGCGCTGTTGGAAGCCATCCTCGAGCGCCGGGATCACCCCGCCGAGGTCATCGATCCGATCGAAGTAGGCGCGCGCGTCACGCTCCATCTCGTTCGTCAGCGCTTCGACAAAGTAGGAGCCGCCCAGCGGATCGACCGTGTTTACGACACCGGTCTCGTGCATCAGCACCTGCTGAGTGCGCACCGCGAGCCGTGCCGCCTTGTCGCTCGGCAGCGCGAGCGCCTCGTCCATCGCGTTCGTGTGCAGCGACTGCGTCCCGCCGAGGACCCCCGACAGCGCCTGCACGGCGACGCGCATCAGGTTCACCTCGGGCTGCACATCGGGCAGCGAGACGCCGGCGGTCTGCGTGTGGAAGCGCATCCACCACGAGCGCGGGTTCTGCGCGCCGAAGGTCTCCTTCATCTCGCGCGCCCAGATCCGACGCGCGGCGCGGAACTTCGCGATCTCCTCGAAGAAGTCTGAGTGGGCGTTGAAGAAGAACGACAGCCGCGGTGCAAAGTCGTCGACGTCGAGGTCGCGATCGATCGCCCAGCGCACGTACTCGAAGCCGTGGGCGAGCGTGAACGCCAGCTCCTGCGCGGCCGTCGCACCGGCCTCGCGCATGTGGTAGCCGCTGACGCTGATCGAGTTCCAGCGCGGCATCTCCGCCGTCGCGAACTCGATCGTGTCAGTGACGAGCCGCATCGATTCCGCCGGCGGGAAGAGGAACTCGTTCTGCGCCGCGTACTCCTTGAGGATGTCGTTCTGGAGCGTGCCACCGAGTCGCGCTCGCTCCACGCCCTGCTTCTCGGCCGTGACGATGTACATCGCCCAGATCACCGAGGCTGGCCCGTTGATCGTCATTGAGGTCGTGACCTCGTCGAGCGGGATGTCGGCGAGCAGCAGCTCCATGTCCGCCAGCGACGAGATCGCGACGCCGCACTTGCCGAATTCGCCCGCCGCCCACGAATCGTCGTGGTCGTAGCCCATAAGGGTGGGCATGTCGAAGGCGATGCTCAGCCCGGTCTCGCCGTGCGTGAGCAGATCGCGGAAGCGGGCGTTGGTCTCCTCGGCGGTGCCGAAGCCGGAGAAGATGCGGATCGTCCACGGCTTGCCGCGGTAGCCGGTGGGGTGGATGCCGCGGGTGAACGGGTACTCGCCGGGGTTGCCGAGGTCGCGTTCGTAGTCGAGTCCACCGTCGCCAAAATCGGTCGGACCGTACAGCCGCTCGATCGGCTTCGAGGAGGTGGTGACGAAGGGGCCGTCGGTCTCGGCGCCCTCGGAGGCGACGCGTTCGTCCCACGCCGCCCGCTGGTCGCGCAACCGGTCGAGGCGATCATCCCGCTGTTGCGTCATCGAGCCCCCTCTGATCGGTCGCGGCGCGGCCCAGCTTACGCGTGCTCGATCTCCGCTGCGCCGGTCACTACCTTCTCGGCATGACGGACGAACCGACCGCCCTCGCGCGGACCGAAGTCAACGAGGGCATCGGCGAGCTGGTGATCAACCGCCCGCAGCGGCGCAACGCCCTCACGAGCGACACGATCAGCGAGCTGCATGCGGGCCTCGAACGCTTGATCGCGGATGACGCGGTGCGGGTCATCCTGATCCGCGGCGAGGGCGGCGCGTTCTGCGCCGGCAACGACCTCAAGGAGGCGCGCGCAGACGACCACGCCGACCGCTGGCGCCGCTTCCACGCGGCGCTGCATGCCTCGCCGAAGCCGACCGTGGGAGCCCTTGAGCGGTTCGCCATCGCCGGCGGCTCGGCGCTCGCGCTGGCGTGCGACTTCCTCGTCGCTGGTGAGACGGCGTACATCCACACCTCCGAGGTGCGCATGGGGATGAGCGCGCCGATCAATGCGGTCTGGCTGGAACTGAAGCACAGCGTCGCGACGGCGTACCGGTTCGCCGTCGCGGGCACACGTGTCGAGGGTCCCGAGCTGGTCACGCTCGGCGTCGCCGTCAGCGCCGTCCCGGACGCCGAGGTGCTCGCCGAGTCTCGCTCGTTCGCCGCCCGACTCGCGGAGAACGACCCGGCGGCGGTCGCGAAGGTGCGGCGCACGCTGTTGACGCTACGCGGTGTCGAGGGCGCGCAGGCGTTCGAGGATCGAGTCCTCGCGGCTCAGCGCGCGGCCGCCGGGGATTAGACGGCGGCGGCGATCCGCTCCCGGATCAGCGGCAAGACGTCGCGTGCGACGCGCTCGCACTCCTCGACGTGCGGGAACCCGGAGAGGATGAACTCGTCGATGCCGAGCTCCCAGTACTTGTAGAGCTCGTCCGCCACCTGCCGAGGCGTGCCAACGATCGCCGTCCCGAGGTTCACCCGCACCAGCGAGATCCCGTTCCAGAGCCGCTCCGTGACGCGGTGCTCCTTGAAGTCGCGCGCCTGAGCCGCAGCGCCGACCATCGCGGTCCCGGCGACCGCGCTGTTGCGCTGTGCGAGCACCTCGGGCGAGGCGTCGGCGATCAGCGAGTCGGCGAGCCGCCACGCCTCGTCCTCGTCGTCCGCGACGACGAGGTGGGTGCGCAGGCCAAAGCGCAGCTCGCGTCCCACCTCGGAGGCGGCGACGCGGGCGCGCTCCATCAGCGCGTGCGTGTCCTCAAGCGGCTGGATCCACATCAGCAGGGTGTCCGCCTGCGAGGCGGCCAGGCCGAGCGCCGCGGGCGAGGCGCCTCCGAGGTACCAGCGCGGCCCCGGCGCGGTGGTACCGGGCGAAACGATGGCGTTTCGCAGCCGAATGTCGCCGCTCTCGAAGTCGACGGGCCGACCGGGCTGTGCCCACAGGGTGCGGCAGGCGGTCATGAACTCCTCGGCCTGCTCGTAGCGGCGGTCGTGGCTGCTCGTGACGCCCAGCCGCTCCATGTCGCCCTGGATGCCTCCCGGGACGATGTTGATGTCGAGCCGCCCGCCCGACTGCCGGTCGAAGGTCGCGGCCATCTGCGCGAAGAGCCCGACCGGAATGAAGCTCGGACGCACGGCGACGATGAAGCGGATCCGCTCGGTGACGGCGGCCAGCCCGGTAGCCGTGGTCCACGTCTCGGCCAGCGGCGCCGCCTCGTCGAACAGGCCGTTGCTGAACCGCGTGGGGACCAGCAGCCCACTGAAGCCAGCGCCCTCGGCGGTCTGGACGACCCGGCTGAGGTAGTCGAAGGTCGGCTCGCGCTCGGCGCGGTCGGTGCCGATGCGGGCGCCGTCGCCGTCGATCGGGACGAACCAGTCGAAGACCGGCTCCGCTCGCTCGGTCGTCGCGACCATGGTCAGCCTCCGACCTGCATGCGGTGGAAGACGAGGCCGATCAGTTCGAACGCCTCGAGGGTGTCGCCACCGCCGTCGCGGAACCGCAGCAGCTCGCCCGCGAGCCGGCCGTCGGTCGCGCGCAGCACGAGCGGGTCGTCGGTCGGTTCGAGGTGGCACGGCATCGCCGCTCCGCCCGTGGTGTCGATCGTCCTCGGGAGGTCGACGCCCGGGCCGAGGAGGGCCAGTCGATCGTCGACCCACGCCACACGCCGGGGGCCGCCGTACCCCGTCTCGCCGGCGGCGCTGCCGTAGAGCCCGACGAAGCGGGTCGCCCAGTCCTCGATCGGTGCGGGGGGCGCCGGCAGCGGCGCAGGCAGCGCGTCCTCCGCAGTCATGAGCCGGTCGAGGGCACCGAGGGCGATGTCGCCCTGGGCGGTGTGTCCGTCGGAGTTCGTCGCGACGATCACGCCGGTCTCCGTCGCGAGGTTGAACACCGTCCGCGAGAGAGAGCCGGGGTTCCCGCCGCCGTGCCCGAGGTAGACGTGCTCGCCGTGACGGATGCCGGAGAAGCCGATGCACCAGCCGTCGGTCCAGTCGTCGTCGGAGTACTGGAGCCGGTGCATCTCGCGCAGCGTCGTTCCCTTGAGGATCTGCGCGCCGCCGCGCTCCAGGTTGCGGTCCCGGCGGAACTGGAGCGCGATCCACTTCGCCATGTCCTCGACGGTGGAGTGCAGGCCGCCAGCCGGCTTACGGCCATGGAAGACGAGGTTGCGTGCTGGCTCCGGTCGGCTGCTCGTCGTCGACCAGGCGTATTGTGTGACGCGCCGGTGCTCGCCGATCTCGGGCTCGAAGGTGCTGCCGGTCATTCCGAGCGGCTCGAGCAGCGCTTCGCGCATGTAGTCGCTGTACGAGCGGCCGCTGAGGCGCGCGACCACCTCGCCGAGGAGCACGAAGCCGAGGTTGCAGTACTTGTGCTGAGAGTCGGGCGGGATCACGATCCCGGTCTCGCCGATGTGCTCGAGTACCTCCTCGATGGTCGGCCCGACGCCGGTGGCGTGCCAGGTGCCGGGCACCTCGCCGCTGAGTCCGGAGCGGTGGGTCATCAGCCGGCGGAGCGTCACGTCCTCGACACGTCCGGCGATCTGCTGGGTGCCCGCGAACTCCGGGATGTACTCGACGAGCGGGTCGTCGATGTTCAGGAGGCCGTCGTCCCGGAGCTGCATGATGGCCATCGCGGTCATCGGCTTCGTGTTCGAGTCGAAGCGGAACAGCGACCGGGTGTCGGGCGCGCGCCCATCCTCGAAATCCGCGTGGCCGTAGCCGGCGCTCCAGGCAAGCTCCTGGCCGCGCACGATCCCGATCGACAGCCCGACGACCCGCTGGTCAGCCATCGTCTGCTGGATGTGCGTTTCGAGGTCGGGGACGACCGCCTCGATCACCGGATCAGCCATCTGCAGTTCTCCCTACATAACTGACGACGGAACAGCGACGCTGCCACCGTGGCCCGGAACCGTGTCGGACAGGGTGTAGTTCGGACCATTCGCAACATAACCGCCAGTCACAGGGTCGTCCGCGAGCAGGTAGGGCGTATCGAGGTCGATCCACTCGAAGCCGCCCACGCCGGCGGCGAAGTGCACCCCGAACCCCATCGCGAGCCGCGTCTCGACCATCCCGCCGATCATCAGCCCGAGGCCGCCCGTCTTCGCAATCGCCGCAATCTCGAGGGCGTTCACCACACCGCTCTTCACGAGCTTGATGTTGAGCACCGTCGCCAGCCCGTCGCGCGCGATCCGTAGCGCGTCCTCGGACGACCGGCACGACTCGTCGGCGGCGACGGGCACCCCGCCCTCGCGGGTTACCCGCCCCAGACCGTCCCAGTCCTCGCGTACGACGGGCTGCTCGAAGAGGGCCGGCTCGATGCCCGCGCCGCGCAACGCATCGAGGAAGCGCAGCGCCTCGTCGGCGTCGAAGCCCTCGTTGGCGTCGAGCACCAGCGCGCAGTCGGGGTGCGCGCCGCGGATCGCGGCAAGCATCGCGACATCGGCATCGAGGTCGATGCCGACCTTCGTCTTGATCGTCGCAAAGCCTTCGGCGCGGTAACGCGCGGCGAGCGTCGCTGCCTCCTCGGGCGGACAGATCGGGATCGTGATGTCGGTGGTTACCTCGTTCGAGGCGCCGCCGAGGAACTGGTAGAGCGGCACGCCCCAGTGCCGCGTGACCGCATCGAGGATCGCCATCTCCACGCCGGCCCGCGTCGCATCGAGGTCTTCCAGCCACAGTGGCAGGTCCGCCGCGAGCGCGCGCCAGCTGGCCGTGTCGCGGCCGACGATGCCAGGGCGCAACCACTCGATTGCGCCGAGGGCGGCTTCTTGATCCTCGGTGGTCACGGGTCGCAGCGAGGGGACCTCGCCCCAGCCCTCGGCGCCGCCCTCGAGGGTCACGCGAATCGCGACGTTCTCGACGTGGTCAAGCCGCGCCGAGGCGATCGTGAACGGCGCGAGCAGCGGCACGTTCAGCGGGAAGGCGTCGATCGCGGCGATGGTGGTGGCGGTCATCGGCGCCAGCCTACCTCGGGAGTCGTCGCGACTTCAGAACTGGCGCGCGACCGGGTTGAGATGCAGAAACGGGGCGCCGCGAGGCGCCCCGTCTGGTTTGTAGGCCTCGGGTGGCGGCTAGCCCCTCGGCAAGCCCAGCCCGCGCGTCGCGATGATGTTCCGCTGGATCTCCGAGGTCCCGGCCGCAATCGTCGCCGGCACCGAGCGCACGTAGGACTGCGTGAACGTACCGTCCAGCGGCGCGTAGTCGTTTGGCGGGTCGTCGTACGTGTTCCGGTCGTCGTCGTCGTGACCCCAGAACTGGGCGTACTGACCGAGGACTTGTGTACCCGTCCGCGCCAGCTTCTGGCTCAGCTCGGAGTTGAACAGCTTCGACGTCGACGCCTCGTAGTTCGGGATCTGGCCAGCCGACTGCATCGAGATGATGCGGAAGCTGAACTGGAACTGGACCTCGGACTCGATCCAGCGGTCAGCGACGTCGTGGCGGAGCGACACCGACTCGTCGAGGCGCGAGCGTTGCTGGCCCTCGTCAGAGTGCACGTAGTCGATCAACTTCTGGATGCTCTTGCGGCTCGTGATCGCGCCGGTAATGTTCGAGCGCTCGAAGTCGAGCAGCGTCGCGCCGACGTACCAGCCGCGGTTCAGCTCGCCGACCACGTTCGTGGCGGGGACGCGCACGTCCTCGAAGAACGTCTCGTTGAAGTGGTAGTGGCCGCTCATGTCGATCAGCGGTCGCAGCGAGATGCCGGGCAGGTCCTTCTCCATCAGCATGAAGGAGATGCCGCGGTGCTTCGGCGCTTCCGGGTCGGTCCGGGTCAGCACGTACAGCCAGTCGGCGTACTGCGCGCCAGAGGTCCAGATCTTCTGACCGTTGATGACGAAGTCGTCGCCGTCGCGCACCGCCCGCGTCTGCAACGAGGCAAGGTCGGACCCCGACCCCGGCTCCGAATACCCCTGCTGCCAGTTCACCTCACCGGAGAGGATCTTCGGCAGGTGCTCGGCCTTCTGTTCGTCCGTGCCGTGCACGATGATCGTCGGC
The DNA here is from genome assembly GCA_028279505.1 of Dehalococcoidia bacterium. Taxonomy (GTDB): domain Bacteria; phylum Chloroflexota; class Dehalococcoidia; order UBA2979; family UBA2979; genus UBA6627. Next base: position 60,811 of record JANQNP010000031.1, read on the forward strand.
CCGAGCTGGCTCACCCCCTGACCACCGACCGCCGGCGCGCCGGCTTCCGTCATCTCCTGCTTGAAGATGAACTGCTCGAGGGGTGACAACCCCGCGCCCCCGTACTCCTTCGGCCAGTGCGGCGCGATCCAGCCCTTGTCGGCGAGCGCGTCCTGCCACGCCTGGGCGGCTTCGCGCTTGCTCGCGTCCTCGGACTTGCGGTCCTGGATCCATTCGCCCTTGCCGCCCTGGTAGGCTTCCGGCAGCCCGTTGTCGATCAGTGCCTTCACTTCGGCGCGAAATGCAGCCTGTTCCGGTGTGTCGTTCCAGTCCATGTCACCACTCTCCCTGTCGCGATCGCGAGCCGTCCGCCGTCGCTCCGCATTCGCGTCGCCATACTCGGCTTCGCCACGAGGCATGTCAACGAATCATCGGCCGCTGAGCGCTGATCCCACTGTTACCATCCGGCTGACGCGCGGCTCGGGGAAGCCGGTGGGAATCCGGCGCTGTCCCGCAACTGTGACGCGATCGGCCGACGGATCGTGCAGCCAGAGCGCCGACCGCCGTCTCGTCTCGAGCCTGCGAGGACAGGCGTCGGCGTCGCGAGCCCTGCGCTCGAGCGCCCCGCGTCACCTCGACCCGCGAAACGGAGTCCCGAGGTGCCCGCTCCGCGTTCCGCACTCGCGCTCGCCTCGGGGATCGCCCTCGACGCCACCTGCCTCGATCCTCCGAACGCGGTGCACCCGGTCGCCTGGATCGGCCGCGCCGCCGCCCTCGTCGAGCGCGCCGCGCCACGAGGCGCGCGCTCGCGCCGGATCTTCGGCCTCGTCGCAGCGCTCGCGCTTCCGATCGCGACCTTCGAGGCGACGCGTCGCTTCCAACGCATGGCCCGCGGCCGCTGGTTCGCGGCGGCGTCGCTTCTAGCCCTTGCCTCCTCGCACCGCACGTTGTTCGCGCGCGTCACCGAGGTGGCGGACGCCCTCGATGCCGGCGATCTCCCCGCTGCGCGGGCACTGCTGGCGCGTCACCTCGTCAGCCGCGATACCGCCGAGCTCGACAGCTCCGAGGTCAGCGCCGCCACGATCGAGTCGCTTGCCGAGAACCTGAGCGACGGCGTCGTCGCCCCCTGGTTCTGGTTCGCCCTCGGTGGCGCGCCGGTCGCCTGGGCTTACCGCGTCTCGAACACCCTCGATGCGATGTGGGGCTACCGAACTGCGCAGTACGAAGACCTCGGCAAGGCGGCGGCCCACCTCGACGACGGCTGGAACCTGCTGCCGGCTCGCCTCACGGCGCTCGTGCTCTGTGTCGCCTCGGTGGGGGAGCGCGGAACGCTCGAGGCGTTCCGAGTCTGGCGGCGGGACGCGCGGCGCACCGCCAGCCCGAACGCCGGCCACCCGATGTCTGCGATCGCCGGCGGGCTGGGCGTGCGCCTCGGCAAGCGAGGCGAGTCGGGAACGGCGTACGAGCTGAACGAGGGTGGTCGCGCCCCGGCGCCCGCAGACATCCACCGAGCGCTCCGTGTCGCTCGGCGCGCCTCTGCACTCGCCGCCATCGCCTTGATCGCCGTCGCCGCCGCGCGGGAGCGGCGGGGATGATCGCCCCGGCCTCGCCTGACACCGTCGCCCACGGCAGCGTGACCGACGAGGAGCTACGGTCGCTCGGTCTCGCCCGCGAAGAGGTGCTGGACCTCTCCTCGAACCTCCACCCGGCCGGCCCGACGCCCGGGGTGCTCGCCGCCTTCCGAGGCGCCGACGTCTCGCACTACCCGGAACCGCACGCCGAGCCGCTGCGCTCGCGGCTGGCGGATCATCACGACCTCGCCTCGGATCAGGTGCTAGTCACCGCCGGTGCCACCGCCGCGATCCACCTCGTGATCCGCGCACTCCTCGGAAGCGGCGACACTTGTGCGCTGTTCCCGCCGACGTTCGGGGAGTATGAGGCGGCGGTTCGCCTCGCCGGGGCGACGCTGATCGAGCGCCGGTTCGAACCACCGGCATTCGACCTGCCGTCCGTGGTCGAGCCGGCCGACCTCGGCGTCCTCTGCAACCCGAACAACCCGACCGGTGCCTACCTCGAGCGGTCCGACGTGGAGCGAGTCGCGGCTGAGCTGGGTGGCCCCCTGCTCCTCGACGTCGCCTACGACGCCTTCGTCGATGCCCCCTGGGACGCCGACGCGCTCGTTCGCGAGGGCGCATCAGTCCTCGTCGTACATTCGATGACCAAGCTCCACGCGATCCCCGGCCTGCGCCTCGGCTACGTGACCGGCCCCGCCTCGCTGATCGCCATCCTCGAGGCGGGGCAGCCCTCGTGGGCTGTCGGTGCGCCGGCGATTGCAGCCGGCCTTGAGGCGCTGGGGCAGGACCGGGCGCGGCGGGCGGCGCTGGCGAACCTTCGGGCGACGCGTACCCACCTCCGAGGTGTGTTTGGCCGTCATGGGGTCGAGTGCGCACCCTCCGAGGCCAACTTCGTCCTCGCGAGGGTGGGTGAGGCCTCGGAGTTTCGCGCCCGCCTGCTGGCGGGGAGCGGGATCGTCGTGCGCGATGCCACCTCGTTCGGGCTCGCCGACTGGATCCGCGTAGCTCTGCCGCCGGAGTCAGAGCTCGGTCGAGTGGCGGCAGCCCTCGACGCCGCGCTTATGGAGCGAGCGGGGTGACGGCGCCGGTGCTGATGGTGCTCGGGACCGCCTCGTCGGTCGGGAAGAGTCTGCTGGTGGCGGCGCTCTGCCGCGCGTTCGCGAACGATGGCGTCGACGTCGCGCCCTACAAGTCGCAGAACATGTCGAACAACGCGGACGTCACACCGGATGGGCTGGAGATCGGTCGCTCGCAGTCAGAGCAGGCTGCCGCTGCCCGCGTCACCCCGACGGTCGAGATGAACCCCATCCTGCTCAAGCCCTCGGGCGACCGAACGTCGCACGTGATCCTCAACGGCCGGCCGGCCGGCACGAGGACCTCCCGGGACTTCCTCCGATCACGGGATGACCTCTGGCAGCACGCCGCAGCGGCGCTCGACACGCTCCGCGAGCGGCACGACCTGGTGATCGCCGAGGGCGCCGGTGCCGCCGTCGAGCCCAACCTGATCGCGACCGAGATCGTGAACCTGCGCGTTGCCCGCCACGCCGAGGCCGTCACGCTCATCGCCGGCGACATCGACCGCGGCGGGGTGTTCGGCCACCTCCTCGGCACGATCGAGCTGATGCCGGAGGCCGACCGTCGCCTGATCCGCGGCTTCCTCATCAACCGCTTCCGAGGCGACGAATCGCTCCTCGCCCCCGCGATCGCGGATCTCGAGGAGCGCACGGGTATCCCGGTCCTCGGTGTCATCCCCTGGATCGACGACGTCGCGCTCGCCGAGGAGGACGCGGTCGCCCTCGAGCGTCGCGAACTCGTAGGGCGGGTCGAGGGCGCAACGGTCGACATCGCCGTCGTGCACCTGCCGCGGGTCGCGAACTTTGACGACTTCGATCCGCTCCAGCGAGAACCGGGCGTCCAGCTCCGCTACGTCTCGACCACCGACGAACTCGGCGAGCCTGATTTGCTGATCCTCCCCGGCACTCGGGCGACGATCGCCGACCTCGATTTCCTGCGGTCGCGAGGCCTCGATGACGCGATCCGCGATCGCGCCGCGCGAGGGACGCACATCCTCGGGATCTGCGGGGGCTACCAGATGCTCGGCGAGTGGCTGTTCGACCCGGACGGCGTCGAGGCGCCTGCCGGGAGCGAGGTCGCCGGCCTCGGCCTGCTGCCGATCCTGACCAGCTTCAGCGGCGACAAGCAGACTTCGAGGGTCAGCGGCCGCGTCACTGGTGGTGTCGGGGCGTGGGCGGCGGCGAACGGCGCGCCGATCGAGGGCTACGAGATTCACATGGGTGAGTCCGGCGGCAACACGGCCTCGCTACTCGAGATCGACGGGCACGCCGACGGCGCGATCAGCCTCGATGGCCGTGTGGCGGGGACCTATCTCCATGGGCTCTTCGCCAATGACGAGCTGCGCCATGGCTTGCTCGCCGGGCTTGGCGCGGTTCCCGGCGCGGTCACTCCAGCGGCTACCGCCCGCGACCAAGAGTTCGACCGGCTGGCCGCGGTGGTGCGCGAGCACGTCGACCTCGACGCGGTCCGCGCGATGCTCTGGCCGGACTAACCGGCGGCGAGACGGCTCCCCTCGAGGAACGCGTCGACGATCGAGCCGAGCGTTGGCTCGCCCGCCTCAGCGAATCCGTAGCGAGCACGGACGACCGGCACCCGAGGTGCGATCAACGCTTCGAGGTCCATCGGCGTACCGGAGACCACGACGTCGCACGGCGTCGCGTTGACCGTCTCGGCGAGCGCCGCGAGCTGCTCCGCGCCGTAGCCAAGCGCCGGGAGCACCGCGCCGATGTGTGGGTACTGAGCGAGCGTCTCGGCGATCGCCGGGTGTGCGGTCGGGCGCGGGTCGACGATGCGCCCGGCGCCCGCGTCGACCGCGGCGACGTAGCCGGCCCCGTACGCCATCCCACCGTGGGTCAACGTCGGACCGTCGTCGATCACCAGGACGCGCCGCCCGCGGACGGCGTCCGGGTCATCGAGGGTGACGGGTGACGCGGCGCGCACGATCGGAGCGTCGGGGTTGAGGCGGCGTGCCTCACGTTCGGCCTCCTCGACCTGCTCGGCGGTCGCGGCGTTGACCTTGTTCACGACCACCACGTCGGCCGAGCGCAAGACCGTCTCGCCGGGGTGGTACTCGTCGGCGTCGCCGGGTCGCAGCGCGTCCGTGAGCGCGATGGCGAGGTTCGGGCGTAGGAACGATAGGTCGTTGTTTCCGCCGTCCCAGATCAGCACGTCCGCCTCCGCCTCGGCACGCCGCGTGATCGCCTCGTAGTCCGCGCCGGCGTAGACGAGGTTGCCGGCCGCGATGTGCGGTTCGTACTCCTCGCGCTCCTCGATGGTGCAGTCGGCGGCATCGAGGTCCTCGACGCTGCTGAATCGCTGGACCGCCTGCGCCTCCAGGTCGCCGTACGGCATGGGGTGGCGGATCACCGCGACGTCGAGGCCGCGCTCGCGCAGCCGACGGCCGATCCAGCGCGCCACCTGCGACTTGCCCGCGCCGGTCCGGGCGGCGCACACCGCGATCACCGGCACCGCCGCTTCGATCATCGTTCGGTTCGGGCCGAGGATCGTGAAGTCCGCGCCCGTTGCCAGCGCCCGCGAAGCGAGGTGCATCACCGTCTCGTGAGGCACATCGCTGTACGCGAACACCACCTCATCGACCGACTCCGAGGCGCAAAGCGCCTCCAGCTCGTCTTCGGCGACGATCGGGATGCCCTCGGGGTAGCGGTCGCCAGCCAGCGCCGGCGGGTACCGGCGTTGCTCGATGCCGGGGATCTGCGTCGCCGTGAAGGCGACGATCTCAACGGTCGGGTCGCCTCGGAAGGCCACGTTGAAGTTGTGGAAGTCGCGCCCCGCTGCTCCGAGGATCACGACCCGCCGCGCCGCCTCCGCCATCATTCGCCCTCCGCTTCGTCGTCGCGCCGCCATCGACTATCCGCGAGCCGGGTCGAGGTTGCCGAGGCCGAACGTCCCGGCCCGCCGTGACTCCCGGACTTGGAGCCGGCCACGGTGCCGGTCCACAGTCGAGCCCGTGTGGCACCGTGTAGCAGGAGGTGCGGCGTGCGGTTGGTCGTGGCCCTCGGCGGGAACGCGCTGCTGCGGCGGGGTGAACCTCAGGACGAGGCGACGCAACGCGCGAACGTCCGCGCGGCTGTGCGGGTGCTCGCGATGCTCGCCGCCGACCACGATCTCATCGTCACCCACGGCAACGGGCCCCAGGTCGGGTTGCTCGCGCTCGCGAGCGAGGCCTACCGCGAGGTGAAGCCGTATGCCCTCGATGTGCTCGGCGCGGAGAGCCAGGGGATGATCGGCTATCTGCTCGCGGAGGCGCTCCACGACGAGATCCCGGAGCGCCAGGTCGCCTCGTTGCTGACCCAGATCGTCGTCGATGATGACGACCCCGCGTTCGCCAACCCGACCAAGTTCATCGGCCCGATCTACGAGGCCTCTGAGGCCCGACGGCTCGCCGAGGAGCGCGGCTGGTCCGTGGCGCCGGACGGCGACCACTGGCGCCGTGTGGTCCCGTCGCCGGAGCCCCGAGCGATCGTCGAGGCGCCGACGATCGCCATCCTCGTGGAGGCGGGCGTCCTCGTGATCTGCGCGGGCGGGGGCGGTGTACCGGTGGTCGTGACCTCGGAGGGCGCGACGCACGGCGTCGAGGCGGTCGTGGACAAGGACCTGACGGCGGCGCTGCTCGCGGAGCAGCTCGATGCCGACGCACTGCTCCTGCTCACGGACGTCTCGGCGGTGATGACCGATTGGGGCACGCCGAAGGAGCGCCCGCTCGCCGCCGCGGCACCGTGGGCGTTGCGCGCCCTCGACTTCGCGCCCGGCTCGATGGGACCGAAGGTGGAGGCGGCCTGCCGCTTCGCCGAGCGGACGGGCCGCTCCGCGCACATCGGCGCGCTCGAAGACGCGGTCTCGATCGTGGCCGGGGTCGCGGGGACCCTGGTAAGTGACGCCCGCGACGGGCTGGAGTGGTGGGAACCGCGTCGCTAGGGGGCCTCGACCTCTTCACGGCGACGCTGCCGCGCGGCGCTGATGCCGAGCCAGACCGGGAACGCGAGGATCACGATCCCGAGGAGGGCGACGATCGTGCCTGGTTCGAGGCCGAGGATGTCGTCGATCTTGTGCCGGATCCACTCGGCGAGCGTTGGATCGATCGACTCGGCGTGGTGCAGCACGGTCCTCGGGAGTGGCATGGGCTACCCACCCCCACCGGCGGGCGTGGCCTCGAGGTCCGTGCGGGCACGGAGGACGGGCGCGTAGCGCGCCGACAGCTGGCGTTCGCGAATCGTGAGTGACAGCAGCCCAGCACCGACGAGGGTGATCGCGCCGACGGCGAACGGGATGTCGTAGCTCCCCCACGCGTCGAACGCGAGGCCGAACAACACCACCGCCAGGGCGCCGCCGAGCTGGTGCGCCATCAACGTCAGCCCCCCGAGCATGCCGATGTGCCGCAAGCCGTAGACGTCGGCGGTCAGCGAGGTCGTGAGCGGGACCGTCGCGAGCCACGAGGCGCCGCCGACGATCGCGAAGGTCCAGAGCGCTGCTGGTCCCGGCAGCGCGATCAGCGCGACGAACGCCGCCGCCCGGATCAGATACACGGCGCCGAGCAATGTCTTCCGCTGCATCCGGTCCGAAATCGAACCGATGAACAGCACGCTGGCCGCGTTGATCCCGCTCAGCAGCCCGAAGGCGAGCGCGGCGGTGCCGGGCGAGATGTCCTCGTCGCCTGCCCAGCGGACGAAGTGCACCGCGATGCTTGCGGTGGTGATGCCGCAGACGACGTACGCGATGGAGAGCTGCCACATCGGGGCCGACCGGTACGAGTCCTGCCAGCGCGCCGCGTCGAGCGGCCCGATCGGCACCGCGTCGGTGCCGGAGGCCGCGCGCTCCGCGACCTCCTCGTCGGTATCGCCGTCGGGGTGAAGGCCCATGTCCGAGGGATCGCTGCGCACGATGCCCCAGAGCAACGGCACGCCGAGGACGAGCGTGATCACCCCGGCGACGACCCAGGCCGTCTGCCAATTCGTCGCCAGGAAGAGGTAGGTCAGGAACGGGATCAGCACGAGGCCGCCGACCGAACCGCCGGAGACCAGCAGGCTCATCGCGGTACCGCGCTGCCGCTGGAACCAGCGGACCACGAACACCCCGGTCATGCTCGGCGAGATGCCGCCGGCGGCCCACGAGATGATCACCCCGTAGAGCAGCGCGAGCATCCAGACGTTGGAGACGAACGCCATCGCGATGAACGCGACGCCCATGATGGTCATGCTCGCCAGCACCACCGGCCGCCCGCCGATCCGGTCGACCATCCGCCCGAAGAACGGCTGCGAGATCCCGTTGAGCAGCCAACCCACCGAGGCCGCGACCGAGATCGCCCCGACCGAGACCTCCCATTCCTCCTCCCACGTCTCCACGAAGACGCCGAAGGCCTGCCGGGTGCCCACGACGAGCAGCGTCGCGAAGAACAGTGCGCCGACGATGTACCAGCCGTAGAAGGTCTGGCCGGAGGACTGGGGCTGTTCAGCGGTCACGAATGGCGCCGGGCTCTCTGGAATCACGTACGCGAAGGAACTGACAGCGTACCTCGCGAGTGGGACCTCGCTGCACGGTCGCGGCACCTCGGGCGTCGCGGTGGTTCCCATCCGCCGCTGTCCGGGCGACCATTGATGGGCGGGTGGTCGGGAGGACACATGGAAGCGCCCGAACTGGTCGCCCTGCTGGGAGTCGGTCTCGCCGCCGGCTGGATCGCGAGCCGGATCGTGACCGGCAAGGGGCGAAGCGTCCTCGGGAGCCTCGTGATCGGCGTCCTCGGGGCCTACATCGGCCCGCTGCTGCTCGAGGCGGCGGACATCGAGCCGCCGGCCGATCTGCTCGGCTCGGTGGTCACGGCGGTGATCGGAGCCGGCGCGTTGCTGATCGCGGCGCAGGTGATCGGGTCGCTCAAGCTCGTGATCGTGGGCGCGGTCATCGCCCTCTTCGTCCTCGGTGGCGTCACCATCTCTACGAACTAGCCGCACGTGACCAACGGCGGGCCGTCCCGTCGCCGGCTCGCGGTCCGCGTCACCGCCTGCTCGTACCCTGTGTGAGACCACGGTGGACGATGGCTCAGGAGGTGTGGCGATGGCCCTGTTCGACCGGATGGCCGTCGAGGGCCACGAGTCCGTCCATGTCCGTCACGACGAGCGCTCCGGACTGCGCGCCATCGTCGCCATCCACTCCACTGTGCTCGGCCCCAGCCTGGGTGGCACCCGCTGGTACCCCTACCCGAGCGAGGACGAGGCTCTCGAGGATGTGCTCCGCCTCTCCTCGGCGATGACCGCCAAGGCCGCCGTCGCCGGACTCGACCTCGGCGGTGGCAAGGCCGTCGTGATCGGCGACCCGCACGCCAAGACCCCCGCCCAGCTCGAGGCGTACGCCCGCTTCATCGACGACCTCGGCGGCCGCTACGTCACCACCACGGATGTCGGCACGACTACCGCCGAGATGGACACCATCCGAGGCCTCACCCCCCACGTCGTGGGCGTCTCGCCGTCGCTCGGCGGCGGTGGCGACACCTCCGAACTCACCGCGCTCACGATCACCGAGGGCATGCGCGCTGCCCTCGATGTTGCCTTTGGCAGCGACAACTTCGAGGGTCGGCACATCCTCGTGCTGGGCGTCGGCAAGGTCGGTGCGAAGGTCGCGCGGATCGCGAAGGAGCGCGGCGCCCGCGTGTCGATCGCGGACGTGCGCGCCGACGCCGTCGCCGAGCTGGCTGCGGAGCTGCAGGTCGGCGCGGTCGATCCAGATGCCGTCATCGAGACCGAGTGCGACGTGCTCTCCCCAAACGCCCTCGGAGGTTTGCTCAACCCCGACACCATCCCGCTGCTCCGCTGCCGCGTCATCTGCGGCGGCGCGAACAACCAGCTTCAGAACGACCCGGAGGACGCGCGCTACCTCGCGGCGCGGGGCATCCTCTACGCCCCGGACTACGTCGTGAACAGCGGCGGCGTCATCAGCGCCGCCGTCGAGCGCGACGGCTTCGACGACGACCGCGCCCGCGAGATCGCCGGCCGCGTCTACGACACCACCCGCTCGGTCCTCACCACCTCCCGCGCCGAGGGCATCTCCACCGCCGAGGCGGCCCAGAACCTCTGGCAAGCCCGCCTCGCCGAGGCAGGAGCGGACGCCGCGGGCTAGCCTAATGTCGCAGGCGTGGCCCCAACGAGCCGCGACTGGGCGCGGCGCAGATGTCTCTATGAGTGTTAGGCCGCTCCAATGAGTTCTGCCGTCGGGATTGCGCTGGCCTTCACGCTGGCTTCGCTGCCGTTCTTGATCGTCTTTGGGCGGTGGTCTTCATGGCTTCGTGGAGGAACTAGCGCAAGCGGCACTGCACTCTTCCTGTCGCTTGGGTGTCTGGTATGGATCAGCAACGATGTCTTCCTAAGCCACCGAGTTAGAACCATCTTCGCGGGCGGACTGATCGAGTTCATAGGACTCATCATGGCGGTCTGGCCCGACGTTGAGGTTCGTGTGCGCGCGCCCGTCGGGCGTCTCGGCACAACTGCCGGTCGAGGCTGGTCTCGTGTCCGAGCGCTTGTCCGCGGCTCGGCGCAACGAAGGAGGCGAGCGTCAGCGGCGGTTGTCGTCTGCGTGAGAGAGGGATGGCGTCGGCTTCGGAGGCAGCCGCGAATCTACGGAATAATCGGAAACGTGGCGCTGTCGATTACACCTGAGGGGCAGATGGAGTATCGCCCGGCACCTGCAGCTGAGCTCGTGTTGAACGCCCGGGTCGAGCAGATAGAGGCCAGACTGATGGACCTCGGCTCGCGGGTCGACTCGCTCCAGAGCGTATGGCGCGAAGACATCGCGTCTGCTGCGAGTCGGCAGATCAACCTTCGAGTGACGGGCGTCGTGCTCCTCCTGCTTGGAATCCTTGTCACCGTCGCCGGCAACCTCATGCCGGTGTAGTGAACCACTGGTGGTGGCCGCTAGCTGCTACCGTCACGCCTCCACAGTGAGCGAATCGAGGAGCGGCCCATGGAGGATCTGACCGGCAAAGTCGCGGTGGTCACCGGTGCCGGCGACGGCATCGGGCGCGGCATCGCCCACGCCCTCGCCGAGGCCGGCGCGAAGGTCGCGATCGTCGATATCGACCGGGAGGCGGCGGACCGCGTCGCCCTCGAGATCGAGGGTTCCGAGGCCTTCCAAGCCGACGTCACCGACGCCGACGCGATGAACGTCGCCGCCGAGGCCATCGAAGCATCGATGGGCCCCGTCTCGATCCTCTGCAACAACGCCGGCGTCATGCTCGAGGGCAAGTTCCTCGACGCCCCGATCACGGACTGGCAGTGGGTGTTTGGCGTGAACCTGTACGGCGTCGTCAACGGCGTGCAGACGTTCGTTCCGAGGATGCGTGCCCACGGCGGCGAGGCGCACATCGTGAACACCGGCTCGATGGCTGGGCTGGCCCCGCGGCTGCACATGACGCTCGGCATCTACAGCGCCTCGAAGGCCGCCGTCGTCAGCTACTCCGAGATGCTCCGCTCGCAGCTCGCCGACGACGGGATCGGCGTCTCGGTGCTCTGTCCCTCGACGGTGAGCACCCGCATCTGGGAGGCCAACCGCAACCGCCCCGAAGAGTTCGGGCCCGGCGAGGCCGTCCCCCGTCCCGACCGCGTCAACAACGCGATCGACGGCATGGACGTCGGGCCGCTGGTCGTTCGAGGCATCCTCGAGGACCGCACCTACATCTTCACCAGCGACGACGCCCGCTCGCGCGTCGAAACGCGCACCGCCGCTATCCTCGAAGACGTGGCCCGTCACGAGGCGGACGCCGAGTGACATCGTGAAGTCACGGTCACGAGGCGGACGCCGACTGACATCGTGAAGTCACAGTCACGAGGCCGACGCGAACTGAGGCGTCGCACCCTCGAACCGATCGAACGGAGCCCTTGATGCAGTTCGCCGCCTTCGCCCTCGCCGGTTCGTCTGCGCGCGAAGACCCCGAGGTCATCTTCAAGCGGGTGGTCGAGTACGCCATCGAGGCTGAGGAGCTTGGCTACGACGCGGTCTGGTTCGCGGAGCACCACTTCTCGAACTACGGCTACATCCCGAACCCGCTGCTGATGGCGACGAAGATCGCCGCGGAGACCTCGAAGATTCGCGTCGGCACGGCGGTGCTCGTCCTGCCGTTCTGGGATCCGCTCCGCGTCGCCGAGGACATCGCCCTTACCGACCAGCTCACCGGCGGCCGCCTCGAGGTGGGCGTCGCGCGCGGCTACCAGCCGTTCGAGTTCCGCCGCTGGGGCCTCTCGATGGACGATGCGCGGGACCGCACGCAGGAGTCGCTCGAGATCATCCTCCGCGCCCTCTCCGGCGAGGCCGTCGACTACGAGGGGCAGTTCCACGAGATCCCCGAGACGACGCTCTATCCGACGCCGTTCCAGAAGCCGGGCCCGCCGATCTGGCTGGCCGCCACCACGCAGGAGTCGTTCGACATCGGTCGGCAGTACGGCCTGAAGTCGCTGACCTCTCAGTCGGGACGTCCGGTCAGCGTCCTCGAGGCGGCGTGGTCCAACTTCCAGAACTCGCGCAAGAAGTACCCCGACTCCCCCGCCGAGTTCGGCGTCCAGGGCCAGGTCGTCGTCACCCCGACCGAGGACGAGTCGCGCCAGCAGATGGAACACTTCCTCTACCAGTCGCGCCAGGCCACCAACCTGCGCCACGGCCGCGAGCATGTGGTGTCGGGCGTCTCCGAACCGCTTCCCTTCGAGGGTGAACCGGACCTCGATGAGATGTTCGAGAACCGGACGCTGTCCGGCACGCCGCCCTCGGTGATCCGCAAGCTGAAGCGCTACACCGACATCGCCGACATCAACATGCTGAGCTGCGTGATGCACGGCGGTGGGATGACCCACGACACCGTCATGCAGTCGCTCCGCCTCTTCGCCAAGGAAGTGATGCCCGCGTTCAGGGACTAGGCGACCGCTACTCGATCACCCGCACCGGCGAGCCAGCGAGATATCCGAGGATGTTCTCGATCGCATCGGCGTAGAACACTCCGTACGTCTCCTCGGTGACCTGCCCAAGGTGTCAGGTAGAAGGAGCGAAACTCGTCTGTTGATCCGCTAGTCTCACCGCGCTTGAGTTGTATCAGCTGGGTGAGGTGCCCCATCGCTGAGACTAAAACATCAGCCACGCTCGTTGAGAAGGTTGTTGGCCATCGCGAGCCCGGGTTTTGTATCTACCGAAACCAACCGTTCGTTCTTGCCGGTGCGAGGTTCCTTTCCGGGGACCGCATCGTGGCGTTCCCGGCGATTCTCGCAGTTCTGCTGCTTCCTAAGCTCATCTTGTCGGCAGCTGGCGGAGCGCTAAGGTCTCCGGTCGAAAACATCGGTGCGGACCTTCAGGGCTTCGTCTTTCAGTCTGAGTTTCCGACACCCGAAGAGGCCGTCCCGCTACTTCGCGACTACGCGGATATCGCAATTACGCTCCTTATGGCGGCGCATGCAGCGCACATGATCGGCCAATGGCATCGGCTGTCGAATCTGCCGGACACCTTGACGGGAGCTGGATTGCTCCCAGCCATCGACATCAGCCGCTTCGAGCGTTGGTTCAACCATCCGCTCAATGAGTTGTTCGCAGCACTGATAGCGACAGCGTTGACCGCGGCCATCGTCGGATCACTAGAGCGTGACGGGCTGTATCCGTCGCTCGCGCCGGAAGCCGTTCGTGGGGCCGACCTCTATGCCGGCTGGTGGGCGCAGCCTCGCGAGCACCCAGCGGCGTTCGCTTTCCAGCTAGCCTTCTACTGGCTTTCGTTCTACTTGATTGTCCGGCACCTGATGATGGGCGTCTGGGCTGTGGCCCTGATTCAGCACGTGCGGCAGCGATCAAGAACAGCTGAGGGCCAATGGCTGTGATACCCGTCGGTATGGGACGACGGCGCTGCGGCGGTCGCCGAGACGCGAGAGGCGCTCTCGGACATAGTGGTGTCACTTGGCCTCTTGCTGTTCGCTTTGCTCGCACTCGCCTCTTACATCGCTGTCCCGTCGATCGTCATCGTCGTCCTAGTGGCACCCGCATACTTGATTCTGACTCCGCTGTTTCTGGTGATGCCGACGGTTGAGTTCAATCGACAGCTCAGGATGAGTCGACGGCGGCACATTGCCGCATCACTTGAGCAGGCGCGAATCGCGGTCACGTCGAGCGCGGGATCTGCGAATCAGGAGACGACCTCAAGGCTCGAAGCGGCTCGATTTCGACTCCAGCGAGCGGAAGCTCTCCCGGAGCATGCAGTGCGTTGGAGCGCCTTCGCCGCAAACGGGGTGATCTACTTCGTTCCGCTGGTCGGGTTGATACTCCGCTGATGCAGTAAGTGACCGTGAGGGCGTTCAAGACTCTCGGCTAGCAAGGGTGTGACTGCCCTCGTAGCTACTCGATCACCCGCACGGGCGAGCCAGCGAGATACCCGAGGATGTTCTCGACCGCGTCCGCGTAGAATACGGCGTACGTCTCCTCGGTCACGTACCCGATGTGCGGCGTGAGCACGACGTTGTCGAGGCCGATCAGCGGGTGGCCGTCCGGCAGCGGCTCCACATCGAAGACGTCGAGCCCCGCGCCCGCGATCGTCCCCGCGCGCAGCGCCGCGACCAGCGCACCCTCGTCGACGATCGGGCCCCTCGAGGTGTTGACGAGGTACGCATCGCTCCCGAGCCGTGCCAGCTCCGAGGCGCCGATCAGTCCTCGCGTTCGCTCGGACAGTACGAGGTGGATCGTCGCGACGTCGGCTCGCTCCAGTAGCTCGTCGAGGCTGGAGGCCAGCTCGACACCGACCTCGTCAGTGCGCTCGCGAGTGAGGTTCTGACTCCAGGCCAGCACCGGCATCCCGAAGGCGAGGCCGACCGCCGCGACTTTCGAGCCGAGGCGCCCGAGGCCGATCACGCCCAGCGTCTTGTCGCCGAGGTCGCGGCCGATCCCGGTTTGCCAGCGTCCGTCTCCGATCGCCGAATGCTCCGCTGGGATCCGGCGCATCAGCGCGAGGATCAGGCCCCAGGTCAGCTCGGAGGTCGCGGACCCTCGGCTGCCGGTTCCGCACACCGTGACTCCCGCGTCCCGCAACGCATCGAGGTCGAACGACGCGTTCCTCGCGCCGGTGGTGATCAGGAGCTTGAGGTTGGGCAGCCGCTCTACGAGTGAGCGCGGGAACGGGGTGCGCTCGCGCATCGCGACGACGATCTCGAACGCGGTGAGGCGGTCGGCGAGTGCGTCCTCCTGAGCGAGGTGGTCCTGGAAGACCTCGATGGCGTCGATCGCGGCGTGGGCCTGGACGGGCGCCCAATCAGCCGAGGTGAGTGCGACGTCCTGGTAGTCGTCGAGGATCGCGACGCGCATGGTTCGGTCCTCCGGCGATCGGGTGGTGGGTTAGTCCTCGGGTTTGGCGCGGACCACGAGGACGGCCGCGTTCGGCGTCTCGCGCATCACGTGGTCGGCCACCGAGCCGGTGACCGCTCGGCCGAAGCCGGAGCGGCCGTGCGAGGCGATCACGATCAGGTCGGCGCCGGCGGCCTCCGCCCGCTCCGCGATCAGCTCGAAGGGGTTGCCCCGGACCACCTCGACGTCGACCTCGCGGACGCCCTCGTCGCGTAGCCGGACGGCGACGGCTTCCAGGTACTCGCGCGCCGAGGACTCCCACGCCTCGAGGGTGACCGACCGATCCGGTTCGCCGACGTTCTGGAGCAGTTCGAGCGTGTGCCGCAGCAGCGGAGACGTCATGTCGGCCGGGTCGACGACCTGGAGGAGCTGCACCGCGGCGTCGTGCGCGAGCGCGTTGCTGATCACGTGTGCGAGCGCCTGCTCGGCCAGCTCCGAGTTGTCCAGCGGCACGAGGATCTTGGAGTACACGCAGCGCCCTCTCGTCGGTGTGAACAGCCGAACGCCAAGGTATCAGCCGTGTCCGTTGCGGCCTGCCGGTCAAGGCCGGGGGCTGTGCGGCCTAGTCGGCGAGTAGCGGGCGGTTGACGAGCTCGCCCGTGGCGCGGACCCACGCACCGACGGTGTCGAGGTCCGCGCTCAATCGGATCGCTCGAGCGGCCGGCTCGTCGCTGACCTCGACCTCGTAGCGCCGGAAGAACTGGGTGGGTGGGCCCTCGGTCTCCGGCAGCACAACCAGCGGCGGGACCGACAACGGCGCAGGCGTCGAGTCGCCGGCGAGCACGAATTCGTAGACAGCGCCGGGCTCGGCGCTGCTCATCCCGAGGTCGAAGTAGTGCACGAGCTCGCCGCGGTACCAGCCGCTACGGATCGGGTGGCCCTCGGAGGTGGTGGCGCTCTCGGGGACAAGGGGGCAATTCACGAGCATGCCGGCGGGGATCGTCTCCAGGTCGCTGGCGTCGAGGTCCTCGAGGGATCGGATCGCGCGGCTGTCGAAGCCCTCGGGCACGAGCACGAACTGCACGTCCCAGAGGTCGGAGTAGTCGGCGGAGCCGACGATCGTGTCGAGGACGGTCGGGTGATCGGGGATCATCCGCGGGGCGCCGGTCTCGTCGAACCCGTGGATGAAGACCCAGATCGGCGCGATCGCCACGGCACCATCCTCGGTCAGCGGCGTATGCGTGCCGAAGTCAAGGTAGCTCGCCGGTTCACCGGCGACCGTGGCGTCCTGTCGCTCGTAGGCGACGGGAACGGGGCTGGTTGGGTCGGCAACGTCGCCGACCGCGTTGACCGCACCGGTGCCATAACCCGCGGCGCCGGCACCGCTCACCTCGCCGCTGTTGAGCACGCCGACGGCCGCGAGCACGGCGTAGACCACCAGGCCGACGAAGGCGACCAGGGTCGAGCCGGATACCGCCGCGATCAGCGTGTCGAACCGTCCCAAGGCTTCACCCCTGGTGCTCTGCATCTCACGTGGTGGTCGATCCACCTCAGATCAGCATCGGCTGCGGGGCGAACTTCTACAGATCGTGGTGTCCCCGATCAGTACCTTCGTCAGAGATGGAGATCCGGCCCCTCGGCCCCGACGACGGCCTCGCGTATCGCGACGTCCGCCTGCGTGCGCTCCGCGAGGCGCCCGAGGCGTTCGCCTCCACCTTCGAGGAGGAGTCGAGCCAGTCCGACGCGTTCTGGCGCGACCTCGTCGCGCGGACCGCGAGCGCGATGGAGGCCGAGATCCTCGCGATCGACCGAGGTGACGGCACCCTCGCCGGGACGGCGTTCGTGCGCGTCTCCTCGGACCCGCCGCACGACGGCTACGTCGGCGCGATGTGGGTTGATCAGGATCTGCGCGGCGCCGGCTGGGGCGACGCACTCCTCGAACACGCCGAGGGCTTCGCGCTGCGCCTCGGGTGCGGCGCCGTGGAGCTGTGGGTCAGCGGTTCGAACTCCCTCGCGCAGCGCTTCTACGAGCGAAACGGATACCGCCCGACCGGCGTCCAGGAGACGCAGTCGAGCGGGATCATTGCGCACATGCTCCTCAAGCCGCTCCCATCGTCGAACGGCTAGCCGGGAGTCTCATCGAGGACTGCCAACAGCCGGGTCAGGCTTGCTTCGACTGAGAGCGCACTGCTGTCGATGCAGACTTCGGTGGGCCAGCGACGGCATGCCTCGAGTTGGGCGGTGGACAGCTCCTCCGGGACCTGCTTCTCGCGACCGCGAGAGCGCGCGAGAACCTCCGAGAGCGATGGGGTGAGCACGACGAGCCGCCAGTCGAGGCCTTCGAGGTGTGCGAGCCAGTCGCGCTCGAATGTGTCTGGATCGATGACGTCGTCGATCACGACGTCATACCCATCGCCGAGGAAGACGCGTGCGAGCTTCACGCTCGCACGAACGCTCATGGAGTACTGCTCGCTCTGGAGCACGCCGCGCTCCCGGGGATCGGCGCGGCCCGCGACGATCATCTCGCGCACCTCGTCGAGTTCGATCGAAGCGGCGGACCGCCTGGTCGCACACCATGCCCGCGCCAGGGTGGTCTTCCCGGCCGCGGCTGGGCCGCTGATGAGCAGGAGCCGAGGTGGTCCGTCGCGCGTCGACATCGGTTACTTCCCATCGGCGATCTACCGAGGCAGGTTCCCGCCAGCTAACATCACGCGCGTAGTCGATCGCCAGCGCCAGAGACGAGGCCACCCCAATGACCACCGAAACCAGCCCCGCCGCAACCGACACCACGAACGGCGCCGGCGAAACGATCGTCGGAGCCGTCCTCCTGGCAAGGGAGCTGAAGCGACAGGGCGTCGACTACATGTTCGGCGTCGTCGGCTTCCCGGTCTCTGAGCTGGCCGTCTACGCCCAGAACGAGGGCATCCGCTACATCGGCATGCGCAACGAGCAGGCCGCCTCGTACGCGGCGCAGGCCGCCAGCTACCTGCTGGGCCGCCCGCAGGCCTGCATCGTCGTCTCCGGCCCCGGGGTGGTGCACGGCCTCGCCGGTCTCGCGAACGCTAAGTCCAACTGCTGGCCGATGATCCTCATCGGCGGCGCCTCGGCTATCAGCCAGAACGGCATGGGCGCGTTCCAGGAGGAGAACCAGGTCGAGATCGCCCGGCCGCTCTCCAAGTACGCGCACGCGCTCGACCGCGCCGACCGCATCCCCTACTACGTCGAGCAGGCCGTGCGCACTTCGATCTACGGCCGCCCCGGCCCCGCCTACCTCGACGCCCCGGACGACATCCTCCTCGCCGAGGTACCGATCTCCGAGGTCAAAGAGACGCAAGTCGTGCCTGATCCGCCGCGCCCCGGCGTCCCGGACCGCGACATCCAGGCCGCGCTCTCCGCGCTGAAGTCCGCCGAGCGTCCGCTCGTGATCGTGGGCAAGGGGATGGCCTGGGCCCGCGCCGAGAACGAGGTTCTGGAGTTCGTTGAGAAGACCCAGCTCCCGTTCCTGCCCACGCCGATGGGCAAGGGTGTGATCGATGACGACCACCCGCTCGCCGTCTCCCCGGCGCGCACGCTCGCGCTCCGCGAGGCCGACGTCGTACTGCTCCTCGGCGCTCGCCTCAACTGGATCCTCCACTTCGGCAAGCCGCCGCGCTGGGCCGAGGACGTGCGCATCGTCCAGGTGGACATCGCCGCCGAGGAGATCGGCACCAACGTCCCGACCGAGGTCGCCCTCGTCGGTGACGGCGCCGCCGTGCTCGCGCAGCTGAACGAGGCCGTCGACGAGGACGGCTGGCAGTACGCTTCTGAGACCACTTGGCGCAGCCAGCTCGCCTCCAAGGTCGAGGAGAACGTCGAGGTCAGCGCCCAGTTGATGGCCGACGAGTCGACGCCAATGAACTACTACCGACCGCTGCAGGCGATCCGCGACACGCTGCCCGAGGACACGATCATCGTCTCCGAGGGCGCCGGCACGATGGACATCGGCCGCACCGTGCTGCCGAACCGCGGCGCCCGCACCCGCCTCGACGCCGGCACCTACGGCACGATGGGCGTTGGCCTCGGTTTCGCGATCGGCGCCGCCATCGCCCAGCCCGGCAAGCGCATCGTCACCCTCGAGGGCGACGCAGCCTTCGGCTTCTCCGGCATGGAGTACGAGACGATGGTCCGCTACAACCTGCCGATCACCACGATCATCCTCAACAACAACGGCATTGGCGGCGGCCCGTCGGTCCTGGACGAGGATCGCGATCCGCCGCCCGGCGCGTACCACCCCGACGCCCGCTACGAGCGGATCGCCGACATGTTCGGCGGTCGCAGCTACTACGTGACGGAGCCCGACGAGCTGGAGCCCGCCCTCCGCGAGGCCAACAGCGGCGAGGGCCCCACGATCGTTCACATCCGCATCGACCCGCGCGCTGGCCGCAAGCCGCAGCAGTTCGGCTGGCACACGCCGACGAACTAGCCGCCGACGTAGCGGACGCGCCGAGCTTCGAGGACGAACCGCTCCCCGAGGAGAATCGCCATGACCACGCAACAGCCAACGCAGACGAGCGCCCTCGCGGGGTTGCGCATCCTCGATATGACGCAGTACGAGGCGGGGACATCCTGCACGCAGGCCCTCGCATGGCTCGGTGCGGACGTCGTGAAGGTCGAGCCGCCGGTCTACGGTGACCCGGGGCGGCGTGTCCGCCTCGGGCAGGGCAACTCGCCCTACTTCCTCAACTGGAACAGCAACAAGCGCAGCATTGTGCTTGACCTCGCGCAGCCTGAGGGCCGCCAGCTGCTCCTAGACATGGCGCCGCACTACGACGTCTTCGTCGAGAACTACGGCCCTGGCGTCGTCGAGAAGCTCGATATCGGCTACGACGTGATGCGCGAGGCGAACCCGGGGATCATCTACGCCCAGCTGAAGGGCTTCGGCACTTCCGGGCCATACGCCGACTATAAGTGCTTCGACATGGTCGCCCAGGCGGCTGCCGGGGCCTTCTCAGTCACAGGGGTCGAAGACGGGCCGCCGATGCGCCCAGGTCCCACCACCGGCGACGCGGGCACCGGGGTCCAGCTTGCCCTCGCGATCACCGCCGCCTACGTCCAGAAACAGCGGACCGGCGAGGGTCAGCACATCGAGATCTCGATGCAGGAGGCGATGACCTACTTCATGCGCACCCAGATCGCGAACGGTGCCGAGTGGGGTGAGGCCGCCACGCCTCGCCGCGGCAACGGGCCGACCGCGACGGTCAACCTCTACCCCTGCGCGCCGGAGGATCCCGCCGCCGACGGCAAGCCCGGCCCCAACGACTACGCATTCATCATGTGCGTGACCAGCCGCATGTGGGACTCGCTGGCGACCGCCATCGGTCGACCGGAACTCGCTGTCGATCCCCGGTTCGAAACTGGCGAGGCACGTCTCGCCCACTTCGAGGAGCTCTACGAGATCGTGTCCGAGTGGACGCTCAAGCACACGAAGCACGAGGTGATGACCATCCTCGGCGAGGCGGGCGTCCCGGTCAGCAAGAACTTCGACACGCGAGACCTGTTCCACGACGAGCATCTGAACGAACGTGGCTTCGTCCACACCCTCGACCACCCGGAGCATGGAGAGATCCGCCTTCTCGGCTTCGCCCCACGGATGTCCGGGAGTCACGTCCCGCTGCGGCACGGCCCCCTGATGGGTGAGCACTCCGACGAGGTGCTGGAGCAAGACCTCGGGCTCGACGCGGACCGGCTCGCCGCACTCCGCGAACAGGGTGTCGTCTCGTAGCGATCTTAGTACTCGCCGCGGCAGATCCGAGGGCGCGCTAGCGCCTCACTTCGGGGCGTCCGTCAACGTTCCACGGGCCAACCCGTAAGAACCGACCCCAACTGGATGGCCGTGATGACGGCCGTCGTTGCCTCCGCATGCCCGCCATCAGCGGTTCGTCAGCATTCATCGCTCAGGGGGGTGGAAATCCCCCGACCAACCGAAGATCACCGCAGTGCAGGAAGCGCATGAATGACCGTCCGCAAGGAAGGAGCCTCTCAGATGGGTTTCAAATTCGGTCGAGGGCCGTTGACCCTCGTCATCGCAGCGATCGCGCTGTTCGCCGTTGGCGGCGCCGCGTTCACCGCGAGTAACACCACGCCAGACAGCTCGGCCGGTGACAACACCACGGCCGCGATCTCGGGTTTCACCATCTCGGGGATCACCTACACGCTGAACGGCACGGACCCGACCAACATCGACACGGTCGCGTTCACCGCTCAGAGTGACCACGGTGGCCCGTGGCCGGCGGCGCTCGGAACGAAGCTCGCTCGGTTCACCACGACCGCGACCCACTGGTTCGTCTGTGCTGACAACGCGGGTGGTGCTGCCGCCGGGACGTACGTCATCACGTGCACCACGGATGGCACCGCCAACGGTGGTAACTACTACAACGGCGTGACCGCGTCGGTGCAGCTCACCACCGCGACCGCGGTCGAGTTCGACACCGTCCTCGTTCAGTAAGCCGTCTGTCTAGGCTCCTCCGTCCCCTCGGGGCATCGCCCCGAGGGGTTCGGACGGCATTCGATCGGCGTCTCCGATGCCAGCTCGATCCACCGTCGCCGGGACCGGTCTTGCCGGTCTCGTTGCGCTGATCCTGGTCGCCGCGCTCTGGTGGCTCTTCGCCCCCACGAAGCTCGGCGGCGATTTTGCGTATGTGACGGTCAGCGGCAACAGCATGTCGCCACTCCTCGACACGGGGGACCTCGTCCTGCTGCGCAGCGGGAGCGACTACGAGGTCGGCGACGTGGTCGCCTACCGACACCCCGAGATCGGCACCGTCCTCCACCGCATCGTCGCCGAAGACGGTCAGCGCTTCACCCTCCGCGGCGACAACCGCACCGGCGAGGACACCTACCAGCCCCTGACGTCCGACATCATCGGGCGCGAGTGGGCGATCTGGCCGAACGGCGGCCGTGTCGTCAGTGAACTGCAGCGCCCTCGGAACCTCGCACTCCTCGTTGGTGCGACGGTCCTCCTCGGACTCGGCGGTGCCTCGTCGGCTCGCCGTTCGCGCCGGCGCGCGCAGCCCTCGGCCGTCGAACGACCGCCGAGGCGTGACATCAGCATTTTCTCACCGACTGGGCGCCAGCTCAGCGTCGCTGGGCTTGCGCTCGGCGTCGGATCGATCGCCCTCCTCGGGCTACTGGTGGCGAACGGGACGACGCGCGCCGGGTCGACTGCGGTGCCGTTCAGCGAGAAAGGCGCCTTCTCCTACGGCGGCCCCATCGAGGGCGGCGTCTACGACGACGACCTGCTCGCCGCGCCCGAGCCGCTCTACCGGCAGCTCGTCGACGAGCTGCCGGTCGAATTCAGCTACTCGCTGCGGCCGGGCACCTCGGATGCGGCGATCACCGAGGTCTTCGGCACCTACGTCCTTCATGCGGAGGTTGGCGCGGAGGACGGTTGGACCCGCACCTACCCGCTCCACCCCGCGACGACGTTCTCCGCGCCGAACTTCGAGGTCACCTCGGTCCTCGACCTGACTGCGATCGAGACGGACCTCGCCGCCGTCTCCGAACTCACCGGCATCGCCTCCAGCACCCACGTCGTGCGCGTGATCGCCACCGTCGAGGCGGCCGGGCAGATCGATGGCCTCCCATTCAAAACCGACTACCGCCACCGCGCGCAGTTCCGGATGAGCCCGCTCGAGCTGCGGTTCGACGGCACCCCCGACGTACTGGCGCTCACCGAGAGCCGCAGCGTCGCGCGACCAACCACCGAGGCCAGCACCCTGAGCCTGCCGATGGTCCCGGTCGAGTTCCGCTACGCCCACTTCCCGCTGATCGCGGCAATCGGCCTCACGATCGCGGCGGTGCTGGCGGTCATCGTTGGCCGCGCCACCCTTCGGACCTGGCGCCTCGGCGAGGCGGCCCGCATCCGCGCCACCTACGACGCGCTCCTCGTCGAGGTCGCCGAGGAACGCGCCGCGTTCGGCGCCCGATCGCAGGACGTCGGCAGCTTCGGAGACCTCGTCAGACTGGCCGGCGCGGAGGGCCTCGCGATCATGCACCGCTCGGGCCGCGACGACGACGAGTTCTTCGTCAGCACCGCCGATCGGAGCTGGCGCTACGCGGTTCGCAAGCCGCGCAGCCAGGCCGTCACCGAGTTCGACGGCCGGTACATCACCACAAGCGAGAGTTAGCCGCCGGCTACGCCCGCCCTCGATCGCCTCGATCCGAGGGAAAACCCCGTCACCAGTGGTCTCACTTCCCTCGTACCGTCGGGCTGATACCCGTGCAGTCGATCGAGCACGGGGCGACTGCTGTCGCGTCGCGTCAGCAAGTGATCGGCGGATGCATGGCCGAGCGCGGACCCGAGTCGGGAGACACGCCCGTCGGTGGATCACGCCGTCCGTCGCGTCCGCCTCGGAGCGCCCTTCCCGAGGATTCGTCGCGCGCCGAGGCCCCGGACCCGGGCGATCAGTGGCCTGCGGCCGTCCGCCCGGTGATCGACAAGCCGCCGGACGACGCGTGCCCGTGGCTCTACCTCGCCGCCGATCCCGATGCCCGCGCCGCGTTCGTCACCGCCGAGCATCGTTGCGAGATCCGCCCCGACGAGGTCCCCGGCCCCGGCCACCAACTGGCCTACTGTCTGACGACAAACCACATCTCCTGCCCGCAGCTCCGCAACTACGAGGCCCGTCGACGCGCCGAGGCGGAGAGCGTCGCCGCAATCACCCCGCCCGCGCCGAGCGTTGCGCCCCGCGTCCCAGAACCCGCGGTCGCCAACTTCCGAGAGTCGCTGATCGGTGGCGTGAGTCGCGGGGCAACCGGTCGTTCGCGCGGCCTGATGGCCAGCCGTATCGCGTGGGCGGCGATGGGCGCCGTCGGCGCCCTGGTCTTCGCTGCTGGTCTGGTGCTCTACAGCTCGCCGGACAACGTCGCGTCTTCGGAGCCCGACACGATCCCCACCGCGCTTCCGCCCACGGTGGCCTCGACGCCGGACGCGCCACCAGTCGAGGCTACCCAGCCTCAGACCGCCTCAGACGCTTCTAGCGTTGGGGATACCCCGACCGACGCCCCCGAGGTCACCACGTCCGACGGTGTGGGATCGGACCCGACCGACCTCGAGACCCTGAGCGCTCTCGGTCCTGAGCCTGCCGACGGAGAGATAGCCGGCGCCCCGCCAGACGGAGCGACCGCGTCGGACGCCGTAGCGCCCACGCCCGAGCCCACGCCGCAGCCGAGCTACATCGTGGGTCCTGGGGACACCCTCGGTCAGATCGCGCAGGACCTCGGCATCAGCGTCATCGACCTCGCGATCGCGAACGGCATCACCACCGACACGCTGATCTTCGTCGGCGACCGCCTCCTGCTACCACCGGTCGAGGAACCCGCCGCCGCCGTTCCAACTCCACCAGCGGGCGAGCTAGAGCCGCCGACGAACTAGCGCTCACTCTCACCCCCGCCACCCCACACGGCGATATCCGCTCCCGATCCGGCCGAACGCCAGGATCGAGGGGGCCAACTACCTCGAGCGAAGCAAGTGGCAGACCCGAAGAGACCCGAAGGGTCAGAAGAGGGGGCCGCCTTCGTCGATCACGGTGCCGTCAACACCGAACACGGTCGGGCGCTCCTCGCAGTAGACCTCTGACTCGCACTTGTTGAACGAGAACACGGGCTGATCGAGGTCATCGCGCTTCTCGAAGTGGATGTGCCAGGTGCCGTTGACGTGGTTCTTCTTGCCCTTGGCGAGTTCCGTTTGCAGGACCTCAACCAGCGCTTCCAACTCCTTCGTCCCCACGGCGCATCCCTCCTGAACGATGGCTCCCGTGAGCGTTCGAGGTGGAACGGGCGCCTGTAATTAGTCTATCGACCAGCTCTCGTGACCGCCCCTACATCTCTCGGTCGTGGCGCGCTGGCGTTCGATCTCGCGTCGCGGGACTTCCGAGGGCACGACCACCGCGTCGGCGACGCGCGCCCTGCTCTCGGCCGTTACCGCGGACCCTGCCTACAATGCCGACCACATCCCCGACCCCCGCTCGACCCTTCGAGGAGGCCCGGCCGTGGCGCCAGACGGCTCCAGCAAATCCAGCACCGGCAACTACTTCGAGGATCTGACCACCGGCCTCGAGATCACCCACGCGACGCCCCGCACCATCACCGAGGGCGATCAGGCCGTCTACCTCGCGCTCAGCGCGAGCCGCTATCCGCTGTTCTGCGACGCCGAGTTCGCCCGCTCGCTGGGCCTGCAACGGGAGCTCGTCAACGACCTGCTGGTCTTCCACGTCGTCTTCGGCAACACCGTACCGGACATCTCGCTCAACGCGATCGCCAACCTCGGCTACGCCGACCTCCGCTACGGCGCACCGGTCTACCCCGGCGACACCATCACCTCCCACACGACGGTGATCGGCCAGCGCGAGTCGAGTCGCGGCGATACCGGCGTGACGTGGGTGCGCACCGTCGGTCGTAACCAGCGCGGCGACGAGGTCATGTCGTTCATCCGCTGGGTGCTGATGAACAAGCGCGACCCCAACACGAAGACCGGCCTCGACACAGCCCCGCAGACGCCTGAGTTCGTGCAGCCGAGCCAGCTCTTCGTCCCGAACCAGCTCGATCTGACGAACTTCGACCCGGGCGTGACCGGCGGTCGCTGGTGGTGGGCCGACTACGAGCCCGGCGAGCGCATCCATCACATCGAGGGCGTCGCCGTCGAGGAGGCCGAGCACCAGATGGCGGCGCGCCTCTACCAGAACACCGCGCGCGCGCACTTCAACGCGCATGCCCTGAAGGACTCCCGCTTCGGCAAGCGCGTCATCTACGGCGGCCACGTCATCTCGGTCGCGCGTGCGTTGAGCTTCAACGGCCTCGAGAACGTGCTCCGCATCCTCGCCTTCAACGGCGGGACGCACTCCAATCCCACCTTCGCCGGCGACACCCTCTTCGCCTGGACCGACGTCCTCGAGCGGATCGACCTCGCGAGGGCCGACGCCGGCGCGCTGCGCCTCCGCCTCGTCGCCGTCAAGAACGCCGATCCGAACACCGAGGACCAGCCGTTCAAGGAGACGGATGACGGTGGCCGGGAGCGATACCATCCCAACGTGGTGCTCGATCTCGACTACACCGTCCTGATCCCGAAGGCGCCATAGCGGCCGGAGCCGCTCGCTCGACACCTGAAAGTGGGACCGCGATGACCACCGAGACCGCGATCAACCCCCTCACCGCCGCGCGCGAACTGACCGACGCGGCCCAGGCGGTCGTCGACGCCGCGCTCAAGCACGGCGCCGCCGTCACCGAGGGCGGTCGCACCATCGACGACCACCAGGTGCACACAGAGCGGCTCGCCTACCTCGCGACCCAGGTCCGCGCGGCCCACGAGCAGACGGCCTACGCCGAGCGCACGGGCGACGCGCTCCAGGCGGAATACGCGGTGATCTACGCCGCCGAGGTCGTGCAGGCCCTCCGCTCCGCGATCGAGACGGCGTGGGACGACTTCGGCCTCACGGAGGCCGACCTCGCCGGCCTCTACGCCCCCGCGGCCCGCGAGTCGGTCCGCGCCGGCTCCAGCGAGGCTCGTATCCGCGGGGTCGGGCGCCAGGTCATCGCCTCGCTCGGCGTCAACAACTGCGACCTCGAGGACGAAGTGGCCTCACTGACCCGGGACATGGCGCGCGAGTTCGCGAAAAACGAGGTTGCCCCGATCGCCCAGGACATCCACCGCGAGGACCAGCTCGTGCCGGACTCGCTCCTCGAGAGCTTCAGCGCGCAGGGCTTCTTCGGCTCCTCGATCCCCGAGGAGTACGGCGGGACCGGCATGGGCGACCTGCCGATGATCATCATCACCGAGGAGCTCTCCGCCGCCTCCCTCGCCGCGGCCGGATCGCTCGCTACCCGGCCCGAAATCATTGCGAAGGCGCTGATCGCCGGCGGCACCGATGAGCAGAAGCAGTACTGGCTCCCGCGCATCGCCTCGGGCGAGGAGATCTGCGCCGTCGCCGTCACCGAGCCGGACATCGGCTCGGACGTCGCCTCGCTCCAGTGCCGCGCCGAGCCCGCCGAGTACGAGGGCCAGCGCGGCTGGCGCATCAACGGCGCCAAGGCGTGGAGCACCTTCTCCGGCCGCGCCACGATCCTCGGCCTGCTCGCCCGCACCGGAGACGCCGACTCCGGCAACCGAGGGCTCTCGCTCTTCATCATCCCCAAGCCCGCCTTCGACGGGCACCAGTGGGACTTCGAGCAGCCCGAGGGCGGCAAGATCAGCGGCACCGCCAACCCGACTCCCGGCTACCGAGGGATGCACTCCTTCACGCTCGCGATCGACGACCTCTGGGTGCTGCACGAGAACCTCGTCGGTGGCGACGAGGGGATCGGCAAGGGCTTCTTCCTGCAGATGGGCGGCTTCGCGGCCGGGCGGCTCCAGACCGGCGGGCGCGCCAGCGGCGTGGCGCAGGCCGCGTTGGAGAAGGCCTGCCAGTACGTGCAGCAACGGAGCCAGTTCGGCGTCGCGCTGGCCGACTTCCAGCTCACCCAGTACAAGATCGGCCGCATGGCCGCGATGATCGCCGCCGGCCGCCAGCTCACCTACGAGGCGGCGCGCACCTTCGACACCCGCGCGGTCGAGCCGTCGATGGCCAAGCTCCTCACCTGTGACATCGCCGGCGAGGTCAGCCGCGAGGCCCAGCTCCTCCACGGAGGCTGGGGCTACTCCGAGGAAGACCCGGTCGCCCGCTACGTCGTCGATGCCCTCGTGCTCCCGATCTTCGAGGGCGTGAAGCCGATCCTCGAGCTCAAGGTCGTTGGCCGGTCGCTACTGGCGGCTGCGGCGGACTAGTTCGCTCGGGCTTGGTCGACCGGTCGTTCGTCGCCATAGAGGTCGACTGACCTACTGCGTCTAGACGAACGACCCTGCCGAGGACGACGGCGGTCGCTCAACCTGTGGGCATGACTGCGACACCCTCGGTCCGCCAGGGCGTCGACGACGCCGGCCCGTCAACTCGGACGCTCGTGTGGATCATCGCCTCGGCCGCGGCACTGATGTTGATTGGCGCCCTGCTGTTCAGCTGGTGGGGTGGCCTGGACGAGCTCCAGACCGCCGCGGACCCGCAGGCGTTCGCCGACGCGGCAGTGAAGCACGGCAACGAGGTGCGCTGGGCCTCGTGGGCTGACATCGTCCTGTTCGTCCCGGGATACGTGCTGCTGCTTGGCGGCGTGCTGGCCCTGTTCCGTCGACGACCGGATACTCCGACGGGAGTGCGGCAGGCGTCGTTACTCGGGACCGGAGCGGTGATCGCGGGCGGTCTCGCGGACCAATTCGAGAACGCGATCGTTCAGCTCGGTCTGAGCGCCGTCGATCTCTCTGCCGCGGATCCGGCGGACGTGGGCCGCCCCTCGGACGGCCTCATCACGGCACTGCACGCCGCGACGGTCGGCAAGTACCTGTTCGGGGGAGCGGCGCTGCTCGTCGTGGTCGGGCTATCGCTCGGGGCCGCGTTCCGCCGAGCGAGAGGGCGTACCTCCGAGGAGTCGTGACGCGCTGGCCGGCCCAGCGAGCCGGCGCTAGTCGTCGTCGGCGACGGCGGTCTCGGCTGAGGAGCGCCGTCGCACGGGGCCGGGCGGGAAGCGCTCCCACGCCTCGAGGTCTTCACCGACGCCCGCGAGGAGTTGCTCGATCCGGCGGCGCGCGTCGCTCAGCCCCTGGTTGTAGTAGAACGGCGCGATCTCCTCGGCGATGAAGTCGAGGAGGAGCGTCACGGCGAGGTCGCCCAGCTCCTCGCCGCGTTCGGCGGCGAAGTACTCCTGCAGCCGCCGCTGCGCCTGCTGGCGATCCTCATCCTCGAGCTTCAGTGGATCCACGGAACCTCCGGGCGAGGTGGACGAGGGTGGCCGAGGCTAGGCGACACCGCCGGCCTGTGCTGGCTGTGGCAGCTTCGACACGTACTGCTCAACGTAGTTCAGGTCGGTTCCGGCTCGCTGGACCACCGTCAGCAGGTCTCCCTGCAGGCTCATCTCCTCGAGCTGCTCGTCGACGAACCACTGCAGCATGCCGCGGGCGAGGTGGTCGTTCTCAGCGATCGCCTGGTCCATCAGCGTGTTGATCGAGTCCGTGACGGCCGCCTCGTTGTCGTGCGCCGTCTGGACGGCTTCCTCCACCGAGGTGAAGTCGGCGCGGCCCTTCTCGATCTCCGGAATGGCGACGATGCCGCCGGCCTCCGTGACGTAATCGATGAACTTCTGCGCGTGCTCCAGCTCCTCGTCGGCCTGGGCGCGGAACAACGAGGTGAGTTCCGGGAGCGCGCTGCGCTCGAAGTAGGCGGCGATCATGTCGTACTGGATGGCGGCGTAGTACTCGCGGCCGATCTGCACGCTGATCGCGGCAGCCATCGCGTCGCTGATCATCATCGGGGCACGTCCTCGTCCGGTGCGCGGGGACAGAAAGAGGTGCGTCCCCTCACCACAGTCTACGAGGCGGCCAATCGAGGCTGAATCGAACCTCGGTCGCTACGTTGCGGCCTCGGCGAGGGAGACGAACGCGTTCACGTCCAGCGGCAGCGTCAGCGTCTGAACGCCGACGGCGTGGAGGTTTCGAGGTACCGCGTCGCGGCTGAGGTAGACCACCTGCGCGCGGGGCGCGGCCCGGAGCAGCCGGATCGCCAGCATGTCGTGTCGCGGGGCGCCGCCGCAGATCACGTACTCGTAGTGCGCGCGCTTCGCCCAGGTGAGCGCCGCCGCCTCATCCTCGGCTACGTCGACGGCGATCCCGAACTCTTGCAGAAGTAGCACCACCTGCAGCGCGGCGCGGTCGTCGCCGACCAGCACCAGGGCGGAGCCGTGCGGCGCCAGCGGTCCGTTCGCGATCCTCGATGTGGCTGGATCCATGGGTCCCCCAGATGGTCATCGGCACGGAGGCGCCAACCGCGTAGCCGCGCAAACGCGCGATGCGCGAGGCAGTACGATGGACCGACGGGGGCACGAGGGGGATCGACATGGTGGAGTTCATCGCCGGGGCGCACGTCTCGTCATCGGGCGGCATCTTCAACGCCATCGGTAACGGCGCGGAGATCGAAGCTGAAGCGATCCAGATCTTCGCCAGCCCGCCTCAAACGTGGCGGCAGACCAACCACAAGCCGGAGGCGATCGAAAAGTTCAAGACCCTTCACACGGACTCGGACATCGGCGAGGTGTGGATCCACAACATCTACCTCGCGAACCTCGCCGCCGAGGATCCCGAGCAGCTGAAAAAGTCGATTGACTCCGTCCAGTTCGCCATGCGCATCGCGGATGCGATCGGCGCCGAGGGCGTCGTGCTCCACACCGGTTCGCATAAGGGTCGCGGCATGGACGCCGTCGCCGACCAGGTCACCGACGCCCTGATCGAGATCCTGAGGGATGCCCCGGGTACCGCGGTCCTCGCTCTCGAGGACATGGCGGGGCAGGGCGGTCAGATCGGCAAGGAGTTTGGTGAACTCGGCCTCCTGCTCAACCGGGTGAAGTCCGATCGCCTGCAAGTCTGCCTCGACACGGCGCACGCCTTCGCCGCCGGGTACGACATCGGCAACACAGAGGGCGTCGAGATCTCGATGACCGAGTTCGACCGGGAGATCGGCCTTGACCACCTCGCGGTCATCCACGCTAACGACTCCAAGATCGAGCTTGGTGGCCTCCGTGACCGACACGAGAACATCGGCGAGGGCCACATCGGCATGACGGGCTTTGAGGCGATCACCGCGCACCCCGCATTCGAGGGAAAGGCATTCCTCCTCGAGGTGCCCGGCTTCGAGGACAACGACGGCAAGGCTCACGGCCCGGACCTCGAGAACGTCAACCGCCTGAAGCGCCTCCGCGCCGCGACCGCTGTAGCGGTCTAGTGACCAGATCGAGAGCCCGCCCTTTCGAGGAGAGGCGGCTCCGAGGGCCCGAAGCGCGATGCGGAGGGGGGAGGCGGGGTCTGCCGCCCCCGCCGGTATGTCGGGTGGGCGTGCGGGATCTAGCCAACACTCTCTTGACGTGACAACGGGATCCGCCGCCGAGCCCGATCGAGATCAAGTGTGGTTCTCACCGGTGGGGATGCATCAGCGTTAGACTCCCGACGGTTGTGCCGAACGCCCTCCGGGAACTAGTTGTGAAGCCAAGCCGCATGCATCCCGTAAGAAGAGGTGCCAAGTGACGCAGTTCGCTTCGATATCGCTCGGCGGGTGGCGTCAGTTCGGATCCGTGGCGATCGATTTCCACGATCGCGCGACCATTATCACCGGTGCCAATGGAGCCGGAAAGACGACCATACTGAACATTCTCAGCCAGCATTTCGGGTGGTCGTTGAGCTTCGTCGGTACGCTAGGAATCGGTCGCTCTGGCGCCCTCCGGTACTTCTCCGGCGTCGTGGAAGAAGGCGGCTCCGAAGGCGGTCACGTCCAGGTCGGACAACTCACCTACGATGATGGCGCGGTGGCGGCTCTTACAGTGCCTCAACAAGGTGCATCTTTCCAGATCGGAGTGAATGGTCGCAGGGACGTCAAGGGCATCTACATCACCTCGCACCGTCCTGTGTACTCCTACCAAGCGGTTACCGAGATCCCAACGCAGGTGCAGGCTGGCGAGCAGTTGTTCGAACAGTATCTGAGCAATATCCGACAGTACTACCAGCCCAGCGCCAGGCTGGAATCGCCTAGCCATCGACTTAAAGCCGCGCTGATCTCGCTCGCGACTTTCGGATACGGGAATGCCGTTGTCGAGCCAAATCCAGCGGCACGCGACACGTTTGAGGGCTTTTCCGAGGTGCTTCGGACCGTGCTCCCGCCCGCCCTCGAGTTTCGGAGAATTCGCGTTCAGATGCCGGAAGTGATCCTTGAGACCGGAACCGGAGACTTCTCGCTCGATGCCGCCTCAGGTGGTGTCGCGGCGCTGGTAGATGTCTCTTGGCAGATCTACATGCGCGCCCGTTCGGACTCCGAGTTCACGGTCGTGATGGACGAACCAGAGAATCACCTGCACCCGAGCCTCCAGCGTTCTGTGCTACCAGGGTTGCTAGAGGCGTTTCCGCAGGCGCAATTCATCGTAGCCACACACAACCCATTCGTCGTTACCTCGGTGCGCGATTCGAAAGTGGTGGTCCTGAGTTTCGTGAACGGTCGCGTTGAATCGACAAGTCTCGCCGACGTGGATCGCTCCGCGACAGCCAATCAGGTACTTGCGGATGTTCTTGGCGTACCGTTCCCGGCTCCTCTGTGGGTGGAGGACGAAGTCGACAGAGTCGTGAGGTCGTTCGCTGAGGAAGAGTTGACCGCCGAGCTGCTGGAGCAAGTTCGATCTCAGCTCAACGAGGTTGGCCTCGCAGACCTGTTCCCCAAGGTCCTGGACCGCCTGATTCCTGACCGAGAGTCGACGGAGAAGTCGAACTCTTGATCCGGCTAGGACAGCAACCAGTCCCTGAGATTCTTGACAGAAATCAGGCCCTTTGGACCGTGGAGTACACGGAGTGGCTCCAGAGCCGGGCTGGCCAAGAGCCCCGACGCTACGCACACCCGCAAGTCCGTGCAGCGCTGGCTGCGGAAACTTCCTCTAAATGTGCGTACTGTGAAGGCTTCATCAGTGACGTCTCCTACCCAAACGTCGAGCACAAGGCTCCCAAGCGGAAGTACCCAGATCTTGTGTGCGCGTGGGACAACCTGACGCTTGCATGTCATCGCTGCAACACGAACAAGGGGGACTATGACGATCCGACTTGTCCCCTGCTCGATCCGTACGTTGACGATGTGGAATCGGAAATCGCCTTTGGGGGGCCATTCGCAATGCCTCGCGGAGGCGCGAGGGCAAGAGCCTCGATCTCCAGGCTCGATTTGAACCGGAAAGATCTGCTTGGGACGCGGGCTGAGAAGCTCCAAGCCCTTTATGACTTGCTCGACCTAGTTCAACGATCAGCTGACAGTCCCGACGTCCAGGCGGCACTGTGGCTCGACGTTGACAGACGGATAGGGGATGCCGCTGAGTTCGCGTCGGCGTGCCGCTACTTCGTCGAAGCGGAGTGTGCCGAGCGGGGTCTGAGCAGGCCCGAGGACAACGATGCATCGCCCTGAGAGGACCTGGGAACGACTAAACGAGTATTAGCTGCTACCGCTGGCGGTTGGGAGCGATCCCTGGGTACCGAACCAGCAAGCCGCTAATGAGCCCACTAGGCTCTGTTCGCCCGCTAGGCGCGGGCGCCTTCATCGCGACCAAGTGCTCCTCCATCCCAGGGCCGCCCGAGTCACCCGGGCCAAGCGCCGGGGTTGGCGCTAGGTGCGCACCTTGCGAGGCTGCCCAGCCATCGACAGGAACTCGTCCTCCCAGTGGAGGATCTCGCCGATGAGGCTGGGGGTCACCGCGCCCTCCTTCATCGGGACGCCGTCCTCTTCGAGCATCGGGACGAGCTTGTTCACCATCGTCTGGTGATCCATCTCCGCGTCGTTGCTGTCTTCGCGGATCTTGACCTCGAACTCCATGATCAGGTCGATCAGCTCGGCCGGCACGAAACCGCCGAGGTCTTCGCTGACCATCTCGGCGATCCAGTCGGCGCCTTCCTGAGCGATGTTCTTGTCGAGGGTCACGTAATCCGTCCTCCGGCGTGCGCGACGATCCTAGCAAGCGTGGTGACGCGGACAACCGCGGCGTCGCCGCGTTTCTGACGCTGAGACCCTCTGGCCGCGAGGCCGCTGAGGCGCGCTAGTCCCTACCGAGGGTGGCCATCATCTCGCGCCACTCAGCCGGCGAGATCCCGGTGCCTTCACGCTCGACCTGCTCACCGGCAAGCATCCGCTTCACGACCTCGAGCTGTTTCGCGGAGAGCTGGACGCTGCCCAGCCGGTAGTTCTCGAAGGCTGCTGTCGCCATCGGCACCCAGCGCCGCATCACCTGCTCGACGATCGCGTCCGCGTAGACACGGATCTCGTACTGGGCGTGCGCGTCGGCGCGGAGCCGCAAGAAATGCATGAGGTTGTGGAGGTCGACCTTCCAGTACCACTGGGTGTAGAAGCTGAGCGGCAGGTTCATCCGCGCCAGCTCCCGCGCGAGGCCCTGCCGGCCCTCGTCGAGCTGGCTGCCGTCCGGCGCCTCGTTCAGCATCTCCTCGTAGTGGTCGTACGCCCTCGTGGCGTCCTCGCGCAGCAGATCGAGGACGCGCGCCGCCTCGTCCTCCGTCAGCGCCTCGCCGCGTCCCTGCCGGTTCGTCGATGACTGCGCCTTCAGCTGCTCCGGCGCCGGCAGGTAGAACTCCCGATCGAGGATGGAGTACCGCGCCGAGTACTCGTTCACGTTCGCCGTGCGGTGCCGGATCCACTGCCGCGCGACGAAGATCGGCAGCTTCACGTGCAGCTTGATCTCGCACATCTCGAACGGCGAGGTGTGCCAGTTTCGCATCAGGTAGTTGATCAGCCCGCGGTCGTCGCGCGACCGCTTCGTCCCGCGTCCGTATGAGGTGCGCGCTGCCTGCACGATCGCGGCGTCGTCGCCCATGTAGTCGATCACGCGGACGAACCCGTGATCGAGGACCGGCAGCGCTTCGTAGAGGATCGACTCCAGCTCGGGGACCGTCGGCCGCAGCGTCGCGCGCGTCTCGCTGCGCAGCGCATCGATTTCGGCTTGCTGGTCGGGGTTCAGGGGGCTGCTCACGTCAGCCTCGACAGTCGTCATGCCGCACCTCGTCTTCTGCCGTTCATCCGAGGGGCTGTCGGTCGGGGAGACCCCGTCCGCGGAGCGGATCCGAGAACACCGGGTCGCGTCGCGGACCAGCCGAGGATAGCGGCTGACGGTGCAGGCGTCTCAGCGGTTGAGCGATCCCCGGCTGGGTAGCGCCGCGCCGATGGGGACGGGGCTCAGCCCGCGGCGTTCGCCGAGCGCGACGCCTCGTCCAGGTCTGCGATTCGTGCCGCCAGCCGGTCGTTCGGCTCCCAGAGCTGACAGTCGGTCTCGAGGTTCTCGAGGAACGGTCCGATGCAGTCTTTGCCGTCGCGAATGATGTGCGTGCACAGCATCAGGAATGGGTCATCGGGTGTGCTCGTGTCGAGGGTGCGCTTGAGCCACCGGCACTCGACGGCCATGCGCTGCGACGAAGGGGAGTCGGGCATGCCGGCCATCATAGATGCGGGCCCCCGGAGCGGCGAGGGTGCATCCCCTCAACGGCCGGGCGTCATTGGTGAGGGAAGTTTCACAGTTTCGCAATACCTCGGCAACGAGGAAGTCACCGTTTCTGCCGATGATTCTTCTGAAGTTGCTCCAGGCGGGGCAATGATCGGAAACGGAAACACCGATGCTGCACTCCAAGGCCTGTCCCCGTTGCTCAGGCGATCTCGCGTTGGTTCAGGACGTGGGCGACACCTACCTCTCGTGCGTCCAGTGCGGGTACCTCACCTACCAGGTGAACACCAGCCGCCAGCAGACCGCACCCGCGTTGGTGCGCAGCCGCTAGCAGACCGGGCGTGATCCACGCCGGCCGCGTGCGATCGTTCGAGGCGCCTCGATCCGCCATCGAGGCGCCACTACGATGCGGCGATGGCCACCCTTGCGCCCGCCACCCGCTTCGCCGGTGAGATCAGCGAACGCGCCGAGCTGCTGAACGGCGCGATGCAGCTCACCCTCGACGGCGGTGCGATCGGTTCCGAGGCCGAATGGACCATCGAGGCGGCGCTGTCATGGCGCCTCGGCCGTGCCGGCGCCGTTTCCCTCGATGAAGGGGACCTCACGCTGACGCTCGGCGACGCCGAGGTGGTCGCCATCCTCGACGAGGGCACGGCGGAACTTGACGACGACACTGGCAGCATCGAGGTCAGCGCGACCTTCGATATCGAAGACGCGACCGGACTCGACCTCGAGTCGGGCGCCCCGCTCCGCGGTCGCTTCGAAATCGGTGCCGAGTCGTGGGACGGCGAGCTGGCGCTCTCCGTCGACGCCTAGCTCCGCGCGGGGCGGCTAGCCCTCGTAGCGCTTGAACACGGCGGCGGCGTTCTGGCCTCCGAGACCGAACGAGTTCGACAGCACCACGTTGATGTCCGCGTCGCGCGCCTCGTTCGGCGTCACGTCGAGGTCGCAGTCCGGGTCGCCGTGCTCGTAGTTGATCGTGGGCGGGATCGTCCCGTGCGTCATGGCGAGGACAGACGCCACCGCCTCGATGCCGCCGGCGCCCGCCGCGAGGTGCCCGGTCATCGACTTCGTCGAGGACAGCGGCACCTGGTAGGCGGCCTCGCCGAGCGCGATCTTGATCGCCGCGGTCTCGGTGCGGTCGTTGTACTGCGTGCTGGTGCCGTGCGCGTTGATGTAGTCGATCGATTCCGGCGCGAGTTCGGCATCCCCGAGGGCGCGCGTCATGGCCAGCGCCTGGCCTTCGGCGTCCGGCGCCGTGTCGTCGGTCGCGTCGAACGACCAGCCGACGCCGACCAGCTCGCCGTAGATGTGCGCACCGCGCGCCCGCGCCGATGCCTCCGACTCCAGCATCAGCACCCCGGCGCCCTCACCGAGGATGAATCCGTCGCGGTCGCGGTCGAACGGCCGCGAGGCGTGCTCCGGGTCCTCGTTGTTCTTCGATAGCGCGCCGAGGCGACCCATCGAGGAGAGCGCCAACGGCGTCACCATTGCCTCGGAGCCGCCGGCCAGCACCGCATCGGCATGCCCGAGGCGGATCATGCTCAGGGCGTGACCGAGGGCGTCGGTCCCGGAGGCGCAGGCGGTGTTGATCGTCGTGTTCGGCCCGCGGATCCCGAGCTGACGCGCCACGCGCGCGGCGGCCATGTGCTGGCCCATCCTCGTGATGATGAACGGGTCCACCTTCGCCGAGCCGCGCTCGGTGTAGACGTCCCACTGCGGCCCCATGTCGAACGCGTCGCCGGAGGTCGCGATCACCGCGCCGATCCCGTTGCGGTTCTCCTCGGTCAGCTCGATCCCGCTGTCGGCCATCGCCTGCATCCCGGCGGCCGCGGCAAACTGCGCGAACCGGCCGGTCCGGCGCGCGACCTTCTTCTCGAGGTAGGGCGACACGTCGAAGTCATCGACCTCGCCCGCGATCTGCACGATGAGATCGTCCGGGTCGAATCGCTGCACGCGACCGATCCCGTTGCGGCCGTTGCTCAGCCCGTCCCAGTACGACTCGACGTCGTTGCCGATCGGCGTGACGGCGCCCAGGCCCGTGATCAGCGCGCGCTGGATAGATCGACTCATCGGTGTGCCTCGTGTCGGGAAGAGCGTGCGGGGGTCGAACACCCATGCTACCGGCACTGTCGAGGAGAGCGCAGTCCCGACAGGCGCATCGCCCTGAGCGGCATCCGCCGGATCAGGTGACCTCGAAGACCTCGGTCGTCATGCCGTCCGGCAGGCGGGTGCCGAACCCGACCGCGACGATGCGGTTGAGGCGCCGATGGGCGGCGGCGCCCGTCTCGAAGAAGAGGGCGGTCCGAAAGTAGTACTCGTCCGGTTCCGGCGACTCCCCACCTCGAATGCGTTGGGTCACCTCGGGCGGTGCGTCGAAGATGCCGCGGCTGCTGAGGGCGATCAGCTCTCCTGCATCGGTTCGGAGCGTCAGCCGGATGTCGAGGTCGGACGCTCCATCGCCGCGATGGAGGACCCAGTCCCCACCGCCGGCGATCACCTCGCCGCGCAGATCCTCCCCCTGGAACGCGCCGCCTCGGGCGGTCAGGATGCGACGGCTACCGAGCGGCACGTCAGCCAGCACCACCGGGTCGTCGAACTCGACGCTGAGCTGCATCAGCGGCTTCAGCCGCGGCGAGCCAGCTAGCACCTCGTCACCTGCGCCGCCACGCAGAGCCAGCGCCCGTCCTGCCACGACCAGATGTCGGTGTATCGCGCCGCGCCCGCGGCTCCCGAGGGTGTCTCGAACGTCGTCCGCGCGTGGATGATCGCGAACTCGCCGAGGACGCGAACGAGCACGTCGTGCGCCTCGATCCGCGACGACCCGGACCCGGCGGCGACCTGCGCGAGGAAGCCCGCGCGGTCAACGATCGACCCGTCCGGGTTGGAGTTCATGAAGTCGGGCGCGAGGTGACGTTCGAACCAGGCAGGGTCGCGCTCCTCGACGCCGCGGACGTACCCGGCGTTCAGCTCGCTCAGCGTCGCGTGATCGTCCTGCTCCGGCATCGGTGACCTCCTGTTCGTCGGGAGGCCCAGCTGAGCAGCGTCAGTTGGCGGTCGCTGTCACGATCCTGCGAAGGTCCTCGGCGGCTCCTCTGGCGGCGGCGCGTCGAAATGCTGAGGGCGTCACGCCGAAGAACGCGCGAAAGCGCGCCGCGAAGTGGCTGTGGCTCGAGAACCCCGAGGCCAATCCCACCGCGGTCAGCTCGTGTTCCGACTCCACCAGCAGCTCGAGCGCCATCGCCAGGCGGGCGCGCACGACATAACGGTAGATCGAGGTGCCGAGGGCGCGGCGGAACATCCTCGAGAGGTGGTAGGGCGACACGCTCGCCGCGCGCCCCAGCTCGCCGAGCGTCCACGGGTGAGCGGGATCCGCGCTCACCGCCTCCTTGACCGCCTCGATGGCCGCGCGGTGCTCCGAGGGCTGCGCGTCGCGGTCGTGGGCGCCTCGCACGGGGAGCGCCTGCTCCACCAGCCAACCGCTCAGCTCCTCTACCTCGATCGGGTCCCAATCGCCGGTATGGAACCGCCGCCACAGCACGTTGCGCGCCGCCATCGCGGGGGCGGGGAGCAGCGGCGCCGCGCTCGACTCGGCACGCTCGAGGTGCGCGGTCGCCCCGACCTCGGACGCCACATCGTCGGAGAAGCGGATCGTCAGGCAGCGATCGCCGATGCCGGCGGGGTAGCTGAGCCGGTACGGTCGCTCGGCGCGGATCAGGACCGCGTCGTTCGGCGTCCCCACGACGCGCGACCGGGACCCCTCGTGCTTGGCGAACACGCCGGCCACCGGCAGCACGAGGACGTTCGTCGCCTGCACCTCTTCGTCGCCAGGCTCGGCTGACGCGTCGCGCACGTCGACACGCCCGATCTGCCAGATCCCGCTATCGAGGAAGGTGCGTCGAGTGATCTGCATTCGATGACCCGCGACTGCCGACGGAGGGCGAGGGCCCTGTCCCGGTCGCGGGGCAGCGTATCCGATCGGCGTGCGGGCGCCGTGACGCCCTCGGGGCTAGGCCGCCTCCCGCGCGGTGCGCGGGACCGCATCGACGCCCGTCGCCTCGGGCAGGCCCTGCGCCGCGCAGGCCGCGCGCTGCCCAGCCTCGTCGGGGCTGCCGAGGATGTCCGCCTCGGACTGCTGCCGGCGGAGCATCCAGAGGATCGGCAGCGACAGCGTGCTTGCGACACCACCGACGATGTACCCGTCGCTGATCGAGCGCTCCTGCGAGATGTAGCCGAGCGCAGTCTGCCCGCCGATGCCGCCCACGCTGCCGATCATCGAGCCGAACGACACGACCGTCGCCCGCTGCTCGCTCGGCACCAGGCCGTGCAGGAATGCCTGTTGCACCGGCCCCATCACGCCGAGCGCCGCGCCCAGCAGCATCAGCAGCGCCGCGGCCTGCCAGAACTCGGTTGCGAAGCCCATCCCGATCGCGGCCGCGCTCAACGCGGCCGCGCCGCCCGCGAGCAGCGTCGTCCGCTTCCCGCAGGGCCGTGCGAGCGTGCCCACCAGCAGATTGCCGACGATCGTCGCGAGGGCGAGCCCCGCCGATGTCGCGCCGACCACCCAGATCAGATCCTCCTCAAGCAGCTCGAGCACGAACGGCTGCCACGCGTAGAAGCCCCAGATCAGGAACCCGGTCTGC
Organism: Dehalococcoidia bacterium; assembly: GCA_028279505.1. Taxonomy (GTDB): domain Bacteria; phylum Chloroflexota; class Dehalococcoidia; order UBA2979; family UBA2979; genus UBA6627. The sequence goes on from JANQNP010000031.1 coordinate 100,451, forward strand.
ACGAAGCTCAGGGTGAACAGCCAGCGTGCCGGTCGCACGCTCCAGCCGTGGTCGATCCCCGCCCGTGCCACGGTCGCCATCTCCGAGGGCAGCTCGCGCAGCCCGACCCGCCGCGGGACGAACCCGCGGTCGTGCATCACGATCGTGGCCACCGCGAACACCGCCACCAGCAGCACCGCCCGCGCCACGAACGGCACCGCGAGGTCGACATCTCCGAGGACCCCGCCGCCCAGCGTCCCGCCCACCATCGCGACGCCGCTGACGATCGCGCCGCGCGCGAAGATGCGGTCCAGGTCGCCCTCGTAGCCCGCGTCATCGAGGGCGTCGACGAGCCACGCTTCGACCGCGCCGGAGTAGAAGGTGAAGCCGAGGCCGAGCACCAGCGAGGCGACGATGAACCAGCCGAGTCCGCCGTCGAGCTCCGCGACGATGAGGTAGCCCAGCGTCCCGAGGAACAGCACCGCCGCCGATGCGAGGAAGGAGGCACGCCGCCCTACGGTGTCGGCAACGACGCCCGTCGGGATCTCGAACGCCACCATCCCCACCGTGAACGCCGCGTTGGCGGTGAACACCCCAAGCAGATCCAGCCCGGCGTCGAGCAGGAAGAGGGTGTTCACGCCCCAGATCACCGAGGCCGAGAGCGTGTAGAGCCCGGCGATCAGCAGGTAGTTGCGGACGACTCGTTGTGAGGCGGCGTTCATCGAGGAGTACGCCGCCTCTCAGGAGGAGCGATCAGACGGGAAGGTTCGCGATGCTCTGCAGGAACTCGCGGATGTTGAGCGCCAGCATCGCCGGCTGATCGGTCGGGACCGGGTGGCCGGCCTCCTCGATCAGCGACACGCGCGAGCCCACCACGCGACGGTGCAGCCGCTGGATCGCCTCCGGCGTCAGCATGTCGGTCTCGGCGCCGCGGACGATCATCATGGGGCACTGCAGCCGGTCGGCGCAGTCCCACAGGTCGTGGAAGCGGCGCTGGCCGGGGTCGGGCTCGATCGGGCGCGCGGTTGCGTCGCGGAAGACCGGGTCGAAGTCCCAGACGTACGCCCCGTTGTCGCTCTTCAGCGCACCGAGGGCGCGCCGCTCGAGCTGCTCGGTCGTCGCGTACGGGTAGAACGGCCGGAACGCCTCGATCGCCTCTTCCAGCGAGCTGAAGGTGTCGGCGGTGCCGACCAGGCGACGCAGCGACTCCATGCCGGACCGCAGCACCTCGGGCGCCGTCTCGACGAGCACGAGGGCGCTGACCGCCTCCGGGTGTTCGGCGGCGTAGCAGATCGCGTCCGCCCCGCCCATCGCGTGCCCCACGAGGGTCACCGACCGCAGACCGAGCTGTTCGATGATCGCCTCGAGGTCTTCGACCTGGGCGGTGCGGCTGTAGTCCTGGTTGCTCGCGTAGCTGCTCTCGCCGTGGCCGCGCAGGTCCATCGCAATCACGCGGAACTCGCGCCCGAGATCCGGGCCGACCTCGAGCCAGATCTCGCTCGTTTCGGCATAGCCGTGCAGCAGCAGCACCGCGTGCTTGGTGCGACCGTCGCCCCACTCGCGGTAGCGGAACTTGAGACCGTTGGCCTCGATGAAGTCTTCGCGGGGCTTGGTCGAACCGGCCATCGGCGTGGCGTCCTCGGAACTCGTGCGGATGGCGTGAACGCCAGGTCGCGGCAATTGGGTGACATTCGATGCTAGCACCGGGGGGCGCTAACGCCGATATCTCGCCGTCAGCGCTCGCCCTCGGCGCCGCGCCGACGCTGGTGTGGCTGGTCGGCCGCGCCTAGACTCGGCGGAGCATGCCGATCTACCAGTACGACTGCGCCACTTGCGAACGGCAGGTTGAGGTGTTCTTCCGCTCCGCGAAGAACGCGACCGACCCGGTTTGCCCGGAGTGCGGCGGTCGCGAGCTCAAGAAGCGCATCTCCCGCGTCGCGCGGGTGCGCTCGTCGTCGCAGCGTCTCGGTGACATCGACCTTGACCAGGAGCTCGGACGCCTCGATAGCCAGGATCCCGCCGACTTCTCTCGCTGGGCGCGACGCATGGGCGAGCAGTACGACGACGAGCTGGGGTCCGACTTCGGCGAGCTGGCCGACCGAGCCGATGCCGGCGACGACCCGATCGAGCGCGCCGACCCCGGCCACGCCCTCAGCAGCCGGCTCAGCAAAGCGAAGGAACAGATCGCCGGCGACGGGGACGCCTGATGCCGATCTACGAGTACCGCTGCGAGGCGTGCGACGAGGTCAGCACGGTCTTCGTCCGCAGCGCGCGGTCCGAAGTACGCCCAACATGTGAACACTGCGGCTCGAAGCGCATGAAGCGGCTGATGTCGCGGCTCTCCCGCGTCAAGAACGACCAGCAGGTGATGGATGACCTCGGGATGCCGGACCCCGGCGGATCGATCGAGGATCCGCGTCAGATCGGGCGCTGGGTGGAGAAGCGATTCGAGGACTACGGGATGGACGTCCCGTCAGAAACGCGCGAGATGATCGATGCCGCCCGCGACGGCGAGCTACCCGATCCAGTCAGTGACCTCTAGGTCCTGATCGCACCCATTCCTGCTGATCGCTCGCCTGCACGACCACTTATCCGATCCGGTGGATAACTCTGTGGATACCATACGCGCAATCGCATAGGCGTTTGATCGATGATTCGGTCGGCGGCGTGATGCGGCTACCAGATCCCGATGCTACGCTGCCGCGCGTTCCGCGTACTTCTGGGGCGGTCTGCACGAGTCAGACGGGTACGCGGCGGCCTGTGCTCCAGGGAGGTCAATCAAGCAATGGAGATCTTGTACCTGGCGCTCGCCGCCGCGGTCATCGGCCTGGTCTTCGCCGTCATCACGGCGCGGCAGCTGATGACCGAGGACGAGGGCGACGAGACGATGCGCTCGATCGGCGTGTCGATTCAGGAGGGCGCCGCCGCGTTCTTGCAACGCGAATACACCTTCCTCGCCGCGTTCGTGGTCATCGTCACCATCGTGCTCGCGGTGTTCATCGACTTCGACGCGCTCGACAAGCTCGGTGACTCCCGCGGTGAGCTGATCGACTTGCCGAGGACCGCGATCGCCTACCTGCTCGGCGCGATCGCCTCGGCGACCGCGGGCTACATCGGCATGTACGTCGCCGTCCGCGCGAACGTCCGCACCGCCGCGAAGGCCCGGATCGGCCTCAACCCGGCGCTCCGCGTCGCCTTCTCGTCCGGTTCGGTCATGGGCGTGACGGTCACCGGCCTCAGCCTGCTCTTCATCACCCTGCTCTACATGGTCTTCCAGGACGTCGGCCCGCTCACCGGGTTCGCGTTCGGCGCCTCCTCGATCGCGCTCTTCGCGCGTGTCGGCGGCGGCATCTTCACCAAGGCTGCCGACGTCGGCGCCGACCTCGTCGGCAAGGTCGAGGCCGGGATCCCGGAGGACGACCCCCGGAACCCCGCCACGATCGCGGACAACGTCGGTGACAACGTCGGCGACGTCGCCGGCATGGGCGCCGACCTCTTCGAGTCCTACACGGGCTCGATCGTCGCCACCGTCGCCCTCGGCTCGGTGGCGGTCATCGGCGTCGGCGAGAACGCCGTCTTCGAGTCGGAGGCGGTCGCCGAGTACACCTCGGACGCGTTCATCCTGCCCTTCGCCGTGATGGCGCTGGGCATCTTCGCCTCGATCATTGGCACGTTCCTCGTGCGCACGAGCGAAGACGCGAACATGGGCCGCCTGCTCTGGGCGCTCCGGACCGGCATCTTCGGCGCCAGCGGGCTCGCGCTCGTCGGCACGGCCGTGGTCATCCTCGCGTTGGACCTCGACTTCAAGCTGTTCTTCGCGGTCCTCGCCGGACTCGTCGCGGGCCAGATCATCGGAACGGTGACCGAGTACTACACGGCCTACGAGTTCTCGCCGACGCAGCGGCTCTCCGCACAGGCGGAGACGGGCGCCGGGACGCTGGTCATCGGTGGTCTGGGCCTCGGCATGCTCTCAACCGCGGTGCCGCTGATCACGATCGTCGCCGCCATCTGGATCACCTTCGAGCTCGCCGGCCTCTACGGCATCGCCCTGGCAGCGGTCGGCATGCTGGCCCCGCTCGGCATCACGCTCGCGACCGACGCCTACGGCCCGGTCGCGGACAACGCCGGCGGCATCGCCGAGCAGTCTGGCCTCCCCGAGGAGGTGCGCGACCGCACGGACGCCCTCGACAGCCTCGGCAACACCACCGCGGCGACCGGCAAGGGCTTCGCCATCGGTTCGGCGGTCCTCACCTCGCTCGCGCTGCTGGTGACCTACTCGCAGGTGACGAACATCACCGCGTTCGACCTCCTCGAGGTCGAGGTCCTGATCGGTCTGCTCATCGGCGGCATGATGCCGTTCGTCTTCGGCGCTCTCACGATGCAGGCGGTCGGTGACGCCGCGACCTCGATGGTCAACGAGGTCCGCCGTCAGTTCCGGGAGCACCCCGGGATCATGGACGGCACCGAGGACCCCGACCACACCCGGGCGATCTCGATCGCGACCGACGGTGCGCTGAAGCAGATGATCGTGCCCGGCGCCCTTGCGGTCGCCGTTCCAGTCCTCGTTGGCGCGGCGCTCGGCCCGGAGGCCCTCGGTGGTCTGCTCGCCGGCTCCATCTCCGCTGGCGCGCTGCTGGCGCTGATGATGGCCAACGCCGGCGGCGCCTGGGACAACGCGAAGAAGTACATCGAGGCGGGCCACCACGGTGGCAAGAACTCCGAGGCCCATCACGCGGCCGTCGTCGGTGACACGGTCGGCGACCCGTTCAAGGACACCTCGGGTCCGGCGCTCAACATCCTCTTGAAGCTGATGTCGATCGTCGCCGTCGTCTTCGGGCCGCTCTTCCTGTAGCCGCCCGCGGTTTCGTCAGACTTGCGACAGGGCCCGCCGATCGGCGGGCCCTGTTCGTTCCTTGCGGGCCTACCGAGGTCCATTCGTATGCGTCTCTGACACCTCCAGAAACCTGCTGATCGTGCCGAGGATCACCCCGTAACGCGGGCTCTCGCCGCCCATGGAGGTGTCATGGACGATCGCGCACTGCTTGCCGATGGCACCACGGGTGCAGCCTTCGCCCTTTCGCCGCTCTCCGAGGGCAACGCGGCCCTCGCTCCCTCGACCCGTTCCGAACTGCTTGCACACCTCAGCGCTGCCTTTGACCTCGCTGAGGGACGCACCGAGGGCCACGCCGCCCGCGTGGCGCTGCTCGGCCTCGAGACGGCCCGCTCGCTCCGGCTCGACCGCGAGACCCGCGAGCGGCTGTTCTACGCCGCGCTGCTGCATGACGCCCACCTCGGCGTCGACCCCGACGAGGCGCAGCTCGAGGTGGCCGCCCGCGCCGTCTTCAAGCTCGGCCTCGACCTCGGCGTGGCGCAGGTCATCCGCGCCGCGCGCGACCTGATCGAGGGCAAGAGCGAGGCGGACGACGAGACCCCGATCGAGGCGCTCTGCGTCGCCGCCGCCCACTGGGCCTGCGACGCCGCCGAGGACGAGAACCCGCTCCGCGCGCGCACGCGCCTGCAGGCCGCGAATGACGCCGAACTGGCGAAGGTCGCCGGCACCCAGGTCGCGACCGCGCTCCGTGAAGCGCTCCGCAACGACGAGACCTGGATCCACTTCTGGGACGACGAGCTCCCCGCGTTCGCGGCGAGCCAGGTCGTCGGCGAGCGCGGTCCCTCCGTCAACGATGTGGTCGAAGCCGCCTCGGCGATGGGCGACCTCGTCGACGCCGCGCTCCGCGAGCCGGGCCGGGCTCGCCGCGTCTCCGAGCTCGCCTCGGCGCTCGCCCGCCAGCTCGCGCTGCCCGAGGCCACGCAGGAGGCGCTCGGCGTTGCCGGCTACCTCGTGGACATCGGTCAGCTCAGCGTTCCGCGCGAGATCACCGAGAAGCCCTCGATCCTCAGCGTCGAGGAGATGGAGCAGATGCGCCGCCACCCCGGTCTCGGCGCACGCATCGTCGAGCGGATCGCCGGCATGGGCGACATCGCCCTCTGGATCGAGATGCACCACGAGCGCCCCGACGGTCGCGGCTACCCGGAGATGCTGACCAACGACGAGCTCCCGCTCCCGCCGCGGATCCTCGCGGTCGCCGACAGCTACTGGGCCCTCCGCGCCGAGCGCCCGTATCGCCCCGCAATGTCCGTCGACGAGGCGATCGAGGTCATCCAAGCCGGTGCCGGCGCGCAGTACGACCAGCAGGTCGCGAACGCGCTCAAGGCCGTCGTCAACGAGGCCGAGGAAGACGCCGACGCCGCCTAGGCGTGGCTTCGAGGGCGATCCGTTGGTGGATCGCCGAGACTGGCCGGCAAGGCTCTAACCGAGCGCGGTGGATCCTCTAGACGCGTTCGAATCGCTCGATATCGAGCACGAACACGATCGCGCCACCGACGCGCACCTCGACCGGTTCCGAGGTGAATCCGCCGTCACCGAGGAACGGCAGCGTCTGCACCGGCACGAACTCCTTGCGGGCGTGACACACCTCGCGAACGATGTCCATCAGCGGCTCGAGATCCGCCTCCGGCACGCCGCTCAGGATCGTGACGCTGCCACGACGCAGGAACCCGCCGGTCGAGCCGATCTTCGTCGCCGAGTACCCGCTCTCAACCATCTGCTTCATCAGCTGATTGGCGTCCGAGTCGGACACCACGAGGATGCACATCTTCGTCGGCTGCGGTCGCTCGGTCGTCATGCCGGTGCCTCCTCGGTGGTGGGCGTGTCCTCGGATGCGGCGCTCGGCTCGATCGCCGGCGCGCCGGTGGTGGGCGCCGGCGACTCGAGCGCCGGCTGGTTCCGAAGCCCTCGCGCAGCCATCCAGAGCGCGGCGACGGTCCCCAGGACGGCCCCGGTCAGCAGGGCCAGCAACGTCTTCATGGCGCTCTCCTCGCGTCGTTCGGGAAGTCTAGCCCCTAGCGGCGGCCTCAGACGAACCGCGGGACCAATGGCGCCCCCGCTTCATCGAGACTGACCCCGCCCGTATCCTGTGGCGACCCCAAACGCGGTTCACGCCAACACGGACGCGATTCACGACAGGCAACCGATGACCGAGGCCCCCGGCGACACCCCAGGCGACAACGAGGCCACGCTCGAGACGATCGTGTCGCTCGCGAAGCGGCGGGGCTTCGTCTTCCCCTCCGCCGAGATCTACGGTGGCTTCGCCGCCTCCTACGACTACGGGCCGCTCGGGGTGGAGATGCGCCGCCAGATCCGCGATCTCTGGTGGCGGGCGATGGTCCGCGAGCGTGATGACGTCGTCGGCATCGAGGCCTCGATCATCACCAACCCGCAGGTCTGGCAGGCGTCGGGCCACCTCGATACGTTCCACGACCCGATGGTCGACTGCCTCAATTGCCAGGCGCGGCTGCGCGCCGACCAGATCGAGAACAACACCTGCCCGGAGTGCGGCGCGGTGGGCCAGTTCACCGACGAGCGCGAGTTCAACCTCATGCTCAAGACGAACGTCGGCCCCGTCGCGGACGATTCCTCGGTCGCCTACCTCCGCCCCGAGACCGCACAGGGCATGTTCATCAACTTCGAGAACGTCCAGACCACCACCCGCAAGCGCCTCCCCTTCGGGATCGCGCAGATCGGTAAGTCGTTCCGAAACGAGATCACCACCAAGCAGTTCATCTTCCGCACCCGTGAGTTCGAGCAGATGGAGATGGAGTTCTTCTGCTACCCCGAGGACTCGCTGGAGTGGCACACCTATTGGAAGAAGGAACGCCTCCGCTGGTACTACCGCCTCGGCATCCACCCCAGCCGGCTTCGCCTCCGCGATCACACCGAGGAGGAGCTGTCGCACTACTCGAAGGCGACGGCCGACATCGAGGTCCACTACCGCTGGGGCTGGGGCGAACTCGAGGGCATCGCCCACCGAGGGGACTTCGACCTCTCGGCGCACGCCACCGCCTCGGGCAAGACGCTCAGCTACTTCGACCCCGACCGTAACGAGCACATCGTCCCGCACGTCATCGAGCCCGCGGTCGGCGTCGACCGCATCATGCTCACCCTCCTCTTTGACGCCTACGCCGAGGAGACCCTCGAGAACGGCGAGCAGCGCACGGTCCTCCGCCTCGCCCCCGAGGTCGCACCCGCCGAGGTCGCTGTCCTCCCGCTGTCGCGCAACGAGAAGCTCGCCCCGACCGCGCGCCGGGTGAACGACATCGTCGGCCCGCGCTTCCGCAGCCAGTACGACGATGCCCAGTCGATCGGCCGACGCTACCGTCGCCAGGACGAAATCGGCACCCCGTTAGCCGTCACGGTCGACTTCGACACGATCGACGATGACGCCGTCACCATCCGCGACCGCGACACGATGGAGCAGATCCGCGTGCCGATCGCCGAACTCCCGGACGCGCTCAACCGCCGCCTCGAGGAGCTCCGCCCGCCCATCCCGAGCCACGACGAGATCGACGTCTAGTCGGCGGACACCACTGGCTGAACGGACCGACCAACCCCGCGCGGAGGCGAACCTTGACGAGTGAGAGACGGCCGAAGCGTCGACTGCTGCACACCTCGGACGTGCACCTGGGTGCGTACGACTACGGCGACGGCTCCGAGGCCCGCGACCAGCTCCACGCGAACTTCAACCGGGTGATCGACGTTGCGATCCGCGAGGAGGTCGACTTCGCCCTCATCGCCGGCGACTTCTTCGACAACGCCCGTGTCTGGGACGACACGCTGCACCACGCCGCCGCTCAGATTTCGCGCCTCGATGCGCCGGTCGTGATCGCGCCGGGCAACCACGACCACGTCGGCCCTCGGTCGGTCTACGACCGCATCGACTTCGCCGAGCACGCGCCCAACCTCCGCGTCATGCGCACGCCCGAGGGCGAGACGGTGGCCCTCGAGGACCTCGACGTCGAGATCTGGGCGCGCAGCCACACGGAGCAACTCCCGGACTTCCAGCCGTTCAACGACCCGCCGCCACGCGGCGACGCCGCCTGGCAGATCGGCGCCGGCCACGGTCACTTCATTCACCCTCGGGCGCTGCTCCACCACTCGTTCCACATCCGCGAAGACCACCTGATCGAGACCGAGCGCGACTACGTCGCCCTCGGCCACTGGGAGCAGATGACCCGCGTCGCCGCCGGCGAGCTGACCGTCGCCGCCTACTCCGGCGCCCCCGAGGGCCTCGGCCACGGTTCCGAGGTGGGCGGCCGCGTCCTAATCGTCGACCTCCACGAGGACGGTCGCGTCGAACTCCAGGCCCACTCGCTCGGCGACGAGCCTCCGCTCGCGCACGACGAGATCCCGTTCCTCGAGGCGCTCTAACCGCCGACTCTCACCGCCGGGGTGACCGGCACGACCGACGACGGGGCAACGAAAAGGGGACGCTCTCGCGCCCCCTCATCAAGTCGTTGGTCGAGAGACCGGACGCTAGGCAGGCACCTTCGCGCGCGCCGCGTCCTTGTCCTGGTACCACAGGACGTTGATCTCCTTGAACGCCTCTTCCTCGTCCGGGACATCGTCTTCGGCGTAGATCGCCGAGACCGGGCAGGCCGGCTCGCACGCGCCGCAGTCGATGCACTCGTCGGGGTCGATGTACAGCATCTTGTCGACGCCCTCATCGAAGTGAATGCAGTCCACGGGACACACGTCCACGCAGGACTGGTCCATCGTGTCAACGCACGGCGAAGTGATCGTGTATGTCATCCGGAGCGAGCCCTTTCCGGTGCAATGATTCCGCTCCCGGCCGCCGCGCCGGGCTTGTTAGTTCGGGCCGAAGTCTACGCAGCGACCCCTATGCACACAAGCAGTACTACCACGAATTCGGCCTGTGTCGCACTACCGTTTCCAGACCTGCCACCAGCGTCCGCGACGGGCCTCACGCTCGGCTTCGGCAGCCGCCTGAGCGGCCGCCATCTCCGCCTCCGCCTCGCCGATCACGGCATCCAGCCGGCGCCGCAACATGACCGCGTGCTGGACCAGATCCGAGGCCACGGACGGGTCCTCGACGGACTCCGGCCAGAACTCGGCCACCGCCTCGCTGAACCCCGGCACCACCGACCGCCCCTCGGCGATCCCGTACTGCCGCAGCTCGTTCGACGCACCGAGGAGCGCCTGTCCCAGCCGCTGCACCTGCCACGGCGCGACATCGAGGGTGATCACCGCGTTGTCCAGCTGCTCCCGGATCGCCGCCTGCACCGGCTCCAGCGACGCCCGGTGCTCCCGTAGCGTCTCCGGATCGATCTCCGACCCTGGCCGCCCGAGGTGATAGACCACCGCCAGCGAGGCGACCCGCGCGTCGACGTTCTGGAGCTGGATCAGCGGCATGTTCTCCTAGGCCGAGTCGTCTGCCTGAATTGCGCGGTCAAGGCGCTTGGCAGCGGCGACCTCTGTGACAGCGCTCAGCCGATCCTGGCGCTCCTGTCTGGCTACGTACCAGTCCTGGACGAGTACCTCGAGGAGGGCGATTAGAGCCTCAGCCTCTCCGGTCTCTACGTCTACGATCAGGTTGACGTCGCGTTCCATGTGCGCGCCGATATTGCCGACGTCTCGAACCGCGTGGATCGACGCCAGTGTCGTTGCGTCGACCTGATCGGAGATCGCTTCGATTTCGTGATACAGGCTCCGCCTCCCGTCGACCTGCCAGAAGTCACGAATCATCCCCTGAAGGCAACGTCGCGCTAACGTTGCCGCGGCTTTGGCACTTCCTTCAAGGATCTCGCAGGCCTCCACGTAGTCGTCTCGTATCACCGCTGGAACATAGTCCGGCCAGACCCGAGCTCGAGACGATGGAACCATCCGAGTCGACCGAACTAGTCGGCCAAGGCGTGACGGCGTGGAGTTGGCCGCAGCGATCGTGTCGTAGAAGTCGACAGTCAACGTGAACTGCTTGCATTCCGGGTTCGGGCACCAGATGAACTGCATGTAGGCGGCGCGACCGCGCTCCCAGATGTTCGTCGTGGCGACATCACCGCCCCGAAGAACCGCGGCGTGCTCGCAGTGCGGACACTCCCAGGTGAAAGTCTGAACTCTGCCGGCCCGATCCGGGAGCTGAACCAAGGCGAGCCACTCCTATCAGCGTCAGGCGGCTACGCGCCCGCCTTCGCCTTCCCCCGCGCCTTCGAGGTCGTTCGCTTCTTCGAGGTCGCGCCGCGCTTCGGCTTCGCCCCGTTCACCGCGACGTCCGCGGCCGCCACCCCGTTCGAGGACGCGCCGGCCTTCGCTTTCGCCTTGCGGCGCCGCTTCGGCGGCTGCTCTGGGACGTGGTCGTGGACGCCGAGGGCGTCGCGCAGGAACGCGGCGGTCAGCGACTCCTCGGAGGTGGCGATCTGCTCCGGGGTGCCCTCCGCGACGATCTGGCCGCCGCGGTGGCCGCCGTTCGGGCCGAGGTCGATCACCCAGTCGGCGTTCTTGATCACGTCCAGGTGGTGCTCGATCACCACCACGGTGTTTCCGCCATCGACGAGGCGCTGGAGCACCACCAGCAGGTGCTCGGTGTCGCGGAACGACAGCCCGGTGGTCGGCTCATCGAGGATGTAGACCGTCCGCCCGGTCGCGCGCTTCGAGAGTTCGGTCGCGAGCTTGATGCGCTGCGCCTCGCCGCCGGAGAGCGTCGTCGCGGGCTGGCCGAGGCGGATGTAACCGAGGCCGACGTCCGCCAGCGTCTCCAGCTTGCGGCGCGGGCGGGGGAACGCCTCGAAGAAGTCGAGCGCTTCGGTGACGGTCATATTCAGGACGTCCGCGATCGTCTTCCCGCGGAACAGGATCTCCAGCGCCTCCCGGTTGTAGCGGGAGCCGTGGCAGACCTCGCACGGGACCGTGACGTCCGGGAGGAACTGCATCTCGATCAGGATGTAGCCGTCGCCCTTGCACTCCTCGCAGCGGCCGCCCTTCACATTGAAGGAGAACCGGCCCGGCTTGTACCCACGCGCCCGCGCCTCCGGCACGTTGGCGAACAGCTCGCGGATCTGGGTGAAGAGCTGCGTGTAGGTGGCCGGGTTGCTCCGAGGCGTGCGGCCGATCGGCGACTGGTCGATGACCACGACCTTGTCGAGGTGCTCCAGCCCGTCGATCTTCTTGTGCTTCCCGCCGCGCTCGCGCGCGCCGTTCAGGTCGTGGGCGAGCTGACGCGCGAGGATCTGGTTCACCAGCGTCGACTTGCCCGAGCCGGAGACGCCGGTCACGGCGACGAAGGTGCCGAGTGGGAACTTCACGTCGAGCTTCTGGAGGTTGTTCTCCTCGGCACCCTTCACCGTGAGCGACTCGCCGCTCCCGGGGCGGCGCTTCTCGGGCAGCGGGATCAGGCGGCGCCCGGAGAGGTAGTCGCCGGTGAGCGAGTCTTCGTGGCCCGCGACCTCGTCCGGCGTGCCGACGGCGACGATACTGCCGCCGTGCTCGCCGGCGCCGGGGCCGATGTCGATCAGGTGGTTCGCGGCCCGCATCATCGCCTCGTCGTGTTCCACGACGAGCACGGTGTTGCCGAGATCGCGGAGCCTCGTCAGCGTGCCGATCAGCCGCTCGTTGTCGATCGGGTGCAGACCCACCGAGGGCTCATCGCAGACGTAGAGGACGCCCATCAGGGCGGAGCCGATCTGCGTCGCCAGGCGGATCCGCTGCCCCTCGCCCCCGGACAGCGTCGCCGCCGACCGGTCGAGCGTCAGGTAATCGAGGCCTACGTCGCGGAGGAACGTCAGCCGCCCGTTGATCTCCTGCAGGATCTGGCGCGCGATCTGCTGCTCGCGGCCGCTGAGCGGCGTGTTGTCGGACCGGAGGTCCTCCACCCACGTCAGCGCGTCGCCGACCGAGTCGCGCGTCACATCGAGGATCGAGCGCTCGTTCACCGTCACGGCGAGCGAATCGGGCTTCAGCCGCGCGCCCTCGCAGGACGGGCAGGGCACCTCGATCATGTAGCGCTCGATGTCGGAGCGCACCCAGTCCGAGTCGGTCTCCTGGTAGCGCCGCTTCAGGTTCGAGAGCACGCCCTCCCACGACACCTCGTACTCGTGGTCGCGGCCACCTCGGGAGCGGAACTTGACCGCCATCTTCTGGTCGCCGGTGCCGTGCAGGAGCGCGCCGAGCTGCTTGGGGGTGAACTCCTCGAGCGGCTGATCCATGCGGAAGCCGAACGTGTCGGCGAGCGCGCCGAGGCGGCGGCGGTACCAGCTCAGCGTCGTGCTCATCCGCTGATACGGGGCGATTGCGCCCTCGTCGATCGTCAGCTTCCGGTTCGGGATCACCAGCTCCTCGTCGAGCTCCATCTGGAACCCGAGGCCGGTGCAGGTCGGACACGCGCCGTGCGGGGTGTTGAAGGAGAAGTTCCGAGGCTCGATCTCACCGACCGAGTAGGGCGGGTGCTCCGTGTTCGAGCACGCGAAGTGCTCGGAGAAGGTCTGCTCGATCGCGACCGTGCCGTCCTCGCCGAGCACCCCGAAGATCATGATCCCGTCGCCGAGCTTCAGCGCCTGCTCCACCGAATCGGAGATCCGCTGTCGCGTCGCCTCGATCTCCTCCGCGTCGACCTCGGGGATGATCACGCGGTCAACGACGGCGTCGATGTCGTGCCACTTGTTCTTCTCGAGCTTGATCTCGTCGTCGACGTTGACGACCTCGCCGTCGATCCGCAGCCGGATGTACCCGGCCCGCTTCACGTCCGCGATCACCTGCAGGTGCTCACCGCGGCGGTGACGGATCAGTGGCGACATAACCATCGCCCGCGTGCCGGCCGGCTCCGCGAGGACGGCGTCGACGATCTGCTGCACGGTCTGACGCCGGATCACCCGCCCGCAGAGCGGGCAGTGCGGCGTCCCCGCGCGCGCGAACAGCAGCCGCAGGTAGTCGTAGATCTCTGTCACCGTGGCGACGGTCGACCGAGGGTTCCTCGACACACCCTTCTGATCGATCGAGATCGCGGGGGACAGCCCCTCGATGTAGTCGACGTCCGGCTTCTCCATCAGCCCCAGGAACTGGCGGGCGTACGCAGACAGTGATTCGACATAACGACGCTGGCCCTCGGCATAGATCGTGTCGAACGCGAGGGAGGACTTGCCGGATCCGGAGACACCCGTGATCACCACGAGCTGGTCGCGTGGGATCTCGACCGTGATGTCCTTGAGGTTGTGCTCGCGAGCACCGGTCACAACGATGCGATCAAGGGGCAAACAGGACCTCGCAGACGGCGATCAAGACGGCAGATCGCGGGCGAGCCCGGGGAGGGACGTGCCGGCCCGGATCCCCTCGTCGGGACCCCGAGTCGAATGTACGTTCTAGCGCCGCTCGCACATCGTATCGCCGAGCAAGGAGCGCCTCAACCGAGCCGGAGCATGGTGGACGCTATGGAGCTAGGACGGCCCGCAGCTGCTGCGCGTGATCGCGTAGGTGCACGACGGCGAGCAACAGGGCGCCACGAACATCATTCGAGGGCTCGTGACCCATGGATGCCAGGTAGCCGAGCTGTCCGTCGTTCATCCCGGCCGCGTGCGTGAGATCCTCGGCATCGAGCTGCGCGTAGACAGCGTCGATGCGCTCCCACTCGCGTGCTGCCGCTGCGATCGTCTCCGTGGGCCCGGTCAACGCGTTGTACTGCTCGCTCCGAGTCGCGATCTCCTCCTGGCCGGCCGGGGTCGCAGCGAAGGCTTCGCCGCTGAGCGGCTCGGCGCCCGTCGGCTGCGCGAGCAGCGATGAGATGTGGCGGAACCGCCACCGCTCGCCGATCAACGCGTGACCGGCCGCCATGTGCGGCGGCCACGGCTCGTCGTCGCCATCCTCAGGCTCGAGGATCTTGTCCTCCCACCGCCCCTCGGCGAGCTGCACCGCTGCCTCGAACTCCTCGCGAGCCGCGACGAAGGCGGCGTGCAGCGTCGCGATCGAACTGTCGTCGATTCGATCCATCGAGGTCTACGACCGTCCCTCGGGCGATTCGCCGTCTGGCGGCGTCTCCCCGGACGGCGGATCGTCCGAGGTGTCTCGATCGCCCTCCGCGGTTGGCGGTTGGTCGTCCCCGCCCTCGAACAGCTCCTCGAGCGGCCCAAGGTCCTCGAGGGTTGGCAGGTCGTCTGGCTCCGACGGCGCTTCGCTGCTGGTGCCGAACAACGATTCGAGGGCGCTCGGATCGCCGCCCATCGATTCGAGCTGCTTGCGGATCTGCTCCTGCGCCTCGCGCAGCTGCTCCTCGGTCACGCCCATCGAGGTGAGAGTCGACCGCATCAGCTGCTGGACCTCGGCGGTATCGCCGCGGATCAGCGCGTCGGCGAGCTCGAGCTGCGTCTCGATCGCCTTGAACCGCTCCCGGCGCTCGTA
The DNA here is from genome assembly GCA_028279505.1 of Dehalococcoidia bacterium. GTDB lineage: Bacteria > Chloroflexota > Dehalococcoidia > UBA2979 > UBA2979 > UBA6627. Next base: position 115,668 of record JANQNP010000031.1, read on the forward strand.
GTCGTTCTCGGTCGACAGGATCGTTGACATCAACCGGGTGAACAGGTTCGTCGTGCGCGCGATCCGCACCCGATCGTCGGGATCGGCGGGGAACTCCCCGGTCACCTCTACTTCGAGGCCCGTTTCGCTGTCCGCCGCGTGGTACTGCTGAGGCAAGATCCGCCGCCGTTTCGCTCTGGGTTCGATGGTAGCCGATGGCCTCTGGCGCATTCCGTCGGGGCTTCGGGCATCATCCCGCTCATCGGCCACGGGAGGCGATGTGAGTTCCGACCGACTCCCCGAGTGGACGCAGCCGACCGTCGACGACGCGCCGGGGATCCTGCGCCTGTTCGAGCGCGCCTTCGGCGAGTGGCCGCGCGTCCCGCTCGACGGCACAGCGTTGGCTCACCTCGAGTGGAAGATGTCGCCGCCGGAGCCGCTGGCTCCGAGGCACAGCATCGGCACGCTCGACGGTGAGATCGTCGCGGCGGATCTGCGCTGGATGGCCGAGATCCACGTGGGCGCTGAGGTGTTGCTCGCCAACGGCGGAGCGGAGATCGCGGTCGATCCGCGGTATCAGGGGCGCGGGTTTAGTCGAGCCCTCCGCGAGTCCCCAATACGGCGCAATCAGCCGGGCGTCCTATCGATCTCGACTCCGAACGACGCACGTGCCGATCGCTACCTCCCGGACCCGGAGGGCGTCCGAGCGCTGCCTCGGTGGGTGCTCCCACTCGGGTTCCGAGGCTCGCTCGGAGTGCTGCGGTCGGGCGGTCTCGCCGCGACCCTCCGTCGACTCCGCCGGCGTTCAACCGACGGCTCGCGGTACCGCATCGAGGTCGTCGAGCGCTTCGATGACCGGTTCGACGCGCTCTGGGAGCGCGCCCGCCCGGCGTTCGATCTGGCGAAAGTGCGCCGATCGTCGTACCTGAACTGGCGCTACGCCGACCCGCGTTCCGGCCGAACGCTGCTCATCGCGGCCTGGGTGGGGGATGAGTTAGCCGGGTACGCCGTCTTTCGGGCGGCCGAACCGGGCGCCGACCTCCTCGATCTGGTCGTCGACCCCGCGGAGCGGCAGGCGGCGGTCGCGCTCCTCGATGGCGGCGGAGCCCGCCTGAGGGAGCGCGGCACGCGCTCCGTGAGCGCGGCGTGGCCGTCCGGCCACCCGGACGAGCCCGCGCTGGCCGCCGCCGGGTTCGTGCAAGCGGGTCCCGCCCTCGTCGTGCGGGTCTCGCGGCCGGAGGGCCGCGAGACCGACCTCCGCGAGGTGGTTCAGCCGCGTGCCCGCTGGCACGTCACGCTGGGCGACTTCGAGTTCGCCTGATCGATCCTGCGGCGCGCTGGCGGGATGCCCACCTCAGGCTCCCCGAGCTTGCATCCCACTGACGATGTCGACCCGTACGAGGGCGGCTGAGGGATCACCCCATGCCCCGTGGCCCGCGCTGGCCCGAATGCTTGGACAGGTCAAGAGACAGAACAGATGGAGCGCGCAATGGCGGAGCAGGGCGACGGCGTTCGGCAGCTTGTGGTGTTTGAGCTGGCCAACGAGGTCTACGGCATCAACATCGGGACCGTGCGCGAGATCATTCGCATGCAGTCCGTCACCTACGTTCCTGACGCGCCTGACTTCGTCGAGGGTGTCATCAACCTCCGAGGTCGGGTGATCCCCGTCGTCGACCTCCGCAAGCGCTTCGGCCTGCCGGTCACGGAGGCAACCAACGATAGCCGCGTCCTCGTCGTTGACATCGGCGGCGACGACATCGGCGTGATCGTCGACGCGGTCACCGAGGTCCAGCGCATCTCCGAGGACTCGATCGAGCCTGCCACCGCGCTCGTCACGACCGAGGACTCCTACTACATCGAGGGCATCGCCAAGGTCGAGGATCAGCTCCTGATCCTCCTCGACCTCGACCGCGCGCTCGACTCCGAAACCATCCAGGTCGCTGCCGCGGCTGCCTAGCCGCCGCGCACCTGACCGTCGCGAGTACGAAAGCCGGAGGCCCGGATGGCAGCTGCTGCCGAAGTCAGCGCCGACGATCTCAAAGTCTTCCTGCAGGAGGCCGAGGGACTGCTCGAGCTGCTCGACGAGGATCTCGTCCGCCTGGAGCAGGAGTCCGACAACGAGGAGCTGCTGCAGGAGATCTTCCGCGCGGCTCACACTCTCAAGGGCTCGAGCGGGATGCTCGGGTTCGACGGCATGGCGCACCTCACGCACGCGATGGAGGACCTCCTCGACCGCGTCCGCAAGGGCACACTCGCGATTACGCCGGAGCTGGTTGACGCGCTGCTGATGAGCCTCGACGGGCTCAAGATCCTCAAGAACGCGCTTACCGAGGAGGGCGAGGGCGAGTCGATCGACACAGGCCCGATCGTCGACGCGCTCAACGCCGCCGCTGCGGGCGGCGCCGCCCCCGAGGCCGCCTCCACGCAGCCCGCGCTTCAGACCGTCGTCGCCGGCGATGAGGACCTCCGCTCCAAGATCGACGAGGCCTCGGGCGAGGGGCACACCGTCCTGCACCTCAAGGTGCGGATCGAGGAGTCCAGCGACTGGAAAGCGGTCCGCTGCTTTCAGGTCCTCAACGAGCTCGACGACTGCGGGCGCGTCCTCGGATCGGTTCCGTCGCAGTCCGAGATCGAGCAGGAGCAGGTCACTGGCCTGCTCGAGGTGCTGCTCGCCACCGACCTCGAGATCCCCGACGTGCAGGCCCGCGCTGAGCAGCTCGAAGAGGTGACCGGCGTCGAGGCCGCCGCGTTCGACCCAACCGCCGTGCCGGAGCCACCTGCCGAGACCGAAGCACCCGCTGACGCGCCGGCCGCGGCTCCCGCCGAGGGCGCCGACCAGCGAACGCAGATCGCCGCCTCCGCGCAGAAGGTCGAGGCGCTCCAGACCACGGTCCGAATCGATGTCGAGCAGCTCGACGCGTTGATGAACATGGTCGGCGAGCTCGTGATCGACCGCACGCGCGTCTCGCAGCTCAGCCGCCTGCTCCAGGGCCGCTTCAAAGAAGACGAGTACGTCGGCGCGCTGGCGGAGACCTCGACGCACATCGCCAAGGTCGTCGACGAGCTCCACGAGAGCATGATGGCCGTCCGGATGCTCCCGGTGGGCCTCCTCTTCAGCAAGTTCCCGCGCCTCGTCCGCGACCTCGCGCGCAGCCTCGACCGCCAGGTCACCCTCGCCGTCGAGGGTGAGGACACCGAGATCGACCGCTCGGTCATCGAGAAGATCAAGGACCCGCTGGTCCACTTGATCCGCAACTCGGTCGACCACGGCATCGAGCCCGCCGAGGATCGGGTTGCCGCCGGCAAGCCCGAGGCGTCGATCCTCAAGCTCACCGCGTCACACGAGCAGGGCCAGATCGTCATCTCGATCGAGGACGACGGCCGCGGCATCGACACCGAGAAGGTCGTCGCCTCCGCAATCAAGAAGGGCCAGATCAGCCAGGAGGCGGCGGAGCGCCTGAGCCACCGTGAGAAGCTCGAACTGATCTTCGCCCCCGGTCTCTCCACCGCCGCGAAGACCACCGAGGTCTCCGGTCGCGGCGTCGGCATGGACATCGTCCGTCGGGACATCGAGTCCCTAAACGGCCGCGTCGAGGTCGAGAGCGAAGTCGGCGTCGGCACCACGTTCAAGCTCCGCCTCCCGCTGACGCTCGCCACCTTCCGAGGCCTGCTCGTCTCGAGCGGCGGTACCACCTACGCGATTCCGCTGACCTACGTGCAGGAGACGATCCGGCCGGAGCAGGAGCAGCTGCGCACCGTCAGCGGGCGTCCCGTCATGTCGCTCCGCGGCAGCGTCATGTCGCTGATCTGGCTCAACGAATCGCTTCAGCTCGGCACGAGTGCCGAACAAGCCCGCAGCGATGACCCCTACGTCGTGGTCGTCCGCGCGAGCGAAAGCGAGACCGACCGACCGGTCGCGATCGCCGTCGATGAGCTCGTCGACCAGCAGGAAATCGTCGTCAAGTCGCTGAGCGGCTTCCTCGGCCGCGCCCGGGGCATCGCGGGCGCCAGCATCCTCGGCGACGGCCAGGTCGTCCTCATTCTCGATGTGCCCTCGATGATCAAGGCGAGCCAGGCTCGCGACACCGACCAACCCGCCACGGCCGCTGGAAACGTGGTGGAACTGGATGCGTCGGTCGCCCCCCGAGGTGACCTGGATTCGAACGAACCGTCCGCCGCCGACGAGGCGCCGGAGGCGGAAAGGATGGCCTCGTGAACGACCGAACGCTCGCGCCCTGGACGGATCTCGTCAGTCTCGGCACCCGCCACGCCATGGCGGGCCTCTCGGAGATGCTCGGCGAGGAGATCGCGGTCAGCTCATTCGCGCTCAAGCGGACGCCGGTGGCGGAACTCGCCAACGTCGTCGGCGGCGCCGAGGTCGACGCGGTCGGCATCTACCTCACGGTCACGGGAGCGGCCAACGGCCACCTCATGCTGATCTACGAACCCCGCATCGCCTACGCCTTCGTCGACCTGCTCATGGGCCAGCCGGCCGAGACCACGCAGGAACTCGACGAGATGGGGCGATCCGCCCTCGGCGAGATGGGCAACATCATCGGCGCGTTCTTCCTGAACGCGATCGCGGACGCCACCGGCCTCGAGCTGATGCCGTCGCCGCCGGCGGTCATGACCGACATGGCCGGCGCGCTCCTCGATGTCGTGACCGCCGAGATCCTGCTCCGCCAGGACGACACCTATGTCGCAGAGACCACCTTCACCACCGCCGATCGCGAGATCGAGGGCCAGTTCATGGTGATGCCGAGCGAGGAACTGCTCGACGTCCTGCTCAAGAGCTCAAAGGCGGCGTAGGTGACCCTCGATGTCGTTACCAACGAGCGGATCATGCTCAGTCTGGGTGAGTGGGCCGTCTCCGACGACCCCGAGCGCGAGCTCGTCTGCCTGGGACTGGGGTCATGCGTCGCCTTCTGCGCCTATGACCCGCAGAAGCACATCGGCGGCATGGCGCACATGGTCCTGCCCGACAGCGATCACGGGAAACGCAGCGGCGCCGAGGCGAAGTTCGTCGACCTCGCCGTGCCGCTCGTCGTCCGCGAGATGGAGGGGCTCGGCGCGCTGCGCAGCCGCCTGGTCGTCCACCTCGTCGGCGGTGCCCAGATGCTGAGCGGCGCCTCGTTCTCGGACACCATGATGATCGGCCAGCGCAACGTCGAGGCCGCCCACGAGGCGGTCGAGGCACAGCGCCTCAAGATCACGAGCGAGGACACCGGCGGCGACGCCGGCCGCACGGTCAAGCTCGCGATCGCCACCGGCCAGCTAGACATTTCGAGCCCGCGCAAGAAGCTCACGGCGGCAGCGGCGTAAGCCTCGCCTCGGAAACGGGAGTAGCAACGATGGCGAAGATTCTCATTGCCGACGACGCGGCGTTCATGCGCATGAAGAGCGCCAGCCTCGTCAAGGAGCTCGGTCACGACGTGATCGAGGCCGAAGACGGCGCCGAGGCGGTCAAGGTCTACCAGGCCGAGTCTCCGGACGCGGTCCTCATGGACATCACCATGCCGAACATGGACGGGATGGAAGCGCTCCAGGAGATCCTGAAGCTCGACCCCGACGCCAAGATCGCCATGGTGACCGCGATGGGGCAGCAGGCCGTGATCATGGAGGCGATCAAGGCCGGCGCGAAGGACTTCGTCGTGAAGCCCTTCGACGCCGATCGGATCCAGTCCGCCCTGTGGAAGCTCGTTGGCTAATGCCCGCTGAGCCCATCCGCCTCCTGATCGTCGACGACTCGGCGACCGTTCGCGCCGTCCTCCGGCGCTACTTCGAGGCGGATCCACGCTTCGAGGTCGTTGGCCAGGCCAAGGACGGCCAGGAGGCGCTCGAACTCCTCCCGGAGCTGAAGCCCGACGTCGTCACCCTCGACATCGAGATGCCCCGGCTGAACGGCCTCGAGACTCTGCCCCGCCTGATGAAGATCCGGCCGACGCCGGTGGTCATGGTCAGCAGCCTCACCACCGAGGGCGCCGAAGCCACGCTCGAGGCGCTCGAACTCGGCGCCGTCGACTTCATCCCGAAGCCCTCATCGCGACTCGCGCCCAGCGAGGAGGTGCTCGATAAGGTCGCGGCCGCCGCCGGCGCGCGTGTTCGCGTGGCGCGTCGCGTCGCGCCGCACGACCGCAAGCCCTCGCAGTCTGTGTCGCCCGCCGGGACCCGTTGGGGCTCCCAGGTCGTCGTGATCGGTAGCTCCACCGGCGGACCGCAGGCGCTGCGCAGCGTTGTCGAGACCCTGCCCGCTGACCTCCGCGTGCCGGTGATCATCGTCCAGCACATGCCGCCCGGATTCACGAAGACGCTCGCCGAGCGGCTCGACTCGCTCAGCCCGATCAAGATCCTCGAGGCGACCGACGGGATGAAGATCGAGCCCGGCAAGGTCCTGCTGGCGCCCGGTGACTACCACCTCGAACTCAGCCGCGGCGACCGCATCAAGCTCACGCAGGGACCGCACGAGTGCGGCGTGCGGCCCGCGATCAACGTCACGCTCGAGTCTGTGACCAAGCTCCACGGCGCCAACGTCGTCTGCGCCATCCTCACCGGCATGGGCTCCGACGGTACCCGCGGTGCCGAGCTCGTCCGCGCCGCGGGCGGCTATGTCGTCGCCCAGGACGAGGCCACCTCCACCGTCTATGGCATGCCGCGATCGGTCGCCGAGGCCGGGCTCACCAACGAGGTGCGCCCGATCAGCAAAATCTCCAGCGCGATCGTCGACCAGTGCCGCGTGCTCCAGCGCCGGAGCGCATAGGACGTCCGCTAGACCACATCACCACACGAACGCGCCCCGGCGCCGAGTAGGAGCAACGGAGTCCAGATGAACGACGAGCAGTTCGACCGCCTGAAGGGGCGCCTGGAGAAGATCCTCGGGCTCGACCTCGACGCCTACAAGCAGGCGCAGATGCGCCGCCGCATCACCACCCACATCAGTCGGCTCTCGAAGGACGTCGACGAGTTCATCGCCCAGCTCGGCAACGACCCGGACGAACTACACGAGCTCCGCGACATGATCACGATCAACGTGACCGAGTTCTTCCGCGACGAAGCACAGTGGACGCAGCTCCGCACGCAGGTGCTGCCCGAGGTCATCGAGGCCGCGCGTGGCGCTCCCTCGATCTGGAGCGCCGGCTGCTCGACCGGCCAGGAGCCCTACTCGATCGCGATGCTGCTGGACGAGGCCGGCGCGCTGAGCCGCTCGACGATCCTCGGTACGGACTTCGACCGCGAGGTGCTCGCCAAGTCCAAGGCCGGCGGCCCCTACAGCGCCGAGGAGATGAAGGGCGTCCCACCCGCACAGCTCGCCGCCCACTTCGAGGAGAGCGAAGCGGGGTTCACCGCCTCGGCCGCGCTCAAGCAGCGCCTGAAGTTCCGCGAGCTGAACCTGCTCAAGGACCGCTTCGGCAAGGGCTACGACCTCGTCGTCTGCCGCAACGTGATGATCTACTTCACCGGCGAGGTGAAGTCGGCGCTCGTCGCCCGGTTCCTCGAGAGCCTGAAGCCCGGCGGCGTGCTCTTCATCGGCGCCACCGAGGCGCTGCTCGGGGATGACCTGAACAACCTGGACCGTCTCGGTGGGAACTTCTACCGGAAGCGGCCGGAGGCCGACGTCACCGCGCGGGTGGCGTAGCGCTCGCGCCTGACACGGCGGAATCCGAGGACCCACGGCATTGTTCACAGATCCCGTCGATCGCCAGGTGCCGAATGTCCGGCTGGAACCCGGTGCGCGACTCGATCTCTCGGGCCAGTTGCTCGACCGAATCGAGGTCCAGTTCGACGACCGCGCCGCAAGCCCCGCAGATCAGATGATGGTGCGCCGGTCGCTCCGGCGACCATTCGTAACGGGTTTCGCCGCTCCGCGACCGTAGCGCCGAGACAACGCCCTTGGCCTCTAACGCTTCGAGCGCGCGGTAGACAGTCGACACGGCGATCGGCTCGGCCGGGCGGTCATCCTCGATCTGCTCGAAGATCTCGCTGGCCGTCAGGTGACCGCGAGTCGAGCGCAACGTGTGCAACACCAGCGCACGTGGCGTCGTCCGCCGCAGCCCGGCGGCCCGGATAACATCGTCGATGGGTTCGGGACCGCGAGTCATCGTCCTGCCACGATCCCGCCCACAGCGACCACCCGTCAAGACGCGGCGCCATCTCGCGCCGTGCCGATATCACGATCGCGCGGCCCGATCCGGGCGACGATCGGACCGAGCCAGCATCGCACCCACCGAGGAGTGAGCCATGCCGCGCATCAGGATCGCCACCTGGAGCGATGTCCCCGACCGCGATCCGACCGGCGCGCTCGTCGACAACCTCGATCTGGTGATCATCCGCGACGGCGAGGAGCACTCGGTGCTCTACGGCCGCTGCCTGCACCGCGGCGCGCTGCTCGCGGACGGCCGCATCGAGGGCGATGACCTGCTCTGCGGGCTCCACAACTGGGACTATCAGTTCAAGACCGGCGTCAGCTCGTACGCGAACGACGAGTGCCTCGAGCGGTTCGACTCATGGGTCGAGGATGACGGGCTCTACGTCGACGGCGACCAGATCGCGGCCTGGCTGAAGGACCACCCGCAGGGCTGGAACCGCGAGGCGTACCAGGGCGCCTACCAGGATCCGCACGGCACGCCCGACGAACCGTTCGTCGGGCGGATCCGCGACCTCGCCGACAAGGGAATGGACGCTTACGGCTCGCACGGCCCGATGGACGCGATGGGCGTCGAGCGCGACCGGCTCCCGAAGTGGGACAGCATCCAGTTCCTCGCCGCGCAGCTCGCGACGCTGCCGCAGCTCGATGGCGTCACCGTCGGCGCCGACGTCACGATCGGCGGCCGTGCCGAGAAGCTGCTCCACCTCGAAATGCCGCTCTTCGTCTCCGACATGAGCTTCGGCGCGCTTTCCGAGGAGGCGAAGGTCTCCCTCGCTCGCGGCGCCGAGATGTGCGGCACCGCCATCGCCTCCGGCGAGGGCGGCATGCTGCCCGAGGAGCAGGCCGCCAACAGCCGCTACTTCTACGAGCTCGCCTCCGGCCACTTCGGCTACTCGCTCGAGAAGGTGAAGCTCGCCCAGGCGTTCCACTTCAAGGCCGGGCAGGGCGCCAAGACCGGGACCGGCGGGCACCTGCCCGGCTCGAAGGTGATCGGCAAGATCGCTGAGGTCCGCGGCCTCGAGCCCGGCGAGGCCGCGATCTCACCGGCGCGATTCCCCGACCTGACCACGCCAGCCGACTTCCGCCGGGTCGCCGAGGAGGTCCGCGAGGCCACCGGCGGCATCCCCGTCGGCTTCAAGCTCTCGGCCCAGCACATCGAGAACGATATCGACGCTGCTCTCGAGGCCGACGCGGACTACATCATCCTCGATGGTCGCGGCGGCGGCACCGGCGCCGCCCCGCTGATCCTCCGTGACCACATCTCCGTCCCCACGATTCCGGCCCTCGCGAGGGCGCGCCGGCACCTCGATGAGCGCGGCCGGCAGGATGTCACGCTGGTGATCACCGGCGGACTGCGGAACGCGGCCGACTTCGCGAAGGCGCTCGCGCTCGGTGCGGACGCGGTCGCCATCTCCAACGCCGCAATGCAGGCGATCGGCTGCATCGGCATGCGCGCCTGCCACACCAACAACTGCCCGGTGGGGATCGCGACCCAGCAGCCGCACCTCAGAGCGCGCCTGCCCGTCGATGAGGCCTCGCACCGCCTCGCTCGGTTCCTCCGTGCCGCGGTCGAGATGATGCAGATCCTCGCCCGCGCGTGCGGTCACACCCACCTGAACCAGTTCACGATCGACGACCTCACCACCTTCGATCGCGAGATGTCGCACCTCACCGGCATCGCCTACGGCGGCGTCGAGCGCTAGCCGCTGGGCACCGCCGCCGGCTCGCCGGTCACGCGCAGCGTGCGGGTCGGGAACGCGAAATCGATCCCCTCGGCGCGGAACCGTCGGAGCAGCGCGAGGTTGATCGCCTGCTGCGCGTCCATGTACGCCTCGTAGTCAGAGCCGAGCATGTGGTAGACGGCTTCGATCTCCAGGGCCGATTCCCCGTAGCCGCGGAAGTGCGCCCGCTCGAACCGGGTCATGGGCTCCGACTCCACCGCCTCGCGGACCATCCGGGGGATCGCCTCCACCAACTCGGTCGGCGTCTCGTAGGTCACACCGAACGTGAGCAACACCCGCCGAGTCTCCATCGGCCCGTAGTTGCGGATGCGGGACGCGAGCAGATCGTCGTTCCCGAATACGAGCTGCTCGCCGTCGAGGCTCGTCATCCGCGTCGTCTTCACCCCAACCCGATCGACCGTCCCGAACATGTCGTCGACCACGACGAAGTCGCCCGTGCGGAACGGCCGGTCGATCACGATCGCGATCGACGCGAACAGATCGCGCAGGACCCCCTGCGCCGCGAGCGCGATCGCGATCCCGCCGATCCCGAGCCCGGTGATCGCTGTGGTGACCTCGACCCCGATGTTGTCGAGGGCGATGATGAGCAGCACCGACCAGATCAGCAGCTTCCCGATGTAGCGCGCCGCGTCCAACGCGCCAGCGACGGCGCGTTCGACGTCTCGCTTCAGGTACCAGCTCGTCCAGAAGTCGATCGAGACGCTGCCCCACCACGCGATCTGCCAGAACATCGTGATGATCAGCGCGCCGCGCGCGATGTTGTCGAACTCGTCCGGCATCATGAGCAACCGTGAACCCGCGAAGAGCGCGATCACCAGGAATACGTCCCAGCCCGTCCCGCGCTCCAGTCGCGCGATGAATGCGCGCGCGGTAGTCGCCGCCCCTTCCTGCGGTCCGCGCTCGGTGTACGCGATCGCCGCCCGCTCGAGGGCGTAGAGCAGAACGAACACTCCGAGCGCGATCGCGCCAGCTGCGAACCACTCCTCCGTGGCGTTCGCCGCAAAGGCATCGAGTTCCATGACGCTCTCCGTTCCTGCCGGTGTCCTGAGGCTGCCGGCAACAAGCTGGCCCATCCTCGGCGAGCGTCAGCGTCGATCTGAACGTTGGGTAGTGGCCTTTGGCACTCGCCCCGCGTTCCAACGGCCGCCGTCCGCTACACTGAACGGCACGCGGCCCAGCAGGAGAGACCGTTGAGGAAGTAGACACGGCGAAGCGCTAGCAGCGCGTTCCAACGTCACGAGGGCCCGCCCTCGTGGGCGTCGTGTCGGTCCTCGCACCCGGGCCAACCCACCATCTCGCTTCGCCTCGACCGTTTCGACCGCCTGCGGGTGCGTGTCGACGAGGTTCTCCTTGATCCGTGTCAGCGATTTGTCCGTCGAGCTTGGCGGGCGCGCCATCCTCGATGGCGTCTCCTTCACCGTGGCCGACGGCCGCGTCCTCGGGGTCGTCGGGCCCAACGGCAGCGGCAAGACCACGCTGCTGCGCGTCCTCGCCGGCGAGCTTGCGCCGGACCGAGGCCACGCCACCCTCGATGGCGCCGCCGCCGGCTACCTGCGCCAGGTCCACGCCGATGGCGCGGACCAGAGCATCGGCGAGGTCTACCCGAACCTCTTCGCCGCCGAGACGCTCGATCCGGCGCTGACGGCAGCGGCCGAGCAGCTCTCGAGGGCGCCCGCCACCGAGGCAGAGTCAGCGAGCGCGACCTACGACGGCCTGCTCGACCGGCTCAGCCGCCTCGCCCCACCCGAGGTCATCGAGGACGCGCGCGCCGCCCTCGGCCTCCGCTCGCTCTCCGCAACGACACCGGTGGCGTCACTCTCCGGCGGCGAACTCGGGAAGCTCGGTCTGCTCGACCTCGTCGCCGCCCAGCCGCAGGCGCTGCTCCTCGACGAACCGACGAACCACCTCGACCTCGAGGGCATCGATTGGCTGGACGGCTACCTCGAGTCGTTCGCCGGTCCGATCGTGCTCGTCTCGCACGACCGTGCGCTGCTCGACGATCACGTCGACCAGCTCCTCGTCCTCGCGGACCAGAGCGAGCGCGCCGAGCTCTTCACCGGTGACTACTCCTCGTGGCTCGGGGAGCTCGCCCGGCGCCGCGAGGAGCAGTGGGCCCGCTACGAGCGCGAGCGGCGCGAAGAGCGCAAGATGCGCCGTGCGATCCAGGCCGCCGAGAGCCGGGCAAGGGGGATCGAACAGCGCACGATCGATTTCCACTACCGAAAGCGCGCGCTCAAGGTGGCCCGCCGCGTCACCACGATGAAGGCCCGCCTCCAGCGCGAGCACGACCGGGGTGATCGCACCGAACGCCCGGCGAAGGTCGTCGAGGGCATCCGCGGTCAGTTCGGAGAGGCCGACCGCAGCGCCACACGACTCCTCGAGGTCAACGGCATCTCGATGTCGGTCGGGGAACGGGAGCTACTCTACGACGCCAGTTTCGTCATCGAGCGCGGCGACCGCGCCGTCCTCGTTGGCCCGAACGGCAGCGGCAAGACCTCGCTGCTACGCGCGATCGCCGGTGACCGCGGACAGATCGTGATCGGCGACGGCCGCATCGACCTCGCAGCGTCCGCCCGCATCGGCTGGCTGCCGCAGGACGACCGCGCGCTGCTACCGGACGACCCGGATCTCACTGCGGTGGCCTTCCTGCGCTCGGCGGCGGAGATGAGCGAGTCGGAAGCGTACGATCACCTACACAGGTTCCTCTTTGCGCACGAAGCGGCGGGGGCACGGGTGACGAGCCTCAGTCCCGGCGAACTGCGCCGGCTAGCGCTGGCGCGCCTCGTCCTCGGTGGAGCGAACCTGCTCCTGTTGGACGAGCCGACGAACCACCTCGATCTCCCCGCCCGCGAGGCCTTCGAAGCCACCCTCGAGGGCTTCGCGGGGGCCTCACTGATCGCGACGCACGACCGATACTTTATTGAGCACTTTGCTGATCGGGTGTTGCTCGTGGAGAATGGCGGAGTCAGGGCCACGTAGCCGATTACGCCCGGTTCGACAGCCCGGTTTACGACCGTGATGAGGCCGGATACGATATCCCTGACGTGCACGTGAGCACCCTTGATGCCGCGTGCCGATCGACGACGGCCAGGGTCAGCTGACCTAGAGGAGTTCCGATGGCGACCGAGACTCGACCGGCTACCGGCGAGGACACCACCACCGAAGCATCTGCGTTCGAGCAGCTGCTCGATTACGGCAAGGACCGCGGCTACAAGCTGGACTGGCTCCAGCCCCGAGAGACCCTCGGTGCCACGCTGGACGCGGGACGTGAGTCCGGCGGCCTGCTGCTGCAGGACGTCGACCAGGGCCCGTTCGGCCAGGTCCCGGACTTCAGCGACAACCTGACCGGTCGCCCCCGAGGCGCCCTCGAGCGCGACAACTCGCCGCGCGTCGGCAACTATCCGGTGCGCACGAAGGCCGACGTTTGGCTGCGCAACGGCGCGCAGCTCTACGAAGAGGCTGTGCAGCGCCAGTGGTCGTCCGCCACCGATGTCCCGTGGGAGACCCTCGAGGAACTGCCCGACGAGATCGAGCGCGCCGAGTGCCAGCTCGCCACGTTCTTGACCGAGGTCGAGTTCGTCGCCGGTGACGTTCCCGGGAAGTGGATCTCGTACACCTCGCCGGACTACTACGAGCCGCGCATGTACCTGATCTCCCAGATCATGGACGAAGCCCGTCACATGGACGTGTTCCGCAAGCGTGCCCTCGCCAACGGCGGTGGCCTGATGGCGCAGCTCAACCGCATCGGTGCGGCCGGCGGCGTCATCGACTCCGCTCGCGACTTCACCGAGATGTCGGCTCGTCTGCACATCTCCGGCGAGGGATCCGTCCTCTCCCTGTTCCGCATGGGCGAGTTGATGAGCTACAACGAGGCCGAGAAGTCGATGTATCGCCTCGCGGCATCCGACGAGTCGCGCCACGTCGCCTTCGGCGTCATGCACCTCCAGTACCTCGCGGCCGCTGACCCGGACCGCAAGGCGGAGATTCACAGCTACCTCGACGAGATCGAGATGGGCCTGACCGCGGCCGCGGACCCGCAGAACCCGGCCGTCCGCGGCACGGACTCCAACACCTCGATCGCCATCCTCATGGGTGGTGGCGCCGACGACCAGTCGCTCGAGGATGGCCAGCAGATGCTCCTCGCGGTGCGCCAGCGCCAGGTCAAGGAGTACATGCAGCGCGTGCGCGTCGCCGGCTTCGGCGAGCGCTTCGAGAACGGCCGAGCGAACCCGGTCCTCGAGCAGTACGTCCGCGCGTAGCGCGAACTTCACTCACACGAACAAGGCCCGCGGCGCAAGCCGCGGGCCTTGTTGATCGGCGAGTCTCGGACGTGTGCGCCGCCTTGGGGCGGTCTCCCGCCAGGTGAGCCTCGGGAGGCGTTAGCCCTCGTCCGGCTCGGCGACCGCCATCCGCGACAGCTCGACGGCCGAGTAGCCCACGATCGCCAGTACCAGCGAAACCACCACGCTGGTCGTCATCGCAATGTCGAGTTCCATCTCGATGCTCCTCTGCTCCGGCCCCGCCGGTTCGATGAGCACAGATTCGCCCGCCGACCTAAGACTCGATTGAGCCAGCCCTAAGAGCGCCCTGAGAATCCCGCGTGGGTCCGGGCGTGCGCGCTACTGTTCGCCGGCCCGGAACCGCCGAGGAACGCTCGGGGCCGGGCGGTGTTGAGGCTGTCGTCGGATATCATCGCGCTCGCGGCGGAACCCGCCGAACACCACTTCACCTGCGCAGGGGGTACTCAATGGCTCGTTACACCGTCGCTGTCCAGAAACCGCAAGAGGCGATGCAAGCCGGCGGCTCGTCGTTCAACCTCGCGGTCTCTGACTACAGCTACGAGAACGAAGCCCTGACTCCGATTGGCGCCGAGATCGTGGAGCTCCCCGCCGAAACCGACGCCGACTTCATCGAGATGGCCAAGGACGCCGAGGCCGTGATCGCCCGCGGCCGCATGATCACCGAGGAGATCATCGCCGGCCTCAAAAACTGCAAGGTGATCGGCTGTGGCAGCGTCGGCACGGACCGCGTCGACGTCGAGGCCGCCACGCGCTACGGCATCCCTGTCACTAACGTGCCCGACGTCTTCATCGAGGAGGTCGCCGACCACACGATGGCGCTGCTCCTCGGCGCCCACCGCCACCTCTACGAGATGCGTGCCTGGATTCGCGCTGGCCGCTGGGCCGAGGGGCACCCGCATATGCGCAACTTCCCGCGACTCTACGGCCAGACGCTCGGCCTGATCGCCTTCGGCAACGTCGCCCGCGCCGTCGCCCGCCGCGCGCAGGCGTTCGGCCTCCGCGTCATCGCCCACGACCCCTACGTCGCCGAAACGGAGATGACCACCGCCGGTGTCGAGCCAGTCGGCTTCAACGAGCTCCTCGAGCGCTCCGACTTCGTCTCCAACCATGGCCCCCTCAACGAGGAGACGCGCAGCATCATGGGCCGCGACCAGTTCAAGGCGATGAAGCCGAGCGCGATGTTCATCAACGCCGGCCGCGGTCCCTCGCAGGATGAAGACGCGCTGATCGAGGCGCTCCAGCAGGGCGAGATCGCCGGCGCCGGCCTCGACGTCTTCGAGACCGAGCCGGCCGACCCGGAGAACCCGCTCTTCCAGATGGACAACGTCATCGTGACGCCACACATCGCCTCGGCAACCTCGCGGATGATGCCGGAGACCCGCCGCCGCCTCGGGCAGGAGTTGGCCCTCGTACTCCAGGGCAAGTGGCCGCGCAGCGCCGTCAACCCGCAGACGCTCCAGAACAGCGACCTGTACCGCTGGCAGCCGCAGCCGATGGGGCGAGGCCCCAACCACTAGTGCTGCGCCTCGCCTCGAGGGCTGCGCTCCGGTCAGGGTTACGCGCCCTCCGCTTCGGGAATCGCCGCTAGAGCGGCGCGGTCGGCGGCTGCTATCGTGATCGCGACCTCAGAGCGGGAGTAGCTCAGGGGTAGAGCGCCTGCCTTCCAAGCAGGATGCCGTGGGTTCGAATCCCATCTCCCGCTCCATTCTCCTTCCCCGCCACCCTCCGAGCCTCGCCCGCTCCGTGTTCCCCCTTCGGTGAGCGTCCACCGACCGAGGTCGTGGCGATCAGCTCGAGGTTGGCCCACCACCGCCGGCGACTGGTCGCCTAGACTGCCCGCCCCCGAGGAAGCTCGCTCGCCCGCGGCTGCGCGGTGAGCACTCGCAGGATGTCGCGCCAGTAGTGCGTGAGCGCGTACTGGCCGGCGAGCGCCGCCGCGGTCGCCACCACCGTCACGATCCACCCGAAGGTGTCGACCTCCGTGAACGCGAAGAACTCGCGCAGCCAAGCGACGTTCACGAATACGAACAGCGTCCCCACGAGGGCTGCGGCCAGTCCGAGAGTGGCGACGGGGCGGACCGGGTGCCGCCAGCTCGCCTCGTCGAAACCGACCACCTCCACGACGTAGGCGATGCCGGTGAACACGATCGTGATCGAGACGAGCGTTCGCGCCTCCTCGATGTCCCGCGACAACAGCCCTTCGACGAGGAACTGCACGAGGATCGCGGAGATTGCTAGCGCGAGCCCGGCCGGGAGTGCGAAGCGCAGCACGCGGTTGGTGAAGTCACGCCCAGCGTTCGGTGGCGGCACGCTGATCGAGACGAACACGGCCGGGATGCCCAGCGTCAGCAGCGACATCACCCCACCCTGCCGAGGGAGGAACGGGAAATCGAGGCCCAACAGGTTCGTCACGAAGATCAACAGGTAGGCGTACACGCTCTTCGCGATGAACAGCTTCGACAGGCGCGCGGCGTTGCCGAGGACGAACGTGGCCTCCTGCGCGCCGCGGATCAGCGCCGCGAACGAGTCTTGCAGCAGCACGATGCCGGCGACGCCTCGTGCGGTCGCCGTGCCCGACTCCATCGCCACCGCCACATCGGCGGCGCGGAGCGCGCGTACATCGTTCGCCCCGTCCCCGACCATCGCGACGAAGCGACCGTGCTCCTTCAGCGCCTCGACGATCGACGCCTTCTGCTGCGGTGTGATCCGGCCGAAGATGCTGTGGCTCTCGACCGCCTCAATGAACGCGTCCGTACCTGGCGAGGGCAGATCGGCGCCGGAGATCGCGCCACCCGGCAACGTCACCTCGAGCTGCTGGATCAGCGCCGCCACCGTCGCGGGGTTGTCGCCCGAGATCACCTTCGGCTCGATCCCCAGCTCGTGCATCAGCTCGAACGCGCCGCGCACCTCCTCGCGCAGCTCGTCGCCCAGCGTGATCAGCGCGAGCGGCTCGAGGCCAGCCAGCGGCAGATCGGGGTTCGGCGTGCCCACCGACCGTCCGAGGACGACGCCACGCAGCCCTCGTGCCGTTGCCCGCTCGTACGCCGTGCGCAGCTCCGCCACGTTGTGCCCGCCCGCCGCCGCGAACAGCGTCTCGGGCGCACCGAGGACCAGCGTCATCCGGTCGCTCCCACGCTGGAGCGTCGCCGCGCTCCAGCGCCGCGCCGAGCTGAACGGGACCTGCGACACCGCGGTCGCCCCGTTCGACCGGCCGCGCAGCGCCTCCGCCAGTGTGTCCGCGGTCTTGCTCTCGCCCTCGCTCGCGACCGCGAACGCCGCCAGCCAGCCGTCGAGGTCTTCGCCCAGCTCGGGTCGCCAGTCGATCGCCGCCAGCGTCAGGCGATTCGTGGTCAGGGTCCCGGTCTTGTCGAGGCCAATCACGTCCACGTAGTTCAGCGCCTCGACGCCGTAGATGTCCTGCACGATCGCGCCCGACCGCGAGACACGCAGCGCGCCGACCGCCGTGACCACCGTCATCCCGAGGAGCAACCCCGCGGGTACCACGGTCGTCACGGTCGCGGTCGTCGCCCGGAGCGACTCCGCGAAGCCCTGGTCCTCGATGTTGAACTGGATGAAGAGCACCGCGGCCAGCGCGCCGGTGGTGATCAGCAGCACCCGCAGCAGCCGGTTGAAGCGGTTGGTCAGCGGCGTCGTCCGACGGATCAGCTCCCGCGACTCGGCGGTCAGCCGTACCGCGTACGCCTCGGCGCCCACGCGCTCCGCGGTGTAGTAGCAGTCGCCGGCAACGCAGAAGCTCCCCGAACGCAGGTCGGCTCCCACGTCGCGGCGGACCGGGTCGGACTCACCCGTTAGGAGCGATTCGTCGATCTCCGCGCTCTCCGCGACGATCGAACCGTCGACGATCACCTGGTCACCGGGTTCGAGGTGCAGCAGGTCCCCCTCGACCACCTCCTCCGCGGGGATCGACCGCTCGAGGCCATCGCGTACGACGGTGGCCCGTGGGGCGGTGAGCGCGCGTAGCTCGCGCAGCCGGCGCGTCGCCTGCAATTCCTGCAGCGTGGCGACCGCCACGTTCGCGAAGACGACGCCACCCACGAACAGGCCGTCGCTGAACTCGCCGACGGCGAGCAGGGCCAGGATCAGCGTCCCCAGCACCACATTGAAGAACGTGACGGTGTTGGCGCGGATGACGTCGCCGTCGGTCCGCTGCTCTGACCCGTCGACGTTCGCGCGTCCAGCGGCTGCGCGCGCGAGCGCCTCGCTCTCGCTCAGCCCGTGGTGTGCTGGCCCCGCCGGTGGCGGCGTCGAGGTGGCGGGCGGGTCGGCCAACTCGCTCATCGCCGCATGGTGCCCGATTCGCCCGGACGACACGAGGGCCAGAGGAACCGCCGAGGAAGGCGTTCAGTCGCGCGCAGCCTCGATGTAGTCGAGATGCCCTCGGTAGTGGCCGCCGAATAGGTCGTCGCCGTGCCGGCGTCCGATCGACTCGAAGGCCTCATCGCTGAGGCCGGCCATCAGTGTGCGGTAGTCCGCGCGCGCCTCGACCGCCCGCCGCCGCGCTTCGTCGAGGCTGAGCGCCCGGTCCTCGGCGACGTTCCGCTCGTTGAGTTCGTTCTCGTCGAGGCCGGACCACTGGTAGCGTTCGTCGTGCTCGAGCTCGAAGCGGATCGCACGCGCGGAACCGCTGTGCATTCGCCAGAAGTGGGTGTAGACGTCGCGGCTGGTCCACTCCGGCGAGTCCGGATCGTGCAGCGGCACGTCCGGGTCCGCGGCATCGAGGACGGCACAGAGCGCGGCCCAGGCGGCGTCACCCTCGCCCATCAGCTCGTCGCGGTCGCCCTCGATGCGGATCGTTCGCCTCGCCCCGTGTCAGCCGTCGCGGTCCGATGATCGGCACGGTAGCAGGACGTGCCGCGCGGAGCGCTACGCCCGGGCTGGAGCAGGCTGGAGTCGCGGTGCTGGGCTGCGTCGCTCGGTGGCGGGCAGCTTTGCTGCAAGCAGCAACAGCCAGCAGACCAGCGGGAGTCGTACGGCCACCGCGACCTCTGGTCCCAGACGATCGGGGTAGGAAGCCACGATCGCGGCAACCGCCACCAGCAGGCTCGCCGCCGTGAACGACCGGCCGCCGAGCGGCCGGACCGCCACTGCGACGGCGATCACCGTCGCCGCCAACAGCAACCACACGATGTGCAGGCCGCCGTAAAAGAGACCGGCGACCAGCGCCGCCGCGTCGCCGTCCTCAACCATGATCTCGTGGACGGGGTAGACGAAGCGGCCACCAACCAGCGCCGTGACGAAGAGCATCGTGCCCGTCATCACGGTGAACCAGTGGGCCACCGTGAGTCGCTCACCGAGAGTCGGGGTGACCGCCTGCTTCACCGCCAGCGAGGCGCCAACCAGGACCACACCGGCGAAGACCAGCACCTCATCGAGCAAGATGAGCGCCGTCCGGTTCGAGTCCATCCACGCCAGCAGTCCGTCCCCGTCGGTCGGAGGTACGCCGGCCCAGAACTCGAGGCCGATCGCCGCCGCTAGCAGACCCGCAGCGCCAACGATCGTCAGGCGGGCCCGAGTCATCCAGCGTGATGCCAACCCGTCGCGTCTTTCTGGTTCCTGTCGTTCACGGCGCTCGTTGGACTCGTCGCGTCCGTACATCGTCGCAGTGGTCACGATTGCTTGCTCCTTCTTGGCAATTGAATATTGGATGTTCAAGTACCAATGTACCCTACGACCATGTCGGACACCCCTCAACCGCTATCCACCGGTGCGAGTAGCCGTCGGCGCCGGCTCAGTGACGCCGAGACCGAGCGCCGGATGCTCGACGCGGCGGTCGGGATGATCACGGAGCAGGGGCTGACTGTGAGCCTCGATCACATCCGCTTGGATGAGGTCGTCGAGGCAGCAGACGTGGCCCGCACGTCGGCCTACCGGCGATGGCCCTACAAGGACCTGTTCATCGCCGACCTCTTGATCGAGCTCGCCCAGGCCTCCCGCCTCGGGACCGGCTGGGGCACGACGGATACGTTGATCGTCGAGACGCTGTCGGGGCTGCTGCCCCGTCCTCCCAAGGCCGATCCGGACCAGGATCGGCTCGATGTGCTGGTCGAGGTGCTGCGAGTGTCGGCACAGGCCGACGTGGAGGCTGTCCTCGCGTCACCGGACTGGCGGACCCACATCGCGCTTCAGGCGACGCTGCTCGGGCTCCCGGACGGTGAGCTGCGGAGCGCCGTTGGCGCCAATCTGCGGGCCGCTGAGGAACGGTTCGGCGCGACGCGGGCGGATGCCTTCCGTCGCCTCGCCGCCCTGTGGGGCTACCGGCCGGTCGACGCGGGTACGAACGAGGGCGGATCCGGTGCCCTCGATGGGTTTGCCCAGCTGGCGCTGGCTCTGACCTCAACGATGACCGGGCTGGTGATCCGGGCCAGCTCCGAACCCGGCCTGCTGGAGCCGCGGTGGCACCTCGCGCCGTTCGGCACCTCCGAGCGGACCACGTGGTCGGCACCCGCTCTAGCGCTTGTCCGCGTGGTGATGTCCCACCTCGAACCGCAACCGGTCAGCGACTGGGGTGATCACCGACTCGAGGCCGCCATCGAGGAGCTTCGGCAGATCCAATAGTCGCGGGCGGCTAGCCCTCGGGTTCGCCGATCACCCGCTCCGGGGTGATACGCAGCACGCGCCGCCTGAGCTCATCGAGGCGACGTGAGAACCGGTCGAGGTCGTAGTCTGCCGGCAGCGGGTCACCCTGGTGTGCGCGGATCGCGATGATCGCGTCGTCGCGGTCACGGCCCTCGAGGATCTCGGCGGTGCCGTAGGCGATCACCTGGCGACGTCCGTCGGGCACGAGGATCGAGACGCGCGGCTGCCGTTGCGCGTTCCAGTACTTCGCGCGGTCCGTCGTTACCGAGATCAAGAAGCGGGCGCCGTCGAACAGGTAGGTCACCATCGAGAGCTGCGGCGAGCCGTCGCGCCGGCCGGTCCCCAGTACGCAGAGCTGCCGCTCGGCGAGGTAAGTGCGTTGGGCCTCGGAGATGGCGCTCACCTCGGCTGGCACGCCGGCTACTGGCCCTTGCCGGTGAAGACCGGGTCGCGCTTCTCGAGGAACGCCTGACGCGCCTCGCGTCCGTCGGCGCTGCCGAGCGACTTGCCGATGTTCCAGAGCTCCCAGCGGAGGTGCTTGTCGAGATCGACCGCGCTTGCCTCGCGCACGACGCGCTTGGTCGCGCGGCCGGTGATCGGCGAGAGCTTGGTCAGCGACGTCAGGTACTCGTGGAAGCGGTCGTCAAAGTCCTCGTCCGGTACGACCTCGCCGACCATCCCAAGGCGGTGCGCCTCCTCGCCGTAGACCGTGCGGTTCTCGAGCAGGAAGCGCATCGCCTGCTCGTGGCCCATCGCCTGCACCAGCGTGAAGGACAGGCCGCCGTCGGGGGAGCCTCCGATGCGCGGGTAGCCGGCCATCAGCCGGGCGCTCTCCTTCATGATCCGGATGTCGGTGCCCATCGCGAGCGAGAGTCCGGCGCCGACGGCCACGCCGTTGATCCCGCCGACGATCGGCTTGTCGCACTCCTGCCGCAGCGTGAGCAGGAAGCGGCTGACCCAGCCCAGCTCGTCCAGATAACCGTTCTGGTCGGTCATCGGGATGTACTGCTCCTGGCCCTCGTCCGGGCTCAGGTCGAGGCCGGCGCAGAACGCGTCATCGGTTCCGGTGAGGCCCAGTACCCAGATGTCGTCGTCCAGCATCGACTCGCGGACGGCGGTAATCACGCCCCACGCCAACTCAAGCGAGACGGCATTCTTCTTCTCTGGACGGTTCATCCGGATCAGCCGGACGTGATCTCCGTCGTGTACCTGGACGATCTCGCTCATCGGGGACTCCCACATCGGCGTCATTCGAGGTTCGGAGCGAGCCTAGCAGCCCCGCCTCGCTGGTTCCGTCGTCGTCGCGTGGCCCCTTCGAGTCCCAGGACCAACGTCACGTGGCCGAGGACTAATCGTCTCTCCGACCCGGTCGCGACGCTGCCTACTCTGAACGCACGACACGAACCTGCCACGACGCGAGACGGTGAGGAGCGGTGATGTACGAGAAGGCGCTGGTGGCGACCGATGGATCCGGCTTCTCGAAGGTCGCCCTGTCTCACGTCGTGAACCTCGGCGTCCCCCACGTCGTCGTGATCCGTGTCCCCGATTCGGTGCCGATGATGCTCGCCGGCGCGGGCGCGCCGGGCTTCGTCGACGCCGATACGGCGCAGCGTCTCGCCGACGCTGAGCTTGCCGAGGTGGAAGCCGATCTCGCCGAGGCCAAGGACGTTCTGCGCAACGCCGGCGTCGAACGCGTCGACACCATCATCGGGCGAGGGCGTCCCGGTGATGCCATCGTCGAGGAAGCCGACGAGCACGACTGCGATGTGATCGTTATCGCCACGCATGGACGCAGCGGCATCTCGCGAGCGATGCTGGGATCCGTCGCGGACTACGTCGTGCACCACGCCGAGGACGCAGCCGTCCTGCTCGTCCGGCCGCCGAAGACGTAGGAGTTCACCGCGTCGGAGGGGGCTGCGTGGGCTGGCGACGAACGCTTGCCCTGGGATCAGCCGCCGCGACCGCCGCGGTCGCGGCCTACGACCTGACGCAGCGCCAGCACGCCGTCCTTCGCAACTTCCCGATCATCGGGCACCTCCGCTACCTCCTCGAAGAGGTCGGGCCGGAGTTCCGGCAGTACATCGTCACGAGTAACACCGAGGAGCTGCCGTTCAACCGCGACCACCGTCGCTGGATCTACGCCTCCTCGAAGGATGAGAACAACTACTTCGGCTTCGGCACCGTCCAGGAGCTGGAGCGGTCGCCGAACTACCTCATCATCAAGCACGCGCCGTTCCCGGTGCTCTCGCCGCAGCCGGGTGACGCTGACTACGACCCGCTGCACGCGATTCCGTCGGCCAAGGTCCTCGGGGCCGCGCGCGGGCGGCGGCATGCGTTTCGCCCTGCCTCGGTGGTCAACATCTCGGCGATGAGCTTCGGCTCGCTGTCCGCCAACGCCATCGCAGCCCTCAACGAGGGCGCGCAACGCGCGGGTTGCCTCCATAACACCGGCGAGGGCGGCGTCTCGCCCTACCACCAGCGCGGCGGCGAGCTGATCTGGCAGCTCGGGAGCGGCTACTTCGGCGCCCGCGACGACCGAGGGCGCTTCGACATGGCGAGGCTCAAGGACGTGGTCGCCGCCAACCCGGTGCGCGCCATCGAGGTCAAGCTCAGCCAGGGCGCCAAGCCGGGCCTCGGCGGTGTGCTGCCCGCCGCGAAGGTGACCGAGGAGATCGCGCGCATCCGCGGCATCCCGGTGGGCGTGGATTGCGTCAGCCCCGCCGCGCATCCTGAGTTCCAAGACGTCGACTCGATGCTCGACTTCGTCGAGCGCATCGCCGACGAGACCGGGCTGCCGGTCGGCATCAAGTCCGCCGTCGGCGAGCAGGGCGTCTGGACCGAGCTCGCCGAACGCATGGCCAACGAGACACGCGGCGTCGACTTCATCACCATCGACGGCGGCGAGGGTGGCACCGGCGCCGCGCCGCTAGCGTTCACAGATCAGGTGGCGCTGCCGTTCAAGCTGGGCTTCAGTCGCGTCTACGCCGAGTTCGCGCGCCGCGAGATCGCCGACCGTGTGTCGTTCATCGGCTCAGCGAAGCTCGGCTTCCCCGAGGAGGCGCTGCTCGCGTTCGCGCTCGGGTGCGACATGGTGAACGTGGGCCGCGAGGCGATGATGGCGATCGGATGCATCCAGGCGCAGCGGTGCCACACCGGCCGCTGCCCGGTGGGCGTTGCGACACAGAGCCAGTGGCTGATGCGCGGCCTCGACCCGGAGCTGAAGTCGGCGCGCCTCGCCAACTACATCGTGCAGCTCCGCAAGGAGATCCTCTCCTTGAGCCACGCGTGCGGCGAGGCTGGCCCGGCGGGCGTCTCCCTCGACGACCTCGATGTGATCGACGACCGCTTCGCCTCGCGGACCGCTCGCGAGGTGTTCGGCTACGCCCCCGACTGGGGCGTGCCAGCGGAGGCGCGCACCGACCACGGCACCGCCGCAGACTGACCCACGCCGAGGTCAGTCGAACCCCCGAGGCCCGCGAGGAGCGCCCGCGCCCGTTCCGCTATGATTCGCAAAACCAAGGCAACCCGTCCCGAGGTGTCTATGAAGATCAGCGACTCCGTCCGCGCCGCGATGGTGCCCGACGACAACCCGATGCACCCCGATTTCACATCCATCTACCTCGTCGGTCCGGAGGGCAGGCAGTCGCTCACCATCGACTCGGGAGAGGCGATCGAGCGCTACCAGTGGTTCCTGAAGGGCTACCTGGCGGCGGTCGAGCAGGAGGAGATCGGCGTCGCCGCGATCACGCACCATCACTCCGACCACTCCGGCAACCTGAAGTGGGCGAAGTCGTCGCTTGGAGCCGACGTCGCGATCCCGAAGGGCGGACGCAAGCTCCTCACCGGCCGGATCCCGCGCGAGGTCGACCAGCTCGAGGACGGCCAGACCCTCAAGCTCGGCAAGGGCGTCAACGTCGAGGTGCTCGCCACCCCCGGCCACAGCGTCGACTCGCTCTGCTACTACATCGAGGACGAGGGCGTCCTGTTCACCGGTGACACGCTGCTCGGCTCGTCGACGACCACGGTCTCGAACCTCGGCGACTACCGCCGCAGCCTCGAGCGGCTCTTGAAGCTGCCGAACCTCCGGGTGATCTGCCCGGGCCACGGCAAGATCGTGCGCGATCCTCGGAAGCGGCTGAAGGCCTACGTCGAGCACCGGAACATGCGCGAGCAGCAGATCCTCAACATCCTCAAGGGCGGGAAGCAGCTCAGCAGCTGGGACATCATGCTGGAGATGTACCCGGACGTCGACACGCGTCTCCGGCGCGCCGCGGACGGCAACGTTCGCAGCCACCTGGACCAGCTCGCCGGCGAGGGGCAGATCACCGTCTACGAGGGCAAGCCGAAACGCGCCAAGTCCAAGGCCGCGATCGAGCGCGAGCATGAGCACGCGCACCACGCTGCGAAGGTCATCAAGGAGGCGAAGAAGCTCGAAGCGCAGGCCCGCCGCCGCGAAATCTATCTCCAGGAGAATCCGCCGAGCGAGCAGTGGAGCAAGCCACCGCTCTACGAGCTGACGTAGCGCGCAACCACCTCGCGGCGATACATAACGATCGAGGCGCGATGCCAGATCTCGAGGACCGTCGCCGGCTCGCCACGAACGCGATCGAGGACGCCTCGGAGGCGCTGCGCACGATCAGCCTCGATATCCACGCGAACCCGGAGACGAGCTTCGAGGAGCACCACGCCCACGCCGTGCTGACGGACTTCCTCGAAACGCGCGGGTTCGAGGTCAATCGTGGCGCCTACGGCATGGACACTGCCTTCCGCGCGATCGTCGGCAGCGGGGAGCCGACCGTCGCCGTCATGTGCGAGTACGACGCCTTGCCGGGGCTCGGTCACGCCTGCGGACATAACCTAATCGCGATCGCCGGCCTCGCCGTCGGGCTGGCGCTTCAGTCGGCGCTCGAGCCGGGCGAGGGCACCATCGCTGTCCTCGGTAGCCCGGCCGAGGAGGGCGGTGGCGGCAAGATCCGCATGATCGAGGCGGGCGCGTTCGAGGAGATCGACGCCGCCGTCATGCTCCACCCGGGCCTCGAGGACTGCGCGGCACCGAGGACGCTCGCCGCGCGCCAACTGAGCGTCCGCTTCCACGGCAAGGCCGCGCACGCCGCCGCGCGCCCGTGGGAGGGCGTCAACGCTCTCGACGCGATGATCCTCGCCTTCAACGCAGTCGGCCTGCTCCGCCAACAGGTCGAACCGACCACCCGCATCCACGGGATCATCACCGAGGGCGGCACGGCCACCAACATCATCCCCGACTACACAAGCGCCATCTTCGGCGTTCGCGCCCCGACGCTCGCCCAGCGCACGGCGCTCGAACCCCGCCTGCAGGCCTGCTTCGAGGGCGCCGCCGAACAGACCGGCGCTCGTCTGGAGCATCGCTGGGGCCGCACCCCGTACGCCGACCTGCAGTCGAACACTCCGCTCGCCGCCGGCTACGAGCGCCACCTCCGCGCCCTCGGCGCGGACCCGCTCCCCGAACGCGCCTCGGGCAGCACCGACATGGGCAACGTCAGCTACGAGGTACCCTCGCTGCATCCGGGCTATGCGATTCCCTCGGAAGCCGGCAACCACAACGCGGCGTTCACCGAAGCGGCCGCCACGGAGGAGGCGCACGCCCGCACGATCCGCGCGGCGACGGCGCTCGCGCATGCGACGCTCGACCTCTACCTCGAGCCGGACGTCCTCGAAGCGGCGAAGGCCGACTTCGCGGAGATGAAGGCCAGCCAGGGCGGCTGAGCGCGCCGCCTAGTACGCCGCAGCCACCCCATCCGCCCGAGGGTCAGACCCACCAACGAGGACCCCGGTCCCCGGGTCGCGCGCGATCACCTGCCCCTTGCCGAACACGGAGGTTCGACGAATCCCGTCGACGCGCACCACCTCGTGGCCGAGCCCGGCCAGCGCCGCGACTGTCTCGTCCGGTAACCCCTCCTCGAGGTTCACCGGTCCGTGGGGCGGGTCCGTCGAGATACAGAAACGCGGCTCATCCAGCGCGGCCTGTGGGTCCAGCCGATCGTCGATCAGCCCAGCCGCAACCTGGAGGTGCCCCTGCGGCTGCATCCAGCCGCCCATCACGCCGAAGCACGCGAACAGCTCGCCGTTCGCGTCGGTGATCATCGACGGGATGATGGTGTGGTACGGCCGCTTGCCCGGCGCGAGCGCGTTCGGGTGCGACGGATCGAGGCTGAACCCCGCGCCGCGGTTCTGCAGCGGGAACCCGCATCCCCGAGGCACGATCGCGGTTCCGGTGCCGTTGTAGTTGCTGTTGATGAAGCTGCAGGCGTTGCCGTCGCCGTCGACGACCGAGAAGTAGACGGTGTCGCTCCCGACCGACAGCTCGAGCCCCCGTGCCAGGTCCAGGCGCGCCGCGGGGTCGATCATCCCTCGGAGCTCCGAGGCGTGCGCATCCGAGAGCAGTCGCTCGACCGGCACCTCCTCGATCGCCGGGTCGGCGACGTGCGCCCGCGCCTCGGAGAACCCGAGGCGGATTGCTTCGATCATCGTGTGAAGCCGCTCGGGCGACCGCCGCGGCAGCTCCGCGAGGTCGTAGCCCTCGAGGATGTTCAGGCCGATCAGGGCTGCGATTCCCTGCCCGTTCGGCGCGCATTCGTAGACCGTGTGGCCGCGGTAAGTCGTGCTGATCGGATCATCGAACGTCGAGTGGTGCGCCGCGAGGTCCGAGGCCGCCATGTGACCGCCGAGTTCTTCGATCACACGCACGATCTCCGCGCCGGCTCGCCCCTCGTAGAACGCGGCGGGGCCACCCTCGGCGATCTCGCGCAGCACCGAGGCTTGCCCCGGGTTCCGCCAGATCTCGCCCGCGCGCGGCGCGCGGCCGTCGATCAGCAGCTCGGCGGCGTTCGAGCTCGCGCCGCGGATCTTGTCTTCCTCGTTCTGCCACAGCGCGGCGATCACGGGCGCGATTGGCGAGCCCTCCTCGGCGAGCGCGATCGCGCCGGGCAGGACCTCGGCGAGCGTCATCGTTCCGAACCGCTCGAGGGTGTCGGCCCACCCGGCAACCGTGCCCGGCACGGTCACCGTGTTCACGTGGTGGCGCGGCAGCTCTTCGCCGAAGCCCTCGGCGGCCAGTACGTCGAGGTTGAGCGCCGCGGGCGCGCGTCCGCTCCCGTTCAGCCCCGAGACCTGCTTCGTCGCCGCGTCGTAATAGAGGGCGAAACAGTCGCCGCCCAGCCCCGTGCCGGTCGGCTCCACGACTGCGAGCGCCGCCGCCGTCGCCACCGCTGCATCTGCGGCGTTCCCGCCGCCTCGCAACACCTCGAGGCCGATCTGGGCGGCCAGCGGATGGCTGGCCGCGACGATGCCGTGGCGGGCGTACACGGCGGAGCGGCGGGACTCGTAGCGGAATGTGTGATCGAACATGCCGCCCATCATAGGAGGAGCGGCATGCGAGGGCCGTTCTGCCGGCCGAGGTCTGAGACGGAGCGGGTCAGCTCCTCAGGAAGCGCAGCGGAGCGAAGTAGCCCCACACGCCGCCGACGATCAGCATGATGATCGGCAGCAGCACCACCATGACGCTGTCGAGGGCGAACACGCTCATCTGCAACAACGAGAGCGCGAGGAAGATCCCAAAGATGAACCCGAGGATCGCCCCGGCGACCGGGCGTCCACGGACCTGGGTCGTTGGTTCTGAGGTCATTGAAGTGGTCCTTCCGCGCCTACGGTCGCGAGGGGATGCCGGTGAGGGCGGTCAGTACGCCGGTGATGACGGTGATCGCAGCCGTCACCAGACCGGTCGCGCTGTCCAGCAGTCCGCCCTCGAGCTTGACGGAGATGGAGCCGTCGCAATACGGAGAGCCGCTCTCGTTGTGGAAGCCGGAGACGGTCATCGGGACGCCACGGGGCGTGGCGTCCGGGAGATCCCAGGTCACATCACCGTTAGCGGTCGTGCCGGTTGCGTCATCGTCAGACCAATCCCTGATTCCGACCGAGAAGCCGAGCGGGAGCGCGACGGAGACCGCGCCGCTGATTTCGCGGCCCTCGTCGGGCACATCGACGATGACGCCGCCGTCGTAGGACGCGGAGCCCGCGATCGGTACGGTGTAGACCCCGCCCGAGGCTGCTGGATCGTAGCCGCCGGAGCCCTCGATCGCGCCGCTCACGAAACAGTTCGGGTTCATATCGGCGGCTCGAGACCCGTCGCTAGCGGAGGTATCCGGCTGCGCACTCACCCCTGAGATCGCGAATGGCACCGCGAGTACGCCAACGAGCATCGCGATGAATGCCAGTCTGAATCCCCGCATACGTCCTCCTGACGCGGTCGCCTCGTCGGCGCACTCTAACCATTCCGCCCGTGTTGAGGCCAGACCAACTGGCCGCTGCGGAATGTAGTTCAGGGTGCCGTCAGGATCTGTTCACTGTCCTTTACGAAATTGCGCGGCCATCGAGGCGTGGTGTTCGATGGAGGACCCGGCGGGGTTGTCGGGTGGGCAATGTGACTGCGTTACGCCGCTTCGCCAGCTACTACATGCGCTCGTCGTTGCCGTTTCTCAGCGGCCTCGTCTACGGCGCCTACCTTGTGAAGTGGGATCACCCGCTCTGGATGCAGGTCCTCGCCGGCCTCGCGCTGGTGGTGCTCGGCCCCTTCGTCATCCAGCTCATCCTCACGCTGATCGTCGACGCGCTGCGCGGGGTTCCCGAGGAACCTGCCCTCCGTGCCCGCTCTCGGGCCGCGTCTCGGTCCACCGTCGTAGGCACCCCGGCGCCCGAGGGCTTCCTGCCTCGCCTCACGCGCGGTCGATAGCCCGCTGAGGGCGGGCGGGGCCTCGAGGGTTACAGGTCCTTCGCGAGGTCCTCGTCGGCGCCGGCGAAGATCAGCAGGTCGTTCGCCTTGATCGTCTGTGACCGCACCGGGTTCAGCTGGACCTCGTTGTCGCGCACGAGCATCAGCAGTCGCCGCGTCGAGCTGTCCTCGTCGAGCTTGTCGAGCGTCGTGCCGTACAGGCGGGGCGGCGGCTCGTAGACCGCGACGCCGTACTCGCGGGTCAGGGAGAGGTAGTCCTTCGCCTGCTGGAGGCGGAGCAGGTGCGCGAACCGCAGCCCGCCCTCCTTCTCCGGCTCGATCACCCGCTGTACGCCAATGCGTCGCAGCATCGTCGCGTGGCGCTGGCTGCCGGCCTTCGCGTAGACCGCCGGTACGCCGAGCGACTGGAGGTTCATCGCCGCCAGCATGCTCGACTCGAGCACGGCGGTCGCCACCACGCCGACATCCATGTTGCCGACGCCGAGGTCCTGTAGCGCCTGCTCATCGGTGATGTCGGCGATCGCCGCCTTCGTCACCCGGTCGGCGATCTGCTGGATCTCGTTTTCGCTGATGTCGATCGCCAGGACCTCGTGGCCCTCCTCCGCCAGCGACTCCGCGAGCTGTGTGCCGAAGCGTCCGAGCCCGAGAACGGCAACTTGCATTGGATGGACCTCCCGCCGGCCGAGCCGGCTCCGTTCCGACCGACGACTCAAGTCGCCGATCCGGCCTCCGCTCGCGCGGCTACCCGATGCGCACACCGGCCTCGGGGAATCGATAGCGCGTCTGTGGCTTATCGGGAATGGACAGCGCCACGTACAGCGGCCCCAACCGCCCCAGGAACATCAGCAACGTCAGCACCAGCGCACCGGCCTGCGAGATGCCGGGCGTCACCCCCTGCGACCAACCCACGTTCGCGAGCGCCGACATCGTCTCGAACAACAGCGGCAGGAACGCGATGTTGTCGGTCAGCTCCAGCACCCATACCCCGGCGCCGAGCGTGAAGAAGCCAAGGATCGTGACCGCGACGGCGCGGAGCAGGATCGCCTGCGGGACGTCGCGGCCGAACACCGAGGCGCGGTGCCGTCCTCGGACGGCGGAGAGCATGACGACCATCGTCACCATGAACGCGCCCATCTTGATCCCGCCTGCGGTGGAGGTCGACGCGCCACCGATGAACATCAACAGCAGCAGTGCCGCTGTCGTCGAGTCGTCGATCAGCGAGAGATCCACGGTGGACATCCCAGTGGTGCGGTTCACCGACAGGAAGAGCGAGTTCACGAACGCCTGTATTGGCGACTGGCCGTCGAGCACCCGACCGCTCGCCGACTCCTCGAGGAGGAGCAGCGCGGTGCCCAGCCCGAGCAGGCCGAACATCCCGACCACCACCAGCTTCGTGTCCAGCGTCCAGAGCTGCGGCCGGCGGCGCATGTCGAAGATGGTGATGAACGACATGCTGCCGAGGAACGCTGAGACGCTCATCACCACGATCGGGTAGGGGCTGTCGACCTCACCCGTGAACCCGCGCAGGCCACCCTGTAGATCGAAGCCCGCGTTGTTGAAGGCGGAGATCGAGGTGAACGCACTCTTCCACACGGCATAGCCCCCGGGATCCTCTCGGAGGAACCAAGGCAGCAACAGGGCGAACGTCGCCAGCTCGATCGTGAAGGCGAAGATCATCACGCGGCGCAGCAGCCGGAAGATGTCCCGGTCGCCGAAGTCCATCAACTCCATGCCGAAGAACTCGCGCCCGCGCATCCCGAACCGGTTGCCGAAGATCAGCAGCAGCACCCCGGCGTACATCGTGACGCCCAGGCCGCCCGCCTGGATCAGCAACGCGATCATCACCTCGCCGAAGCTGCTCCAGTGCTCCGCTGTGTCGAAGCGAGCGAGTCCCGTCACGCAGACTGCGGACGCTGAGGTGAACAACGCGTCAACGAACCCCGTCGACTCGCCACGCGCCGAGGAGACCGGAAGCGCCAGCAGGGCCGCGCCGAGCACGATCACCGCTGCGAACAGCGCCGGAATCATCCACGGGCGGGGTTGGATCTGTGGGAGCTGTCGCCGCCTACGCGCCGTCACGGTCTCGCGGCGCATCCGCCCGCGCCGGACGGCTACGTTTCCCGGGAGTCGTGGGGGACGACGCCCCATCAGCGGACCTCGATCCGGTTTCCCGACGCCGCAGCGTCGGCGGCGGTCGATCGACAAACCGCCGGAGTCGTCCGGGCATCGTCCCGCTACGACCGGCCTACGTCTATCGGGGCCAACATCTATCGCGGAACGGCTCAGGAATCGGCTACCCGACCCGCACCCCGGCCATTGGGAACCGGAACCGCGTCTGTGGCTTGTCGGGGATCGAGAGCGCGATGTAGAGCGGGCCGAGCCGCCCGAGGAACATCATTACGGTCATCGCGACCGCCCCCGCGTGGGAGACCTCGCCGGTAATGCCCAGCGACCAGCCGACGTTGCCGAGGGCGGACATCACCTCGAACAGTGCGGGCAGGAAGTCGAAGTCGTCGGTCAGCTCGATCACCCAGAGCCCGGCGCCCAGCGTCAGGAACCCGACGATCGTGACCGCGACTGCCCGCAACACGATCGCCGGGGGCAGCTCGCGGCCGAAGACCGACGCCCGGTGCTCACCTCGGAAGGCCGACAGCACGACCACGAGGCTGACCATGAACGTGCCGACCTTGATCCCGGACGCGGTCGAGGTGGACGCGCCGCCGACGAACATCAGCAGCAGCAGCGCCGCCGTCGTCGAGTCATCGATGATCGAGAGGTCGATCGTCGACATCCCCGCCGTCCGGTTCACGGCCAGGAACAGCGAGTTCACCACCGCGTGGACGGGCGACTGCCCGTCCAGCGCGTTCCCGGCGGTCGTCTCCTCGATCAAGAAGATCGCCGTCCCGGCGAAGAGCAGGCCGAACATCCCGATCGCGACCAGCTTAGTGTCCAGCGTCCAGCGCCGCGGCCGGTGCCGCATGTTGAACAGCGTGATGAACGACAGGCTCCCGAGGAACGCCGACGCGCCCATCACGAGCACGGGGTAGGGGTCGTCGACCTCGTTGGTGAACCCGCGGCCGCCGCCCTGCAGATCGAACCCAGCGTTGTTGAACGCCGAGATCGCGTGGAAGGCGCTCTTCCAGATCGCCAGCCCACCCGCGTCCTGCAACCAGAACCAGGGCAAGAGCAGGATGAAGGTGCTCACCTCGATCACCAGCGCAAAGACCATCACTCGGCGCAGCAGCCGGTAGATGTCCCGATCGCCGAGATCCAGCAGCTCCATGCCGAAGAACTCGCGACCGCGCAGGCCGATTCGGTTCCCGAACAGCACGAGCAACACGCCCGCGTACATCGTGACGCCCAGCCCGCCGGCCTGGAACAGCACGGCGATCACCACCTCACCGAACCCGCTCCAGTGATCCGCCGTGTCCACGCGCACGAGCCCCGTGACGCATACCGCCGACGCCGAGGTGAACAGCGCATCGACCCAGTGCGTCCACTCCCGCTCCTCCGAGGCGAATGGGAGCGCGAGCAACAGCGTGCCGACCAGGATCGCCAGCGCGAAGATCGCCGGCACCATCCAAGGCTTTGGTTGGAACTGACGTCGGCGTCTGGTGGGGACGGTGATCGTCTCGCGGCGGAGCCGGCGCCGCCGGATGGCGCGGTTGCCGGGGAGACGTCCCGTTCGCTGCTCGGTCAACGCCGGT
>JANQNP010000035.1 GCA_028279505.1 Dehalococcoidia bacterium
GGCTGCGGCGGCGTCGACGGCTCGAGCAGCACCGTCGACGAGCCCTCGTCCGCCGGCGCGGCGGCGCGCTGAGACGAGCGGCCCCCGTTCCGCGCATACGCCGCCCGCGCCCGTTCGAGGGCGCCCGCGAATTCCGAGGCGCTCGCGTAGCGGTCGACCGGATCCTTCTCCATGCTCCGCCGGATCGGATTGACGATCGTGTCCGGCAGCGGTGGCAGGTGCTCCATCGGCATCGACGCGTCGCGATGCTGCTCGAGCATCGCGAGCGCGTTGCCGCCGAACGGCGGTCGCCCGGCGAGCATGCAATATAGAGTCGCCCCGAGCGCATAGATGTCCGAGCGGTGGTCGACCTCGCCGTCGAGCTGTTCGGGCGAGGCGTACGCCAGCGTTCCAATGAAGTTGCCCGTCATCGTTGTGGAAGGAGTGAACTGCCGCCTCGCGATGCCGAAGTCCGCCACCTTGACGGCGCCATCCGCCGTCAGCATCACGTTCTCGGGCTTGATGTCGCGATGGATCACGCCACGCGCCTCGGCCTCCTCGAGGGCGCGCGCAATCGCGATCGCGATCCGCAGCGCCTCGTCGGGGTCGAGCGGTCCCCGTTGCTGCAGTTCATCGGCCACCGTGTGGCCGTCGATGAACTCCATGACCAGGAAGTAGGTGCCGTCCTGCGTCCCGTAATCACGCAGGTGGACCGTGTAGGGAGAACGAAGCAGCGCAGCGACATGCGCTTCGCGCTCGAAGCGGTCGCGGAAACTCGCGTCGGTGGAGAGATGCGGGTGCAGCAGCTTCACGGCGACGCGGCTGTTGTCACGCACGTCGGCGGCCTCGAAGACCGCGCCCATGCCGCCCTCGCCGAGCTGGCGACCAAGCCGGTAGTGCGACAACTGCACGGAGTCGCCCGAGCCGGCGCCACTGCTAGAGGTCATCGATGATCCCGCTGTCACGCTTGGCTCAACACGATAACAACCGGCGCCTGCCGCCCCGCGGCTGCGATCCCGCTGGAACGTAGCGTCCGCCAAGATGCCGGATCAAGCGGCACACTGACAGCTTGGCGGCGACCGGCGGAGAGGTCGTGCGACGGTGGCGGTACCCGCTCGCGCATTGACATGGTGGAGGACAATCCGGTTCGCTGACCGGTAGCCGCCGGCTCAGCCACACGAGGATGTTTGCCCGCCGGAGAAACCGGCTGCTGACCTCGACACACCTCGACCGCGGCAGCGTCCGGTGTTGGGTGTTGGTGGCGCAAACCCACGTCTGATGAGCGATCGGATGACCGACGTGGCTTCTCCCGAGATCGAGTCAGCCGGGTTGACTCATGTCGGCATCCAGCGCCGCGGCAGCGCGAACGAGGACGCGTTCCACGTTCGGCCACAGTCCGCCGAGCGGAGTGGCGTCCTGCTGGTCGTCGCCGATGGAATGGGCGGAGCGGCGGCAGGCGAGGTGGCCTCCGCCCGAGCGATCGAGGCGGTGCGCCAGACAGCGTTCACCGGCGGTTCGCGGGCGTTCCTCGAGACCGCGTTCGCCCGAGCGAACGCCGACGTTCATCAACTGGCGGCCAGCCCGGAAGCGGCCGGCGCGGGGACGACGTTGGCGGTCGCGTACCTCGAGGGCGATCGCGTCTGGGTGGCGAACGTCGGCGACAGCCGGGCCTATCGGTTCCGCGATGGCCGGATCGAGCAACTCACCGTCGATCACTCCTATGTACAGGAGGCGGTGGCCGCCGGACGGCTCACCCCAGCCGAGGCACGTGACCACCCGCGCCGCAGCTACATCACTCGGAGCATCGGCCCGCACGCGCACGTAGAGGTCGACATCGGCGAACACGACCTGCGCGAGGGCGACCTGGTGCTCCTCTGCTCTGATGGCCTCTGGGAACCCGTCGACGACGAGACGCTGACGAGGTTGCTCGAGGAGCACGGCGAGGACCCACGAGCTACGGCAGAGGCATTGGTCGAGACGGCCCTCGCGCGAGGCGGGCCCGACAACGTCACGGTGGCGCTCGCGCGGGTGCGTTCAGGCTCCTCCACGATGCAGCACCCCGCACCCGCCTCGGTCCCAGAACACGCCGGCCCGACCGAGGCCGCGTCGAGACCCACGCGCCTCGACACTCGGACGATCGTGCTCGGGGCCATCGGCCTCGCGACCGCAGCCTCGCTCGGCCTGGTAGTGCTCACCCGCGCTGGCTAGCCGCTCGCCCGGTAACGGCTCACGCCACCACAAGTCACAACCCATCGGGGCGGCCCCCCGTGGCCACCGCCGAGCGAGCTGGACGAGCTACTCCGTCCGACTGGTTGCATGCCTGTCCGCCAGATGAAACGGCAGTCCGAACTCGCCGGATCAGGTGCCCCGGCGCCGAGGGTGCTACTGTGCCCCTCAGAGCCGTCGTGGCCGCGAAGTCCGGTGAGAATCCGGCGCTGTCCCGCAACTGTGATCCGCCCTCGAGGCGGTCAGCCAGGTCGCCGAGCCATCGACTGCGTGTCGTGCCCGCGGGGATACGGGTGGACGGCACCACGCTGACGTGGTGATCGGACTGCACCCCTTCTCCATCGAGGAAGGGGTTCGTGGTGTCCGAGGAGACCCAGCCGCCCGCGTCACCTCCGTCCGGATCACTGCGCACCGAACCTGCGCTTGTCGAGCTGCACCGTGACCGCGCATCGACACGTCGGGCGCGCAACGTCGTCACCCGCAGTGACGGCAAGATGGTCAACGTCAACCGCCAGATGGGGCAGCTCTTTGTCTGCCGCTACGGCTGCTGCTGTGGGCGCGAGGACGAGGGCAAGCCACCCGGTCACTTCGACCGCTACCACGAGGAGTGGGAGCGCCGCCGCATCCGCAACCAGGTGCACCTGAACATGGGCGGCTGCCTCGGCCCATGCCCCCTTGCCAACGTCTGCATGCTCCTCTTCGAGGGCACCACCACCTTCTTCCACTCGATGAACACCGAGCAGCGGATCATCGACCTCTACGACTACATCGACCGG
>JANQNP010000039.1 GCA_028279505.1 Dehalococcoidia bacterium
ACGACAATAACGACGGCGCCTCGGGCGCTACTTCTGAAGGCGAGGCTTAGATGCTGGTGCTCCTGGTCGAAGACGACCCCGACTACGCGCTCGTCTCCAGCGAGACGCTCCGCTTCGGTGGCCACGAGGTGGCAACCGCAAGCGGTGTGGGGAGCGCGCGGCACTTCGTGATGCGATCGCGGCCCGACCTGGCGGTTGTCGACGTCGTGCTGCCGGATGGCAGCGGGCTCGACCTCTGTCGGTGGATCCGCGAGCGGGATCCGGAGCTGCCGGTGTTGATGCTCTCGAGTCTCGATCGGACGGCGGACGTGCTGTCCGGGTTCTCGAGCGGCGCGGACGACTACATCACGAAGCCGTTCCACCCGAGCGAGCTGATCGCTCGCGTGCAGGCGCTGACGCGGCGTGCGCAGGTCTCCAGCCAGCCGGAGCGGCGGGTGCTGAACCACGCTCGCGCCGGGCTGTCGTTCGACCAGGACACGAAGACGGCGCTGTTCAAGGGCGTCGACCTGGGGTGCACCGAGACGGAGTACGCGATCCTGCACGAGCTGGCCGCGGCCGGGCAGGTGATGAGCTACGCCCAGCTGAACTCCCGGATCTGGAACTACCCGAACCTACAGGACGGGGCGCTGCTGAAGGGCCACGTGAGCTCGCTGCGGCGCAAGCTGCGGCAGGCGGGCTGCGAGGGCGAACTGGTGCGGACGGTCCACGGGGTTGGCTACGCGCTGAACCTGGATGCGTCCTCGATGGCGGACTCGGCATAGCGTGCGGGTGCTGATCGCCGATCCGGATCCGGCCGCGGCACACGTCGTACGAGCCGTCGCCAAGCAGCGGGGGCACTCGCCGGCCGTGGCGTCGACGCACGACGACATCGCCGGGCTGCGGGCGTTTGGGTCGCGGATCTGCATCGCCTCGCAGGATCTGTGCACGCCCGACGGGCTGGCCGCGCTCCATGAGACGGCACCCGAGGGTGAGCCACCGCTGATCATCCTCACGTACGACCAGATGAGCGCGGCGGAGCGCAGCCGCGCCCTCGATGGCGGCGTGGCGGAGTTCGTACAGCAGCCGTTCCACACGCCCGAGGTGATGATCCGCGCGGAGCGGCAGCTCGAACGCGCGCGCCCTCGGGACCGTGCGCGCGACTCGAGCGTCGCGGGCGACATCAGCGTGCTGATGGACGAGTACCGCGCGACGAAGAACGGGGCGGCGCTGCCGCTCACGAAGCTCGAGGTGCGGTTGCTGGACCAACTGGTGCGGAGCGCGGGCAGCCTCGTGCCGCGCGAGACGCTGATGTCGGTCGCGTGGCGCGACGAGGACGCGGCGCCGGAGGCCTCGCTGCTGAAGACGCACGTGTCGCACCTGCGGCGGAAGCTGCGGGACGCGGGCGGGCAACCGTTCGCGATCGAGTCGAGCTACGGGCTGGGATACAAGCTCACCGTCCACTAACAGACGCCGGCCCTCGGGGCCGGGATACGACTACTCCACCCTTCCTCACCCGCGTTTAGAGAGCGTGGCATCCGATGGCAGCAACCTCTCCCAACCGTGAGTCCGGCCGGATCGGCGCGCCTGCTGGCGCCGCCGACGGGGCGGTGCGTATCGCCAACGTTCCGATCTTCGCGGGGACGTTGGACGACGCGACCGAGCTTTGCCTTGACCTGATGTCCGCGGGTACCGGGGCGCGGATCGCGACGGCCAACCTCGACTTCCTCGCGCAGGCGCGTCGCGAGCCGGAGCTGCAGGACCTGCTCAACGAGTCCTCGGTGGTGGTCGCCGACGGGGCGGCCGTCGTGTGGCTGGCGCACCTCGCAGGGGTGCGGGGCGTCGGACGGGTGCCCGGGATCGACCTGGTGCATGAGCTGCTACGGGTCGCTCCGAGCCGGGGCGAGTTCCGGGTCGCGCTGTACGGGGCGAAGCCGGAGCTGAACGAACAGGCCAGGCGGCGCATCGAGGCGGAGTTCCCCGGCGTGACGGTGGTGCTCGCGGTCAGTCCGCCGTTCCGGGAGCTGACCGAGGACGAGGAGGCGGAGGAACGCGCGCGGTTCGCCGCGGCGCAGCCGGACGCGGTGTTCGTCGGGCTGGGGTTCCCTCGCCAGGAGCGGCTGATTCGCCGCTACTTCGACGCCGCGCCGGGGGCCGTCTGGATCGGGTGCGGCGGGACGATCGACTACCTCGCGGGTCACGACTGGAGCCGGCCGCGCTGGCTCCAGCGGCTGGGGCTGGAGTGGGCGGGCCGCCTCGCGAGCCGGCCGCACCTGTGGCGGCGGTACCTGCTGCGGGACGTCCCGGCGCTGGCGTTGCTGGTGCCGCAGTCGCTCCGGCAGCGGCGGCAATCCTCGAGATCGGGCGGGTCGCGATGAGCCGACGATCCTCGGAGGGTGGGGCGACGCCCACCCAGGGCTCGCGCAACGGCCCGGCGCTCAACGTGAGGTCAACGACGCGGTTCTAGCGTCGATCACATGGATACACGACTGGTTGATCGCAAGCTGATCGAGCGGGCGCTGCGGATGGCGCCGGCGGTGCTGCTGCTCGCCATCCTGACGCCAATGCTGCTCGTCGCGCTGCTACGCGACACGCCGGAGTACGTGTCGACCGCGTCGATCTGGATCAACGACGCCGACGAGTTCAGCGGGACCTCGCTGGGCTCGGAGAGCATCTTCGACACGCCGGCTCAGCGCCAGGTGAACGTGATCAATCAGCTGCTGGGCACCGACCCGTTCGCGCGGGAGATCGCGATCCGCGCGGAGCTGATCACCGAGGACGCGACCGCCGACGACCGCGATCACGCGACGGACTGGGTGCAGTCCCACGTCTTCGCGTTCGCGCTCGGCGCGAACCTGCTCGGGTTGACCTCGGGCGACCCGACTGCGGAGAACGCCTTCGCGATGACGGCGGCCAGCGTGGACGTGTACCTCGAGCGGGTCGCCGAGGAGTCGACGCGGCGGACGCAGATCCAGATCGACTTCTACCAGGACCGCCTGACGCAGGCCGAGCAGATCCTCGCCGAGCGACGGGACGCGGTGAGTGCCTACCTCGATCGGAACCCGGGCGCGGCGTCGTTGGAGGTGTTCGACCCGAACTACCTGTCGCTGACGACGGCGTTCGACGCGCAGCAGACGGTGGTGACCGGGCTGCAGACGGCGCTGCAGGACGCCGAGCTCGACGCGGTGAGCGCCGAGCAGGGCACGGCGGCGCGATACGCCATCCAGGACACGCCGTCGCTGCCGAGGAGCGCCGAGGGCGGGAGCCTGACGACGACCCTCGGACTGCCGCTCGCAGCGGCGATGTTGGCGCTGGGGCTCGGCGTGGCGTGGATCTACATCTCGGCGCAGGCGGATCACACGATCCGGTCGACGGCCGACCTCGAGGACATCGGGCTGCCGGTGATCGGCTTCGTGCCGGAGATCCGGCGGAAGAACCGCGTGATGGCGTGGCTGACGCTGCGGTTCCGCCGCGACCGGCATTTCGTGCGCGGACTCGCCGGCTCGATCCCGAATCCGAACGACGGCTAGCGAGGACGCGAGATGAGTCAGAGCGAATCGCTGCAGGAGACGATCCGCGGCATCTACCAGGTGGCGGGGATCGGCAACGTCGCGACCGCGACCGAGCGCCGCACGACGCCGCTGGCGTCCGGCGTGATCGGGATCGCGAGCCCGTGGCCGTCCGAGGGCAAGACGGTGATCGCGATGGCGCTCGCGAGCACGCTCGCGAACGACTTCGACGGGTCGGCGATCCTCGCGGACACGGACTTCGCGACGCACAGCATCGCGGAGTCGTACGGGCTGACCGAGGACAGCGGGATGGCCGCGCTCCTCGCGGGCACCAAATCGGTGTCGGAGGTGGAGTACCGCGTGCCGCCGGTCTCGCTGCGGGTGATCCCGGCGGGGATGGCGCACGGCGATGCTGATCGCTACGCACGCGCCGATGAC
The DNA here is from genome assembly GCA_028279505.1 of Dehalococcoidia bacterium. Classification (GTDB taxonomy): domain Bacteria; phylum Chloroflexota; class Dehalococcoidia; order UBA2979; family UBA2979; genus UBA6627. Next base: position 3,924 of record JANQNP010000039.1, read on the forward strand.
ACCGCCGACCGGTTCCGCGACCTGAAGGCGAGCGCTCGGTTCGTCGTCGTTGACCTGCCGGCCGTGATGACCTCGGCGACCGCGCCGGTGCTGGCGCAGTACTGCGACACCGTCGTGCTGGTCGCGCGCTGCGGTAAGACGACGGAGCAGGATCTGAAGCAGACGATCGCGAAGCTCGACGGGTGTCAGCTCAACGGCGTGGTCGTCAACCGCTGGGATTCGTGGATCCCGACGTGGCTCGAGCGGTCGATGGGCCTCGAACGGTGATCTTCCTCCTGACGGGCGGGCTGGTCGCCGGGGCCTGGCTGCTCTCGGGCGCGCGATTCCGTCGCGCGATCGGGTCGGAGACCGCGGTGGCGGGCGCCGCGTGCACGATGGTGCTGCTGCTCCTGCTGTACAGCGGGTACCTGGGCTAGCCGTCCATGACGGCCCTACCGGTCCGGCCGACGCTCACGCCGCGCCTCGCGGTCGGCGAGTTCTTCCTGGCCACGGTCGCGGCGCTCGTGATCGCGCTCGCGGTGAGCGTGCTCGAGTTCGCGGCGATCTCGCTAGCGGTGGTGCTGGCGACGTTCGTGCTGGCGGCGGTGTATCCGCGAGCGATGGCGATCGTCACGCTGATGCTGCTGATGGCGCTGGAGCCGAACGCTCCGGATGCGACGTCGGTGATCGCCGAGCCGTTCTACAACTTCCCGTGGCAGATCCAGGCGATGCTGCCGCTGACGATCGCGCCGGCGGAGATCCTGATCCTGCTGATCGCGGGTTCGATCGGGATCCGGCAGGCCACCGCGCTGGACGGGCGGCGGCCGCCGTGGATCGTCTGGCCCGCGTTCGGCGCGCTGATGCTCGGGCTCGCGGTGGGCCTCTCGCGCGGCGCCGACCACGGGATCGCGTACCACGAGCTGCGGGGGCTACTCTTCGGCTCGATCATCTTCTTCATCGCGTGGCGGATGCGGGACACGGACCCGAAGGTTGCCCTTCGCGTGGTGGTCGCGAGCGGCGTGGTCCTCGCGACCCTGTTGCTGCTGCGCTACGCGTTCGTGACGCGTGAGGACTTCGAGGGCACGCTGGTCGGGTTCGCGCACGAGAGCGTGATCTTCCTCAACATCTCGCTTGTCGTGGTGGTGGGGCAGATCTTCAAGGCGCGGACGCTGAAGTCGACGCTGTTCCTCGTGCTCCTCGCGACGCTGCTGATCGTGGCGACGGCGGCGACGGGGCGGCGCGCCGGGACGCTGGTGCTGCTGATGGTCGCGGCGACGACGGTGGCGCTGATCCTGCCGAAGCGTCCGGTGATGATCAGCATGCTGACGGCCGTGGGGCTCGTCTTCATTGCCGGCTATCTCGCGGCGTACTGGAACAGCGACTACGGCGCCGTCTCGCAGCCGGCGCGGGCGGTGCGTTCGCAGTTCGACCCGAACGAGCGCGACCTGAGCTCGAACCTGTACCGGGAGATCGAGCGCTACAACGTGATCCAGACGATTCGCTCGACGCCGGTGCTCGGGGTTGGCTTCGGGCAACCCTTCTACGAGTTCGTGCCGCTGGTCCAGACGTTCGGCGGTCAGATCTGGCCGCTCCAGCTCTACACGCCGCATGACTCGTTGCTGTGGTTGTGGCTCAAGGTCGGGCTCGGGGGGATGGCGACGCTACTCACCCTCTGGCTGCTGGCGCTCAGACGTTGCGTCAGCCATATCCGGTTACATCCACCGCGGTCGGTGCCGCTCGTACCGCTGACGATCGCCGCCACGCTGGTGGCGTACCTCGCGTTCGCGCGGATCGATCTCGCGTTCTTGAGCACGCGCACGATCGCGCCGCTGGCGGTGGCGATCGCGATCGCCTTCGCGCTCGCGGACACGCCCGAGGAGTTCGAGGAGTCAAACCGCCGGTTGGCCGGAGGTGGGTCGTGACGGCGGCGGCGCGGCCGGCGCCGCTCGCCGCGTTTGCGACGGCGCGCCGTCGCGGCGTGCGCTGGAGCCTGACGTCGCTCGCTCAGTACCTCCGAGGCCGCTGGGCGCTGCGGGGGGCGACGAGCGTGGGGACCGTGCGACTGCGCGGGCGCGCCAAGCTGACGAACGACGGCGACACGGTGATCGGCGACCGGGTTCGGCTCGACGGGACGGTGACGCGGCTCGATTTCCACTGCGCGGCGGGCGCCTCGCTGACGATCGGAAGCGGCACGTTCATCAACTACGGCACGAGCATCGGCGCGCTGGAGTCGGTGTCGATCGGTCGCAACTGCGACATCGGGCAGTACGCGATCATCCTCGATAACAACTTCCACGCGACGGACGACCACCGGGCGCCGGCGCCGGCGGAGCCGGTGGTGATCGAGGACGACGTGTGGCTCGGGGCGCGGGTGACGGTGCTGCCGGGCGCGCACATCGGTCGCGGCGCGGTGATCGGGGCGCATGCCGTGGTGCGGGGTTCGATCCCGTCTCGTTCGCTGGCGGTGGGGGTGCCGGCGAAGGTCGTACGCAAGTTGGACGCAGATGGCGGAGGCCCTGATGGCAACAGTTGACGTCGTGATCGCGACGCGCGAGCGGCCGGCGGCGTTGCGCCGCAGCCTGACGGCGCTGGCGCAGCAGACGCTTCCGAAGTTCGGCGTGATCGTCGTCGACGACCACAGCACGCCGCCGATCAACTCGTGGCTGCACGAGGCCGACTTCCCGACACTGGACCTGACGATCCTCGCGCTGGAGGAGCACGGCGGGCCGGCGGTGGCGCGCAACGCCGGCGTCGCGGCGAGCGATGCGGACTACATCGCCTTTGTCGACGATGACGTGGAGGCGGAGCCGCATCTCCTGGAGCGCCACTTGCAGGTCGCCGAGAGCGGGGACGGGGCGTGGCTGGCGAGCATCGGCCCGATGAACGCGCCTCCGCGCTGGGAGCCGCAGATCTGGAGCCTCTGGGAGTGGCGCCAGCTCGAGGCCGAGTACCACCGGATGATCGAGGGCGTCTACCACGGGACCTGGCGGCAGTTTCACACCGGCAACGCGTTCGTCCCGCGAGCGGCGCTCGATGCCGTCGAGGGCTTCGACCCTCGATTCACCCGCGCCGAGGACATCGAGCTGGCGCTGCGACTGGCGCAGGCAGGCGTTGCCGTGCGGTTCACGCCGGGCGCGATCGTGTGGCACTCGCCGGTGCGGACGTTCAAGTCTTGGCGTCAGATCGCGTCGGCCTACGGACGCTACGACGTGGCGATCGATCGGATGCACCCGGACATGGGGTGGTTGGACCGCATCAACGTCGAACGCGACGAGCGGCACTGGCTGATGCGGTTCGCGCGGTCGGTGCCCGGGATGACGATGGCGCGCCCGGTGATCGGCCGGCTGGCCTCGGGCGTGGCGATTGCCCTCGGGGTGACCGGGTTCACGCGACCGGCGCTCGCGGGGCTGAGCTTCGTCTACGCGCTGGAGTACGACCACGGGCTGCGGACGGCGCTGCGCGACCAGGAGTGGTTCGCAGACGGGTCTGCCCGGCCCGAACCTCAGCAGGCCAGCCCGGTGACGGGATCGAGCGCCGCGGCTGATTCAGGGACGACGGCTGAGTCGAGCACGACGACGGATGCTGACGCGGCAGCGGAGGGTGAGCCGGAGTCTGAGCCCGAGGATCTGCTCGAGTCGGAGAACCTGCTCGGATCGGAGCGTTCGAACGAGGCGGCTGCTCAGGGGCGCGGTGGCAAGTCCTCGAGGCGGCGCAGCCGCGGCCGACGCCGCGCGAGTAGCGGCGCGTCGGGCGGCTAGACGATGACCCGGTCGGGCTCGACCTGGGAGCGGGGCACGGCGACCCACGCGCCGAGCGCTGATCGGGCGCGTCCGTTACGGACGCTGTTCATGGGCTCCGGCTATGCCGGGCATCGCGTTCGATTCGAGAACCTGCGCCGGCATGCGGCGAGCGATCCGCGGCATGACTCTCGATACGGACTGATCAGTGGGTGGCGAACCGGCGGGCTCGTGGAGCGGCTGCCGGTGCCCGAAGGAATCCGGGGCCGGCTGCGTGCGCTGCAGGAGTCGTCCCGCCTGCTTCCGGTGCCGCCGCCGGACGCGATCTGGCTCTCCTCGTCCCACCTCGCGGCTCCGTTCCTGAGCTGGAACGTGGGACCGTGGCGGCGGCCGATGGTGATTGACCTCGATTGGACGCGCGAGCAGCAGGAGCTGTGGGCGCCGGACTACTACGGCCGCGAGCCGCATCGCGGCGTGCGGCGGGTGGCGGGAGACGCCCTCGAACGGTGGCTGTGGAGCGGGGCGACCTACTTCACGCCGTGGTCGGCGTGGGCGGCCGACTCGCTGGCCCGGCAGGGGGTGCCGCGGGAGCGGATCCGCGTGATTCCGCCGGGTGTGGACCTCGGTCAGTGGCGGCCACCTCCGGCGGGGACGCGCGGACGCTCCGAGAAGCTGCAGCTGCTCTTCGTGGGGCACGACGTGGAGCGGAAGGGCGGCGACCTGCTGGTCGACGCGATGCGCCGCGGGCTGGACGAGATCGCGGATCTGCACATGGTCACGGGCGCCGACGTTCCGGCGGCGCCCGGCGTCACCGTCCACCGGGCGACGCCCAACTCGGGCACCCTCAGAGGGCTGTTCGATCGCGCCGATCTGTTCGTCATGCCCTCGCGCGCCGAGTGCTTCGGGATCGCACTGGTCGAGGCGATGGCGAGCGGGCTGCCGGCGATCGCGGGGACGTCCGGCGCGATGCCCGAGATCGTCGAGGACGGCCGCACCGGGTGGCTGGTAGAGCCGACGATCGGCGAGGTGACGCGAGCGGTCCGCCAGGCCTGGTCAGACCGGGCGTCGTTGAGCGCCCGGGGTGCCGAAGCGCGGCAAGTAGCCGAGGATCGTTTCGATGGCGCACGTAATGACGCACTGGTCCTGGACCTGCTGCTCGAGGCGGCGGATCGCCGCTAGCAGCGTGCGCGTGGGGTCAGGCGTCCTCGGATGGTCGTGTCGCGGTGAGCGGCGGTACGCCGGCCGCGCCGCCCACGATCTTCGCGGGCACGCCGGCGACGGATGCGCCGGCGGGCACGTCCTCGAGCACGACGGATCCGGCGCCGACCTGGGCGC
>JANQNP010000042.1 GCA_028279505.1 Dehalococcoidia bacterium
ACGCCCACCGACGCAACGGTGGCCGCCGGTGCGCCGCCAACGAGCGCACCACCAGGCGGTGCGGCGACCACGCCAGCGGCGACGAGTGCGCCCGAGGACGTGACGCAGCTCATCACCCCGGAGCCCGAGGTCCTCGCCGACGAGCCGCGACCGGCGACTCCCGAACCTGGCGAAGCCGACGCGCCGGCGCCAACGGCACCCACCTCGACGTCGGGAGCGGCGCCCCCGGCCGGAGCGGTACCTGGAGCGCCGGAGCGCGGGTGGCCGCTCGTGGGACGGCCCTGGTGGATCGGGGGCGGGATCGCGGCGATCGTCATCCTCGTGATCATCGCGGCGCTGGCCAGCGACGGCGACGAAAGCCCCGAAGCGGACGTGAACAGCGGCGACTCGCTGATCATCGCCGGCGAGTGGAGTTACAACTTCATCATCGAATCCAACAGCTGCCCGTTTGGGCCGCTGCCCGGCGGGGTGTTCACGCTGACCTACCGGCTGGTCGACCTCGATGTACAGGACGAGCTCGTGCAGGAAGGCGAGCTGGTGGAGATCACCGAGTGGCCCTCGGGTCAGTTCATCGACCAGCTGGTGTTCACCTATCCGAACTTCTCGTGGACCTACCCCGCGACGGCACCCGGCGCCAGCGGCTTCGTCACGGTCAACAACACCTATTTCAACCAGTCCACCGGGCGGGCGGAGCTCTTCGAGAGCTACGAGCTCGACTCCGGCGGTACCTGCGCGATCAGTGGCACGGAGTGATGCACCGATGAGCCCTGAACGGTCCGACCACAAGATCGCCTGGGAGGACCCCGAGGCCGGCGACGGCGCGTACACCCTCCCCGAAGGCGACACCGTCGTCGGGCGCGCGGAGGATGCCGACGTGGTGCTGAATAGCCCACTGGTCTCACGCTCCCACGCACGCTTCGAGCGCGCCGGGCTGCGCTTGACGCTGCACGACCTCGGCAGCAGCAATGGCACGTTCGTCAACGGAGAGCGCATCACCGAGCACGTGCTCCGACCGGGCGACAACGTCCGAGTCGGCAGCGTCGCGCTGACGGTGACGCACCCGGTCGTCGAGCAGCAAGCGACCGTGCTCGCGCCGGCCTTCACCGTCGCGGAGGGTGTGCTCACGGACGACGGCGCCGGCGCACCCGCTTCGATGCTGACGGCGGTCCTCCCGTTCGCCGACTCGCCGGTCGAGGAGGCGATGCCGGAGCGTGGCGTCGTCCCGGACGAGATGCTCCGTGACCCCGTGCTCTCCGAGGAAGCGCTCGCGGCTGCCGGTGTGGAGGTGACCGAGACCGAGTACATGGCCCTCGGCGGGGGTGTCGGCAGCTTCGTGTTCACCGACCTGCTGCGGACCTCGGGGGTGGCGGCCTCCGACATCACGGTGATCGGCAACGAGCGCGTGCCCTATGCCCGCTATCAGCGCCTCTGCATCAACTCGCAGATCCCGGCGTCCGAGCGGCTGCGTTCGAACTCGGACTCCTGCCCGGACAACGTCTGGGGCTTCCCCGGCTACGCGACGCGCGAGGCGTGGCGTGCGGTCCGTTCGGGCAACCTCGGCGAGGCGGCCAGCTTGCTCTGGTCGATCTTCGGCGAGCCGGCGGTTGCACAGACGTACACGCCGATATCCGGAGACGTCTTCGACTCGATCGATCGTGAGGCGGAGCGCATCGGCTGGGACGAGATGCTGCGCGAGGGTCGCATTCGCGCGATCCGCAAGACCGATCGAGGACGGGTTGCGGCCGTCGTCTCGACGAGCACGGGGACCGAGCGGCGGCACTCGGTGGTTGCCGGACGGTTCGCCCAGTTCGCGCTCGGCTACCCGGCGATCCAGATGCTGCCGGACCTCGCGACGTACCGGGAGCAGACCGGCGATCACTTCCACATCGTCAACGCCTACGAGGACCACGACGCCGTCTACGAGCACCTGCGGGAACACGGCGGGACGGTCATGATCCGCGGTCGTGGCATCGTCGCGTCGCGGGTGCTGCAGAAGCTGTGGGAAGACCGCGCGGTCAATCCGAACATCAACGTGGTCCACCTCCATCGCTCACGCCTCGCGGAAGGACACCAGTACGGCCGCTCCGCGCGGAAGGTCGAGGAGCAGTTCGAGTTCCAGCCCTTCAACTGGCCGAAGTCCTGCTGGGGCGGCGAGCTGCGCGACCTACTGGAATCCTCGGACGACGCGAAGCGCGCCGAGTTGCTCGGCGCCTGGGGCGGCACCACGACTGCCTCGCGCGACGATTGGCGCGAGCTCGTCAAACAAGGCGTTCGCGAGGGCTGGTACCGGCCCGAGTTCGGCTCGGTACGCGAAGTGGTGCCGAGTGACGACGGCCGCGTGACGACGCGGATCGACAGCACCGCAGCCGAAGGCAGCACACTGGAGGTCACAACCGACTTCGTGATCGACTGCGTCGGTCTGGAGGCGGGCCCCGAGCGCAGCCCGGTCATCCACGACCTGATGGAGATGTACGATTTGCCGCTCAACCCGCTCGGCCGGTTGAAGGTGAACGATGACTTCGAACTGCCGGGCCTGAGACACGACTCCGCGCGCGTCTACACAGCCGGGGCGGTCACCCTCGGTGGGCCGTACGCCGCCGTCGATAGCTTCCTCGGCCTGCAGTACTCAGCGCTGCGGGCGGTCGAGTCGATCCTCGCGAGCGGGATGCAACCGCGAGGGCTGCGGCCGCTGCGCGGCCTCTACTCGTTCAAGCAGTGGGTGCGGTGGGCGCAGGGGGTCGCGCCGTGACACCCAGCCTCGCTGGTCGGTGGCAGAGCCGCCTGTTCGTCCTCGGCACGATCGGCGTGATCGTGTCCGCCCTGTTCGCCGTCAGCCTCAGCGATCCCGGGGTTGGCGGGGGCGTGTACTTCGTGATCCTCTTCTACGTCGCGCTGTTCGGCCTCGCGTGGGACGTCGCGTTCATCGGTGTCCAGCGCCTGCGCTGGGATCGCGACTGGCCGCCGGTCTTCCAGGTTGCCGCCGGCATCGTGGAGGGACTCGTCCTGTTCCTCCTGATCGACGGTGGCGGTCTGCCGGGAATCCCCGAGCAAGGGGTCCCGTTTGGCAGCCGGTTCCTCCCGCACTACGGGTTGGTGTGGCTGTTAAGCTTCCTGTGGCTACAGGGGCCGATGCGCGTGCTCTCGACGCGCTGGCGCTTCTTCGGTGGGCGGCTCGTCTAGTCCGCCCGGGGGATACACAGATACCGCCGCGACCCCACCTCAACGACATCGCTGAACGCGAGCCGACGCTCAGCCGCGAGTGCTTCGCCGTTCGCACGCGCCCCATGGGCGGGTGTCAGCCACAGCTCACCGTCCCTCAGCTCGATCCGCGGTCCGCCGTTCGAGGCAGCGCTCGCGGCGTCGTCCATCGTCATCGACGCCACGCCCTCGCCGTCGAACGTGAGCGTGTTGCTGGCCAGCAGATCGAAACGCTCCCCGTCGGCGCTGACCACGCGGCACACGACGGGCTGGCGTCCGACCATCGTCGGCGCGTTGACCAGCGACGAACCGCAGTACCAGCAGTCGTACTGGCCGACCGGGTTCTCGCGCCCACAGTGGTGGCATGCGACGCCGAGCTCGCGCGCGGCTGCGTCGAGGTCGTGAAAGGTGATCGCGGCGGGGCCAGCCTCGATCACGTCATGGTCCTCGAGCGGTCGACTGGCCTCCACCGATTCGCCGTTGACGAGCGTCGGGTTGGTCTGGCTGAGGTGCTCCAGCACGAAGCGTTCATCCGCGCGAACGACGCGCGCGTGCTGGCGCGAGAGCGCCGGCAGTTCGATCGACACGGTCGCGTCGGTCGCACGACCAATCGAGGCCGGCGCGTCGTCCGGGATGCTCGCGACGCACAACTGCTCGTCGTCGATCCAGGTCAGCGCGGCTCGCGGCATCAGGCGGTGTTCCTCGCTGCAGCGTGCGGGTGACAGTAGGCGGGTCATGATACTGCCGAACTGCTGTCAGCCGTGACTGACGGTGTCGACGCCGGGCCCGCCGTGGGGGGCGCACTGGCAGCGCCGGCGTTGGAGTTGTTCGTCCTGGGCGAGGACGGCAGCCGCGAGCCGATCACCGCCCCGCCGGCCCGGTCGCTCACGATCGGGCGCGAGGGTTCAGACGTCGAGATCGATGACCCGCTATTGAGCCGCCGTCACGCTCGCCTGACCCGGGACGGCGATGCCCTTGTCGTCGAGGACCTCGCCAGCGCGAACGGCACCCACCTCGAGCGCGGTCAGGACCTGATCGCGGTCGACGGTCGCGCGGTGCTGCACCCGGGCGACGTACTGCGCGTCGGCGCGCAACGACTGGCGGTCGACGTGCCGGCGCGCCGCGACGAGGACCGCCCATGGGAGCAGGCGGTCGAGGCGAAGACCGTGGTCGCCGGTTTCGCCAATTTCTTCGCGGGCTTCATGGTCTGGGCGTTGGTCCCCGTGTTCGCGAAGAGCATGGCGACCGAGATCGGCGCGGACCCCGCCGGGCTCACCCCACTGCTCCTCGCGGCGGTCCCCGTCTTCAGCGGCGCGGCGTCCCGCATGGTGTTCGGCGTCTGGACGGACATCCGAGGTCCGTTCCTCCCGGGCACGGTCAGCCTCCTTGTAGCGGCGGTGCCCTTGCTCGCGCTGTGGCTCGCGGGCGACCGTGCGGCCGTGGTGTGGCCGGCGGTCGCGATCCTCGGCGTGGGGCTGGCGGCGTTGCCGATCTCGATCCCGATGGGCGCGCAGCGCACGGCGCCGCACCAGCGTGGGTTCGCCCTCGGAGTGATCAGCGCGGGCTCGGTCGGTGTCGGCACCGCGGCGATCGGCGGCCCGCTGCTGGCCGAGGCGATCGGCTGGCGTGAGACCTGCGCGGTGGCAGTCGTGCCGCTCGCCGTCTCGACCGCTGTGTTCGCCTGGGGCAGCCGCGGCCACTGGTCGTCGCCAACTGCCAGTGAGCGCGCCCGGCTCGTTGCCGATCCAGGGCTCTGGTACGTCTCGGTGCTCTACGGCATCACCTTCGGCGGCTTTGCGGCGCTCTACTCGTTCCTGCCTGTCCCGCTGCAGGAGGGGGAGTTTGCCCTCGATCCGCGCGAGGCGGCGCTCGTCGTCGCGATGGGTGCGCTATTCGGCAGCGCCGTCCGGCCGCTCGGCGGGGTGCTCGCCGACCGCAGCGGGACGATCACGGTCCTGCCCTACATCTACGGGGCGACGACGCTGCTGCTGCTCGTCGCCGCCAACGCGCCCGTCGCCGGGGGGATCGTGCTGCTCGTCGCGACGATGACGGTGCTCGACCTCGGGACCGGTTCGGTGTTCAAGCTCGCCACGCAGCGCTTCGGCACAGCACTCGGGACCGGCGCCGGGCTCGTCGGCTCGCTGGGTGGGTTCGCCGGATTCTTGATCTTCCTGCTGATGCTCGTCGTGTATCGCGCGGCGGGCGAGATCGCGCTGGCGCTGGCCTGCGTCGTGGCGATCACCGCCGCCGCCACGGTGGGCATGGTGATTGCCGCGCGGCTGCGACCGAGCGCGATCCGCAGGTACGTGCCACCTCGGGCGCCGCGCCTCGAGCTGCTCGACTCGTACGGACGACCTGCCGAGGGTTGGTCGGTCGGCGAGGAGCTGACGATCGGCCGGTCGCCCGCGCAGCAGGTCTTTCTGCCGCTCGACGACCTCGTCAGTCGGTCGCACGCTCGGCTCGAGTCGAGCGCCGACGGGATCGTGCTCGAGGATCTCGGGAGCACGAACGGGACGCACGTCTGGGCGGACGAGCGGTGGACGCAGGTTGCGCGCCAACGGCTACGCGACGGCGACGTGGTTGTGGTCGGCGCGACGGTGTTCCGCTTCAGCGCGAACGGGAGCTGACGAGTGGCGACGCTGTACTACCGGGTTGACGACGTCGAGGTGGATCGCGAACTCGATCGCGATCTATCGATCGGCCGCGGGAGCGGGAACGAGCTCGTGATCCGCGGCGTGAGCGGCGTCAGCCGCCGTCACGCCGCGATCCGCCGGGCGGGTTCCGGGTACGTCATCGAAGACCTCGGAAGCCGCAACGGCACGCGCATCGAGCGGGCCGGCTCCTCGATCGAGGTCGAGGGTGCGACGTCGCTCGCAGCGGGCGACACGATCGTCCTCGGTGAGTTGCGCGTCCGCTTCGAGGTGGCCCCGGCGGAGGCCACGGACGCGGCGGTCCGCAGCGCGACGTACGTCCCGGCAGTGACGCGCGTGGACGCGGGCGGGCCGGGGCCCTCGATGGCGACGCCGCCGGTGCCGACGGCGTCCGAAGGTGGATCGCGCTGGCTGCCGATCGCCGCCGGGGCGATCGCGGCCGGGGCGGCGGCGGCCACGGTCGTCGTGGTGATCGCGCGGGTGCTCTAGGCCGGACGAGGCCCACCGCCTCCAGTGCGCCGAGCGCACCTCGGGAGGCAGCCGCCGCGCCCTCACCGCGCTAGAAGCGGCCACCCGCGAAGTTGTAGGTGACGTTCTCCACCGTTTGCTCGAAGTAGACGCCCTGGACGGAACCATCAGCCCCGAGCACGCCCTGGTACACGCCGCGACGGAAGCCGAGGCGCTCCGGCGCGTTGTCGGTGATCTGGAAGGTGCCGTCGGCGCTCACGGCACCGGTGAGCGTGAACTCGCCGGTCTCCGGCCAGAGGCTGGTGCCGGTGATACCGCCGGCAGCGTCGATCACGAACTGGAATTCGTGCGCTGCCTGCGGATCGTTCACCACGGCTCCATAGGTCCCGGCGATCGAGGCCTGACCGTCTCCGCCTCCGCCGCCGGAGGGGGCCGCCGCGGCCGGCACGGGCAGCTCGACGCCCTGCAGCGTGTTCGAGTCGAAGAGCGACAGGAGCGTGTGGATGTGCCGGACGTGCACACCGAAGTTGTTCGCGGCCTGCGCCTGCCGATCGAATTCGAACTCGCCAGGGTTCGTCGCGCTGGGAACGAGGACGATGCGCACGGTGCCGGCGTTGTTGATCGCCGCCACCAACCCACAGTGCATCATCGACGAGCCGCTGGTGCCCGGCGTGGTCGGCGCCTGGTGCTGATAGACGTCGAGGTTGCTTGCCGTCACCGCTTCCGTGTTGTTGTGCGAGCGCCTCGAGGTGACTGACCCGAGCAGGGACGTCGCCTGGGGCACGGTCACCCCCGGCTCGGTCGTGATGAACTCATCGACGTCACCCGGGAAGCCGACGATCTGCACGTCGTCGCCGATGCTCAGCACGCTGTTCGCCGGAGCCAGAGGGAGCGCCGTCGGCATCGCGTCGATTGAGGTGAACAGCGCGACGTCAGGCGAGGTCAGCGGATCGCCGGTGTAGTCCGGATGGACGAGCGACCGGGCGAGCCGGATCACCTTGCCGGTCCCGGACTGCACGCCCAGCACGTCGGAAAACTGCACACCCTGTGCCGCCGTGTCCTCGAACACGCGGGCGACGTGGGCGTTCGTCGCCAGTAGCCGGTCGCGCACTGCCCAGGCCGTGCCGATGAAGAGGTGCGCGACCGCCGGGCTACCGTCGGCGGCCTGGAACTGCGCCTCGCCGAAGATCTGATAGGTGGCGGCGTTCGCGCTATCGAAGGCGTCGCCGGTCGAGGGACAGGTGGCCGGGAAGCCCGCCTTCGCGAGCGGTCCGGTGGTCGAGCCGGAGTCAGACGGAGCCACCGTTGCGGTCGCGTCGTCTCCGTCGCTTCCACAGGCGGTGAGCAGCAGCGCCAGGGCCACACCCCCGACCAGCATTGCGCGAGTCCACCAGCGCTGCATCGTCAGCCCTCTCGACGCGTCATTGATTTCGGGAGCGGAGCCTATCATCGGCCCCTGAGAGGGTCGAGATGAGACCGACAGACGCTCTCCCAGCTGGCTCAAGTCTTGCCACGATCGACCTGCCGACGGGCCCGGGACCGGAGCGCCAGGCGCTACTCCAGCCTCTCGTCCCAGCACACGGGCACCAGTCGCATGAGGGCGACGGGGCGGGACGCTAGCTGGCCGTTGGGGCGAGCTGGGTCGCAACGAGGCGTGCATAGAGGCCATCGCGGGCCAGAAGCTCCTCGTGAGTGCCGGCTTCGACGACGTGGCCGGCGTCGAGTACCACGATCAGGTCGGCGTCGCGAACGGTGGAGAGCCGGTGGGCGATGACGACGGTGGTGCGGCCGCTCTCGAGTTCGGAGAGGGCGTTGCGGACAAGGCGCTCGTTGAGCGAGTCGAGGTGTGAGGTGGCTTCGTCGAGCACGAGGACGGGAGCGTCCTTGAGGATGGCGCGGCCGATGGCGACACGCTGGCGCTGGCCACCGGAGAGCTGGGCACCGCGCTCGCCGACGATGGTGTCGACGCCATCGGGCAGGGTGGCGACGAAGTCGGCGAGGCCCGCTCGTTGGAGCGCGTCAGAGAGCTCGCGGTCGTTGGCAGTGGGCCGGGCGACGAGCAGGTTGTCCCGGATCGACGCGTTGAACAGGTAGGTGTCCTGGGCGACGAGGGCGATGCGGCCGCGGAGTTGATCGAGCTGGAAGTCGCGGGCGTCGTGGTTGTCGAGGGTGACGGTACCGGCGTCCGGGTCCCAGAAGCGGAGGAGCTGGTGGGCGACGGTGCTCTTGCCGGCACCGGAGGGGCCGACGAGCGCGACGGTGGAGCCGGGACGGACATCGAATGAGACGTCCTCGAGCGCGGGACGCGAGGCGCCCTGGTAGGTGAAGACAACGTCGCTGAGCGCGGCGCCGGCGGGCGCGCGGCCATTGCCCTCGGCCGGGTCGTCGCTCACGCCGGGGCCGTCGAGGACGGGGACGTGCTCGGTGTGGATCGCTGTGATGCGGCGGGTGGCGCCGATGGTGTCACCGAGGCGCCGGCCAACCTGCGCAAGCTCGCTGATGGGGAGGAAGGCGCCCATGGAGAGGAGGGTGATGAGTGGGAGGGCGCCGGGGTCGAGGTCTCCGTTGGCGGCCATGGATGCGCCGACGACGAGGATGGTGAGGCCACCGGTCCCGATGAGCAGTTCGAGCCAGATGCGCTGGATGGTGATCTGGCGGTTGAACGCGAGGCGGACGGGGATGTAGCCGGCGGCGAGGCGCGCGAACTCCTGTCGCCGGGCCGGCGCGGCCTGAAAGGCAGCGATCTCGCGGAGTCCCTGGAGGGTGTCGACGACGTGGGCGTTGAGTTCGCCGAGGTGTCCGCGCGCGACGGTGCCGAGGCGCTCGATGGCGGCGCGGGTGAGCACGGGGCTCCAGGCAGCGAGGACGAGGAACGGGAGGAGGACGAGGGCGAGCTGCCAGCCGTAGAAGAACAGGGTGATGAGGATGCCGAGCGGGACGACGAGGGCGACGAAGGCGTTGGCGATGGTGTGCGCGAAGAAGTATTCGATGGTTTCGACGTCCTGGGTCGCCATGGCGACGAGGTCGCCAGTACGGCGGCGTTGGAGGTAGCCGGGCGTCAGCCGATCGAGCTGGCGATAGAGGGCGATGCGCATCTGGGCGAGGAGGCGGAAGGCGAGGTCATGGGAGAACCAGGATTCGAGCCAGGTGAGGAGCGCGGTGGCGGGAGCGAGGATGAGCAGCGCGATCATGAGGCCGTCGAAGGACTCCCCGTCGCGGACGCGGGCGACCATGAGGGCGCCGAGGACGGAGACGCCGATCAGTCCGATGAAGTGCCCGACGCCGGATACGAAGGAGAGGATGAGCTTGGGCCAGAGCGAGCCGACGACGGCGAGGAGGCGGGTGAAGGTCTCGACCCAGCCCATGGCGTCTGCGTTGCGCATGGCCTCAGTAGGCGCGGCGTGGAGGTCTTCGCGCGGCTCGGCCGACGGGGTGGCGACGGTGTTCGGGGCCGGGACAGCGGCTGCGGGGCGCTGGCGGGTTGACGCCGCGGCGTCTTCGAGTTGCTCGGCCATGAGAGCGGCGTAGGGGCCACCGCTCTCCCGAAGCTCGGCGGGCGCGCCGGTCTCGACCAGTTCGCCGTCGTGGAGCACCAGAACGCGGTCGCATCCGGCGACGCTGGAGAGCCGGTGGGCAACGACGAGGGTGGTGCGGCCCTCCATGAGGCGGTCCAGCGCCTGCTGGATTATGGCTTCATTCTCGGCGTCGACGCTGGAGAGCGCCTCGTCGAGGACGAGGATGGGAGCGTCGCGGAGGAGGGCGCGGGCGATGGCGACGCGCTGGCGCTCGCCACCGGAGAGGCGCAGTCCTCGTTCTCCGATCACGGTGTCGTAGCCACGGGGGAGGCCGGCGATGAAGTCGTGGGCGTTGGCGGCGCGGGCAGCCACCTCTAGCTCCTCTTGGGAGGCATCGGGCTTTCCGAGCCGGAGGTTGGCGGCGATCGTGCCGTGGAAGAGGTAGGTGTCCTGGAGCACGACGGCCATCTGGGCGCGGAGCGAGTCGAACGAGAGTTCGCGGACATCGACGTCGCCCACGAGGACGCGACCGTCCTGGGGGTCGTAGAGGCGCTGGAGTAGCCAGACGAGGGTGGATTTGCCGGAGCCGCTTCGGCCAACGACGGCGACGCGTTCGCCGGAGGCGACCTGGAAGGAGACGTCGCGGAGGGCGGGGCGGCGACCGCCCGGGTAGGAGAAGGTCACGCCCTCGAAGGTGACGCCGGGGCCGGTGGCGGCGGCGGGGAGGGCGCGTGCCTCGGAGGCCTCGGCGACGCGCGGTTCCGCGGCGAGCAGATCGAAGACGCCGCCGGAGGCGGAGACGCCCAGCAGGCCCTGGTGGAAGAGCTGGCTGAGTTCGCGGAGCGGGCGGAAGACCTCGACGCCGAGCATGAGGATGACGAGCAACACCTCGATGCTGAGGTCGCCGCTCTCGACGCGGGAGGCGCCGTAGGCGAGCGCGATGGCGGCGCCCATCGCGATGCCGGCGATGGTCATGCCGTGGGTGGCGGCGTTGCTGGCGAGGACGCCCATAGTGGAGCGGAAGACGTCGTCGGCGCGGCGCTCGAGCCGGTCGCCGCGGGTGCCGCTCTGGCCGAAGGCCTTGAGCGTCGGCAGTCCCTGGATGGAGTCGAGGAAGTCTGAGGCGAAGGAGCCGTAGGCCTCGCGACGGCGGATGCTGGCGGAGGCGTTCATGCGGTGGAAGACGGAGGGCGCGGCCAGCGTGACGAGGGCGACGACGAGGTAGATGGCGGCGGTGGGCAGGTCGAGGAAGGCCATGAAGAGGAAGATGCCGACTGGAGCGAGCGCGGCGGTGAAGAACTGTGGCAAGTACTGGCCGAAGAAGGTCTCGAGCTGCTCGACGCCTTCGACGAGCGAGATGGTGACTTCGCCGGTGCGGCGGGAGTCGAAGTAGGCGGGGCCGAGGTCGAGCACGCGGTCGTGCAGGCGGGCGCGGAGATGCGATTGGACGCGGGCGGCGGTGGCGTAGGCGACGCCTTCCTTCAGGTACTGGAGGCCGGCGCGGGTGACGATGGCAGCGAGGACGGCCGCGATCGGGAGGACGAGATCGGAGGGCGCATCGCCCTCGAAGACACGCGCGAGCAGGAGGCCGAGGAGGGCGAGGCGCGCGATCCCGGCGGCGGCGGTGGCGAGTCCGAGGGCGACGGCGAGTGCGATGCGTCCTCGGACGCCGGCGGTGAGGCTCCAGAGACGAAGGCTGAAGTACACGAGGGGCTCGCTCCGCTAGCGGTATCGAGAGGGCAGGGACGCTACGAGCGCCGGTGGGCGGGCGGGGCGTCGCCGTGCGGGTCACCGTAGGGACCGCTGACTCTTTTTGCAAACATTCGCAACTTGGCGACACGTTGACCGGCTAGCGCGCTGGAACGGCCGGGATGCCTGCTCGCTCAGGGGGCAGCGGGCTTGCTTAACGCGAAAATTCGCATCAAGATACGATTCGTTTCTGCGAATCTTTGCGAAAGTGATCGAGGTGCATGGATGCGGATCGGACGTCGGCTGGGGCTGGGACTCCTCGTCCTCTTCGCCGTGGTGGCTCTCGCTGCCTGCGGCGACAGCGAGGATAGCGATAGCGATTCGTCAGCAACAGCACGGGCCGACAGCGGCGCCAGTTCTCCGACGACGTCTGACGGGAACGACTCTTTCGATCCGAACGCGGAGATCGTCATCGCCCTCGGCAATGACACGGCCAACCTCGACGGGGACAACGCAACGGTGGGGATGGGGTCTCCGCCGGCGAACATCTACGACACGCTCGTCTTCATGGGGAACGACTTCCAGGTCCGTCCTGGGCTGGCGACCGAATGGGAGCTGCTGGAGGACGGTGAGACGTGGCGCTTCCACCTCCGCGAGGGTGTCCTCTTCCACGATGGCACCGAGCTGACAGCCGCGGACGTGGTGTGGACGATGGACCGCATCGCTCGCGCCGGGGGACGCGCGATCCGCGCCCAGGAGGGCGGCACGGTCGCCGTCGATGACTACACCGTCGACTTCACGCCCAGCAGCCCGAACGCGAAGACCCCGCTGCAGATCGTGCACCCGGTCTTTGGGATCATGAAGGCGGACAGCGACCCCGTCGCGGCTCCCGTCGGCACCGGACCGTTCCGGTTCGTCGAGTACCAGCCAGGTGAGTTCTTCCGGGTCGCGCGCTTCGACGACTACTGGGATGAGGAGCAGATTGCCGGCGTCGCCGCGATCGAGTTCAGGTTCATCCCCGACAACAACAGCCGCATCCTCGCCCTCCAGGCCGATGACGTGGACATCGCGGGGGAGCTCGGTCCCGACGCGATCGACGCCCTGCTGGCCGGGGACGGGCTGACCGTCGAGACCTCGCTGGTCGGGGCCTACCAGGCGATCTCGATGAACATCCGCGGCGAGGACGAGTGGGCGCTGACGGCGGACCTCGATCTGCGTCGCGCGATCGCGATGGCGATCGACCGGGAATCGATCGTGGAGGCGGTCTACCAGGGCTACGCCGACGTTGGTCGAAACCTGATCCCGCCAGCGATCCTGGGAGACGCCTCGGAAGCCGTTGAGGGCGGACCGGCCTACGACCCGGACGGCGCGCGCGCGATCCTCGATCAGGCCGGCTGGGTTGCCGGGGACGACGGTATCCGCGAGCGTGACGGTCAGCGCCTGACGCTGCGCCTGGTCAACGGCTATCCGGAGCCCGAGGTGCATCGCCCGATCCCGGAGGTCCTCCAGCTTCAGCTCGCCGAGGTGGGCATTGAGGTGGAGATCTACGAGACCCTCGAGTACGAGACGTTCCTCACCGACGCACAGGGACACCTCTGGCTGGAGCGCGGGAACCAGAACGACGCGAACGCGGCCTTCCTGCCCGCCTTGCTCTATCGCCTCCCGGAGAACGGCGGCTTCGTCGCCGACTATGCGATCCCCTTCGGACCCGGTGGCGAGTACGACGAGTTGCTGAACGAAGCCCTCGAGAGCACCGACGTCGCGGCGACCCAGGAGCTCACGGCCGAGGCAATGCACATCCAGATCGACGAGGAGGTCATCATCGTTCCGATCGCGGGGCTGGTGAACATCTGGGGAGCGCGAGCAGGCATCGAGGGGTTCGACCCGCACTCGGCGCGCGTCCACACTCGCTTCTCCTCGGTGCGCGTCGCGGAGTAGCTCCGCGCCGTGCGCGAACTCGAGGTCACCTTCGAGTCCGACATCCGCCTCGGAGGGATGTTGTGTCTCCCCGAGGATGCGGGCGCCGATCGTCCCGCGCCGGCCTTCGTGCTGCTGGGCGGGACGGGCGGCGACACGCGCGACGGCGACCTGGCGCCCGAACGGACGCCGGGGACGCACAACCCGCCGCGCCGCGGGCTGCTGCGCCGGATCGCACATCGCCTGGCGGTCGATGGCATCGCGACCCTGCGGTTTGACAAGCGCGGTTGTGGCGCGAGCGGCGGCACGGCCGACGAGTCCGACTACGACACCGACCTGCTCGATAATCGCGCCGCGTTCCGATGGCTGCGCGGGCGGGATGAGATCGACGCCTCGCGGGTCGGGCTGATCGGGCACAGCGCCGGCGCGTTCAATGCCTGCATGGTCTGCCGCGACGAACCCGACGTCGCCGCGGCAGGTCTGCTGGGAGCACTCCACGGACCGATCGACGATCTGATCCGCTGGAACTGGGGACGCATCGCCGCGCACTGGGAGCAGTTCAGCGAGGACCAGCGAGACTGGCTGCTGCGGGAGCGCACGCGCGACGTCCTTGGCAGCTTCGGGATGGAGCGATTCCTCGAAGCGCTGCACGGCGACGCGCGCACGATCACCCTCGAGGCGCACGGGCGCTCGATGGAGTTCGCGACCGTGCGCGCCCAGCAGGACCTGGAGCGTTCTGTCGCTCCGGCCTTCGCGTACGTTCGTTGTCCCGCGTTGGTGCTGCACGGCGGCGACGATCTGAACGTCAGGGTCGACGACGCGCTCGACAGCTACCGCGCGCTGCGCGCGGCGGGCAACGACGCGGTTGACCTCGAGATCTTGCCCGGCCTTGACCACTCCTTCCAGCCTGTCGCCGCCGATCCGGCGCAGCGGATCTGGGACCGCGTGTCGCTCGCCTCGTTCGGTCGTCCCGTCTCGCCAGCAGCGCTCGACGCCGTCGCGCGCTGGGCGACGCGCACCCTCAGCGGTCGCGGCGCCAGCTAGTGCTCGGCTTTGCGGCGCGCCGCCTGGCGCAGTCCATCCCCGTCCTGGTCGGCATCAGCGTTGTCACCTGGGCGTTGATGGCCGCCTCGCCGGATGACCCGGCGCGGATCTACGCGAACCAGCAGGCGGTCGGCGGTCGCGCCGAACCGGCGGAGATCGAGCAAGCCCGCGAGTTGCTCGGCCTCACCGGCTCACCCGTCGAACAGTACGTGCGCTGGGCGAGGCGGGCGCTGAGCGGGGACCTTGGCGAATCGTTCCGCACCGGGCAGCCGGTGACGACCGAGATCGTTGATCGGCTGCCGGCCACCCTGGAACTGGCCGGTGGGGCCGTGCTGGTCACGCTGCTGCTCGGCCTTCCGCTGGGTGTCATCGCCGCGGTCTGGGCGAATCGCTGGCCGGACCATGTTGCTCGGCTGGTGGCGCTGATCGGCGGCGCGGTGCCCGCGTTCTGGCTGTCGCTGCTCCTGATCTGGCTCTTCGCGGTGGAGTGGCGCTGGCTGCCCAGCAACGGCCGGGGTGGGCTCGATCACCTCGTGCTGCCCGCACTCGCGCTGGGGGCCGCCGCCGCGGGGGGCTACGTCCGCCTGCTCCGAGCGTCGCTCCTGGAGACGCTCGGCGAGGACTATGTCGTCGCCGCGCGCGCCCGCGGGCTCCGGGGGAGCGCGGTGCTGGTGCGGCATGCGCTGCGCAACGCGCTCATTCCCGTCGTCTCGCAGCTCGGCGTGACCGTCGGGGTGCTGCTGAGCGGCTCGGTCGTCGTCGAGGTGATCTTTTCCTGGCCCGGCATCGGTCGGTACGCCGTCGACTCGATCGCCCGTCGCGACCTGCCCGCGTTGCAGGGGTTCGTCCTGTTCAGCGCGCTCGTGTACCTCGGAGCCAGCCTCGCGGTCGACCTTGCCTACCGCTGGCTCGACCCGCGCGTGGGACGTCGGGGCGCCGAGCGATGACGGTGGCCGCGGAGGCGATCTGGCTCGCGCCGGAACCTGGGCTGCGCGCCTCGTGGCGGCGCTTCCGCCGCAACCATGCCGCGCTCGCCGGCCTCGTGCTGGTCAGCGTGGTGCTCGCCGCCGCGCTGTTCGGGCCATCGGTCGCGCCGAGCGATCCGCTCGCCGGGTCGCTCGACGCTCGTCACCAGGGGATCAGCGGCGACCACTGGCTCGGGACGGACGCGCTGGGGCGGGATCAGCTCGCGCGCATCCTCCACGGCGCCCGCGTCTCCGTCCTCACCGCGGTGTTGCTGATGTCGATCATCCTCGTGATCGCGACCGTCGTCGGCGTCGCGGCCGGGTATGCGGGCGGCCTGCTCGACGCGACGCTGATGCGGGTGGTGGACGTCGTCCTCGCGTTTCCCTCGTTCATCCTCGCCCTCGCGATCACCGGCGTCCTCGGCGTCGGGCTGGACAAGGTGTTGATCGCGCTCGGTGCGGTCTGGTGGGCTGGCTTCGCGCGTGTGATTCGCGGTCAGGTGGTCGCGGTCCGCGAGCGCGGGTTCATCGATGCGGCAGAGGCGTCGGGAGGGACGCAGCTCAGCATCGTTCGCCGCCACGTCCTTCCGCACGTGGCCGGCGTCATCCTTGTGCTCGGCACGCTCGATGTCGGCTCGATCATCCTCGCGCTAGCCGGGCTCTCGTTCCTCGGCTTTGGGCAGCAGCCGCCCGATCCGGAGTGGGGACGGATGCTGTTCGACGCGAAGCCGTACCTCCAGACGCAGCCGCTCGAGATGATCGTCCCCGGCAGCGCGATCGCGATCACGGTGCTCGGCTTCAACCTCCTGGGGGACGGGTTGCGCGACGCCTTCGATCCCGCCGGGAGCGCGCGCTGATGGCCCTCCTGGAGGTGAACGACCTCACGACGACCTTCGCCACCGATCGCGGGCCGGTCCGTGCGTGCGACGGCGTCTCATTCGAGGTCGAGCGAGGCGAGGTGCTCGGCATCGTCGGCGAAAGCGGCAGCGGCAAGACGATCGCCGCCCTCTCCGTGATGGGGCTCGTTCCGCCGCCGGGCGTCATCGAGCGGGGCTCGATCCGCTTCGATGGCGAGGAGCTGCGCGGGGCGCCGGAGCACCGCTACCGTGACCTGCGCGGGCGCCAGATCGGGATGGTCTTCCAGGACGCCGGCCGCGCCCTCGACCCGGTGCATACGGTTCGCTCGCACCTCCGCGAGGCGTCGGGGCGCCAGGACGATCATGGGGCGCTGCTCCAGCGGGTCGGGCTCGATGCGGATCTCCTCGATCGCTACCCGTACCAGCTCTCCGGTGGACAGCGGCAGCGCGTGATGATCGCAATCGCGATCGCGCGCGACCCGGCCCTCATCATTGCCGACGAACCGACCACCGCCGTCGACGCGCTCACGCAGGTCGCCCTGTTGGCCGAGCTGATGCGGCTGCGTCACGAACTCGGGGCGGCGCTGATCCTCGTCTCGCACAACCTCGGGCTCATCTCGCGCGTCGCCGATCGGGTCGCGGTGATGTACCTCGGCCAGATCCTCGAGCTGTCGCCCACCGCCGAGCTCGTTCGCGAGCCGGGCCACCCGTATTCGGCGGCGCTGCTCCGGGCCACGGTTCCCCTCGACGGCGATGGAACGCGCCTCGAGGGTGTCGGCGGCAACCCGGACAGTCTCCTCGACCCGCCGTCGGGGTGCGTCTTCTCCCGCCGCTGCCCGCACGCCGACGATTCGTGCGCCATGTCGCGCCCGGCGCTGGTGGCGACGGCGCCCGGCCGGCACTCCGCGTGCCATCACCTCGATCGGTTCGCCGAAGCGACGCGAGGGGTGGGGTATGGGAGCTGAACTGCTGCGTCTCACGGCCGCGGGCCGCGACTTCGCGAGCGGTCTGTTCTGGTCACGACAGCGGACCGTCGCGTTGGAGGCGCTCGACCTCGAACTGCGCCCACGCGAAACGGTCGGGCTCCTCGGACAGAGCGGCAGCGGCAAGACGACCGCCCTCCGCATCGCCGGGTTCCTGCTGCGTCCGACGCGCGGCGAGGTCTCCGTGGGCGGGCGCGACCCGTGGCGCGCAGGCGGTCGCGAGCGGCGCCGTCTGCGACGCGACGTGCAGTACGTCTTCCAAGACGGCAGCGACGCGTTCGATCCGCGGCAGGCCGCCGCCGGCATCGTCGAGGAACCGCTTCGGAACTTCGGCGTGCCCGCCACCGACCGTCGGGAGCGCGTCGCCGAGGGGTTCGCGGCGGTCGGATTGACGGCGGACCTGCGCGACCGGCACCCGCACCAGCTCTCCGGCGGGCAACGACAGCGCCTCGGCATTGCGCGCGCCCTCGTGCTGGAGCCCGGCACCTTGCTGCTCGACGAGCCGGTCAGCGCGCTGGACGTCAGTCTCGCGGCTCAGGTCCTCAATCTGCTTCGCGATCTGCAAGAACAGCGCGGACTCGGGTACCTGCTCGTGAGCCATGAGTTGCCTGTCGTCCAACACCTGGCGGATCGGGTCCTGGTGCTCTATGCGGGGCTGGTCGTCGAAGAGGGTGGGGCGAAGATCTTGAGCGCGCCGGCCCACCCCTACACGCAGGCGCTCCGGGCGGCGGCGCTGACGGTGGACCCGGGGGCCGGCCTCCCACCGATCGCGGGCGTGGCTCCGCCCGCTCAGCGAGGCTGCGCCTTCGCCCCCTCTTGCCCGGCGGTGCACGACCGCTGCCGCGAGGCGCGCCCCGCCCTCGCGAGGCAGCCGGACGGCCGGCGCGTTCGGTGCTTCTTGTTCTCCGATCAGATCGACAACGACGCAGACAGGCTCAGCGAGGAGCTGCCATGACTGGGATTGCGGTGCTCGAGGACGTCAACGCGGTTGCGGGGGTCGAGACCTTGGAGGGCGATATCGGACCGCTGCTCCGAGCGGCACGTGGGGGCGCTCACTTCATCCGCATGCATCCCGGGATGTACCTCGAGGAGCACGCGCACGAGACCGAGAGTCTGATCTACACCGTCTCGGGACGCTGGGTGCTCTGCTCCGGTGGCGAGCGCCGGGTGATGCCCGCGGGCAGTCTCTTCTGGTTCGGCGACAACGTGCCGACGGGCTACGAGCTGCCCTTCGACGAGGACGCTTACCTGTTGATCTTCAAGCCGGGCGAGCGGCCTAGCGACGACGAGTTCGTCGAGTACCTGACCGGCATGGCCGCGGAGCTCGTCGACCAGCAGGCGTCGGGCACGGCGTTCAGCTTCGATGCCCTCCCTGACGACCATCCGGCGCGCGTCTTCGCGCGCACCCTCGAGGGCAACAACCTCGGTGAGGATGGCGGCGAGTAGCCAGCCCCGTATACCGGGAACCGATCGTCATCGTTCACCGCCGGCAGAGGACAGCGCCGAGCCTGGAGCGAACCCGGCTGGTGGTTGGAGCGGGAAGACCGCCGGCCGATTGGACTCGGTCCGGTCGGCTGGGAGCAAGAGGACCCGGCCACCCCTTAGGTGGCCGGGTCCTGACTACTTGCGGCGTGGCTCCGGTGGAGCGCTAGTCGTCGATCCAGACCTCGTTCAGGCTGATGAACCAGGACTGGGGCTGGACGAAGCCCTTCACCTTCGGCGAGAGCGCCCGGAAGTTGAGGTCGTGCACGGTCACGAGGACCGGCGCGTCCTTCATCATCGTGGACTGGAACTCGGCGAGGATGGAATCCTGCTCCACCTTGTCGAAGCTGGCGGCCGCCGCGTAGTAGAGCGCGTCGACGTCCGGGTTGTCGTAGCCCGGCTGGTTGCAGCAGCCATCCGGCGGGATGAAGTCGCTGACGTAGAGCCGCCACCCGGTCGGGGCGACCGGCGCGAGTGAGATGTACGACATGTCGTACTGCTCCCAATCGGGGTGCTGGAAGCCCTGACGCAGCGCGGTGATGATGTTGTTCCACTCGATCGGGATCAGCTCGAGCTCGATCCCGACGGCGTCGAGGTCTTGCTTCAGCTTCTCGTTCATCGGACCGGGGAACATGTTCCCGGAGCCGCCGGTCGGGTAGATCAGGCTCAGCTCAACGCCGCCGTCCGGGAATCCGGCCTCGGCGAGGAGGTCCCTCGCCCGCTGTGGGTCGTAGCTGTAGCCCTCCCAGCTCTCGTCGTACCAGGGGTGGCCCGGGTACATGTACTGAGTCGCGGGGAAGCCGACGTTGTTGATCAGCGTCGAGGTGCCCTCACGGTCGACGGCGTAGTTCAGCGCCTGGCGGATCAGCGGGTCCTGGAGCGGCCCGTTGTGCAGGTTGAGCTGGTACGTGATGACGTGTGGGTACTCCTTGAGCAGGACCTGGAAGTCCTGGGCCTCGAGGAGGTCGAGCGCGTCGGGGGGCGGCAGCTCCGCCCAGTCGATGTCGCCGGCCTGCAGCGCCGCGAGGCGGGTCGCCGGCTCGGGCATCGGGTAGAGCTCGATCCTGTCGAGCTTGGGGCGACCGCCCCAGTAGTCCTCGAAGGCGGTCAGCTCCATGATCTGGCCGTCGATGTACTCGGTCATCACGAACGGGCCGGTGCCAGTCGCGCTCTTGATGTAGTCGTCATTGCCGGCCTCCATCACCGCTTCCGGGCTGGGGAAGTAGATGTAAGCGAGGTCGTACGGCAGGAACGAGTAGGGCACGGCCGTGGAGATCTCGATGGTGTAGTCGTCGAGCATCGCGATCTCTTCGATCTGCGCGAGGCTCGAGGCGTTCGAAGCGGCGAGGCTGCTGTCGTAGTACTCGAAGTCCTCGTCACGGAGCCGGCTGAACTGGAACATGACGTCTTCGGCCTCGAAGGTCGTGCCGTCGTGGAAGACGACGTCCTCGCGGAGCTTGAACGTCCAGGTGAGCTGGTCCTCGGAGATCTCGTAGGACTCGGCGAGGGCGGGCACCGGCTCGGGTACCTCGTCGCCCTGCTCGACGGTCCAGCGGAAGAGTCCGTCGTAGATCTGATAGCCGACGAAGCGGCGTCCCTCGAAGCCCTCGTTGGGTGGGGTGTTCGGGAACGGGATGTTCCCGGCGGTCATCCCGATGCGGAGCACGCCGCCGCTGCCGCTGGTATCGGGGGTGGCGGCGACGGTTGGATCGCCGGTGCCGGTGTCGGCGGTTGCCGTGATGGTGTCGTCTCCGCCGTCGTCGCTGCCGCCACAGGCGATCAGCAACGCTCCGACCACGAGGGTCGCGAGGAACAGCGGAACCGCGCGCCACGTCTTGAAGCGCATGCCAGTCCCTCTTCTCTTACGCACCCCCGTCCCTGGCGGGAGCCGCGATGCGGGGAACTCTAGGCAGCGCCGTTTGCCGCCTCGTGACCGCGGAATGAAGTCGCGGTGAATGCGAAGTCTCGGTTGCGTTCCCCGACGGTTCCGGGGCGGTTCCTCGGCGGTTCCGGTACTGTTCCTCGCCAGTTCCATGCGGGTTCAGCGGCGCTTGCCGCGACCCTTCGCGGACGGGACGTCGCCGCAACGTGGCGCTGACGCGCCGACGACCGAGGCGTGACGAACAGGCAAGGGCCGGGCAACGAGCGAGCAATCGCCGGGCAACGGACCGGTCATCTGCTCTTCATCGGGCGGTCACCGCGGCGACACCGCCCGCCTCTAGCGTCGACTCCACGTCACCGAGAGCACGCGCCGCGGCCACGACCGTCGAGCGCGCGGAGTCAGCCGTGGAGGTCCAGATGGCCGTGACCGCCGTACCCGAGCGCACCGCCCGTCAGCAGCCGCGACCCTCGGTCGGCTCGGTTGCATCGAGCGCGCCCGCGCCGCTGTTGCAGGTGGAAGGACTGAAGACGCAGTTCCCGACGCGCGGCGGGTGGCTGACCGCCGTGAACGAGGTGTCGTTCGAGCTGGCGCCGGGCACGGTGCTCGGGGTCCTCGGCGAGTCGGGCTCGGGGAAGAGCGCGATGCTGCGGACGATCCTGGGACTGCAGCCGAAGTCGGCGCGGATCAGCGGGGAGGTGATCCTCGAGGGACGCGACCTGATCGCGATGTCAGCTCGGGAACGCGCGGCGATGCGCGGCTCCTCGGTGTCGATGGTGTTCCAGGACCCGATGACCGCGCTCGACCCCGTCTTCTCGGTCGAGCAGCAGCTCGTGGAGACGATCCGACGCCACCACCCGATGTCTGGGGAGGAGGCGCGCGGGCGGGCACTCGAGCTGCTGCACCTCGTGCAGATCCCGTCGCCCGAGCGGCGGCTGAAGGCGTACCCGTACGAGCTCTCGGGCGGGATGCGACAGCGGATCGTGATCGCGATGGCGTTGGTCTCCAACCCGACGCTGCTGCTGGCGGACGAACCGACGACCGCCCTCGATGTGACGGTGCAGGCACGGGTGCTCGACCTCTTCCATGAGCTCAAGGGGCGCGAGGGGATGAGCATCATCTTCGTCACGCACGACCTGTCGGTCGCCGCGGAGATCGCGGATGAGATCGCGGTGATGTACGCGGGCCGGATCGTCGAGCAAGGCAGCGTCGAGGAGCTGGTGCGCAGTCCGCAGCACCCGTACACGCGCGGGTTGCTCGAGGCGAACGTGCGCCCCGGTCAGGCCGATCGGCCGGAGGCGATCCGTGGCGCGCCGCCCAACCTCGCGAACCTGCCGCCGGGCTGCTCGTTCGCGCCGCGCTGCGACCTCGTGGAGGACGCGTGCTGGTCGGCGCTGCCCGAGCCGGTGCACGTGTCGGCAAGCCACTTCGCGCGCTGCCGGCTCGTCACCGCGAGTGAGTCGAACTGATGGCGACGATCATTGGGCGCCGCGTCGCGATGGCGATCCCGACGTTGTTCGGGGTGTCGATCCTGATCTGGCTGCTGCTCTCGATCCTGCCGGGCGATCCGCTGGCGTTCCTGTTGCCGCAGGACGCGACGCCAGCCGACCGCGAACAACTCTCCGCGGACCTCGGTCTCGATCGGCCGCTGGTCGTCCGCTACGTGAGCTGGGTCGGCGACGTGATGACCGGGGACTTCGGCTACTCGCCGTTCCGTCGCCGCGACGTGTCCGAGCTGATCGCAACCGCGTGGACGAACACCGCGATCCTCGCGGGGGTCTCGGCGGTGTTCGGTCTGACGATCGGTGTCGCCGCCGGGACGCTGGCCGGTGTCTACCGAGGCTCGCTGATCGACCGGGCCGTGACCGGGCTCGCGATCGTGGGCCTGAGCGTGCCGTCGTTCTGGATCGGGATCTTGCTGCTGATCCTGTTCTCGGCGCAGTGGGGGCTCTTACCCGCCGGCGGCATCGGGTCGCTCGAGGATGGCTATCTCGATTACGCCAAACACTTAGTGATGCCGGTGATCGCCGGCTCGCTGATCACGATCGCGATCACGGCGCGGGTGACGCGCGCCAGCATCGTGGAGACCTACCAGCTCGAGTTCGTCGACCTGCTGCGGGCGAAGGGGCTGCGCGAGTACCAGGTGCTGCTCCACGTCTCGAAGAACGCGATGTCGCCGGTGCTGACCACGGCGGGGCTGCAGATCGGCTACCTCCTCGGCGGGTCGGTGCTGATCGAGACGATCTTCTCGTGGCCGGGCCTCGGACAGCTGGTGTTCAACGCGATCAGCGCGCGCGACCTGCTGGTGGTGCAGGCGACGACGCTGGTGATCGCGGTGACGTTCGTCCTGCTCAACCTCGCGGTCGACATCCTGCAGATCGCGTTCGACCCACGACAGAAGGCGGCCGGGTGATGGCAGCCCAAGTAGGGGCCGGCGGGCGGGAGGCCAGCGATGGCAACTGATGCGATGACGACCGACGCTGCCGCGCTCGCGCGGCAGTGGATGGACGCGGATGCACCGGCGTCGCCGGAGTCGTACCTCCAGGCCGGCCGGCGGCGGTTCCTGCGGAACCGCGTGGGTCTCGCAGCCCTCGGTGTGCTCGGGTTGCTGGTGGTGACGGCGGTCGCCGCGCCGGTACTGACGACGTACGACCCGAACGTGGGTGTGCCCGCAGACCGGCTGCTGCCGATCGGTGCGGACGGCCACCTCGTCGGCACCGACGAGCAGGGCCGGGACATGCTGACGCGGCTGTTCTACGGCGGGCGGCTGTCGCTGATCGCGGGCCTGACGCCGGTGCTGATCGCGACGGTGATCGGCACGTTCCTCGGATCAATCGCCGGGTACCTCGGCGGGTGGGTCGCGGCGATCGTGATGCGGACGATGGACATGTTCTACGCGTTCCCGGCTGTGCTGCTGGCGATCGCGATCTCGGCGTCACTGGGGCCGGGCCTCGTCAACGTGATCATCTCGATGACAATCATCTACATCGCGCCGATCGCGCGGGTGGCGGAGGCGGCGACGCGGAAGATCGTGACGGCCGAGTTCATCGAGGCGGCGCGGCTGACCGGCGCGGGGACGCCGCGGATCATCGCGACGCAGGTGCTGGCGAACATCTTCAGCCCAATCTTCGTCTACGCCTCGGGGCTGGTCGGGCTGTCGATCGTGATCGCCGCGAGCCTGTCGTTCCTCGGGCTTGGCGTGAAGCCGCCCGACGCGGAGTGGGGCTTCATGCTCAACAGCCTGCGGGGAACGATCTACGTGAACCCGTGGGTGGCGGCGCTGCCCGGGCTGTTCATCTTCGCCACTTCGATCTCGTTCAACATGCTCGCCGACGCGCTACGTGACGCGCTCGACGTGAAGGACTAACCCCGCCCGAAACCGCGGATCAGGAGCCGACCGTGACCACGACCGCCCTCGAACGACACGCCACCGCCGACGAACCTGGCCGCCCGCCGCTGTTGGAGGTGAAGGGCGTCAGCAAGCGGTTTCCGGTCCGGCTCGGGCTGATGAAGAAGGGGTACGTCTCGGCGGTGGAGGACCTGTCCTTCACGGTGAAGCCGGGCACCACCTTCGGCATCGTCGGCGAGTCGGGATGCGGCAAGTCGACCGCGGCGCGACTGATCCTCGGGTTGTTCGACGTCGACGCGGGCGATGTGCTCTTCGAAGGCCGCAACGTGGTGAGCGCGCGACGGATGCCCAACATCAAGGAGGACAGCCGTGCCCTGCGCAAGCACATGCAGATGGTCTTCCAGGATCCGCATTCGGCGCTCAACCCGCGTGCCTCGATCGGGGAGATCGTCTCGTTCCCGATGAAGGTGCACGGCTACCCGAAGGACGAGCGCCGCGAGCGGACGCAATGGCTCCTGGAACAGGTGGGGCTGCACGCGAACCACGCGTCGTACTACCCGCACCAGCTCAGCGGCGGGCAGCGGCAGCGCGTGAACATCGCGCGGGCGCTCGCGCTCTCGCCGAAGCTCGTCGTCTGCGACGAGGCGGTGTCCGCCCTCGACAAGTCGGTGCAGGCGCAGGTGCTGAACCTGCTGCAGGACCTGCAGGCCGAGCTGGGGCTGACGTACCTGTTCATCAGCCACGACCTGAACGTGGTGCAGTACGTGAGCGACGAGGTGCTGGTGATGTACCTCGGGCAGGCGGTCGAGGTGACCTCGGCGGAGCGGCTGTACGCCGAGCCGTTGCACCCGTACTCGCAGGCGCTGCTCGCCTCGATCCCGAAGATCGGGCTCGACGACGAGCCCTCGGTGGAGGCGCCGCGCCTCGAGGGGGAGCTGCCGAGCCCGCTCGATCCGCCCTCGGGCTGTCGCTTCCGGACGCGGTGCCCGGTCGCGATGGACGTCTGCGCCGAGGAGCGCCCGCCGATGGTCGAGGCGGCGCCGGAGCACCACGTCGCCTGCCACCTCTATTCCGAGGGCTCGGTGGAACCGCTCGCGATCTGACCGCGACGCGATCCCGCCCGACCCGCGATTCGATATGCCAGCCGTCCGAGAAGGGAATCCGAATGCCAGTGCCAGAGAACGTCGAAGCCGCCGTGCGGGGGATGGTCGATGCCGCGGGGTTGCCTGTCAGCGAGGAGGAGTTCGACTCCTTCGTTGCGATGTACCCGACGCTCCGGGAGGCCGCCGATGGCCTCTATATAGAGGACGTGCGCTACGAGGAGCCGGCGCTCATCTTCACGCCCGTTGCTCCAACGCCGGCCGCGGTCAAGGAGTAAGGCGGTGACACTCCCAGACACGATCGAAGCGGCAGCCACCGCGCTGCGCGCGGGCGAGGTCACGAGCGTCGAACTGACCGAGGAGGCGCTCCGGAAGATCGAGGCGATGAACGACGACGTCGGCGCGTTCATCGCCGTGAGCGAGAGGGCGATGGAGCAGGCTGCACGCGCCGATGCCGGCCTCGCGGCGGGCGTTGACCGGGGTCCGCTCCAGGGCATCCCGTTCGGACTGAAGGACATCCTCGCAACGAAGGACCAGCCGTCGACGGCGAACTCGCTCGTGCTCGACCCGGCGTGGGGTGACGGCTACGACGCCGTCGTCAGCGAGCGCGTGCGCGCGGCCGGCGCCGTCATCATGGGCAAGCTCGTCCTCTCCGAGTTCGCCCTCGGGCCTCCCGATGAGGAGAAGCCGTTCCCGATCCCGAGGAACCCGTGGGCGCTCGATCGGACGCCGGGTGGATCGTCCTCGGGGACAGGCATCGCCGTCTCGACTGGGATGGTGCTGGGCGGCCTCGGGACGGACACGGGCGGGTCGGTGCGGTTCCCGGCCGCGTACTGCGGGCACACGGGGCTGAAGGTCACCTACGGGCGCGTGCCGAAGTGGGGCTGCGTCCCGCTGGGCTACTCGCTCGACTCGATCGGGCCGATGGCGCGGTCGGCCTACGACTGCGCCGCGATCCTTGACGTGATCGCGGGGCCCGACGCGCGCGACGTGACCGCTTCGACGGCGCCCGGTGAGGACTACCTCGGGGGGATCGACCGCAGCGTCGAGGGGCTGACGATCGGGGTGCCGCGGGCCTACTTCTTCGACCACGAGCAGCTCGACTCCGAGATGCAGGCGGCGACGGAGGCGGTGATCGCCGCGCTTGCCGACCTCGGCGCGCGGATCGTCGAAATCGAGCTGCCGCACTCCGACCTGGCGAAGGAGGCGAACACGCTGACGATGGTCAGCGAGGCGTTCGCCTACCACCGCACGGACATGGCGAGCGAGCGGTGGACGGACTATGGCGCGAAGACGCGGATGATCATCGCGCGCGGCGCCTTCTACTCGGCGGCCGACTACGTGCAGGCCCAGCGGTTCCGGAGCTGGTACGCGAAGGCGGCCGCCTCGGTGATGGCGGAGGTCGACGCGTTGATCACGCCGACGATCATCGAGCCGGCCGCGCTCTCCGCCGAGAACGACCTCGCGAAGCGGCTGACGCAGCCGAGCTACACGGGGCCGTTCAACCTGCTGGGGTACCCGGCGCTGGCGCTGCCCTCGGGCTTCTCGTCTGACCTCGGACTGCCGCTGTCGGCGCAGATCGTCGGCGCGCCGATGTCAGAGGCGCTGCTGCTGCGGATCGGACACGCCTACCAGCAGCAGACCGACTGGCACCTGCAGTACCCGACCGGGGTCCTCGAGGGGAGCGTCGCATGACGGAGATCCCACTCACGATCACGGATGCGGCGGCGGCGATGCGCGCGGGGACGCTGACGAGCCTCGAGCTGGTCGAAGCCTGCTTCGCGCATGCCGACGCGCTGGACGGGGAGCTCGGGGTCTATCTCCACCGGCTCGACGACGACGCACGAGCCGCGGCGCGGGCGGCCGACGAGGAGCTGGCCGCCGGGACCGATCGCGGTCCGCTGCACGGGATCCCGATCGGCATCAAGGACATCATCGCAACCAACGAGGCGCCGACCACCGCGCAGAGCCTCGTGCTCGACCCGGCGTGGGGGGCTCAGGGCGATGCGCCTGTAGTGGCCCGGCTGCGCGAGGCGGGCGCGATCGTGATGGGTAAGACCTCGACGATGGAGTTCGCGATCGGGATGCCGGACGCGTCGAAGCCGTTCCCGGTGCCGCGGAATCCGTGGAACACGGACACGTGGCCCGGTGGATCTTCATCCGGTAGCGGCGCCGGCGTGGCGGCCGGATTCTTCCTCGGGGCGCTGGGGACGGACACCGGTGGCTCGGTGCGGATCCCGGCCGCGTTCTGCGGCATCAGCGGGATGAAGCAGACCTTCGGCCGCGTCCCGAAGTCCGGCTGCGCGCCGCTCGGCTACTCGCTCGACCACATCGGCCCGCTGACTCGGAGCGCGCGCGACTGCGCGGCGATGCTCGGGGTGATGGCGGGTGCTGACGCCTCGGATCCGACGACCGCGGACGTGCCGGTGCCGGACTACCTCGCGGCGCTGACCGGAAGCGTCGAGGGCCTGCGCATCGGCGTAGAGCGGGCGAACCACCTCGATGCTCCGGGGGTGCTCCCGGAGGCGGTGGAGGCGTTCGAGGCGGCGGTGAGCTGGTTCGCCGGTGCGGGCGCGATCCTCGATGAGGTGGAGATTTCTCGGTACGAGGCGATCCGGAACGTCGGTCTGATCACGATGCGGGGCGAGGCGAACTCGTACCACCAGAGCGACCTGCAGTCACGCTGGAGCGACTACGGCATGTACACGAACCGTTTCGTCGCCGGCGGGGCGTTGGTGTCGGCCTCGGACTACGTCCAGGCACAGCGATTCCGCAGCCTGGCGCGCGAGCAGATGGCGGCGCTGATGAAGCCGTTCGACGTGCTGATCATGCCGACCGCCGGGATGGGGGCGCCACTCGTCGAGGGCCTCGACGACACCTCGTTCATGGGGTGGCCGGTGTTCACACCGTTCTGGAATCCGCTGGGGCTGCCGGTGCTCTCGGTGCCGATGGGGTTCACGAACGACGGGCTTCCGCTGTCGCTGCAGATCGCCGGCAAACCGTTCGATGAGGCGACGGTCTTCCGCGTCGCCGATGCGTTCCAGCAGGCGACGGATCACCATCTGCAGGTGCCGTCGCTGGTGTCAGGTGCGGTCACCGTCTAAGCCCTCCTCCCGCGGGGACCGACACCGATGCCAAGAGAAGGGGGCGGCCGATCGGCCGCCCCCTTCTTCTTGTCCCGAGCGAGCGGCGGGCGCCGGCGTACTAGTGGGTGTCGAAGATCGCCTGGTACTCGGCGACCTTCGCAGCCGTCGCGGCGACCTCGTCGGGCGTGGGGTTCGCCGGGTCGGCGGCGGGCGGGAGCGCGCCGAGCTTCAACAGCGCCGCCATCAGCAGGATGCGCGCCTTGGTGGAAGTCAGGTTGCTGCCCGCGATCTTGACCGGGTCGGTCTTGTAGGCGTTGCCGCCGGTCGCGCCGCGGCCGACGCCGACGACGGGCATCCCGCTGAACACGGCGCGCGTCAGCGCCTGGTCGGTCGCAGTGTTCATGCTGCCGTACGGCGACGCGCCTTCACCGACGAAGCCAGCGAGTGGCGCCGCCTCGAGGTTGCGAGCGATGCGACCGAGGATCTCGACTTCGCTGTCGGCGTCGACCTCAGGGCCCGGGGGCAGGTAGCGCGCGTACTTCGCGATGGTGACGCTGGGCATCGCCTCGGGGCGGAGCAGGCCATCCGCCGTCTTCACCGCGATCGGCTCCGTGTGGATGGCTGTGCCGTCGAGGCAGATGCCCGGAACGACATCCTGTAGCTGCGTGAGGTTCAGCTCGGATGACCAGGTGTGCTTGCGGCTGGGGACGTAGGTGAGCTGCGGGGGTGCGTAGCCGTTCATCAGCGCGACGACGCCGCCGTGGCCGCCGGTCGCCTCGTAGTTGCCGGGGCGCGCGTCGGTCTTGGTCACCTCGCGAGCGTGAAACACCTGCTCGTCGACGATCATCACGCCGCCGACCGTGTCCCGCTCGCCGCCGTTTCGCCAGACGTTCGAGAGGATGTACTTCACCCCATCGACGATGTTGCGGTCGCCGTCGGCGCTCACGGTCTGATGCGGCCGCTGGGAAGAGTGGCCGACGAGCGGGATGGCGGTGTCGATCAGGAGGTTCAGCCAGTACATCGACTCCTCGGTGGTGGGACTGCCCTCGAGCCACTGGGCGCCGGCGTACTCGCCGCTCGCGAGGGTGGTGGCGACCATGTTGGTCGCCTTCGCGAGCGCGACGAGGTGTGGCTCCGCCCGCAGGTGGCGCGGGTAGTAGATGAAGAAGTCGTCGCCGAGGCGCTCGGGTGGGATGTCGCCTTCGCCGCGGTCGGTGCGCTGATCCTCGGGCAGGCCCTGCTTGTAGCCGCCCGACGGCGCCGCCCGGTAGAAGTCGAACGCCGCGACCGAGGACAGCAGGTTGTTGTGCCCATCGCTATCGACGCCGAAGCGGTCGATCTCCTCGTAGATGCGCGAGGCGTCGGGATAGAAGGTCTGGCGGGCGTGGTCCTCGGGCGCGTTGGGGAAGGCGCAGGCTTCCTCCCACGGCGAGCCGTCAGCCTGCCGCCCCATATAAGGGAGCAGGTAGAGGCCGTCCGATGGATCGAGGGTGGCGACCTGGACCGGGCGATCCTCGGCGGTGGTCGGCTCCTCGTGGAACGCGCCGTCCGCGTCGAGGTAGCCGTCGGGCGGGGCGTAGAGCGCGGCCGCGTCGGCCTCGAGGGGGTGGGCGCTGAGGTAGTCGATGTAGACCGTGACAGGGGCGGCGAGGCGCTGGGCGCGCAGGGCATCGAAGCCCTCGGCGGTGCCGTTCTCGGGCAGGGTGTGGCGCTGGCGGGCCTGGCGGCTGGTGATCAGCGGCGGGCTGTTCTGGATGGTCGCGGTCGGTCCGGAGAAGACCGCGATCCTCGGAAGGTCGGGCATCTGTGGGCTCCGCTTGAGTGGCCTCGGGTGGATGCCTCGGACGCTACCGGTCGGGGATGTCGGGGCCATGACCGGCAGGTCTCGACGAGGTGCCGTGGAGGCAACAACCCTCGGCCGCAGCCCTCGTCAACGGAGCACCGAACCGGGAGCTTCTCTTGCTCGTCGGTGTCGGAGACCTGCGAGCAGTGAGTCGATCGGGCTCCCCGAGGAGGGTTGAACGGCTAGGGAGCCGGTCGGGCCTCGGTTGCTGGCGGCGCGTGCGGCGCGTCCGACTCTTGGCCGGAGAGCCATCGGGTGAGATCGGCTAGCGATGTGAAACGCCGCTCCTCGTTGTTCGTCGTTACCCACCAGCGGTCGACGGGATCTCCAGCCTCGGATGTCACGCCGCAAACGATCGGCTTCCGCTCGCCGTCGCCGCTCTCATCCTCGGTCACGTCGAACCCCGAACGGAGCAGCGCCTGACGCAGCCAGTGGTGCTCGAGGGAGTCGCCCGTCACTCGGGCTCGGCGGCCCGGGTGGGGTGTTGGCGTGAAGTGACCCGTGGCGCGGTCGAACGCGACCTCGCTGCTGGAGAACGCGTGCTCCAGCAGGCCGTTGAGGACGAGATCCTCGGGGGCGCCGCTCTCGAGCGAGCCGTCCTCGGTGATCAGCCAGAGGACATCGGCGGTACGCAGGGCGAGATCGAGGTCGTGCGTGGTCATCAGGATCGCCAGCCCTCGTTCAGCCGCGAGCCGCCGAAGGAGGGCGGTGAGCTCGATCCGAGACGGGAGGTCGAGGAACGCGGTCGGCTCGTCGAGCAGCAGCACCTTCGGCTCTTGCGCCAGCGCCCGGGCGATCATGACCCGCTGGCGCTCGCCGTCGGACAGCTCGGTGACGTCGCGATGCGCGAGGTGGCCGGACTGGGTGGCCTCCATCGCCCATTCGATCGTGGTGTGGTCCTCGGGACCGAGCCGGCCGAAGTATCCGGTGTGGGGGAAGCGGCCGAGTCCGACCAGCTCGTAGGCCGAGAGGTTCGCGATCTGCACGCGGTCGGTCAGGACCACGGCCAGTCGCCGGGCCAGGTCTTCGCTGGTCAGTCCGTCAAGTTCGTCACCGTCGAGGGACACGGTGCCGGCGAAGGAGGGCTGCACGCGCGAGAGCGTTCGGAGCAGCGTCGACTTACCGGCGCCGTTGGGGCCGAGGAGGCACGCGAACTCCCCTCGGTCGAGGGCGACGCTCACCTCGCTGAGCACCACGCGACGGCGCCGGCGCGCGCGGTAGCCGATCTCCAACGACGACAGGCTGAGTACCGGCTCGGGCGGCGCCATCAGCTACCCCAGCCTCGGCGCATGCGGAGGAGCACCCAGAAGGCGATCGGGCCACCGACGATCGCGGTGGCCGCGTTCACGGGGAGGGTGAGGTTGCTGTTCGGCATCTCGGCCAGCAGCCCGCAGCCGAGCGCGACCGAGGCGCCGGTGAGGGCGCTCCCCGGCACCAGGATCCGGTGATCGGCGGAACCGAAGATGCCGCGGGTGATGTGTGGGATCGCGATCCCGAGGAAGGCGATGGGTCCGGCGAAGGCGACGACGGCGCCTGCGAGGATCGAGGCGCTGGTCAGCGTCAGCGTTCGGGCTCGTCGCACGTTCAAGCCCATGCTCCGCGCGTAGTTCTCGCCCATCAGCAGCGCGTTGAGCTGCTTCATGGAGAGCGTGGCGACCACCGTTCCCGTGCCAACCGCGGTTGCGAAGAGCGGTACATCGCCCCAGCGGACCCGCTGGAAGCTCCCGAATCCCCACTCGACGAAGACCCGGGTCTGGTTCGGGTCGGCGAAGAAGACAAGGACGGTGACGAGCGCCCCGATCAGGGCGGAGAGGACGACGCCGAGCAGGAGCACGATCACCATGTCGCGCACGATGCTGGCGACCACGAGCATGGCGAGCAGGATGACGCCCGCCCCGAGCGCGGCGCCGAAGACGAGGCCGACGCTGGAGAGGGCCTGTGCGACGCCGCTCGCCGCCGCGCCGTCACGGTAGAGGCCGACCGTCAGGCCGGGCAGCACGATGATGACGAGTGCGGCACCGAGGCTGGCGCCCGAGACGACCCCGAGGGTGTACGGACTCGCGAGTGGGTTTCGGAAGACGGCCTGCATCTGGAGGCCCGCCAGGCCGAGGGCGACGCCAACCAGTGTCGCGGTGATCACTCGAGGAAGCCGGATGTCTAGAACGATCGTCGTCCAGGCGTCCCGCTCGGCCGGACGGCCGAGCAGGATGCGCGCCACCTCGTCCCAGGGGACGCGGACGGACGACCAGCTCAGCGACAGGAGCACCGCGAGGATGAACACCGCGATGAGGAGTGAGAAGGCCACGAGCGTCCGGGTCCGGCCCCGCGTGCGCGCCGTCTCGATGTTCGGCCGCTGACGGAGCGAGACCGCGTCTGTTGACGAGGTCACGGCTGCTCCATCCGCACGTGGAACAGCGGCTCGTGCTCCGGAAGTACCTCGGGCGAGATCAGCGCGATCAGGTCTGCCAGCATCAGGTCGACGCGGACC
Organism: Dehalococcoidia bacterium; assembly: GCA_028279505.1. Lineage (GTDB taxonomy): Bacteria > Chloroflexota > Dehalococcoidia > UBA2979 > UBA2979 > UBA6627. Next base: position 32,515 of record JANQNP010000042.1, read on the forward strand.
CCTCCGGTGTGGAGCACGTCGCGACCGCGCCCGAAGCGGTGGAACGCCGCACCTCGCCGAGTGGCCGCGATCTGGCCGTAGACCTCCGCGGCCGCGGGGGTTGGCGAGGTGGTCTCCCAGATCGAGCTGTACCAGCAGTCGGCGTCCGCCCCGAATGCCAGCGCCTCGTCGAGATCGATCTCGCCGAGGGTTCCCGCCTCGTTGAGCCGGGGCGAGACGCCTGCCTCGCTCAGGACGTCCTCGCCGCCGGCGTCGCGCACCAGGCCGGGCAGGAGCCAATGCGGCCAGAAGCTGTCCCAGCTGCCGCGGTCGTTCGGGTGGCCGATCAGCACTCGCGGCCGCTGGCGGCCTCGTCGCGCGCGCTGTCTGAGGTCCAGGTAGCGGGCCTCGATCGCGGCGAACTGGCGGTTCGCCTTGGCCTCGAGATTGAAGAAGAGCGAGGCGAACTTCAGCTGCTCCGCGCAGGCGAGCGGGGGCTCGACGGCGGGGAGGAAGAAGACGGTGGGGAACCCTCGGTTCCGCCGGTTACGCCGCCATCCATGGTTCAGGCCGTAGAAGTAGACGTCGGGCTCGAGAGCCCTGATGCGGGCGATCCGCTCGTCCTCGGTTCCCGGCAAGCTCGACTCCGAGACGATCTCGTCGACCCGCGCCGAAAGCGCGCCGAGGTGGTCGATTCCCGAGGGACGGGTCCGCCATCCGAGGAGGGCGTCGGCGACCTCGAGGAACTCGATCGCGCCGAGGAGGCGGGCCTCGTCGTGCCAGACGCGCCGCACCGGCACCTCGATGACCGTGGCGCCGCTGAGCGGCCCGACCAACCGCGGCGGCGGCGTCCCACGTTGTACGAGGACGTAGACGTCCGGGTTCCGCATCCCCGGTCGCTCGATCTCGCTACTGACGGTGAGCACCTTGTAGCTGCGCTCGTACCGGACTCGCCAGCGCTTCGCGTACCGCGGCGAGACGCGGTCGGGGAAGTAGTCGACCGACGGGTCGTAGCGTTCCACCGGCCGGTCCAGATTCTCGGACGGCGGTGCCTGCGGACGGAGCAGTCCGAGCGTGAACTCGAGGATCGCGTCACGCCCCACGGATTCGTCGAGAAGATTGGTGACCGCCGTCTGGACCGCTCGGACCTCGTGCGGGTCCAACCCGCCGGCGTCGAGTTTCGAGATCTCACGGGCCAGACCCCGGCTCACGAGCGGGACGTTTTCCCGACGGACTTCGCCGGGAGACATCAGCTGCTCCATCACCGGGTGTGGCAGCAGCCCGGCGCGCTCGATCAGGATCCTCGCATCGACCTCGAGGGCCAGCGCGAGACGACCGAGCATCTCCACGGTCGCCGGCTTCCGTCCGTTCTCGAGTTTGGACAGATGTCCGTCCGAGACGCCCGACGCTTCAGCCAACCTGCTCAGGGTGAAGCCGCGCTCCTTTCGCAGGTCGCGCAACATGGCCCCGAGTTCAGAGTGGTTCAACTGAACCTCTTTCTGTCGGTTGGATCGGCTTATCGATAGTTGGTATCAGTACAGGCCATCATGCCGCAGGCGCAAGTCGCGCCGAGACGGAAGAAGGTCTTTGTGCGTCCACGCCTCCCACTGTTGATCGGCCTCGGCCTGTTGCTTGGCCTGTTGATCGCCTGCAGCGATGACGATTCGCCGGAGGCGACTCCCGAGCCGACGGAGCGCGCCGAGCCCACGTCGACGGCCGCCGCGGCGACGCCGACCGCCGCGCCGCCAGCGCCGATCACCAGCAACCCCCAGGAGTGTGTGACGGACTTCCAGGACGGGACGGACTACTTCCCCGACAAGGTGGAGGCGATCCACGCCGAGGGCTGGAGTGTGCGCTACGAGGGGCACTACAAGGTCTTGACCGTTGAGCCCGTGCCCAACGTCCAGAACGCAAGGCAGGACACCTACGTCCTGGCGCAGTGTGGGGCGCCGGCGCCCGACCTCTCCGGCGATCTCGCGGACGCCCACGTGATCCCGATCCCGGCGCAGAGCTTCTGGACCGCCTCGGGCAGCGGCTGGTTCGTGGCGCTCGAGACGCTCGGGCTGTCCGACGCCGTCCTGGGTGCGAACGTCCGCGCCGCCGGGTTGGAGTACCTCCCGAACATCAACCGCCGCTTCGAGGACGGGCTCGCGATCCCGGCGCGTGCCTCGAACAGCTTCGAGCCGATCCTCGAGGCCGAGCCGGAGCTCTTCCACGTCGCGTTCAGCTATGAGCTGACCGACCAGGCCCGGGACCTGGGCCTGAACGGAGTGACCTACAACTCGTTCTGGGAGCCGCCGCTCGGGAGCGCCGAGGAGATCAAGTTCGTCTCACTCTTCTTCAACGCCGAGGCGCGCGCGAACGAGGTCCTCGAACCGGTGATCGCGAACTACGAGGCGCTGCGCCAGCAGGTGGCGGATGCCGAGTCCGAGGATCCGACCGTCCTCTTCGGCTCGATCAACAACTCTGGTCTCTGGGCGACGCAGCCGGCCAACCGGATCGACATCCGGTTGATCGAGGACGCGGGCGGAATCCCGATCCTCCAGCGCGAGGTGACTGACGTACCGCTGAACTCGCCGCTGCCGCTCGAGCGCGTCGTCGACCTCGGCGCGGACGCCGACATCTGGATCGACAACACCTACTTCGCGGACAGCCGGTTGGGCGATACCGTCGCGGGCTCGCTCGCCTACCAGCCGCTGAACAGCTCATTCGAGGCGCTGGCCGAGGGGCAGGCGATCCACCAGTTCGCGCGCGGGACCGACATCTTCGCGACCGGACAGAGCTTCCGCGTGGACATCCTGCTGCGCGACCTCGTCAGCGTGTTCCACCCGGAGCTGTTGCCGGAGCATGAGTTCGTCTGGCACACGCGACTCGAGCCGTAATGGAGGTCCGGCCGTACGACCCCGCGCACCTCCGCGACGCGGCGGCGTTGCTCGCGCAGGCGCACGAAACTCGACTCGCGGGCCTGCCGGCGTTGCCGGCGGCCTTCCGCGATCCAGAGGAGGCTCGCCCGGTCCTCGAGGCGTTCGCGGGGCGATCGACGTGCTCCGGGTACAGCGCCTTCCGAGGCGGGCGCCTCGTGGGGTTCTTGCTTGCGACCAGGCATCTTCCCGCCCCGTCGCAGCCGTTGAGCGCCTACGTCATGCCGCGCTCGACCTGGACGCCGACGCAAGCGTGGGCGGTCGGCGAGGACACCGATCCTCGGACGGTATTCGAGGCGCTTTACGGCGCGGTCGCCGATGACGCGGTAGCGGAGGGTTACCTCAACCAGCAGGTCGAGGTGAACGCGGGCGATCCGGCGGAGGGGTGGCTCCTCGATCTGGGGTTCACGCGGAGCAGTGTGTACGCGGTGCTCCCGATCGGGGGTGGAGTGACCGGGGAGGATGCCGGCGGCGGTGCGGAGGCACCGGAGATCCGGTCAGCGCGTACCGGTGACGAAGAGCGCATCGTGGCGGTCGGCGAACTCGAGGCGGGGCACCACCGGACCTCGCCGGTCTTTCGGCCGGACCTCTCGCGGGACTACCGCGAGGCGTCCCTGGACTCGGCGGCCGATTTGATCGAGGCCGAGGGCCGCATGGCGTTCCTGGCGTTCGTGGACGGCGACTTCGTTGGTGGGATTCTCGCGAACGCGATGGGGAACGGGCGCCCGTTGCTTCGCCCGGCGAACAGCCTGTACATCGGCAGCACCGCCGTCTCGCCGGGACACCGTGGACGCGGCGTCGGTCAGGCGCTGCTCCGGGCGCTGCTGGCGGCAGCCCGATCACAGGGCTTCGAGCACGCCGTCCTCAACTACTCGCCCGCGAACGCGTCCGCACGACGGTTCTGGCACAAGATGGGGTTCCAGCCCCTGATGACGGCCTTCCAGCGGAGAATCGACCCGCGAATCGCATGGGGAGCGAGCTAGCGCCGGGCGCCCTCGGAGGTCCGACCGTCGAGGTCGGCGAGGGCTGCCGCGTCAACCCCATTACACTCCGTGGGGTTGGCGCGCTCCTCGCGTCAGCGCGCTAGTGCTCGTCGTAGTGGTCGCCGTGGGCCGCGTGGCGGTGCTGGTCGTGGATGTAGTCCACGTGGTCGCCGTGCTCGACCGTCGGGTGCCCACAGTCTGAACCGTGCTGGTGGCTGTGCATGCCCGCGGGGACGTGCGCGTCGGGGCTGCACTCATCGAAGTGGTCGTCGTGGCTGGCATGCGCGTGGCCATCGTGCAGGTAGTCGGTGTGGTCTCCGTGCGCCACAGCGACGTGGCCGCAGCCGTCGCCGTGGGCGTGCGCGTGGTCGGCATGCACTGCGTGAGCCTGAGTCATGATGGTGCGTATCCTTCCTCGCGGCGTGTTTCGCCGCTGTGTTCGATGGCGTCCTCGACGATGTGCCACACGTGCTCATCTCGAAGGCGATACCGGACTTCCTGCCCTTCCCGCTCTCCGTCAACGACCCCCGCGTCGCGCAGCACGCGAAGGTGCTGCGAGACCATCGGCTGACGGAGACCCAGGTCCTCTACGAGCTCGTGGACGCAGCGTGAGCCGTGTCGCTGGATGTCCTGGACGATCCGGATGCGGCCCACGTGGGCGACCGACTTGAGCAGCGCCTCGGCGCGGCGCAGATCGGGCAGGTCATCCTCTCGTGTCATATTGTGATATTCGCATATCTGCATTTCTTCGACAAGTATCGCTGTCACGAGGTGTGATGGAGGCGCCTCGAGCTGAGCCGCCGGTCGACGGACTCGGTGGCGCCGGAGGCCGGCGACCGGAACTAGGCAGGCCGGTCGCCGGTGATGGCGTAGCGCTCTGGCGGATCGCCGGCATCTGGCCAGACTTCCCGCTCCACCTGCTCGATGGCGTCGAGACGCACGGCGCGAACGTTCGACAGCCCGGCGGCCTCGAATGCCTCGATCACCTGCTGCGGGTCGACGAGGCGGCGGAGTGGCAGCGACGCGACCACCTCGTCCGAGTAGGGCTGCCAGGCACCCGCCGTCTCCTGGAACCACTCGATGGCGACCACGCGCCCGCCGGGTCGGAGCGCGACCCTCCAGTTCTGGAGGGCCTGCACCGGCTCCGTGAGCGTCCAGAGCAGATGGCGACACACCACGGCGTCCATCCCCGTGATGTCCGAGGGCGGCTGAGTGGCGTCGCCGATCACGAAGGTTGGCGGCGTCGCCAAGGCGGTCGCTTTGCGCTGGGCCTCCGCGAGCATGGCCGTCGAGAGGTCGATGCCCCTCGTGCGGTGGCCGGCCTCGGCGAGTAGGAGGGCGAGGAAGCCTGTGCCGGTGCCGACATCGAGCACGTCGAGGGGCGGCTGGCCGATGAGATCGGCGAGCGCGCTGAGCCAGGCCGCCTTCTCCCGGTCATCGCCGAGGCCGTGATAGGCCTCGGTGTCGTACGAGCCGGGCCTCGCGTCCCAGTAGCGAGTGATCTCCTCCTGGTGAGCCGACATCCCTCAACCTCCAGCGAACTCGGACGGCAGCGACGGGCGCCCCCTCGAGGTCGACGCTCTCGCTCAGTCGCCGCTCTTGTTGAGACTTTGTATCATCCCGCCTGTGCTGAACCTAGTCTCAGCCAGACGCTCGAAGCACAGCCGGTCCGGTCGTCTCGACGGGACCACAGACAGGAACGAGCTGGAATGAGCGATCTGATTCCGAGCCACATCCTCGTGCGCGTCGCGGACCTGGCGCAGTCGGTTGAGGAGTACGAGGCGGCTGGATTCACGGTGCAGTGGGGCAGCGACCCCGAGACGGCGCACAACGCGCTGATCCACTTCCGCGAAGGGCCGTTCCTCGAGCTGTTCGATCCCGTGCCGGCAGGCACGGACCCGGAAGAGTTTCGCGCGCAGATGCCGCCGCGGGTCGGCCGGTGGTTGGACGTGCGCGGGGTGTGCGAGCACGCGCTCGAGGGCGACACCTCGATGGAGGCGATCGTCGCCGGGCTCGCCGCACGCGGGGTTGAGACGAGTCCCGCGTTCGAGGCGGAGCGGGCCGGAGCCGACGGCGTGACGTTGCGCTGGTCGCTGACGATGCCGCCGCGTCTCGATCTGCCGTTCGTGATGAGCCCTTACGAGCCAGCCCCGGTGATCCCCGAGGGCGCGCGCCAGCACGAGAACGGACTGCTGGGTGTCGCGACGCTCGACATGGCGAGTGCGCAGCCGTTGGAGCTGGCGGAGCGCCTTGCGGCGATGCTCGGCGCCGGCAAGCAGCTCGTCTCAGACGACGTGGTGACTGTTGAGGCCGCCGGGTTCACGTACCGGATCGTCGCCGGTCCTGAGTACCGCCTCACCTCGCTGCGCTTCAACGATGGCCGGACGCTTGAAGCGGTGCTGAGCTAGGCGCGAGTCGAGGCGGCACCGTCCAGGAATCGCCAGCGACGAGCGAACGGAACGGAGAGCGATGGCGCCCTTCACCGCCGACGCGATCGAGCAGGCGCTGATCCGCCGCGGCCGACGGATCACGGCGGCCCGCCATCAGCTCCTGGAGGCGATGGCCGGCGCCGGCGATACGTTCGCCGCGGAGACCGTTGCGGACGCGGCGCCTGGAGTCGGGCGCGCGACCGTGTTCCGTACGCTTCGGATGCTGCAGGAGCTCGGGTTCGTCTGCCAAGTCGTGCTCGGCGATGGCACGGTCGCGTATCGCCTCGGCAGCGAGGGGCATCATCATCACACGCTGTGCCACGTGTGTGGCTCCGTCGCCGACTTCTCATCGCCGGCGATCGAGGAGGCCCTCCGGGAGATCGAACGGACGACTGGCTTCGCGACGGAGAGCCACCGCATCGAACTCTACGGACGCTGCGCGAGCTGCGACGCCGAGCAGGGCACCCGTTAGCGAGTTGGCCTCGGATGGTCGGGCGCCGAGACCGAGCCCCCGGCGACGCCCTCTCGCACCCAGCCCGTTCCGTCATTCCTCGTTGCGTCGAGCGCGGAACACGACGTCGTCGGCGTGGTGGCCGGCGGAGGCGGAGCCGGCCGGTCGGGGGCGCGTCTCGTCGACCTCGACGACCCAGGCGGGGTCGGCGGCGATCGCTTCCTTGACGTCGTCGACTCTGAGGTAGGCGAAGGGATCGAAGGCGCGACTGTTGTCGTCCGTGTCGATCGGCGCGTGCCTCGGTCCGAGGTCGTGGCTGACCATCAGGAGCGTTCCGCCAGGGGCGACCGCGTTGAGGAGGTTGTGGAGCGCCCTGCTGTCCGCCGTGCGAGGGATCGCCGCGTAGTGCGCGGATACGAGGTCGAAGCGTTCGGTACCGAAGGCGCGTGGGGCGTTGGCGTCGGCGTGTAGGCCCTCGATCTCGAGACCGCGGTGCTCAGCTTCAGCGGCGATCCGGGCGAGCGCTGCCGCGGAGATGTCGTTGGCCGTGACCGCCCAACCGCGCTCGGCGAGCCAGACCGCGTCGCCGCCCTCGCCAGCGCCGACGTCGAGCGCGCTGCCGGCGGCCAGGCCGTCCACCTCGGCGACGAGCGCGCCGTTCGGGTTGCCGCTCCAGAGGCGCTCGCCTGAGTAGCGACGGTCCCAGTCGGTCTCGGCTCCGGATCGTGGGCGGTCAAGCTGGAGGTCGTCCTGCGCGAGGCGGGAGCTGATCCGGCTCCCGACCCGGCTGCCGGTGGCCGCGGCCTGCAACACCTGGTCTCCGGGGTTGGCGACATTCCCAGCGGCCCATACCCCAGGAGCCGAGGTCTCGCCGGTCTCGTCGGTCTTGACGAACTCCCCGAAGCCGGCCGGATGAGAGCCGAACTCGAGTCGGAGAGCCTCGAACGGCTCGGCGCGCACGCGGAAGCGGGGGCTGACGACGACGGCCTCGGCCTCGAGGGGATCGCCGCTCTCGAGCTCGACGCCGGTCACCTCGCCGCCGGGTCCGGTGACGACGCGCGACACCTGGTCGAACACGACGTTGACGCCGGCGGCGCGGAAGGGTTCAAGCTCCGACGGGTCGAGGTCGACCGAGCCGTGGACGACGATCGTGAGCCGGTCGGTCAGGTGGTGGAACAGCGCCGCCGGGTGGAGGCCGAGCGGGTGGGTGACGATCTGGACGAGCGTCTGGTCGCGGACCTCGTACCCGTGGCAGAACGGGCAGTGGATGACGCCCCGGCCCCAGTGCTCCGCGAGGCCTTCAACGTCGGGTAGCTCATCGACCAGGCCTGTCGCGATCAGGACGTGACGGGCGACGACTGCGTGACCTCCGGTGAGCTGGGCGCGGAACCGGCCCTCGTCGGTCTGAGTCACCTCGAGGACGCGGCCGTCGAGGACCTCGCCGCCGTAGCGGCGCACCTCGGCACGACCGGCGGCCGTGAGGTCGGCCGGGGGTGCGCCATCGTAGCCGAGGTAGGCGTGCATGTGTTCGGCGGGGGCGTTCCGGGGTTCGCCGGCATCGACGATGATCACCGAGCGCCGCTGTCGCACGAGCTGGAGCGCCGCGGCGAGGCCGGCGGCCGAGCCGCCGACGACCAGGACGTCGCAGTGGCGCTCGACGACGCGGCGCGTTTCGCCGGGGGTAGATGTGTGGTTGCTCATGACCTCGACGATACTGCGGTTTGCGGTCAATGCAATCCAGCTTGCAGAATTAGCAAGAACGGATGGCGTCGATGGACAACCTGGATCAGATCGAAATGGTGGTGCGGTCGAGGCTGCGGAGCCTGCGGCAGAGTCTGGGGCTGTCGCTGGACGAGCTTGCGGAGCGCACGAACCTGAGCGCCTCGACGATCAGCCGCGTGGAGACGGGCAAGCGGAGCATTGGCCTCGATGTGCTGCTCCCGCTGGCGACCGCGCTGCAGATCGATCTCGACTCGCTGCTGGACGTGCGCGACGACGAGGACGTGGTGATCCGTCCGACGCCCAGCCGGTCCGGGAACCGGACGACGTGGATGCTGAGCCGGGCGACGGGCTCGACCGTGGCGCTGAAGCTGCGACTGCAGCCGACCCGCCGCCCGCCCGAGCAGCGAGTGCACCCGGGCCACGACTGGTTCTTCGTGCTCCAAGGTCGCGTGTGTCTCTCGCTCGGAGAACGCGAGACCGTCGTCGAGGCTGGTGAGGCCGCCGAGTTCACCACGATGACACCGCACTCCGTGAGCGCCATCGACGGACCGGCGGAGCTGATCATGATCTTCGATCGCGACGGTCACCGCGCCCACACCCACTACGGCGGGAGCGAAGCGCGGAGCGACCGTGCCTCGAAGGCGGGCGGTTAGCACCGGCGGTCGAGGCTCAGGTCGTGAGCTGGACCGCGCTGTCTCGTTGCACCGCCAGCATGCGCGCGTAGTGCCCTTGCTGCGCGACCAGCTCCTCGTGCGTGCCCTGCTCGACGACCGCTCCGTTCTCCAACACCACGATCTGGTCGGCGGAACGCACCGTCGATAGCCGGTGGGCGATGACCAGCGTCGTGCGCTGTTCAGCCACGCGGGCGATGCTGGCACGGACGGCCTGCTCGTTCTGGGCATCCAGGTGGGAGGTCGCCTCGTCGAGCACGAGGATCGGCGCGTCGCGCAGGAACGCGCGCGCGATCGCGATGCGCTGGCGCTCGCCGCCGGACACGAGCGCCCCGCGTTCGCCCACGGGGGTATCGAGGCCCTCGGGGAGACCCGCGACGAACTCCGAGAGGCTCGCCTGGTCAACCGCATCCAGCAGCCGCGCTTCGCTGGCCTGGGGATCGGCGATGAGGAGGTTCTCGCGGAGCGTGCCCTGGAACAGGTGGGTGTCCTGAGCGACGAGCGCGACGCGGCTGCGCAGCGCATCGAGCTCCAGCGAGCTGGTGTCATAGCCATCGACCCGGGCGACCCCGCTCGTCGGATCCCAGAAGCGGAGTAGCAGGTGCGCCAGGGTGGTCTTCCCGGCTCCGGAGGCACCGACGAGGGCCACCGTAGTGCCGCGGGCGACCTCGAAGGTCACGTCCTGCAGCACCGGACGGCTGGCGGGGCCGTACGAGAAGGAGACGTTCTCGAACTGGATGGCGGGGGTACCGGCGTCGGGCTCCTCCACGACGGTGATCGGTCCGCTTCGAACTGTCTCCGGCTCCTGATCGACGCTTGCGAGGCGTGACACGGCCTCGATCGAGCCCTGGGTGATCGAGATAAGGCCGCTGAGGCGGGCGACCGGGGTGACGGCGGTGAACGCCAGCGTCAGCGCGAGCGGTGCAACCGACGGACTCAGCGCGCCGTTGTCGACCATGAGCGCGGTGCCGGCGAGCAGCACCAGCGCACCCATGCCCATCAACGCCCGCAGTACGGCCGCGCGCCGTGCGTACTTCGCGATGAACCAGACGTGGACCGACTCATGGCGGTGGGCGAGGTCCTGTGCCTCGGTGGAGCGGGTTGTCTCCGCCGCGTTCAGGGCGATGTCGCGGATGCCCTGGACGCTGTCGAGGAAGTGCGAGGCCTGTTCGCCGTTGAGCTCGGCCAGCACTCGGTAGTCGCGCCGCCGTCCGATGGACCAGAGCGGCTCCGCGGCGAGGATCGCGAACAGCGGAACCACCATGAGCACGTAGAGCGGGTGGATGAACGCGAGCCAGATCACCGATGCCAGTGGGACCAGGATCGTCGCCGCGACCATGGGGAAGCCGTGTGCGTAGAACCACTCGAGCGATTCGATGTCGCGGGTCGCCATTGCCGTGAGATCGCCGGTGCGGCGTCGCTGGAAGTAGCCCAGCCCGAGGCGTGCGAGCTTCTCGTACAGCCGCATCCTGAAGTCGGCGACGAGCCGAAAGGCGAGGTAGTGGGACGCGAAGCCGTCGACCCACTGCACGACGGCAAGTAGGCCGACCGCGATCGCGAGCCAGATCAGCAGCGGCGAAACGGGTTCGCCGGAGATCAGCCCGTACACGACGACCGCCATCAGGATCCCGACGGCGGCCTCGAGGACGACGGAGCCGAGGTGGAGGCCGGCGCTGCCGACGACCCAACGCAAGGTCCGTGCCGGCAGCTGGAAGAGGAACGGTAGCACCGCCCGACGCCCCTGCTGCGAGGCGGATAGCACGGCGCCGATCTCCTCGTCGACGTGAGCGGTCGCCTCGTCCGACGTTCCGCGTGGGAGCTGGTCGTGGCTTGCGAGGATCTCCTCGGCCGCTTCGCGCGCCTGGTCTCGCATGAGCGTCGCGTAGCGACCGTCCGCCTGGAGCAGCTCGGTGGGGCTGCCGTCCTCGACGAGGCGGCCCTCGTGCATCACGAGGACGCGCGTTGCCCCAGCGAGGCTGGAGAGGCGGTGGGCGACGACGAGGGTGATGCGGCCCTCGGTCAGGGTCTCGAGCGCCTCCTGGACCAGGGACTCGGACTCGGCGTCGACGTTCGAGGTCGCCTCGTCGAGCAGCACGATCGGGCGATCGCGGAGGAACGCGCGGGCGATGGCGATGCGCTGTCGTTGACCGCCTGAGAGCCGGACTCCGCGCTCGCCGATCCGAGTGTCGTAGCCGTCTGGCAGCTCTCGAATGAACTCGTGCGCGTTCGCCGAGCGTGCGGCTTCCTCGAGACGTTCGACGGTCGCGTCGGGCGCGGCGAGACGCAGGTTCTCGGCGACGGTCCCGGAGAACAGGAAGGTGTCCTGGGGGACGACGGCGATCAGGTCGCGCACGTCGGCCACGCGCAGGTCACTGAGGTCGATGCCGTCGATGCGAATCGCGCCGGCGTCGGGATCGTGTAGCCGCAGCAGCAACCCGACGAGGGTCGACTTGCCGGCTCCGGACTCGCCCACGATGCCGATGCGCTCGCCGGCCTCGACGCTGAAGCTGACGTCGCTGACGGCGACACCGCGGCCCGTCGGGTACGAGAAGCTGACTCCGTCGAACTCGATTCGCTGGGCTGCCGACGGCGGCGCGGCCGCCTGCCTCGGGTCGTCGACCAGCGGGGCGCGATCGAGGAACTCGACCATGGCGTCGGCCGCGGACTCGGCGTGCATGGCGCGGTGAGCGGCAACGGCCAGCTCCCGCAACGGCTCGAAGGCGCGCCGGCCGACGAAGAGGACCATCATCAGGAGCTCGATCGAGAGGGTGCCGTCCTCGACACGGATCGCACCCCACGCGAGCGCGGCCGCGGCGCCGATGATGCCGGCAAGCAGGGTGACGATGTAGGAGACGGAACTCACGCCGAGGACGCGCATGGTCGCCCGGAACAGGCCGGCGGCCCGCTCTCGGAGCAGGCGGAGGCGATCCTCGGTGCGTCCGAAGGCCAACAGAGTGGGCAGTCCCTGGAGGGCGTCGATGAACTCCGCGCCGAACTCGCCGTAGGTGATCCGCCGCTCCTCGGCGGCTCGCCGCGAGGGGGCGGCCAACAGCAGCGGGCCACCAAGTCCGGCCGCGCCGGCCACAGCGAAGATCAGCATCGTGTCGACGTCCAGCGGGGCGATGACGATCAGCGCGAGCAGCGTGGATGCCAGGGCGACGCCGAGCTTCACGAGGTAGTCGCCGAAGTAGTCCTGGAGCGTCACGACGGCATCGACGCCGTTCATCTGCATCGCGCCGGCACGCTCGCCAGCCAGCGGCGCCGGTCCGAGGCGACCCAGCTGGTCGTAGAGGCACAGCAGCAGACTCCGTCGCGCGGCGGCTCCGAGCGCGGCGCCCGAGACCTCGGCGCGGAACGCAGCGACGCCCTCGATGACCGTCAGCACCGTCAGCCCCACGAGCGGCATGATGAGGTCTGACAACGGGCGCCCGGTCACCACGCCGCCGAGGAGCCAACCGATGAGGCCGAAGCGGGCGAGGGCTGCCACGGTTGCGAGCGTGCCGCTCGCAACCGCCATGGCCAGAAGGCGGGGGTTCGGCCGAGCGAGCGTCCAGAGGCGTCTATCGAGCAGCATGGTGGACTCCTCAGCCCTCAGTACAGCGGCAGCAGGTAGGAGGGGGCAGGCGGGAAGAGTGCATGGAGCACCGGGCGCGCCCTCGCACTGACCCCGATCCGGTAGGGGAACTGTGCCTCCAGCTGAGGCAGACCCGCGCGGCCGAACAGCAGCTCGAGGAAGGTGGCGTCGGCGAAGCGCGCGTCACCCTCGTGGATGCCGGTCTGGCGCCAGGGTTCCACTGTCACGCGGCCGTGATCGAACTGGAGCTCGACGCCGGGCTCGCGGTAGCGGCCGATCCGCAGGGCGCCGTGGTAGCCGGCCTCGTTGGATTGCGCGAGGCGCTCCTCCAGCGCGGGCGCGATGTGAGCCACGAAGGCTGGCACGTCCGGGATGCGCACGTACCAAGCACCGCGACGCAGCGGGGAGCCGAGCGTCTCGAACTGACCGAACAGATGCGGGCACGAGCTGAACGCCGGGTGATCCTCTCCCAGCCAGCCGAACGACCAGCTCGGGCGTTCGGAGACCTCGAGGCCGAGGGCGCCCTCGGCATGTTCCAACAACCATCGGGCGAGCGAGCCGGTCGCGAGGGACCAGGGCGTGGCCGGCGCGACCTCGAACGCGTCGATCGCGAGAGTGAGCGGGTGGATGGAGATGAACCCGACGGGGCGCGTCGGGGAGGTCAGGATGAAGAGCCGACGCGCCCACGCGTTTCGCGGGTCTCGCTTGAGCAGTTCGTACTCCCAGTGATCGCGTGTCCGCAGGTAGCTCACGCGGAGGCGCGGCGCGCCGGACTGGAAGGTCTGTTCGATGAAGTCGAGGTCGTCCGGCGTGGCCTCCCGCAGGGCGTAGGGCGCCTGCTCCGCCGGTACGGTCTGGGCGTACTCCCGGAAGAGCCGCCGGCCGTTGTGCTTGTCCAACGGCAGCTCGTACCCAAACTGGGTGTAGTACCAGGGGATGCCGTTGACGACGGTCGCCAGCTCGCCGGCGGCGGCGCTCCAGTCGTGCATGACATCCGTCTGGCGACGAATCAGGCCGCGCCGGCGATAGTCGACGCGGGTGGAAACGTGCTCGATCTCCCCCACGGGAAACTCGACGCCGCCGTACGCCCAGCGGTGATGCGAGAAGTGCTGCGACGACACGATCCGGCCGGTCGCGACCTCCTCCACCACGGTCATCTCGGTACCGGAGAACGTCGGGTGTGGCCGCTCGAGCAGATCGCGAAGCTGGTGTTCGTCAGCCGTGGATCGGGCTTCGCCGTGCGTTTCTCGATGCAGGTCGATGAGCGCCGGAACGTCGTCGGCCGCGGCCCGCCGCATCAGCAGGCCCTCGCCCACGTCACCGAGATCACGGGGTTCCACCTCAGGGCTCACGACCGACTCTCCCTTCGCGATGACGCTCAAGACGCAGCGGGTGCCATTACCCGCGCGATGAGGTCGCTAATCGAAGTCACCGTCTCGTCGGACGGGAGGCGCCAGCCGTCGCCCTCGACGCAAACGTCGGCGGATTCGCCTCGTGCGGCCGGGCGCACCTCGAACCCCAGGCGCGTCAGCGCCCGCACCGTCCAGAGGCGCCGAACGCCCTCGTCGCCGCCGACGCGAAGCGTCCCCCTGGTGGCCTCTGGCGAGACGCGGAAGCCGCCCGCCTCGTGTTCGAAGACCAGCCGGTCGTCGGAGAACTCCTCGGAGAGGACGCCGGTGAGCGCGATGTCCTCGGGCGGTGCGGTGATCAGCTCACCGGACTGACGGATGAGCCAGGCAGTGTCGGCCGTGCGCAGCGCGAGCTCGAGGTCATGGGTGGACATCAGCACGGCGATGCCCGCGCTGTGCGTGAGGTCGCGGAGCAAGGCCGTCAGGCGCACACGATGCGCGACGTCGAGGAAGGCGGTGGGTTCGTCGAGGAGCATCACGCGCGGGGACTGCGCCACCGCGCGAGCGATCAGCACCCGCTGTCGTTCGCCGTCGCTCAGGCTCGTGATCGGACGTTCGACGAGATGCTCGCAGCGGGTGACCGCGATCGACTCCTCGACGATGCGATGGTCCTCGGCGGAGAGCCGGCCGTGCCACCCGGTGAACGGGTGGCGGCCCAGCCGCACGACGTCGAGGCCGGTCAGGTGGCGCGCGAAGGTGCGCTCGGTCAGGACGAGCGAGATCGTGCGAGCGCGGGCGATCCCGGAGAGGCGGGTGACACCGACACCGTCGAGTTCGACGCCGCCGCTGAGCGCCGGCTGGAGCCCAGCGAGCGTGCGCATCAGCGTGGACTTGCCGGCGCCGTTGATCCCGAGGAGGCAGGCGAACTCCCCAGGCCGCAACGCGGCCGTGGCCTCCCGCACCACCTCGGTGGTCTGTCGCCCGGAGCGGTAGCCGGCGGTGAGTCGATCGGTGCGGAGCGGTGCGATCTCCTCGGCGGTCACAGGTCGGCAGTCCCGCTCTCGCGAGCGGACCTCAGGAGGACCCACACGACGACGGGCGCACCGAAGAGCGCCGTTGCCGCGTTGATCGGCAGCGTCGCGTTCCGGCCCGGCATCTGCGCCAACGCTCCGCACAGGCAGGCCAGCGCGACGCCGATGAGGATGCAGGCCGGGAAGAGCAGCCGCTGGTCCGCGGTCCTCAGGACCCCACGGGCCAAGTGGGGTACCGCGAGGCCGATGAAGCCGATGGGGCCGCAGAACGACGTCACGACTCCGGCGATCAGCGCGGCGGAGAGCATCGTGACCAGCCGCAGCCGGAAGACCGACACACCGACCGAGGCGGCGTACTGGTCGCCCAACAGCATGGCGTTCAGGCCTTTGGTGCCGATCGCACCGGCGCTGACGCCGATCAGCACGATCGCCGCGAACGCCGGCAACTGATCTCGCGTCACGCCCTGGAACGAGCCAAACGTCCACACGGAGAAGGCCTGCACGGACTCCGGCGTGGAGAAGTAGACCAGGATGCTCACGATGGAGTAGGAGAACGCGCCGACGGCCACGCCGACGATCAAGACCGTCGCGACGTTCCGGAACCACGACGCCACGACGAGCATGACGGAGAGGACCGCCATCGCTCCGATACTGGCCGCGAAGACGATGATGAGGTTCCGCTCAAGGCCCACGCCCGCGAGCAAGCCACCACTCGCGCTGACGCCGGCCGACAGGATCACGAAGCCAACCCCGAGTGACGCTCCGGACGAGACGCCGAGGATGTATGGATCAGCAAGGCCGTTCCGGAACAGCGTCTGCATCTGCAGGCCAGCGACCCCGAGGGACCCACCGACGAGCGCGGCGGTGGCCGCTCGAGGTACCCGCAACTCGGTGACGATCGGTCCCCAGACCGGGTTCTCTACCGTGCCTCCGGTGAGCACCGTGAAGACTGCCCGGGGCGGGATGAGCACCGAACCAACAGCGAGGGCGACCACGAGCCCCGCCCCAGCGAGGACCGTGAGGACGATGAAGGTGATCGTCAATCGCAGGGTCGCGCCGCCGCGTACGCGATCGGGAGCGGTGCGACGTTGGCGTACGAGGTGCACAAGTACCCCTCACGCAAGGCGCCATCGAGAGGAGCGGAGCGGCGGGCGGAGTTCCGCCCGCTGCTCCGCTAGTACGTGGGGCCTCCTACTGACCCGGGAAGGGGCTGATCCCCATGTAGGTGAGCGTGTGATCCGGCACCAGCTCCGGGTACACCTGGGCCACGATGTCCTGCAGCAAGACGTCAGGGCGCAGCGCTCCCGAGTAGAAGTACTCGTAGACGCCGTCGCGCACGCTCACGCCTTCGGCGTCGTTGGAGATGATCTGGTTCTCCTGGAACGCGCGGAACGAGGGCATCAGCGGTCCGGTGTACTTCTCACCCGGCCAGCTGAACGAGACGAGCCAGTCGGCTTCCGCGCCGGCTTCGAAGACCTGCTCGATTGACCACCGTTCCAGGCCTAGCGGGGCCGTTGGGTCAGCGATCACGTTGACCAGTCCTGCGTCCTCGAGCATCTCCGCCTGCCAGCCGTTGCGGGCGACGGTGCACTCGCCGTTCGTCCCACACTGGGCGAAGATCACGGTCGGCTGGTCCGCCTGTGCACTCGCCTGCGCGGCGAGCTCGCGGTAGTCATCCAGCACGTTGCCGAGCACCTCGTTCGCCCGCACCTCCTGGTTGAAGGGGAGTGCGATCACCTTCGCCCACTCGGCTCTGCCCAGGACGGTGGTCGCACCGGAGGTGAGTGTCGGGACGGTTGGGATGCCGAGTTCTGCGAGCTGCTCCACGCCAGCCAGCGCCGCCTCGCTGCTGAGGAACAACAACATGACGTCGGGATCCTGGGCCGCGACGGCCTCGAAGTCCATGTTCTGGGCGCCGAAGGCGGCGCCGTTCGGGACGATCTCGCCGGCCTCGATGCGAGCATCGATGTCTTCCGGGAAGACGCTGGGGAAGCCGTGCGTGACGAGGTTGTCGGTGAGACCGAGCGCGACGGCGGAAGCGAGGTCATCGTTCCGGTTGAGGCCGAACGTCGTCGCTGGGACCTCGATCAGCGTCGCGTCCGCGAGGTCGCCCGTCAGCTCAGGCGCCGGCGTCCCGCACTGGACCATGACCACGACCTGGGGCGCCATGCCCTCGAATTTAAGGTCGGTGCGGACGGTCAGGACTTTGTAGTTGTTCTCGTACTGGATCTCGAAGTCGGTGGCTTCCTCGACGGTGATCTTGTCGGGGAAGTAGTCGATCTCGGAGTCGTACGACTCGACGCAGCCCTCGGTGATGTTGGTCGTTGGAGCCTCAGCGGCCGGGGTCGTCGCCGTAGCCTCGGCGGTTGCCGTTGCGGTGGGTTCGGAGGGAGCGGGAGTGGAGGTCGCCGTCGCCTCATCGTCTGAATCGTCGCCACAGGCGACGAAGGCGATGGCCACGACCACCGCGGCGATACCTACAGTCCACCGAGCGAGAGCACGGCGATACGAAGGAGTGACAGACATCTGACGCCTTTCCGGCAGAACAGTTAATTGAGACGGAGTATCATGCACTAGCAGATACTTAGTATCAATGTGCGCTCTCGCCTTCGACCCCGAGGTCCATCGGATGGCCGGAGCTCGCGCTCACGTAGCCAGGTGCCTCATCGAGCGGCGGCAGAGCCAATACTGCGGTCCACGAAGGCGGCCTAAGAGTTTCTGAGAGTAGTGGCGGGGGACCTTGGTGCCGGCCGGGCGCAGAGCCCTTGCGACCACTGCCAACGACGGCTTCCTCCGGACCCAAGAAGAGAACGTCGGCGGACCGGCGGGCGTGGTGCCTGGCGGGACTGGCGCTAGTCGCCGGTGAAGATCGGTTGGCGCTTCTCGGCTCGGGCCGTGACCGCCTCCTTGAAGTCCTTCCGCCCGTAGACGTAGTCCTGCGAGAAGCTCTCGAAGTGGCGCGCCGTCCCGAGATCCCCGCTGCTACTCAGGTAGCCGAGCCGCTTGGTGAGCATCAGGGCGGTTGGGGCGTTCTGGGCGATCTCGGCGGCTAGCGCCTTGGCGCGGGGGAGCAGCTCTTCGTCGGGTACCACCTCGTTGACCATGCCGATTGCCTGCGCCTCGTCGGATTCGACCCAGTGGCTCGTGTACCAGATCTCGAACGCCTTGCCGGTGCCGATCAGGCGCGGGAGGTAGTAGGTGCTGTAGGCCTCGGGGGTCATGCCGAGCGAGGTGAAGGGCAGCCGGATGCGGGCGCTCTGGGCCGCGAGCCGGATGTCGCACTGCAGCGTGTAGTTGAAGCCGACGCCGATCGCGTAGCCGTTGATCGCCGCGATCAGGGGCTGCCGGATCGAGGTGAGATCGGTAGCGCCGTTCGGGTATCGCGGTAGCTTGCGGGTGATGTTCGACGTGCCCGCCTCGTGCGCGTCGACCTCGGCCTCGAAGCGTTGCTGGAAGTCCGCGCCGGCGGAGAACGCTCTGCCGGCACCGGTGAGGATCACCACGCGAACATCGTCATCGTCGCTCACGGCCTTCGCCGCTGACGCCAGCTCCTCGTACATTCTTGGGATTGAAGGCGTTCAACCGCTCGGGGCGGTTGAGCGTGATCGTGGCGACGTGATCCGCCTTCTTCACCAGGATGGTTTCGTAGTCCATGACTCAGCTTTCGTTGATGGCGACGGCTGGGCGAGAGCGGCTAGCCCCGAGGGAGTCCCAGGCCGCGTGTGGCGATGATGTTGCGTTGGATCTCGGACGTGCCGCCGGCGATCGTCGAGGAGACGCTGCCCACGTAGGCGCGCGCGAAGTTCGCCTTCAGCGGGGCACGCTCGTCGTCCTCATCCCAGAGGTTGCTGTAGAGCCCGAAGGCCTTCACGCCGGTGTTCGCCAGACGCTGGGCGAGTTCGGAGTTATACAGCTTCGAGGTAGACGCCTCGTAGTTGGGGATGAGCCCCTTGTCCTGCATCGAGATGATGCGGAACGAGAAGTTGAACAGGATCTCGGTCTCCACGAAGCGGTCGGCGATCTCGTGGCGGATCGTCGGGAGGTCGGCGAGTCGGGACTTCGAGGCGCCCTCGCCGGTCGCGTGACTGACCAGCCGATCGATCCGGCGGCGCGCCGTGACCGCGCCGGTGATGTTCGAGCGCTCGTAGTCCAGCAGCGTCATGCCGACGTACCAACCGCGGTTCTCTTCGCCGACCCGGTTGCTCACCGGGACACGCACGTCCTCGAAGAAGGTCTCGTTGAAGATGTGGCCCCAGGCCATATTGACCAGCGGCTGCACCGACAGACCCGGCGTCTGGCCGTCGATCAGCACGAACGAGATGCCGCGGTGCTTCGGCGCCTCCGGGTCGGTGCGCACGAGGACAAAGAACCAGTCGGCGTTGTGCGCGCCCGAGGTCCAGATCTTCTGCCCGTTCACGACGTACTCGTCGCCGTCGCGGACCGCGCGCGTCTGTAGGGAGGCGAGATCCGACCCGGCTGAGGGCTCGGAGTAGCCCTGCGCCCAGTTCACCTCGCCCGACAGGATCTTGGGGATGTGCTGCTGCTTCTGCTCCTCGGAGCCGTGCACCATCAGCATCGGCCCGAGCATCGAGACGCCGGGACCTCCGACGTTGGGCGCGTTGGCCTCGGTCATCTCCATCTTGAAGATGAACTGCTCCATCGGAGAGAGGCCGCCCCCGCCGTACTCAGTCGGCCACTGCGGCGCGACCCACCCCTTCTCGCCGAGCGCCGAGGCCCATTCGTCCGCAGCCTGGCGAGCGTCGCCCGCCTCCGACTTCCGGTCCTCGGCCCACGCGAACGGCGAGGCGAAGCCGTAGTCGTCTTGCTGGTAGCGCTCCGGAATCTCGGTCGCGAAGAACTCGTGCACCTCGCGGCGAAAAGCCGCCTGCTCCGCGGAGTCGTTCCAGTCCATCTTCGTTCTCCAATCACGCCCCGAGGTCGCTCGCGCGGGGTGCTAGAACATCGCAATCGGGTTGACCGGGCTGCCGGTCCCGCCTTCCACCCGCAACGGGTGCGCCATGAAGAGGAACTCGTACCGCCCCTCCTGCGCGCAGGCCGCGGCGAGCGGTTCGAGCAACGCGCTATCGAGGAGCGCGACGCCGAACTGGAACAGCACGCCGTGCACCGGCCAGCGCAGGCCCTCGGCGTTCGGACGCGCGTCCATCAGGTCCCAGCCGAGGAGCGCCACGTCGTGTTCGCGCAGGAACGGCGCGCACGAGGCATGCAGGCCCGGTCGCTCGGACTCGGGCAGCGGGTGATCTGCGGTGTAGGCGCCCTCGCCGCTGTGCACGAGCACGGCGTCGCCGGGTCGGACCTCGACGCCCTGCGCGGCAGCAATCGCCTCGAGTTCGTCGCCGTGGACCGGACGGTCGAGCGTCACGTAGGGCTCGCCGCGGTGGCGGACCACATCGAGGAGCACGCCCCGCGTCACGATGCCCTGCCGCCACGCGGCGACATCGCCAAAGCGCGCCCCATCCTCGCGGAGCGTCTCGCGAGGATCGCGATCGTTCCACAGCCGGCCGCCCTCCCAGACGTGGCAGAGCGCGTCGAGGTGGGTCATCTGCGCGCTGTGGTAGAGGAACCCGTAGTAGTCGACCACGCCGCCCGCCTGCCGCCCGATCGTGGCGCGCATGAAGTGCTGCGCCGGCGTCGGGTTCCGAGGCCCTGGCTCCTTCGGGTAGGGTCGGCTGAGCGAGACGGTGCGACCGGTCCGCGCCAGCGCCACCGCCTCGAGCCGCTTCTCCTCCGTCACGAGGTTGAGCGCACCGACCTCATCGTCGGCGCCCCAGCGACCCCAGTTGCGGTGCGTCTCGTAGTACTCCTTCAGCGCCGCGCCGTCCCTCGGGTAGTCGGTCATCGGTCGCCTCGACCAGGTCGCTGTGCGACAGCTATCGCCATCAGTCGGGGCGCTTCCCCATCCAGCGGATCTTCTGGCGCGCGATGGCGACCCGATCGCCGGAGCTGTTGGTGACCTCGAACTCGTTGGTGCGGTAGGCGGTTCGCGTGGAGAAGCCCTTCTCCACCAGCGTCCCGGAGAGCGTGTACTCGTCCCCGATCATCAGCGGCCCGGATTGCAGCAGCTGGAACGTGCCGTTCATCCCGGCGCGGAACGGCGGGTTCGGTCGGAAACCGCCGTCGGGGGCGCCGCCGCTGCCGAGGAGCATGTACATGTAGCTCGGCGCGATCGGGCCGCCCCACGGCGAGGCCGTCGTGTACCAGGGGCTGTCGTCCCCAACGACCGCCCGACGCGACTCACTGTCCTCGATGGCCACGATCCGCGTGTACGGCGCGAAGGCCGTGCCCAGCGGCACGTCCGGCAGCGGGTCACCGTCGCCGGGTGGCGGGGCAGGCTCGCCCGCCCGCTCCCACGGCGGCGACGCCGTCGCCGCGTCCGAGGCAAGGCCGGCGTAGCCGACCGTCACCTGGGTCCCGTCGCGCTTCTCGAGGGCGACCGAGACGAGAGCGTCATCGCCCTCGTGCGGCTCGAGCGCTTCGAGGACGACCTGGAAGTCGTCGACCTCGTAGAGGGGCGCGATGAATGCTTGCTTCAGGAAGCCACGTTCGTACCAGTCGGGGCCGAAGCGGTCGACGAGCCGATCAACGGCGAACGCGCAGGTGATCGTGCCGCCAATCAGGGCCGCCTTGAAGCCAAGGTCCTGCGCCTGGTTCTCGTCGTGGATCGTCCCGACATCGTCAGCCGAGAGGTTGATCGCTCGCCGCCACTGAGGGGCGCTCGCCGAGGTCATCTTGGGGTTCCTTTCACTCGATGTCGAAGTCAGGACGGTCACGTCAGTCCGGTTGCTTTGCCATCCAGCGCATCTGCTGACGCGCAACGGCCACTCGATCGCCTGCGGCGTTCGTGACCTCGAACTCGTTGGTGTAGTGCGCCGATCGCGCGGAGAACCCGTTCGCCACAAGCGTCCCCGTGATCGTGTGCTCCTCGCCGGC
Source organism: Dehalococcoidia bacterium (assembly GCA_028279505.1). GTDB lineage: Bacteria > Chloroflexota > Dehalococcoidia > UBA2979 > UBA2979 > UBA6627. The sequence goes on from JANQNP010000042.1 coordinate 54,573, forward strand.
CATCAGCGGCGCGAACTGCTGTAGCTGGAACGTCCCCTTCATCGGGGCAACGATCTCTGGCCGCGCTCGGTAGCCGCCTTCCGGCTCGCCGCCACCGCCGAGCAGCATGCACATGAAGCTGGGCGCGATCGGACCGCCCCACGGCGAGGCCGCCGTGTACCAGGGGCTCCCGTCGCCGACCATCGCGCGGCGCGACTCGCTGTCCTCGATCGTGACCGTCCGCCTGTACGCCGGATACGACGTGCCGATGGGTACCTCGGGGAGCGGGTCGCCAGCGTCCGAGGTGGGGCGCCGCTCGCCCTCGCGCTGCCACGGCCGCAGTGCGGTCGCGGGGTCGGTGGCGAGGCCGGCGTAGCCGGCCGTGACCTGTGTCCCGTCGCGCTTCTCGAGGGCGACGTTGACGAGGGCTTCGTCGCCCTCGTGCGACTCGAGTGGCTCGAGGAGCACCTGGAACTCGTCGACCTCGTACAGCGGCGCGATCGCCGCCTGCTTGAAGAAGCCGCGCTCGTACCAATCGCGGCCGAACCGGTCGACGAGCCGCTCGAACGCGAAGGCACTCGCGTTGGTGGCACTCACGAGCGCGGCCTTGAAGCCGAGTTCCTTCGCCTGATCCGCATCGTGGATCGAACCGACGTCATCCGCGTGGAGATTGATCGCCCTCCGCCATTGCGCGGCACTTGCCGAGGTCATCGATCGCTCCCTTCCCCCGACCTACGGTCGGGACGCTCGACCGTGCATCGCTCCAGCGTCGTCACGGTCGACTCGCCAATCCTCGAGTCAGATCGAAGTTGCGCCGCGCTCGATCGATCGGGGCAATGCGTCGCTGCCCCGAGGAGAGCTGCGCACCCTGTGACCCGGCGCCGTCCGAGGGCTGCAGGCTGTGCGCAGCGATCACGTGGTTCGTGTAGCCCTGCTCGTCCTGGGCCTGGTTGATCGCGAGCTTCGTGAAGCGGAGCGAGAACGGATCGCTCTCCGCGACTCGCGCCGCGTACTCCATCGTCGCGTCGTCGAGCTCGTCCCGGTCAAAGACGCGGCTCACGAACCCGGCCTGCTGGGCCTCGCGCGCCTCGATGAACCGAGGCTCGAACAGGATCTCCTTCGCCTTGCGGATGCCGACGTCCCAGGGCACCGAGAAGTACTGGAACTTCGAGCCGAGGAAGCGCGCATCGCTGGAGGCGAAGATGAGGTCCATGGTGGTGGCCACCATCCAGCCACCGAAGATGCAGTACCCCTGCACCGCCGCGATGGTTGGCATCGGCAGGTTCCGCCAGCGCAACCCCGGCTCGATGTACAGCTCCCAGCTGCGGTGGAAGCGGCCCCGCGCGCCGGGCGGGTACGGACGCGCCTCGTCGTCCTGCAGCTTCTCGGGTGTGCCGAGGTCGTGACCGGCAGAGAAGTGGTCGCCCTCGGCTCTCAGCACGATCACTCGCAGTTCCGGATCGTCCACCGCCCGCGAGAAGGCGTGGTCGAGCTCTTCGATGCAGATCCGGCCGATCGGGTTGCGGTAACGCGGTCGGTTCAGGCTGATCCGAGCGACGGCGCCGACCGGCTCGTAGGTGATCTGGGTGTAGTCCATACGTCTCTCCGCGGGGCAGTCGCCCTAGTCGGGCGGCCCCATCCCGGTGATCGCCCGCGCCTCGAGGTCCGCGTACTGCGCGTCGTCCACGCCGAGGAACTCCCGTAGGACTTCGCGCGAGTGTTCGCCGTGCAGCGGGGATGGTCCGGTCACCTCCATCGGGGTCTGCGAGAAGCGGTACGGCACCGCGGCCTGGCGCCACGGGCCGGCCTCGGAGTGGGCGACTTCCTGGATCACGCCGCGCTCGGCGAAGACCAGATCATGTGCGACGCCGATCGCATCGAGGACGGGCGCGGCGATCACACCCGCGCCGCCCAGCCACTCCGCGAGGGCGTCGCGATCGTGCTGGGCGGTCCACTCGGCGATCGCCTCGTCGAGCGCTACCTCGTTGGCGCGACGCGCCTCGTTCGAGGTGAAGCGACCGTCGTCCTCCCAGCCGCGCCCGGCGATCGCGCACAGCGCCGACCACTGGCTCTCGTCCTCGGTGGCGATCGCGATCCAACGTTCTTCGCCTCGCGCCGGGTAGATGCCGTGCGGGGCGAAGCTGAGGCTGCGGTTGCCAAGTCGTGGCCGGAGCGCCCCCGTCAGCGCGTACTGCAACGTGGCGTCGCCGACCAACGTGTGGTTCGACTCCATCATCGAGACGTCGACGAACTGCCCCTCGCCGGTGCGGAGCCGGTGGAACAGCGCCGTCACGATCGCTGCGAAGCCGTAGTAGCCAGAGACTGGGTCGGGGTACATCGCCCCCGAGTTCAGCGGCTGCCCATCCTCGTAGCCGAGCAGCGCAGACATGCCGGCCGCCGGCTCGACTGTGCCGCCGATCCCGATGAACCGCTCGTACGGACCGCTGGCACCGAAGGCCGAGATGCTGCAAGCGATCACGTCGGGCCGGATTTCGCGGAGCGCCTCGTATCCGAGGCCGAGGCGGTCCATCACGCCGGGCGCGAAGTTGTCGACCACGATGTCGGCGGATGGGACGAGGCCGCGGAACAGTTCGACGCCCTCGTCTGCCTTGAGATCGAGCGTGATCGCTCGCTTGTTCAGATTGACCGAGTTGTAGAAGCCGCTGCAGTTCCAGGCGTTCCGTGCGCTCGTCACGGACTGCAACGCATCCGGAACGGGGCTATCGAAGCCCATGCGCCAGACGTCGGGTCGCTGGCGAGCCTCGACCTGGATCACCTCGGCGCCGGATAGCGCGAGCAACTCGGTCGCGAAGGTGCCGGACCAGGCCTGCGTGGCCGCAAGCACGCGAACGCCGTCGAGCGCGGTCATGCGGTCTCCCCGCTCGCAACACCCCGCTGGAGCAGCTGGCGGTCGCGACCCAGCAGTCGCGTCAGCGCCTCGTCGCTGTGCTCGCCGATCTCCGGTGCGGTGGTGCGCAGCTCCGCGGGCGTCGCGCTGAGGCTGAACGGCGAACCCGGGAACGCGACATCGCCGCCCTCGGCTGGCGGCCGGAACCAGTCGCGCGCCTGCATCTGCTGGTTCTCCATCAGCGCGGCGGCGTCCAGCACCGGCCCCACCGTGATGTGCAGCGGAGAGAGCAGGTCGAAGACCTCCTCGGGATCGAGTTCGGCCAGGCGCTCATTGAGCGCTCGCATCACTTCCGGATCTGCCGAGGCACGCGCGGGCGCGTCAGCGGAAATGCTCGAGGCGAGATCGTCGAGTCCGACGGCTCGCAGCGCGCCCGCCAGCCGCGCGCCACGGTTCAGACCAGCGGTGACATAGCCGTCCCGCACCCGGCCGGGGTACGTGGAAGACATCTGGGACTCGCTGTTGCGCCGAGGGAGCTCACCCTCGTACTGGGCGCGCAGCATGCTGCGGCTGAAGATCGTGGCCATCGAATCGGCCTCGGCGATGTCGATGTGCTGACCGCGGCCCGTCAGCTCTCGGTGGCAGAGCGCGGTGATCACCGCCCCGTAGGCAGACGTCCCCGCGGTGAACGACGCCGTGTAACCGCTGCCCTTGAGCGGCTCGCGGTCGGCGCGCCCGTTCACCGACGCCCAGCCGGACCACGCGTACGCAGTGAGGTCATTGCCCGGCAGGTCCGACCTCGGACCGGTCTCCCCGTTCGCCGTCACGCTGATCGAGACGAGCTCCGGCCTCGAGGCGTGCACCCGATCAAGGTCCAGACCGCGCTCGGCGAACGCCGACCAGCCGGAGTGCACGACCACGTCGACCGCCTCGAGGAGTTCGCCGATCACCCGCGCGGACTCCGGTTCGTCGAGGTCCAGCGCGATCGACTGCTTGTTCGCGAGCACATAGGTCGCGGCGATCGAGCGCTCGCGCTCATCGAAGGGCGCGAACTGTCGAATCCTTAGACCCTCGAGCGGCTCTACCAGCACGATGTCCGCGCCGTTGTCGGCCAGCAGCCGCGTGCACCACGCGGCCGCCATCGAATCGGACAGATCGAGGACCGACACGCCGTCGAGCGCGCGCGTCACGATCGGTCCGCTTCGGGGTGCCCAGATCCGCGCTGCGCGGTCGTGGCCGCATCCTCGTCGTCGCCCGCCTCCCTCGAGGGCTGATCCCACTCCTCGCGTCGACCCGCGAACGTGAACGGAAGGCCGGGACAGGGCACGGTGCGACCGTCCTCCAGCCGCATCCGGCCGAAGAAGTCGCGGCTGCGCAGCTGGGGGCTCTCGAGCACGCTCAGCGCGTCATCAATCGGCGCGAAGGTGTAGCCGCGTTCGGCGGCGTCCGCGAACCACTCGTAGCGCCCACGTTGCTGTACCGCCGCCTCGAAGTGCGGGCGGATCTCCTCCCAGTGCTCGACCCGGTACTCCACGTCGCTCCAATCGCCGCCGACGAAGTCCAGCAGTCCAAGGAAGATCGCGAGCGACTCCCAGTCCGCACCGATTGCCAGCAAGAAGAGCCATCCGTCCGCCGACGGGACGGTGTGGGGGAAGCCCTGGAGGCCAAGCCGGCCGCTGGCGCGCGGCGTTTCCTGGCCCGTGTACGCGTAGCGGCCGACTTCGCGCGTCCAGTGAGACGCGACCACCTCCTGGATCGAGATATCGAGGTGGACGGCACCGCTGGCGTTCGCGTGCACGCCTCGGACGGCGGCAAGCGTCTGCATAGCGGCGGCGACACCGGCAACGTGCGACGCCTGACTACCCGCCAGCCGCGTCGGCGGGCCGTCGCTGCGGCCGCTGGCGGCAACGAGCCCACCCATCGCCTGCACCACCAGCTCGCTCGACTTCCAGCCGGCACGCGGGCCGCTGCTCCCGAAAGGCGAGACGGAGGTGATCACGAGCCGTGGGTTGGCCGCGCGCAGCCCCGCGAGGTCGAGCCCCAAGGCACTCAGCCCATCGCCGCCGACGCCTTCGACGACGGCATCGGCATCGCGAACGACCTCGAGCAGCCGGGCACGACCGCGGTCTTGTCCGAGGTCGATGTGTTCGATCCGCTTCCCGCGATGGAGGTACTCGAACTGCGCGTCGTCGAGGGTGGCCGCCCGCGCACGGAGTGCGGACCCACTGGGCGGCTCGACCACCGTCACGGTCGCGCTCATCAGCTGCAGGAACTGGGTCGCGAACGCGGCCGCCACCTCGCCGCCGCTCGCCTCCGCGCTCTGGAGCTCGACGACGCGGAGCATCACTCGGCCGCCCGTTCACCGAGCCCGAGCCGCCGCGCGAACTCCGGCTCGCGCGCCGCGTCGCGCCCCCCAAACCACGAGGGCTTGGGCGCATCCGCGGCGAGGACCGGCACCAGCTCGCCCACCGCACCCTCGGCACGCAACGCCTCGATCTGCTGGTGGCTGAGCCCCAGCCACCGCTCGAGCACCTGCTCCGCTGGAGACCCGTCCGGGTTGTGGTCGGACAGCGCCGCGCGGTCGAAGCCCTCGGCCCGCCCGGGGACCGTCATGTGCGGGTGGCGCCCGTACCCCTCGAGCGGCTGCGCGTGATCGACGTACTGGAAGAAGCCGCGTGCGCGATGGTGCTCGTCGCTGGCGACCTCGGACGACTTGAGGACGGGGCCGGCCGCGATGCCGCGCGCTTGCAGCGCCTCGGCGGCCTCGTGCTTCGACCGGCTCGAGGTCCACTCGGTGATCTCGCCGTCGATCAGCTCGTGGTCCCGACGGCGCACCTCGACGTCTCGGTACGACTCGTCAGCCAGGCTCGGCGCGGCGATCAAGTCGACGAGCGCGGCCCACTCCGAGGTCGTTGCGACGGTGATCGCGACCCACTCGTCGTCACCGAGACAGGGGTAGATGCCCTGCGGGGCGAGGAGCTCGTCGCGGCTACCGAGGCGCGCGGGCGCCTCCCCGTCGCGAGCCGCCCTGAGTACGGCGTCCCCAACCCCGGAGACGATCGTCTCGTACATCGAGAGGTCGATGTACTGGCCCTCGCCGGTGGCGTCTCGCTGGACCAGCGCGCCGCAGATCGCGAGCGCGGCGTAGCGGCCACCGAGGGTGTCCGCGAACACGCTGCCCCCGACCCGCAACGGCGGCTCGTTCGCCGTCCCCATCTTGGCGTTCATCCCGCCGGCGGCCTCGACACTCGGACCGTACGCCGGGAAATCCTGCCAGGGCCCCGGCGTCCCATAGCCAGACAGCTGGAGCACGATCAGGTCCGACTTCAGCGCCCGCAGCGTCTCGTAGTCCAGCCCCAAACGAGGCATCACGCTCGGCCGGAAGTTGCTGCAGACGACGTCCGCCACCGAGGCCAGCTGCTTCGCCAGATCCAGCGACCGCGGCTCCTTCAGGTCGAGGCGGATCGACTGCTTGTTGATCAACGTGCTGTCGAACAGTCGCAAGTGCTGGTTGTAGGTCCCCGGCCGCTCGGCGACGCGGACGACGTCCGCCCCCAGGTCGGCCAGCGCGCGCGTCGCCGCCGGCAGCGACGCCGCCGCTTCGAAGGAGAGGATCCGCACGCCCTCGAGCGGTCGGAACTGCGGCATCATCGGCCGCCCGACCTGAGTACTAGGCACGCCGTCATCGCCGCACCACCCCTCGGAGGCGGGGATCGGTCAGGTCGCGGATGCGGTCGCCGAGGAGGTTCACCGACATCACGAACAGCACGAGCGGGATGCCCGGAATCAACGCGCCCCACGGGCTCTGACGGATCACCTGGAACCCATCCGCGATGATGATTCCCCATGTCGCCGTCGGTGGCTGCACACCGATCCCGAGGAAGCTGAGCCCCGCTTCCGACAGGACCGCGACGCCGGTGAAGAGCGAGGCCTGAACGAGCACCGGTTGGTACCCGTTGGGCAGGATGTGCCGCAGCATAATCCGACCCGGCGACGCGCCGAGAGCTCGCGCCGCCGTGACGTAGTCCTCCTCTTTCAGTGACAGGGTCTGGCCGCGGATCAGGCGGGCGTACAGAGGGAATGCGCCCAGCCCGATCGCGACCATGATGTTGAAGACCCCACCACCGATGATGGTGATGATTGCGAGGATCAAGATGAGGTTCGGGAACGCGATCCACGCGTCGACGAACCTCATGATCGCGTCGTCGACGATGCCGCCCGCGTAGCCCGCCAGGATGCCGAGCGGAACACCAAACAGCACCGCGAGCCCGGCTGCGGTCACGCCGATCAGCACCGAGGTACGCGCGCCGTACACCACCCGACTGAAGATGTCGCGCCCGAGGCGATCGGTACCAAACGGGTGCGAGAACGACGGATCTTGCAGCGACTCCGTCGGGTTGAGCTCGTTCTCGCCGTACGGCGCGATCAGCGGACCGAACACCGCGAACACGAGAATCACCGCGAGGACCGCGCCCCCGAGCAGCGCCTTCGGGTCCGCGAGGAATACTCGCGCGGCGTCCAACCGCCGCCGGGTCGGGGCCGCACTCTCGAACCTGACTGCCGCGACGTCGGCCATGGCTACGAGTACCGGATACGCGGGTCGAGCCACGCGTAGAGCATGTCTGCTATGAGGTTGGCAACGACGATCGCGAGCGCCGACATCATCACGACGGCCTGGACGACCTGGAAGTCGCGATTCTGTGTCGCATCGAGGGCCATCCGCCCAATCCCAGGAAGGCCGAAGATGCGCTCGATGAGCACACTCCCGCTGAGCAGCGCGGCGATCTGGAACCCGAGCAAGGTCATCACCGGCAACAGGGCGACCTTCAACATGTGGCGCCGGATGATGACCGACTCGCGCAGGCCCTTCGAGCGGGCAGTGGTCACGTAGTCCTGTCGCAGCACCTCGATCAGTCCCGACCGGGTCTGTCTCAGGATCGACGCCGACCCAAACACGCCGAGGGCGAAGACCGGCAGGATCAGATGTTTGATGCCGTTTCCGAAGTCATCGAGGGGATCCACCCAGCCCGATGACGGGAGCCAGCCGAGCCATAACGTGAACACGATGATCGAGAGGATTCCGACCCAGAAGCCGGGCGTCGCGACGCCGATCACCGCGACTAACGTCGCTATCAGGTCGATCTTGGTCCCGTGGTAGAGGCCGGCGATCACTCCTAGCCCGACACCGAGGGCGACGTTCGTCACGAAGGTGATGCTGTTGAGCCACAGGGTGACCGGGAGCCGGTCCTTGAACATCTCCGTCACCGGCTGACGGGTGATCCGCGAGCGGCCGAGGTCGCCCTGCGCGAGTCTGCCGAGGTAGCGGACGTAGCGCTCGGTGATCGGACCATCCAAGCCGGCCTGCTTGAGCAGGGCTTCGTACTGCTCGTCGGTCAGTTGTCCGACCTCGGCTCCGGGCCCAAGCACCAGTTCGATCGGGTCGTCAACCGGTACGAGCTCGAGGCCGAAAAACGACAGCGCAGACACGAAGAACAGCACGGGGATCAGTGAGAGAACGCGCCGTATCAGGAATCGGTGCATGTCACTCCAACTGACTCACTTCGTGTTCTCGAACTGCTCGACGGACGGTTCACGGAACTGCGTCCCTAAGGCGACAACGTCGCTCACCGAGGGCGGTGGCTGCTGGTCCGAGTAGCGGGCGATGCCCACGTGGCGATCTGCGCGCCCGCTATCTCGGATCGGTCGCCGCGACTAGGCCCCCATCCAGAGGTCCCGCAAGAGCGGCGCGTACCAGAGGTATTGGATGCCCTGGACGTTTGCGTCGTTGCGGACGTAGGTCCAGCGATGACGATCCAGACCGGGGAGCACGGAGTAGATCTCGTCCGCGAGGATGGTGTTGACCTCCTGGTAGATCTCCTTCCGCTCGTCCTGGTCGTACGTGGCGGCTGCTGCGTCGAGGAGTGCCGAGTCGAGGCTCGGGACCGCGGCGTAGCCGGTGTTGTAGATCGCGTTCGCTCGGTAGAGGGTGCTGTAGTTGACGTCGGGGTCCGGGCGCAGCGACACGCCACTTGGCGAGGCCCACATACCGTCGCCGCCATCGCGGGCGGGACCACCGCCAGCCGGCCGATCGACCAGGTAGTTGACCTCGATGCCAACCTTCGCCATGTCGTCGACGAAGAGCGTCACGGCATCGGGGCCACCCCACACTCGGGCCGCGCCGGCGACGTTGAACTTGCGCTCGCCCTCCGGCACGCCTGACTGCTCGAGCAGCTGCTTGGCCATCTCCGGGTCGTACGACGGGAAGTTGTCCTGCGGCTCGTACGCCCAGCTTCCGGTCGGAACCGGGCCGGCCATCGGCGGATTCAGTCCGCCGTAGAAGAGCTCGTTGAAGACGTCGCGGTTCCACGCGTGGGAGACCGCTCGGCGGAAGAGCTTGTTGTTCAGCGGCGCGATGCCGTGGTTCCAGTAGACCGTCACCATCGCCGCGCCCGGGTTGCCGACGGTGGTCACGTTGGGATCGTCGACGAGCTCCTGGAACACCCGGAACGGTTCTTCGATGTAGTCGATCTCGCCCGCTTGGAGCGCGGCGACGATCACGGTCTGGTCCGGGATGATCCGGACTGAGATGTCGTCGAGGTAGGAGGCAGGCCGGCCTTCGGCGTCCTTCAGCCAGTAGTCCTCGTTGCGCTCGAATTGCAGATCAGACTCATCGCGCCAGCTCGTGAGCTTGTACGGGCCGCTGCCGATCGGCTGGCGCCCGTAGTCGTCCTGGCCCAGCTCTTCGACCACGCCGCGGGGCAGCACCATTCCACCCTTCCAGCCGAGGGCGGAGAGGATCGGTGCATATGGCCGGGAGAGGTTGAGTTGAACGGTCCCATCGTCGACCGCCTCGATCGTGTCGATCGCGCTGAACAGCTGCGTCGAGATCGCGACGTTCTCGGGGTCGAGCTGTCGCTCGAGGTTCCACTTCACCATCTCGGCGTCGATCACCTCGCCGTTGGTGAACTGGATGCCGTCACGCACGCGGAACACGAGGGTCGTCTCGTCTTGTAGCTCGAAGCTCTCGAGCACCGACCGATCGAAGTCCGCGGAGCCGTCCCGCTGAATGAAGACGAGCGGGTCGTAGACTAGGCGAAGGTAGCGCTCGTCCGTCCCCGGACTCGAGAAGTGGGAATCGAATGTGCTCGGCTGCGTGGCCAGACCTACCCGCAGGCTGCCCCCACGTTCGGAGGCGGCAGGCGTCGCGGCGGAGGTCGACGCGCCTGGCGTGGAGGTCGCCGCGGTCGTGGCCGCGGGGGTTCCGCCGCCGTTCGATTCACCGTCCTCGTCGTCACCGCACCCAACCAGTACGGCAGCGGCCAGCCCGGTCAGACCTACGGCGCTGCCTCCGAGCAGCCGCCGGCGAGAGACTCGTCGACTCCAGTAGCTCGGCTTGCGGTCATCCAAGACCATCAGTTCCCTCCTCCTGCCCCAACCGAAACTGGTTATCGAAACGTTTCGATTGGAACGTTTCGAGCGTTATAGTGACCCACTATCACGATGTCAATAGCGTCGCAGGAGTAGTCACGAGGGCGTGTGGCCGCTAGAAGTCGAAACGATTCGACATCAGGCTCATCCGAGGGCGAGAACGGGTCCGCAACGATCCGCGAGGTCGCCGTTGAGGCGGGGGTCAGCGTCTCGACGGTCTCGCTCGCCATGAACGGCGCGCCAGGGGTCGCTCCCGCGACTCGTGAACGGGTGCTGGCGGCGGCTCGTAGCCTCAGCTACCGGCCGAATCAGGCGGCCCGCAGCCTGCGATCCGCTCGCACGCAGACCCTGGGCGTCGTGATCCCCAGCCTGCGGAGCCCGGTCTACGAGGGTTTCCTGCGTGGCGCCGCGCACGAGGCACGCCGCCAGGGCTACGCCCTCTTCATCTGCGACGCCGAATACGACGCCGAGCTCTATCGAGGGCACCTCGCGCGACTGTTTGAGCTCCGGGTGGACGGCCTCGTCATCGGCCAGGTCGTGCGCGCGCCGGAGCTACTACGCCCGTTCATCGACAGCGGGACTCCGATCGATCCTCCGGAAGCCGGAGACCCCGACGCCGCGGCTGAGATTTCTGCTCGCGGCGAGACCGTCTACCGCCAGGCCTACGACCACATGTTGGGACTCGGGCACCAGCGGATCGCGTACGTCCGGCTCCGGCGTCCCGGGGTCGAGTTGGATCCGGTCGGGTCGGGTTCGCTGCTGGCATGGTTGCGCGACGCGGTCAACTCAATCGGGCTACCCGAGGACGCACTCGAGGTCCTCGAGCTGGATGCCGAGGAGGACACTGAAGCTGCGGTCGCGGCGCTGCTCAGCGGCCCGAATCGACCGACCGCGCTCGTCGTGGTCGCGGAGCTCTTGCTGAAGACTCTGCTTGCGATCGCCGAGGTGGGATACGAGATCCCGCGCGACCTCTCGCTCCTCAGCGTGGGCGACGCCTCGTGGGCAGCGGCCTTCCGGCCGCCCATTGCCACGGTCGGTCGCGACTCGTATGCGCGCGGTCGCGCCGCCGTTCAGCGAGTCGTCCGCAGCCTCGCGCAGGACAGCGCGGCCCCAGCCGAGACCGCTGCCCCACCGCTACACCTCTTCATGCCCCGCGGGTCGTTGGCAGCTCCGCCGTGGGTCACTTCGAGGCGCCCATGAGCGCGGCGGTCAGGCACGGACTGCACTGACCGGTTGGGAGTTCGCCCGCAGGGTAACCGCGGCGAGCATCGCCAGACGCCCGGGTCTCCTGACCCCACCAATGATCTCACCAGACATCTCATCCGTATTGAGTCGTTGGTAATTCTTGACCTAACAGGTCGATTATCTCATGATTAGCCAACTGTGAGCACCCTTACGTCCGTGGCACCCCGAGAGCTTGACCGGCAGATCGTTGCCGGGGTTGGTGTGGTGTTCGCGATTGGCCTCGTCTACCTGCTCGCGTTGCAGGGGGATCGAGCGCTGCCGGTGTTCTGGGTGCTCGGCGTTGCGTTTGGGTTCGTCGTTCAGCGCAGCCGCTTCTGCTTCGTTGCCGGGTTCCGCGATCTCTTCCTGCTACATCAGGGGCGGATGATGCGCGGCATTCTCGCGGGGCTCGCGGTGGCGACCGTTGGCTTCGCGATGATCATGGCCACCGTCGTTCCGAACCCCGGGACCGATGTGCTGCCGACCGATGCGCACGTCTTGCCGCTCGGGGTGGCGACGATTGCCGGCGGGCTGATGTTCGGCGTCGGGATGGTGCTAGCCGGGGGTTGCGTCTCCGGGACGCTCTACCGCATGGGCGAGGGCTACGTGGGTTCCTGGGTCGCCCTCGGCGGGGTGATGGTGGGGCTCTACGCGCTGAATCGCACCTGGAACTGGTGGTGGGAGGTCTCGATCGCGGCCGATCCGTTCATCTGGCTACCGACCGACCTGGGGTACACCGGCGCGATCGTGCTGACGCTCGGGCTGCTTGGGCTCGCGCTGCTGGCGGTGGGCTGGTGGGAGAAGCGGTCGCCTTACGCCGGGTTCACGATCCCGATCACACAGCGAAGCGCCGCGGCTGAGCCGGAGCAGCAGCCGAACGATCTGGTGAAGCTCTACCGCGCCGTAGTGCAGACCGAGTGGAGTCCGATCACGGGTGGCGTGCTGCTCGCGCTCGTCAACGTGTTGCTCTTCATCCGGTACCGCCCGCTGGGCGTCGTCGGCGAGATCTCTCGCTGGTCCTCGGACATCGCGGACTCGGCCGGGGCGGGGGTCGGGACGCTCAAGGGGATCGATGGCCTCGCGGGGTGCGTGGCGCGGGTGACCGAAGGGACGTGGTTCACGGACGCGTTCATGTTGAACGCGGGGATCATCGTGGGCGCCCTCGCGGCCGCGCTGCTGTCTCGGGAGTTCAAGCTGCGGGTTCCTCGGCAGCCGCGCCGGTACGCGCAGTCGCTCGGGGGCGGGGTGGTGATGGGGTACGGGGCGGGCCTGGGGCTCGGCTGCACAATTGGTGCGTTCTTCTCCGCGATCCCGTCGCTTGCCCTCAACGGGTGGATCTACGCCGCCTCACTGGCCGCCGGCGCCTACCTCGGGGTCGTGCTGATCCGGAGGATCCAGTGACCTCGGCGGCGGGCGAGCCCTCGGTGGAGCTGGTTGACCTGCGAGGGCAGCCGTCGCCGGACCAGATCGCGGCGGCGCAGCGCGCGGTGGAGCGCGCGAGCGAGGCGGCGATCACGGTGGTGTCCGAACTCGAGGTGATTCCAAAGTTTCTGCTGCCGGCGGCGGCGGAGCGCGGCCTGCGCTGCCGCATGGAGCCGCCGCGACCAGGTGAATGGCGGGTGACGCTTCGGCCTCGAGCGGAGGCCGACGACGCCCGCGCGAACAAGGAGACAACTGATGGCTGAGACTGACGCCGACGTCCCAACGCTGGATGTGCGCGGCGAGATCTGTCCCTACCCCATGCTTCGTACGAATCGGGAGCTGGATGAGGAACAGCCGGACATTCCTCGGCTGTACGTGGTCACCGACCACCCGCCGGCGCTCTCGACGATCCCGCCAGAAGCGATGAAGCGTGGGTACGGCTGCGAAATCGAAGAGCTGACGCCCGGTGAATGGCGGATTCACATCTTCAAGGGCGACTGAGCGTCGCCTGTCGGGACCGATCGTCCCGTCCGTGACGCCAGCTCCAACTTCAGATCCTCTCATTCCATATCCAACCAAGGAGCACTTACATGTATCTCCCCTCGAGCTTGCGACGGTTACGTCGTCCCCTGCTCGCACTACTACTGATCGGCGGGCTGGTGGCAGTCAGCGCCTGCGGTTCGGACGACGACGACGGCGTGGAGGTGGCGAGCGGGCTCGATGAGCGCGGCTACGCGAGCATCGACCGCCTCGTGACCACCGACTGGCTGGCGGACCATCTCGACGACGAGAACGTGCTCGTCCTCGACCTGCGCAACGAAGAGGACTACGCGGCCGGGCACATCCCGGGCGCGGTCCGGATCACCCCGGGCGCGGTATTCCAGACCGAGGTCCGTGGGGTGCCAGGCATGATCCCGCCGGCGGAGCAGGTGGCCGCGAGCCTCGCCGAGGTTGGCGCCACCCCCGAGACAACGATCGTGATGTACGACGGCATCGGCAGCCTGTGGGCGTCGCGTGGCATCTGGGTGCTCGGCGTGTACGGCCACGAGGACGTCCGAGCCCTCGATGGTGCCTGGGGACTCTGGGAGTCGGAAGGCCGGGCCGTGAGCACCGACGCGGTCACGCCGACCGCGGCGGAGTACGCGTTCAGCAGCGAGCCGAACGAGCAGCTGATCGCGACGTGGGAGCAGGTGACGGCGGCCGTCGACGACCCTGAGGTGCTGGTCTGCGACACGCGCTCGCCCGAGGAGTACGCCGGCCGCGACGTTCGCGCCGACCGAGGCGGACACATCCCGGAGTCAATCAACGTGAACTGGAACCGTGCGATCGACGATGACGGGCGATTCCTGCCCGCTTCCGAACTGAAGACCCTCTACGAGGGCGAGGGAGTCGTCGGCGGCAAGACGGTGTTCACCCTCTGCCAGACCGCGGTGCGGGCGACGCACACCTGGTTCGTGCTGAGCGATCTGCTCGGCTACGACGACGTGCGCGTCTACGACGGTTCCTGGGTCGAGTACGGCAACCGCGCGGACTCGCCAATCGTCAACTAGCGCTCGACGCGTTTCCGCCGTGCGCCCCGTTCGTGCCGCCTCGGTGGCGACGAGCGGGGCGCGTTCGGTGCGCGGCTCATGTCGATCATCCTCGGACGTTTGACCTTGCTCAGCGCGGTGCTGCTGGCGGCCGCCTGCGGCGGCGCGGCGCCGGACGGTGATCCAGACGCGGCGCCGGTGGAGATCCAGGTTCGGTGGGTGACCGACTCGCTCCCAGCGGACGTCGAGGTGTCGATCTTCGAGACGACCGCGGATGACCGGCTGGGGGCGACGGCGAGCTTCGCTCCAGGGGAGCCGATTGCCCTCGGCGCTCCGATCGCGGACGGGGTGCTGCGGACTGACTTCGACGAGCCGGCGCGCTTCGTGGTGCTGCTAACGAACGGCTCCTCGGAGTCGTTCAGCTTCTGGGCGGCGCCCCATCTCGCCTTGCCGATCCAGGCCGAATCAGACCTCGTGATCACCTGCCTCTGTACAGGGGAGCTGTACGAGGTCGAGGCGGGTGGTAGCTGGCGGCGCGTGGTGGAGTACGGCCTCAGTCAGCGGTCGGAGGTGCGCGAGCCGCTGTCGATCACGCACGTCTTCACTCGCGGTGATCTGCCAGCGCCGGACTGAACCTCGGAGGGACCGGAGCGGCGTCCTGGCGGTCGACGTCGATCGCTACGAGCCCGCGGAGCGTCGGTGTGCACGAGAGGCCGCTGAGCTTCACCCCCGCGGTTCCGTCAGATCCCGATGAACCTCGGTTGTTCCCCGCTACACCGCGACCACGAGCCGGCGATTATCGTGGTAGGGCGATGACGGTGGTGCGGTAGAGCGATGCGACTCCGAGCTATAGCGGCGCTCGCGATGGTGCTGGTCGTGGCCCTGTGGCCCGGGGTCGCCGGCGCGCACGACGCCGACGAGCTGTTTCGGGTTCACGTCTACACCCGCTTTGCGCCTGCCGAGGATCGCATCGACCTGCGCTACGTCATGGACATGGCGGAGATCCAGTCGTTCAACGACCTCGAGCGGCTCGACGCCGACGGGGACGGAGAGATCGCAGCGGCCGAGCACCAGCCGTACCTGCAACTCAAGGCGGCGGAGATCGCGGGCGGGCTCCAGCTGGAGATCGACGGGCAGCCGGTCGCACTCGGGTTCGCATCCGGGGAGCTGCTGGTGCAGACCAGCGTCTACGGGACACCCCTACTCCGAGTCGACGTCTGGCTCTCGACCGTCGAGCCGCTCGACCTCATCGCGGGGACGCACGCTGTGCGGTTCGTCGATCGGAACGTGACCGACGCGCGTGGGGTGCGCGAGATCGTCGTGACGCCTGACGCGGGGATCGAATACGAGGCAGCGCCGTCTCTGCTGCATGAGGTGACGTCGGTCCTGACCGCCCTCGAGCCCGGGGCCGCGCCGCCGCGCGTGACGGAGGCCGAGTTCTCGTTCGCGTTCGTCGTCGAGGAGACGCCACCGCCCGCCGCTCCCACTGAGCCGGCCGCTCCGGCCGCTCCGGCGGACAGTGGCGTTCTCGCGGTCGAAGAGCAGGCCGGCGACGCCGATCCTGTCGGCGATGGTGTCGAGGTGGGCGATCCTCAAGGGGAGGCCGCGGCTCCCGCAGTGGTGGGCCCGGAGCCGCCCGCAGTGGCCGGCGACAGCACTGCCGACGTCGAGGTTCCTCGGCCGGCGTTGGAACGCGAGGCTCCCGCGGTCGCCGAGGCGCCCGTCGAAGGCGCCGACCCGGCTGGCGTTGCGTCCT